>JAXIOV010000081.1:0-3324 GCA_045403245.1 Pyrinomonadaceae bacterium | reverse complement strand
TGGCTGGTGACGGACCACCTGGGCACACCGCGAATGGTGTTTGACAAGACGGGCAGTCTGGCGGGAGTGAAGCGGCATGATTACCTGCCGTTTGGCGAGGAGCTTGGATTGATCGGCGGCCGCACCACCGGCATGGGCTACAGCATCGCCGACGGCTTGCGGCAGAAGTTCACCCAAAAAGAACGGGATAACGAAACCGGCCTCGATTACTTCCTTGCACGATACTACTCGTCAACGCAGGGAAGATTCACCAGTGCGGATCGCTATGACATCAATGTAGAGAGACAAAGCACTGCCGACGGCCAAGAAGCGGAAAGAGCGTTTCTTGAATACATAAGCTCGCCTCAACAATGGAACCGTTACGCTTATGCTTTGAACAATCCCCTCAAGTACGTTGACCCTTTGGGTGAGGCCATAGAGCTCATAGGGTCCGAAGAAGAAAGAAAGAAACAGTTGGAAGAGGCTCGAACAGTGGTCGGCAAGAAGGCGGGCGCCTATTTATATGAAAATACAGTGACGGACAAGGATGGAAATACACGGTATTTCATCGGTATCTATACCAACGGTCCCAATGGCAAGGGACCTGCCTTTGAATCCATAAACGAAGCGGCTGGCGAACTTGCTCCCATTATAAATGATGCAAAAATTGTGGGGCTTGGTGTGGTTCCAAATGGCACAACTTTGACCGATGACAATGGAGATACTGTTAAGATCGGACAAGTTGGTATAGGAACTCCTGGTTATACGTCCGTGTTCAAGGGAAGGGAGATGATATACGTTTTAGATCCATCTACTAAGCCGGGGAAGATTCCGGGTGGATTGATGAGCGATGGTAAACCTGGAAAGATATGGCCAGGTCAAGTGATGGGCCACGAATTAGGGCACGAGAGGGGGCGCATGACTAGAGATCCGGATGACGATAGCGCATCCTTACGCTTCGAAGAGAAAGTGAGAAAGCGATATGATCCAAAAGGGGCAGTTCGTAAATTCCATAATTAGGATGCGCTCGCTGATGATTTCGAGAGGGCCTGCCGCTTCGAGCCGGAAAATATTTCGCCACTCATATCTGGCGTTAGCGCTGTGTCTAGCGAGCGCGCTCGTAGGTTGTCATAATTGGAAGCCCTTGGAATCCTCTGAGCCAATGACCTCAAAACATAGCCCCATGTTTGTGAAGGCTTTATCGGATTTCGTGTTTGTGGGAAGTGTACAAAACCATTCCCAAACGGTTCCTACCCATAGTATGGAAGTCAAGAGTCTTCCGAAAACGCTTCAAGCGGGCCAGAAGTATATCTTTCATCGTCGTGCTCCTACGAATAACGATGAACTCTTTAAGGAATTGCAAGAGCGTCTGCGCTCTAATGGTGTCACTATTCTTGAAGCGAAGGGCGGAGGTACGCGTTACATTGGTGGTTTGGTTTTCCACATTTCTTTCAAGGAGGGCGAATACAGAGGAATTATCTACAACACACTAGATGGCCAGATTGTCAATAATGAGAACTTAAATAAGAACTGGGCATTTGATGACTATCTGCTTGTTTTGGAAGAGGCTGATTCCTAAATAGTTCGAATAAGCTGCGAATGGCATCGAACGCTGCATCAAGTGTATTCCAGATAAATACGCCACAGAACAAACTGACAGGCTACCGTGTGGTGCTCATTCGCAGGCCACCGAGGTTCTCATTACACGTTCTTAACCGCAAAGGAACGGGATATTGAAACGGGACTGGATTACTTTGGCGAAAGATACTATTCAAGCACAATGGGGCGCTTCACGACGGTCGATCCTCTTGGCGGTAGCGCGAGACTCTCAAATCCGCAGACCATGAATCGCTATGTCTTCGTCCTAAATAATCCGCTTCGCTACGTGGACCCAGACGGCCTCAAGGACAAGGATCCATGGGACCAACTAGAGGACTACGAGAGAAGGGCACTTGCGTCGAAGCTAACGACGGTTAAAGACGTGGATAAGATCACAGACAAAGAGCTCAAAGCAGCAGGCAAGAAGTTCAATAATCTTGTAACTGTAAAAGGGGATGCTCAAGCTACCTCGGAAAGAATCGCGACTGCGCAGAACTTCGTACAGAACTTTATTCAAGGGTCGCCGCCAAATCAAAATCCTGTATACCAGCAGATCAACACCATTGAGGCGTTTGGTCGAAGTGAGGTCGAAGTTACTGTAAAGGATAAGGATCAGTTTCTTGGAGCACTCGCTAAGCAAGGCTATGCAGTAAATTCAGCGGACGAATACCTCGCTAACGGCTACGCTCGAATAACGAAAGGTTCTGTAGACCATCCGTTTGACAGCGCTCGTGCGCCCACAGTCTATGATTCAGACCCAGAGCTCCACTACGGGAATGACCGTTCCAATGATCCGAAGTACGGTGCCAACTATTTCTTCGCACACTGGGATCCCACGTCCGTCAATTGCGTTAGGGGTTGCGGGCCAATCGGGAGAGCTGCCTCTGGGAGTCAACACTCGTCGGGTCCAGCTTCGCCGGCCCAAGTGAGAGACTATTACAAGAGAACCTACAGGACGCCGGTGCCTTAACGACTAATATGAGGAGCATGCAGATGTTTATTTTATCTTTTCTGGTGGCAGCTTGTGTGATCCTTTCTACCGGTTGTTGTTCGCCTCAAGAGCGGAAAGAAGCAGTTCGCCCTGAAAAAGTAGAGGGTTGGAAGGACAGTTACTTTGGCGGAGTGCGTTCTATCGCCGAGCTTGTGCTAAGGAAGGGCGAATCAAGTCACAACGGCGAGCTTGGTGTCAAGGTTATTGACATTATTGCTCCGACGCCTTGTTCCGACGGCTATGCGGGAATGGCTAAAGTTGTCTTGAGTTTCTATAGACCATCCGACAAGAAGGCCTTGTGCGACGAAGCTATATTCACCGAGGGCGGCACCTCAATGGGAACTGGACCTCCATATCCTCACTGCACACCCGAGGTGGGCTTATCCGCGATCTCTGTGAACTCGATCAATACTAAAGACGGTTGGGTTTGGTTCGACTTGAGAAAATAGAGCTTAACGAAAGTCAAAAAAGATGGGGTCAGGCTTGCGATTCTTGCGATTCCCTATGTCTGTACAATTTGTAGGCGGCCTTTTGCTCTTTCGCTTCAGTGACATAACGACGAACCGTCAGTTGGCCGGATAGAGGGCCCCAAATTGGCGGTAGAAGTTTGCCTCTGCGATCATCAATCTTTACTCAGCAGCAAGGATTGAGAATCGCAAAAATCGCAAGCCTGACCCCTATTGACCCGAGCGCTGTTACGGTCCGAAGCGGTGGCGGTATTCGCCGGAGATGATGAAGGCTTTGACCATCTCGGC
>JAXIOV010000050.1:0-54215 GCA_045403245.1 Pyrinomonadaceae bacterium | reverse complement strand
CGCGCGCCGTTGGGCACGTCCTCCGCAAACGTTGCCAGCACGGGCTTGTCGCCTTCGCCGACTGAAGCCGCCAGCAGCATTCCCTGCGATTCAAAGCCACGCAACTTCCGCGGTTTCAAATTGGCAACTACCGCAATCTTTCGGCCCAGCATCTGGTCCGGCGAGTAGTGTTCAGCTATGCCGGCGAGAATTTGCCGCGGCTTCTCTTCACCGATGTCCACTGTCAACAAGAGCAGCTTGTCGGCCTTCGGAATCCGCTCGGCGGTGAGTACCTCACCGACGCGGAGGTCGACCTTGATGAAGTCAGTAATGTCGAGGTAGGTGGCTACACCCGGAACGGCGTCCGCCTCGGTCGCACCTTGTTGTGGCGGTACAGGCTTTGTCTCACTCACAGCGCCGGGTACGGCATCCGCTTCAGTGGCATGCACACCCGCGCCTTCCGGCTTCGCTTCAACGCGGTGACTCCCGCTCTCCGTTCGGGGAGAACTGGCGCTGGTGCTTGCCGCTGTTTCGTGATCTTGTCCTTTTATTTCCTTCATCGTTTTTGCCTTGTCGATTCGCGGGAAGATTGGTTTTACTTCGCCGATTGCCGTCCCTTCGGAAAGTTCACCCCACTTAAGTCTTACCGGATCGATCTCAGCGGGAGAGCCCTTCAATCCCAACTGCGCCCAGAGTTCCTTGGTGGCGGCGGGCATAACGGGATAGAGCATCACCGCCAACCACCTCAGCGTTTCAGCAGCGCGATAAAGAACCGCATTCAGTGTCTGCTTCTGGTTCTCGTCCTTAGCCAGGTCCCACGGCTTCGCGCTGCTAATCATCTTGTCGACCCGTGCAACCACGGACCAGGCCACTTCCAGTGCTTTGCTAAACGCCAGGTCATCAAAGTGCTGCTGAAATTGGGTGCGCGCATTCTCCAGAAAACCGGACACGGTGGTCTCATCGGTGTCTACTCCCGAACGTTTAGCCTGGAGCAACCTGTCCTCGGAGATGGTCCCGGATGGCACGCGACCTTCGCAATAGCGGTTAATCATGGTCAGCGTACGGCTTGAAAGATTACCGAGGCCGCTGGCCAGATCGCTGTTCGTGCGATCGATCAGTGACTCGTAACCGAACCGGCCGTCTTGCCCAAAAACCATCTCCCGCAAACAGAAGTAACGGATCGAGTCGATCGGAAAGTGTTTATTCAACACATCGAGTTCGATCGTGTTACCGAGGGTCTTCGACATTTTGCGTCCATCGGGATCGACCCACATGCCATGCGCGACCACCGCGCGTGGCAGTTCCACGCCGGCAGCCATCAGAAACGCCGGCCAGTAGACCGCGTGAAACCGGAGGATGTCTTTGCCCACCAGATGGAGAGCCGGCCAGAACTTCGCAAAGCCAACGGCCCGTTCGCGCTCTTCATTTCCGAAACCTATCGCTGTGATGTAGTTGGTCAACGCGTCAAACCAGACATACATCGTGTGATCCGGATCATCCGGCACCGGAACGCCCCAATTGACGGAGGTTCGCAAACGGCTGACTGACAGATCCTGAAGGCCGTCCCGAACAAATCTCATCACTTCGTTTCGGCGCGAATCAGGTTTCACGAAATCCGGACGCGACTCATAAACTTCGAGCAGGGCGTCCCCGTATTCAGAAAGCCGAAAAAAGTAGCTTTCTTCCGAAACACGGTCGAGCGGAGTCTCGTGGATCAAGCAAGTCGGCGGCTCTCCTTCGTTTATTGGTTTGGCATACTCGTCTTCAGTTTTGTACGCCGCACAAGGAGCACAGAACCACCCCTCGTAATGACCCTTGTAGATCGCCGCATTCCCCTTCGGGGTTTTTGCTCGCGCGGCGCGACGCCAGAGCTCGCTGACTCCTTCATAGTGAAACGGCTCGGTCGTGCGCATGAAAACATCGTAACCACCGTGTTCGGTGTCCAGCCCAAATTCGGCCGTCATCTGCTTGAAATAGCTGACAACGTAATCGGCTTGTTCCAGCGGCGTCCGTCCAGCGCGTTCGGCGGCGCGTTCGATGTTGATGCCATGCTCGTCAGTTCCGGTCAGGAAAAACGTTTCAATTCCCTGCTGACGCTTCTGTCGGACAATCGAATCAGCCACGATCATTGTGTAAAGATGACCGAGATGCGGCAGGCTGTTGGCGTAGTAGATGGGGGTGGTAATGTAAAAGGTCATCTAGTGAATCGTAAATCGTGAATGGTGAATCGTAATAACCAGTCGGCGCATGCGTCTGGTGAATTGCCAATCGCAAGCTTCAAAGGACTCCAACTTTCTAATCGAGGAAGACTTTTACCACTTTGAGGGCTAATCTCCATTCATAAATTCACAATTCATGCTTTGACGTTGGCGGCAGTTGGAGGGCGAACTTCTACTTACGATTTACGATTCACGATTTACTTCTTTCGGGCAAATTCGTCGTCCGGGTTAAAGCGAGGCATTTGCTCAGCGTCCGCGATTCGTCGTCCGATCGCCATTGCGATGTCCACTTCCTGTAGCAAAGCCTTAAGATCCCATGAGTCGCGCATTTCGTCGGAAGGCTGATGATAGTGGGCCGTGTTATAAGCTTTGAACTGTTGCTCGCCCCACTCCTTCGAGCGGCCTACGTAATCACTTCCTTCTTTCAAACTGATCGACGGTACACCAGCCTTCGCAAACGGAAAATGATCTGAACGATAAAACGAGCCCTGTTCAGGCCGCGCGTCAGGTGAAACTCGCATGCCCCGTTCGCGGGCGACGGCTTCCACCACGGCTTTGAGCGTTGAGCGTTCGGCGCCTAAGGGAATGAAATCGTGTGTGCGTCCCAGCACATTCAGCGAATCCAGGTTTACATTCGCCGCCGTTTTCGCGAGCGGCACCAGCGGATGCGTCGTATACCATTCGGCGCCAATCAAGCCTTGCTCCTCAGCAGTCGGAAACAAAAACAGGCTTGAGCGGCGTGGACGTTGCGCAGCTGGTAGTTTACTGAGCGCCTCAGCAATAGCGATGACTGCCGCAACTCCGGTGGAATTGTCGAGGGCTCCATTGTAAATCGTGTCGCCATCTTTATTCGGCGCGCCGATGCCAAGGTGGTCGTGATGTGCAGAGTAAACCACAAACTCGTCGCGTAGTTTTGGATCACTGCCGCGCAGAATGCCGACTACATTGGGCGCCTCAACCCGTTTCACTTCACTCTTCAGGTTGAGCTTCCCTTTCAACTTCAAATCGACCGGCCGAAAATCGCGAGTTGCGGCCTTCGCCCTTAGATCATCGAGATCTTGCCCGGCGAGCTTCATCATTTTGCGCGCCGCATCGTCGGTAATCCATGAGCGAAACTTCAGGAAAGGCGTCGTGTCAGTCGTTGAGCGAGCGATGTCAAAACGCCAGCTACCGTTTGAAGTCCGAATGACGTTCCATCCATAACCGGCTGATTGATCGGTGTGCAACAGGATCACTCCGGCCGCCCCGCGCCGCGCTGCCTCTTCATACTTGTAGGTCCAGCGACCGTAATAGGTCAGAGCCCTCGCACCAAAGAGATTTGGCTCTTCAGTAGTTGCAGGTGGGTCGTTAACCAACATCACCAGGATCTTGCCGCGATAGTCGGATGGTTCGCCTTTGTAATCGTTCCACTTCTGCTCTGGAGCGTCAATGCCATAACCAACAAACACCAGATCGGTGTCAACGTCGATCTCATCTGTTTGGGCTCCGGTAAACGCAACGTAGTCGTCGGCAAACTTGAAAGTCTCTTTGCCGCTGCCACCGGAAATGACCAGCGCGGTGGAGGGATCGGCCTTCACGCCGACGAGCGATACCTGTTGGAAGAAGCTTCCGTTTGTGCCGGCGCCCTTCAAACCGAGCGCTTCAAGCTGCGCCGCGATGTAATTCGCTCCCAGGGTGCCCCCACGGGCCCCCGTGCCACGACCTTCGAGCAGGTCGTCGGAGAGAAACTTGATGTGGGCGCGAATCGCCTCTTCATTCAGCGGAGGGTTCGCTCGCCCGCGCTGTTGTGAAAACCCTGAAACCGCAATCCCCAGAATGAGCGCTACGATTAGCAACCCGAATTTGCTTGTACTCAACATCCTGAGCTCTTCACTCCTTACCAGTAATTAGCGACATCGCTTCGGCACGCGTTCGAGGGTCAGTGCGAAAACCACCCAACACCGCTGAAGTGATAGTCTTGGCCTCTGCCTTCCGCACGCCTCTTAAGGTCATGCAGGTGTGCGCAGCTTCAATCACCACCATCACGCCGATCGGTTTCAAACCTTCGAAAAGTGTGTTTGCAATATCGGTGGTCAAGCGCTCCTGAAGTTGTAGCCGGCGGGAAAACGTCTCGGCCAGCCGCGCCAGCTTGGAAATTCCAAGAATTCTTCCCTCCCTGGGAATGTAGGCAATGTGACATTTCCCTACAAATGGCGCCAGATGATGTTCACACATCGACGCAATGCTGATGTCTTTCACAATCACCATCTCATCGTGTTTATCTCCCGGCAGCGGAACAACGTGCTGACCCGGGTCCTCGCGCATGCCCGAAGTCAACTCAACAAACATTTCTGCCACGCGTTGCGGCGTCTCCCGCAGGCCCGGGCGATCGGGGTTTTCGCCAAGTCCCTCGAGGATCATGCGAACGCCCTGCGCAATTAGCTCGGTGTCGACCGGAGGCAGTTCGCCGCCTGTCGATTCGTCGTGTTTCTCTTCAGAAAACTTAGTGGCCATATGTCATCTCTGGACGCGAGAGACTCCGCGCTTGCCTTGATCCCTGCATCCAGAGCCTCTCAAAGGATCGATTATCCCCGAACACTTCTCAAGTCAGGAAGGATGGGCTTGCTGCGCGAAAGCGGCCCTGGCCGCATCTTCCACCACTCGCAGCGCCACATTTGATGCGATCGCGGCCCGCCGGCACTCCTCATACTCCGGCATTGCATTCACCACAGCTCCGTTTAGTCGAGCTACTTTAACATCAATTGATCCATACTGCGTTTCGACACGCACAGTTTCGCGCTCGAGCGCGCGGCGGTTGACCTCATAACTTCGCGCGCCGAGGGTCGTGGTTTCCGCGAAGAGCAACTGCATAAACTTCTCGCGATCTTCGGGTTTGCAAAGAATAGACAACAAGACGCCGGGTCGGTTCTTCTTCATCTGCACCGGCGTGAAGTAACAATCCAACGCCCCGAGTTCGAGAGCCCGCTCCATCACGTGACCGAACAGTTGAGGCGACATGTCGTCAACATTGGTTTCGACGATCAGCAGCCGTTCGTCGGCTGGTTGTCGAGTTTCGATTTCCCCAACAAATACGCGCAGCACGTTTGGGAATTTTTCGTACTCCCGCGTTCCGGCGCCACAACCGATTTGTGCCAGCCTCATTTGCGGGATGGGGCCATATTCGGAGCAGACTGTGGTAATGATGGCGGCTCCGGTGGGCGTAAGCAGTTCGCCTTTGATGAAGGTCGAATAAAAAGGGACGTCTCTGAGAAGCTCGGTTACTGCCGGCGGCGGCACGGGCAAACGCCCATGGTGCATATCTACAGTCCCGCTGCCGACATTTAGCGGCGAGGCGACAAAGTGGTCCACGCCGAGCAGATCGAAACAGATCGCCGCTCCCACCACGTCAATGATCGCATCCAGTGCCCCGACCTCGTGAAAGTGAATCTGTTTGACAGGCTCATTGTGCACGAAGGCCTCGGCTTCGGCGAGCCGCGAAAAGACCCGGGCCGAGCGATGTTTGACGCTGTCGGAGAGTCGCGAGGCGTTGATTAACTTCAGAATGTCTGAGAGGTGGCGGTGCACATGTTCGTGTTCTGTTTGCACGACGGCGTGGGTTGCGCTGAGGCCGGAACGATCTACTATTTTGAAGTCGATTGAATAGCCGTCGACGTTAAGCAACGCTATTTGCTCTTTGAGGATCTGCGGGTCAACTCCGGCCGCGACCATGGCCCCAAGGATCATGTCGCCACTGGCGCCCGCGAAACAATCGAAATAGAGAGTCTTCATAAGTAAGACAGGCATTCCTGCCTGTCGAGCTCCCGAGCAGGACGTTGATTTCTGAGTGTCCACATTGCCAATCAACAAAAGACAGGCAGGAATGCCCGTCCTACTTTGCAAACAGCGGGAGCAACTCGCCTGCTTTTCCGGTCAAAACCTGATCGCACAAATTCGAGAGCGGCGTGCGTTCTGGATTGACTTCACAAAGATAAGCGCCGGCGCTCCGGGCAATTTCCGGTATCCCAGCGGCTGGATAGACGAGTCCAGACGTGCCGACCACGAAGCACAGTTCGCATTCAGCAGCCTTCGCCGCGGCAAGCTCAAAAGCGCCCGCCGGCAGCACCTCTCCAAACAACACCACATCAGGTCGGAGGTTATTGCCACAATCAATGCAGGCATCAGGCCGCAGACCAGCTGGAGCAATTTCAAACCGCGATTCACATTCGACACAGCGTGAACGCCAGATGCTGCCGTGCAATTCGATTACATCTCGTGAGCCCGCTTTTTGATGCAGGCCATCGATGTTCTGGGTAACCACTGTGCATTGGGCAAATCGCTCCTGCCAGCGAGTAATCTCCATGTGCGCTGCGTTTGGTTCCAGCGGTTTCAACAGGTTGCGCCGGTAGTCAAACCAATCCCAAACCGCCGGCAGATCACTCTGGACCATGCGAGCTGAAGAAATCACATCGAAGGGTAAGCCCTTCCAAACAGCGGTGTTCCCACCGCCGCGAAACGTCGGCACGCCTGACTCAGCGGAAACACCGGCGCCAGTGAGCACCAGAACATTCGTCGCGGTTGCGAACCGTTCCCTAAGTTCGCGCGAAATTGATTGGTTTTCGACTGCCTGCATCGGAGAGGCGATGGTAACAGAGCGCGGCTGAGAAGTGTCAAGAAGGCGCCGGTTCGGACAATCCTCACCCTACGCGCCGCATGCCACTCTTGCTAACTACTGGGACCGCATCAGGCGTCCCGCCCGCGGCGCGAAAAGCGGTTGGGCGGAGGCGAGTTGGGGTGTATTGCGCGACAGAGCGAAGTCTTTCGGAAGTAGCTCCATCGGAAGCGTTGTTCGCAATGCGCGCTCATTTGCGGGCGAGACGCCTGATGCGGTCCCAGTAGTTGGCGAGAGCGACACTGCCCAGGTGTCTCTATTGTTTCTTTGTCTTATTGGGCGACAGCTCTGCACCTAAGCTATACTCTGCGCTTTTCCGGACCCCGAAAAATCTTCCTCGATGAGGGCTAGACAGCGAAGTGACTTTGATTGAGATCCAGAACCGGCTGAAACGCCAGGTGATTGCCGCCGCGCTCGAACTGTTTGGTGTTGAGCTGGAGCAACTCAATGCTGAAACGCCGCCGCGTCCCGAGCTGGGCGACCTCGCATTTCCCGTTTCATTTGAACTGGCGAAACTGATCAAGCAGGGCACCGGCGTCAAGGTCGCACCACGCTCAATCGCCGAGCAGTTAAAGTCAAAACTGGAAAACTCGCCGGAAGTCGCGCGCGTCGAGGTTGCCGGCGCCGGTTATATCAATGTGTTCTTTGAACGGGCGAAGCTGATTGCGATGTTTGCCGCGGAGAAGTTGCCTGGGCAGGAACACTCTCCCGCACCCGATCGACCCAAGCAGATGGTCGAGCACACCAGCATCAATCCAAACAAAGCCGCTCACATTGGTCACGTTCGCAACGCCGTTCTCGGTGACACGTTTGTCAGGATCCTGCTGGCGGCAGGCGAACGCGTGGAAGTGCAAAACTATATTGACAACACAGGCGTGCAGGTTGCTGACGTGGTTGTCGGCTTCATGCACCTCGAGAAAATGACGCTGGAAGAAATCAAGCAAGTCGATCGATCTCTTCCCGCTGAACGTCCGTTTGATTACTACTGCTGGGACTTGTATACGCGCGTCGGGTTGTTTTACCGCGACGACGACCCCGCCGGTCAACCAAACGCTGACCGGCTAAAACTTCGCACCGAAGTCCTGCATGCGTTGGAGCAAGGAAACAATCCCATCGCCGAGCTGGCTGATTATGTGGCCACCCGTAATGTCGAGTGCATTGTCGACACAATGGAGCGGCTGGGTATTCGATACGACTTACTCGCGCGCGAGTCAGAAATCCTGCACCTGCATTTTTGGGAACGCGCGTTTGAGTTGATGAAAACTGCAGGTGTGATTCGGTTTGAAACTGAAGGAAAGCATGCCGGCTGCTGGGTGATGCCCTTTGAGTCTCATACGGGCACCGACGAACACGAATCGGACAAGATCATCGTTCGCTCAAACGGTACGGTCACTTACACGGGCAAAGACATTGCTTACCAGCTGTGGAAGCTCGGCAAGCTTGGTCTTGATTTCAACTATGAACCCTTCCGCAGTCACGTCGACTCGCATGTGACGTGGGTGACCACTACCGAGCCCAACACGAAAATCGCTCCCGAAGTGGTGCGTCCTAATTTCGGCGGTGGGGTCAAGGTTTACAACGTCATTGATTCCCGCCAGTCGTATCCCCAGGAGATCGTCGCGCGAGGAGTGTCCGCCGTGGTTCCGGAGATCGGCCAGGACGCGAGCGTACACCTGAGTTACGAGATGGTGGCACTGTCGCCGGCGGCCTGCGAAGAGTTGGGTCTCGCGCTGAGTGAAGAGGATCGCCGCCGTCCGTTTATCGAGATGAGCGGGCGCAAAGGCCTGGGCGTCAAAGCCGACGATTTGATCAACCGGCTCGAGACTGACGCTTTAGGTGAAGTGGCAGAGCGCCATCCTGAGCTTTCAATTGATGAACAGAAGGCTACTGCCCACGAAATTGCGGTCGGAGCTTTGCGCTATTTTCTTCTGAAGTTTACGCGCAATTCCGTTATCGCATTCGACTTCAAAGAGGCGCTTTCGTTCGAAGGTGAGACTGGACCTTACTGCCAGTATGCGGCTGTTCGCGCAAACTCAATCTTTCGGAAACTGGACCACGATGCACAGCAGAGCGCAGCGGAGCTTATTGCGGGTGCAGCGAACAATCCGGAGGTTAGTGAGCGCGTTTCCGAGATTTTGCAGAGTGAAACAGGCACTGAAATTTGGGCGTTAGTGACCCTCGCCGAGCGATTGGATGAAGCTGTGCTGCAATGTGCCGGGTCGGCCGAACCGGCAAATCTGGCGAAGTACACTTTCAACCTGGCCAAGTCGTTCAATCTTTTCTATCACCGCCACCGAATAATTGCTGAAGAAGACGAAACGCGTCGGGCGGTATTGATCTCGGTTGCCAACATCACGCGGCGACGGTTGACCGCCGCGCTGCGAATGCTGGGGATCAGTGTTCCCGAGCGGATGTAGCGATAAGTGATTCTTGTGATGCCGCTACCCGCTCCGCCCGATTTTTCACTCAAGCTAACTACTGGGATCGCGTCTAAGAAGCGGGAGAAGCTGGCTGGGTAGCGAGACGAGAGCCTGACAACAGAGTCACTCCTGCTGTACTTTTCACGAACCGTCAGAGTATAAAAGTGTCATGCTCATCGTAATGAAAGCCGGTGCGAACGACAGCCAAATTGAGGCCGTCGTGCGCACCATTGAAGAGCTCGGTTTCAAGGCCCATCCGGTGGTTGGGTCCACCAGGACGTCCATCGGCATCACGGGAAACCAGGGGGCTATCGACCCGGCACATTTTGAAAATCTACCGGGCGTGGCGGAGGCCGTCCGCGTCAGCAAACCCTACAAGCTGGTTACGCTGGACTTTCGACCGGAAAAGACGGTGGTGCGCGTGGGCGACGCCGTGATCGGAGGGGATGAGCTGGCAATTATTGCCGGGCCCTGCGCCATCGAAAGCCGGACCCAGGCATTTGCGATTGCGGAGTCCGTCCGCCGTAGTGGCGCTCGTTTCTTTCGCGGCGGAGCCTTCAAGCCGCGCACCTCGCCGTATGCGTTTCAGGGATTGGGCGAGGAAGGATTGAAAATTCTGGCTGACATCCGCGACACCTACGGCTTGAAGATTGTTTCAGAGGCACTTGACGAAGCCGGCGTAGATCTCGTCGAGCGTTATGCAGATGTCATTCAAATCGGTGCGCGCAGCATGCAAAACTTCACGCTGCTGCGCCGCGCGGGCAAATCTCGAATGCCCGTATTACTGAAGCGTGGGTTGTCAGCGACGCTTGATGAGTGGTTGCTGGCTGCGGAATACATCATGTCGGAAGGCAATTCCCAGGTAGTTCTTTGCGAGCGAGGGATTCGGACGTTTTCGCAGCACACTCGCAACACTCTCGATCTCGCGGCCGTCCCGGCAGTCCGGCGAGTTTCGCATTTGCCGGTTATCGTCGATCCATCACACGGAACCGGTAAAAACTTCATGGTTACGCCGCTGGCGCGCGCCGGAGTGGCGGTTGGCGCTGATGGTTTGATTGTTGAAGTTCACGACCAGCCGGATCACGCGCTCTCGGATGGAGCACAGGCGCTCACTCCTGAACAATATGAACAGCTCGTCATCGAAGTGCGCGCGATTCATGAGGTAATCGTGCCGGCCCCGGTCGGTTGAATCGACCGTTCCCTCAGGGACTCTTGTTCAAGCTCTCACCCGCAAGAATCGTTGCCAGTTCCCTGAAAAACAAGGAACGAGGAAGCACCTCGTCGTAGCCTGCCTCGAGGGCCTTCCGCTGCGTGTCGGTATCCACGTGAGAATAGAAACCCAGCAACGGGATCGACTTCACTTTCTCATCAGCCTTCAACTCATTCGCGAGCTCAAATGCGCTGAACTTCCTGGTATGAAGGTCCACTATGATCAGCTGCGGCAGATCTTCGTTGATGGTGGTGAGGAGGACCTCCTTGCTGCGGGGGAAGTTTACGATTAATCCCAGGGCCTTGGCCGTTTCCCGAATCTTCGAAGCGAAAAACATGTCGTCAACTGCGGCAGTTACAATTCGAATCATGATCTCTCTTGTTGGCGAGCCGTCTTACGAGGTCAAATGAATGAGCGGATCGGTCGTAGATTTGTAAAGCAACTGTTGGTTTGCGGTGAATGCATGGCATTTAACGCACGCCGCAAGCTAACAGTTTGCGTTACCTGCGCCGTTTCGCGTAAAGATAAGGGGCGATGCTAACGGCGATTCCCCCACTCAAAGAATCCGAGCTAATTGAGTTTGGCAACATCGAGCCTGGACGGGGCGCGGAAACTGATGTTTCAAAAATCGTCGTGGCATCATACAACATTCGCTATGCGGTTGGCCGCTTTCTAATTTCCGGCGGCATCATGCGCAAACTCCGGCTGCGCCGCCGGAGGCGACGGGCCCTGCAGGTTGGGCGCCATATCCAGACTGCGGTTCGCGCCTTCTCCGAAAACAAGCTTCTGCCGCGCGTAGATGTCCTGGCAGTGCAGGAAGCCGATAAACAAACCGGTCGCACGGGTGGTCATCATGTGGCCCGCGAATTGGCGGAAGGTCTGGAGATGAGCTGGATCCATGTGCCGGCAGGAATACCGCGCGGTCAAAAGCCAATGCAGCGACAGTGGTGGCTCAACTTTGAAGAACCTATTGACCTGTTTGATCCAGGTGACACGGGTGTAGCAATGCTAAGCAGGTTGCGTTTGAGCGACGTCGAGCGCATTGATTTGCCCTGGCAGGAATGTGCCTGGCGCCCCCGGCTGGCAATGGCCGCGACCGTCGTTGCCGGACAACACAGCTTGCGCGTGATAAATGCGCACGTCGATCCCCACGCTCAGGTTGGCGGCCAACTCAAACAGCTCGAGGTTTTAGTTGAAAGAGCGAAGAGTTTCACCGGACCAACTCTAATTCTTGGAGACTTCAACACTCTGTCGAAGCGGAAGGTCGATGAGACCTATGCATTTATGGAGTCACACGGTTACTCCACCCCGTTTCCCAAAGGCATTGCAACCTGGCGCGGCGCCGGCCTGCGAATGGACGCAGACTGGATTTTCTACCGCGGGGTGGAGATTTCGAGATGGGGCGTCGCGCGTCCGTTGAATGTCTCAGATCACTGGCCAGTGTGGGTGGAGATCGCATTCCCGCCAATATTGTTGGGGCGTCCCGACAAATTAAGCGATGAGAATAACCAGCCGCGACAATTCCCTGCTCCGCCGGACGCGTGAAGTACGCGATGGCGGAAACTCAGATCTGGTCTTCATCGAGGGCCTGCGTCTTGCCGAAGAAGCCCTGTTGTCCGGGCTGAAAATCGAAGCAGTGATCGTTTCAGACGAACTGGCGCAAAAGGCGAAAGCTGCCACCCTGTTAGAACAGCTCGCTCAAGCTTGCGACCGCATCGTAACCGTCAGTGAGAAGTTGCTGGAATCCATCTCTTACACGAAGACGCCGCAAGGAATCGTCTTACTTGCCGGCCGTCCCGGTTCCGGCCGGGAGCATCTGGAAACTGCGCAGAAACAGACCCCGCTGATTGTCGTGATGCACCGGATTAACAATCCCGTCAACGTGGGTGCAATTCTTCGCACCGCCGAAGCTGCCGGCGCCACCGGCGCTATCGCCACCCCGAACACCTCCGATCCCTTTTCGCCTAAGTCTCTGCGTGGCGCCATGGGTTCGGCGTTTCGCCTGCCGCTGTGGTTTGGACCGACCTTTGACGAAGTGCTGGCGTGGTCTTCAGCGCGCGGTATTCAGACTATCTGCGCGGACGTACACAGCCGCACTCTCTATAGCGAAGTAGACTGGAAGCTGGCCTCCGCGCTTGTGCTTGGCCCGGAGTCAAACGGCCTGTCGGCGGATGAAATTGCCGCCGCTGACCTGGCTGTTCGAATCCCGATGCGCGGGCCTGCGGAAAGCCTGAACGTTGCCGTTGCCGCAGGCGTACTATTGTATGAAGCTGCCCGCATGCGAAGTTAATCTATTGTCTCCGCCCGGTTTCCGATAGAATACCCCCGTTCCCAAGCAACAAGCTTTTGCGCGCAGTCAAACATTGGACTGCGTTTTTTGCACGAATATGACTGAAGAGCTGAAACCCCCAAAAAAGAAACGTGAAGAAGCTCTACCAGAGCGTCTGCTTCGTCGAGTGCTCGAAGGCATGGGCGATGTGGTCGATCGAAAGTTTGGCCGCACCGTAACGCCAAAGGGCGGCCTAACCACGTCGCAACTCGTTGAACGCATGAAACGATTGATCGATGAACGCAGTCGCGATGAAGGTCGCAAGGGCCAGATAGCCCCTCATCACCTGAAGCTCAAGATTGAATGGGGCACGCATTCCGAGGCGCCTCCGGAAATTATCAAAGACCTGGAGCATGAGATTTTGGCGGCCGCAATCGACCACATCAACGACCACCGTTATCGCACGCTGGCGCCAGTCAAAGTGGAAACCGAAGTTGATATTTTTACCAGCGGCATCTCGGTCGATCCCACTTTTGGTGAGTTTGAAGAAGAACTCAAGCAGGAGGACGAGGCAAAGCGCAGCAAACTCGAAGCTCCCAAGCGAAGTCCATTTGAAACTGTGCCGGACGTTAACTTTACCGCGCGGGTGACGATTGGAGATCGCGTGCAGGAGATTCCGCTCGCGATGAAGCCGGGCGGGAAGCGCGTGAGTGTGGGCCGGGCTTCAGACAATGAACTTTCGCTAAACGACTCGAGCGTCTCAAAGATTCATGCGGCACTGACCCTGAACCTGCAGGGAACACTTCTGGTGGCTGACACTGGCTCGACAAACGGCACCTTCATCAACGGCCGCCGGATTTCATATGGCGAGGCGCGCCAAATAGAAGTGGGAGACGTCGTTGGTTTTGGAGATGTCGAAGTGCGGTTTCGACAGGAGGAGTGAATTGCTGCGTCGGGCCTTGCGATATTTGGTATCCGGCGCCGTTGGCTGGGGACCGAATTCCTGGTCTGCAGTGATTTTGAAACGTTGATCGATATTACTGATTCCTAACAACTACGAATGCCTTTTTTCTCGTTGTTTCTGCAAACGCCCACTCCCTCCCCGACGCCTCGTGAAATTGCGGAGTGGTGGCCGGCGCTCCTGACCCTCGTTTACCTGGGCGGCCTGCTGTTGATAGTTTTGCTCCTTCTCATTTCACTCTTTAGAAACAGACGGCGCGGGATCGTAGTCGCCGCCGCTGTCCCCGCCGATCTCCCGCGCGAAGTAAAGAAGAAACTTGGCTCAACCTCAACCAATCGCGGCCTGAGAGCTCTCCGCTGGGTCTTCGTCCTTTTTTGCCTGTTTATTTTTTCCTTTCATGTCTACTGGACTCGCTACGCTCCGGAAACCAACGAGAAGTTTCAGGAGTTAGGCTACAAAGACTTGCGTAATCGCCGTCTCTCCGAGTCGACTCTGCGAGGCTGGATACTCGATCGCAGCGGAAAATTGGAGCGGGCGCTCGCCTTTTACAAACGCGACCAGAACGGAAAGATTACGCGCGAATACCCGATGGATCAGGCGATGGCTCACATCTTCGGATCTGACCTCGGGGATCCGGGTCTGGAACGCGCGCTGTTTGGAGTTCAAAGTGGGGCGCTGCCGGATGCCTGGGAAGTTGTCAGAGGCCGGACCATCGTGGCGAAGGTCAACCAGGACGTGCGGCTCACAATTGACCGCGACTTACAGCAAGCTGCGGTTGATCAATTAAAAGGCAAGCACGGCGCGGTGGTGGTTCTGAATCCGCAGACGGGCGAGGTGCTCGCGCTTTACAGCGAGCCTTCCTACAGCCTGAAAGAAGTTGGAGACAAGACAACCTGGATGCGGCTCGACGCAAATGAGCGCGATCAACCGCTGGTGAGTCGCGCTCTCGGTGCTTACTACATTCCGGGTTCGACGTTTAAGACAGTAACGATGACCGCCGCATTCCTCGCCGGCGAACAGGAGACCCAGTTCAATTGCAGCGGTGGAGGTTACTACGCCGCCCCGGGCGCTAATGTGATCTTCGACGATGGCGGACCAGGCGAGGTGCACGGCCGGATTGGTATTGATAAAGCCTACGAGGTTTCCTGCAACCAATACTTTGCCCAGATGGGCGTCAAATTGGGTGGAGAGCGTTTGAAGCGTGCGGCGCAGATGCTGGGCATAGGCGCGTATGACACGCCCGCTGAAGCCTTGCGTGGCCGCAAGGAGCCCGAGCTGTGGAATGCCAGCACCGACGCGGTGAAGCGCGCGCTGGCCCCTCGTGAATCTACGATTGTCACCGGCAAAACTGTCACCAGATATGACCTCGCGTTGATCGGCTATGGTCAGGGTTATGCGGGCCAGATGACGCCCTTCCAGATGGCCCTCGCGGCCGCGGTGATTGCCAACATGGATGGCAAACTGATGAAGCCCAGGATCGAGCTTGATCGACCTCCGGAAGTTTTCAAGCAGGTGCTTAATCAACAGCAGGGCGCAAGGATGCGTGCGATCATGGGGTTGGTAACGGGCGGATCTAGCGGCACTGCTCGGGGCGTTTTTGGCCCGGTGAAGGCTGCCGGAATTAATACGGGAGGCAAGACCGGGACGGCGCAGAAAGTCGTTCCCGTGTACGACCCCAAGACAGGGCAACCAAAGACGCGACATCGGATCGAGAAAGACAACAAAGGCAACATTATTCGCGAGTACGAAGAGAAGATAATGGACACGGAGCATCCACGAGTTGACGGATGGTTCTTGTGCATCGCGCCATTGGAGCGACCGGTGTTGGCGATGGCGGTAATTGTAGAGGGCGGCGGGTATGGATCGAGATCAGCGGCGCCGATTGCGGCTGCGCTGGTTTTGAAGGCGAAGGACCTCGGATACTTCAGCGGTACGACGAATCAGCCGGCTGCTCAAAGGCCGCGAGTACCCCGTCCGCGTCGATCAGTTCCGCGGCCGCCAAACTAGTATTAAGCGCGAAGATAAAGAGTCGGTTCGAAGCGTGACATTCGGGAAAAGAGTGATTAACAAATGGTGGACTCAACTCTACTAACAACTGACAACTGATTACTAACAACTGACCAACCCGTGAAAAACCGCGCATCATCGCATCTGCTAATCATCCTGCTAATCATAGGATTTGAGATTGCGGGCTACTGGGGCATTCACCGTGCAGCTGTGCTTCGCGGTTATGAAACGTCAGTCATCGGCGCGGTGCGCGACATCCTGATGTTCCTCCCCTTGTTCGTGATGGTGATCTGGCTGTCGCGGGTAATGAAGTATCGCGGTCAGTGGATTCTCTTTACCGCGGCCGTTTTACTCTACGCCACCGGCATGCTCATCCAGTACCGGCTTTACAGTGATCCGGAATACAACGCGCGCAATAAAGCCGCAGCCCGTGAACTAAAGATGGATGCCCTCCGGACGCGTTACATCATTGAAAACTACGATGCCAACAAGAAACAGTTGATGGGTCTGCCCCCGACTCCACCTCACGCCATCGATATCTCGCAGCTCCCGGTAATCAAATCAAACTACACGGTCTGGAATGCGTTGACGTCGAGTTATACATGGATTCCAATTCTCTCCTTCTTTGCCTTTGGACTGGCATATACGTTTTGCATTCGCGATGGCTTCGTCGCGTGGGTCCAGCGGAATAGCTTCATCATTGTCTTGTTCACTTTGCTGCCGCTGGCCGCAGCGGTGATCAATTCAAGCGGTGGAAAAGCGCTGGGCAACATGACGCCATGGGAGCCATCGAAGATTCCATTCCTCCTCGGCTTCGCTGGGATTCTCACTGCCCGTTACAAAGACCTGGCGGAAACCTACTGGGGGCTGCCACGCGCGCGCGATGTCGTGCCTTTGCTGGCAATGGCGGCACTGCCGTTTGTGCCGTTCTTTGCGCTTAAAGATTTTGGCCAGATGCTAATCTTCAGTGGCGCATACACCACCTTATACCTGGTCGCTGTCAGGCGCTGGCCCCAACTGCTTCTATTTGTCGGTTCAGTCCTGCTGGTAATCAGCATCCTGGTAATTGGGGCGCTCCCGAGAAGCGTGCAGGAGAGAGTGCCGCTCCTTCCGACAGTGGCCCGACCGATTCAGGCTATGCTTCCCCAGCGTATCCAACAGCGCTTTCATCTCTGGCTGGCTGCTTTCGACCCGCCGTCGCCGGAAGTGTCGTGGTGGAAAAAAGACTACGAGGAGGCCCTCAGAGAGGATCCGAGACTGAAGGAACTCGCCGACCAGAGTCCGGCCATGCAAAAGCTGGTTAACGTCGATGTTTGGTTCGATAAACTTGCCTTCCAGCCAGCCCAGGCAATTTTCGGCGTGTCCTCGGGAAAAAACACCGGTCGTGGCCTGGGCCTTGGTTTTCCGGAAGTCATTCCCATCGCGGATTCCGACTACGTTTACGCCGCGCTCGGCGAAGAAATGGGACTGGCGGTCGGAATTATTGTTATTCTTGCAGTTATCATTTTCGTGGCGGCTGGTGTTCGTGCTTCGCTGGATGCGCGTGATATGTTTACTAAGCTTTGCGCCGCCGGATTGACAGCTTTCGTGGGTTTTCAGGCCCTCGTCAATATCGGAGGTATTTTGCGAGCACTGCCGATGACCGGGATCACCCTACCGTTTGTCAGCCACGGGGGGTTTAGTTTGATAACCAGCTTTGCAATGCTGGGAATGCTAATGGCTTTCTCCCACCGGAATGCGAGCGACCGCGCGCTTGCCCGGAAATACCGGGAAGAGCCGGAGTCGTCCCTGAAGTTGGAGGCGGTTGAATGAGTAAGCCTCAGAATGATCCGATGCCACGTTTGACTATTACTTCCGCAGCCATCACGGATCGCGGCCTCAACGAAAAGCGACCACTTAACGAAGACTCTTTCCTCGAGGATAGCGTCCGCGGCATCTTTGCCGTTGCCGACGGCGTGGGTGGCGCGGAAGCCGGCGAAGTTGCCTCGCAAACGGCGATTGAAGTGCTCGACGAAGCGTTCCGGCATGGGGTGGATGGCGCCGACATCGAAGATCTGATGGAGCTCGCGATCCAGCGAGCTAACGCCTCCATTCACCAGATGGCCCAGGAGCACAACAAGTTCTCGATGATGGCTACCACCGTCGTCGCTCTTTATCTCAAGGACGGCGTCGCCACCTTCGGGCACGTGGGCGACTCGCGTCTCTATCGTCTGACCCCCGCGGGCCAACTGGTTCGTGAAACGGCGGACCACTCAGTTGTCGAAGAAGAGGTGCGGGCCGGCCGGATGACCGTCGAGCAGGCAGCCAATCACCCGAGCAAGAATGTAATTAGCCGCGCGCTCGGAGCTGAAGACAACGTAGAAGTGGACATGAAGGTTACCGAGGTTGAGGATGGCACCCAGTTTCTGCTTTGCACTGACGGCATCACCCGCCACATACCTGACCATGAATTGCGCCAGTTGCTGATCATTCATGGCGATCTGACGTCGCTGTGTGAGGAGCTTAAACAACGCTGCCTCGAACGCGGCGCTGAGGATAATCTCACCGCGGTGTTGGTCCGGGTAGGCTCGCATGTATCTGCTGATGAGAGGCGAGAAGATCTGGAGCGGACGATGTCTCCTGAAACAACGCCCATGACTGCTGCTCACTCCTTACGGGACACAGTTGAGATTGCGCATCCGGATCCCGTCCCGAGTTTTGTGCCGGCCTCGCGCGTAGCTTTCCCTGAGCCACCGGCGCCGGCCGTCGTTGCGCCCGCTCCGGTGGCGGTATCGAGCATCAATCAGACGGTGACCACGCCTGCACCGAAATCCAGCGGAGGTTTCGTCCGAACGCTGGGACGCTTGTTTGTGTTGTTGATTTTCGTTGGCGCGATCGCCGGGGCGTTTTATGCCGGCAGAAAATACCGAGGGACGATACCTTACTTCGCTCAAAACAACGCCACCGTCGCGCAGGCTTCACCAACACCGGCAGAGCCCGAAGACTGGCGGGTTTGGTTTGAGAGTGAGCGCCGGTCAGTAGATTTCGATCCAGGCGGCTGGCTCGTGCGGCTGCCGGCCCTCGCCGGCAAAGACGGCCGCTTTACGCAGCAAGACTTGCAGGCGCCACTTGCCTCCACCAAGCCTGAACTGCTTTATCTGTACGGCCGCGCCTCGCTTTTGACTGGAAACTACGAGGAAGCCGCCAGGGCCTTTGAGGCGGCCATCATCAATGCGGATGGGAATCCGTCTCCAGAGAATTCGACACTGAAAACCGAGGCCACCCTGGGCCTGGCCGCCGTGGCCCTGAAGTCTGAGAAGGACAAGCCTAATGCCCAGCAACGTCTTGATAAGATAACGCTCCGGCCCGCACCGACATCCCCTCCCGGTTCACCTTGAGTCACCTCGACCAATTACTGCTCACATCGCGACGCGCCGGCGACGCATCTAAGACCGGAAGGTAACTTTTCGCGTGGACAATGCCAGAACTCAAGCTACAACAAAGCAGGCTCGATGGTCGTTACGACATTGTTGAATGTCTGGGCCGGGGTAGCTATGCAGAGATCTACGTGGCTCGCGACAACGCGGCGTCAGACGACGCGCCGGAAACCGTGGTCATCAAGGCGCTCAACATGAGTTTGAATGAGACGCCCGACGCTGAGCTTGAACACACGCTGGTGACCAATTTTCAGAACGAGGCCCTGGCGCTGGATCGCGTGCGGCATCAAAACATCATTAGTCGCCTCGGCCACGGCACCGCCATCGACCTGGTCGGAACTACCTTCCACTACATCGTGCTCGAATACCTTCCCGGCGGCGACATGGCACTCTTATCACGCTCCAGGCCACTGACAATTGAAAAGACGTTGCACTATCTGGAACAGGTCTGCTCCGGGTTGGCCCATGCGCACGCGTGCGGCGTAATTCATCGCGACATCAAGCCACAGAATCTCTTGCTGACAGCTGATCGGAAAATCGTGAAAATTGCCGATTTCGGCGTGGCGCGTCTCGAAGCCACCGAGGGCGCGATCACTCGCGTGGGCACAAACATCTACTCGGCGCCCGAACACAATCCATTGGTCCAAACCGGTTCACTCGATCTCGGTGAGATTGCCTCTGGTCATATTACTCCGGCCGCCGACATTTACTCGCTGGCGAAGACCACTTACGCGTTGCTTGCCGGCGAATCGCCGCGCCGGTTTGCGCAACATGCAATCACAGAATTGCCCGAACCCATTCGGACGCACCATTGGTCGAGGCCGGTGTTGAGAGTATTGGAGAGGGCTACTCAGATTAGGCCGGACCGGCGGTACCAGAAGGTGGAGGAGTTTTGGGACGATTTCGCCGAAGCGGCGCTACCGCCAACACGCCCGCTGCAGGCTGTGGCCGCCGTCGTTGGACAAACTGAGCCGCTTACTGATCGCAGGCCCAGCGCAGACCTGGCCGTTGAACCGGAACACGTCAGCGAAGCGCCGCCGATGCCCTCATTCGAGAGTTTGACGACCCGAGTGGCGCAGTTTCCACCAGCGGACCAGCCTCCTCGAGAGTTTGTGGAGCCGGAGCGCGGTAATCGCCCGAAGATTGTGGTGCCGGTTAATGAGGCCCGGGTGTTGGAGCGATCACGCCCGGCACGCTCGCCGAAAGGGGCCGTGGCGATCCTGCCGCATAAGCCGGTTGAGAAAGCCAAATGGACCCGGCGGGCGCCCCGGATCCCACATCGTATGCGGCCGCTCATCGTGGCGCTGATACTTATCGTTGCGTTCACCGGCATGTTGCTGGCGACGCACAAATACGTTACCTCTCGTTGGAACCCGTTTGCCGGCGTCACGCGGCTCAGCGACGTTTTCATAATTGGCCGGGAAGGTGTTACAACAACGGACGTAAATCTGAGGCCTGACGCGAGCTCTACGAACCAGGCAGTCGGATTGGCGGAATTTGGTTCACGTGTAAAGGTATTGAGCGCCACCGATAACTGGTATGAAGTTCAAGTGCTCGAACACGGCCGGCCAAAAAAGGATCCGTTTACGTCGGATAAGGGTTGGGTCAATAAACGGTTTGTGCGGTTTGACTAACGAGCGTTCTATCCGCAGATTACACAGATTAAGAACCATAACAGAGCTGGATCATCAACCTTAAGGCTTTCTGCTAATCTGCGTAATCTGCGGATAGTAATTCACCATTTACCATTCACCACCTATGGGCCTGATTGAATCAATTCGAAAATGGATCGACGGCGAGAGCGGCGAAGACCTGCTTGAAGCCGCGGACGAACACGCCAAACCACGCCGCATCTGGGAAGAGTTTCTGGTCAAGATCGCGCGCGAAGTTGAAGCCGTCATGCAACGCGAAATGTTCACGCCGCCGGGCGGCCCAACTTACATTCCACGCGAATACGTCGTCTACCTCAGCGCCGAGGATGATAAGGATTGGCAGGGTGACAAGCGACGCGGTCTCGAGCAGGGCCTTTTCCACGTGCTCTCGGAACGCGCTCGTGAGTTGAGCGGTCAGACCCAGCTCGCCGCAAAATCATTTGCGGTAGAACTTCGTGTTGACGGCACGCTGGAGAAGGGGCAGTTTCGCGTGCAGGGCGTGTGGGATGAGACCGAGAGCGGACATACGATGGTGACGCCGCGAGTGGAAAAATCGCTTGGCGGCACTCCGCGGCCAATAAACTTCAACGACACGATTCGCGAGCGTGCCGACGGCAGCCGGGATGACAACCTTGATGAAGGCTTCGAGCAGGCCGAGCTGACAGTGGTGCGGCCCCGCATCCAGGAGCTCTATTCAATTGAGGTCTGGAAAGACGGGGTTCGCGAGGCGGTGGTACCGGTCATAAAACACGAGATCACCATTGGACGAGGCTCGCGTTCGATTACTGTTGACCTGCCGTTGAGGGGTGATCCGGAAGTGAGCCGCATTCACGCCACCCTCACCCGCGAAAACGATGGCCGCTTCTGGATCATTTCGAAAGGCCGCAATCCCCTGCTCCTCGGTGGACGCGAAATCCCACGAGACGAACGCACGCCGGTGCAACCGGATCAGAAGATCGCGATCTGCAACTTTATCCTCCGCATCCAGCCGAAGTAACGCAAATGCGTGCCGTCTTCAGTTCTCTGTGCAAACAAGCCGACTAGTTCTGAGCGCGATAGCGCCGGATGCTGAAGTCTACTTCGGTGACATTCATCGCCAAAACAGGAGAGATTATGGAGGCCCGGTGGCGGCAACCCACTTCGGGCACGTGTTGATTTCCAGGATCCGGCGCGAACCGCGCTCGGTATGATTCTTAGCTGTATCTATAAATATTCGGCTCCTCTGGAGCCAGCGCATCATCTGGTTGGGTTCTAAGGCGCGGACGTTACGCGTTTCTGGCGGCGGCAGACCTGGTGTTGAGATCGAGTTCGGTGAGTAGTTCTTTCAGCAGTGGCCCGTCCTTTTCCGCGTCAAGGTAGTTCTTGCCAAGCATCTTCAGGAAGCGGCGTTCTTTCGTTTCACCATTCAATTCCTTCAGCAACGCGCGACAGAAAGCAGCCACCACGCGAGGGTCAAACTGCGAGCCGGTGTTGCGGCGCAGGTCTTCAACCACTTCATCAAACGTACGGCGGGTTCTGTAGGGCCGATCGGTGGTCATCGCGTCAAACGAGTCGGCGACGGTGACGATCTTGGCGCCCAGCGGGATCTGCGTGTCGGTCAGGCCGTCTGGATAGCCGCGTCCGTCCATGCGTTCGTGGTGATACTTGGCTGAAAGAGGAATGTCGGCGTAGGGATGATTAATCGGCGAAAGAATCTCGAAGCCGGCCGCCGGGTGGCGGTTTAGTTCGCTCGACTGCTTAGCATCAATCGGGTAGGGGGCGTTGATGATGTCGCGCTCGACGATTAGCTTGCCCACATCGTGCAGGTAACCGGCGATGGCCATGCCTTCAACTTCCTCTTCACTAAACCCCAGCTCCCGCGCGATGATCTCGCTGTACTTGCCTACACGCTCGGAATGCCCTTGCGTGTATTTGTCCTTTATGTCAATTGCCGCTGCGAACGCTCGCACCGTGTCGCGATAGATGGCGCGCAGGTCTTCGTAAAGACGGCGGTTCTCTTCGGCCTGGGTCTTAACTTCCGCAAGCAGGCGGTGCTGGTGAATGCCGACGCCGATGTGTCGCACCATGGCCTGGATTACTTCAATGTCGTCCGAGGTGAAAGGTTCGCCACTGGCTTTACCGCCGAGAAACACGAGGCCGGCTAATGCGCCACGTACGGACATCGGGACGACGAGTTGGATCCTTTGGGCGCGAAGCTCGGCTGCGTGAGCGGAGAGGAAAGCGGAGGAGTCTGGGAGGGTGGCGCCGGACACGGGCTGCTCGCGCCTGACGGCGCTCGATGCGGGCGGGACGCCCGCGGTCCCAGTATTCGCGTTGACAGTGTTAGCGATCGAGGCATTCAATGCTTCGGTGTCTGATTGACTTTGGACTTTGGACTTTGGACCTTGGACGTCGTCCGCGATGTACA
The DNA here is from genome assembly GCA_045403245.1 of Pyrinomonadaceae bacterium. Taxonomy (GTDB): domain Bacteria; phylum Acidobacteriota; class Blastocatellia; order Pyrinomonadales; family Pyrinomonadaceae; genus PSRF01. The sequence continues at coordinate 31,027 of JAXIOV010000050.1, read as the reverse complement.
TAACGGGTTCGCTAGCATCGACTAAAGCCTCGCGATCAGCTTCGTCGAGAGTGATCTGCGGTTGGTAGTCATCGCCCAGACCCCACACGGCCAGGCACTTCATCGATTCCTCAACCGGCAAACATTCCAAAACCACCCCGCGCCTGATTGCCAGCGTGCCCAGCAAGAGGTGCAGCGACGTGCGGACCATCTCGCTGAAGTCGCCCGTGTCCGCAACTTCCTGCCCCAAATCGGCAAGTGCGCCGAAGGAGTGGATGAGTTTTTGAGTGGTTGACTCCATTTAGAAAACTAGTGACTGATTACTCTCGTCTGTGTGAGGGAAGAAAGATTGGAGAGAGCTTCCTGTTCATCCTTGGCAAGCACCACGTGGCGGGTCAGGCCCAACATCTCAAACAACTGCGCAGTCTCGTTGTTGACGTCGGAGAAGACCACCCTGGCGCCGCTCTTTTCCGCAATGTCGATAATTCCCAGAAGGATGGAGATGCCGATGCTGTTGACGAGTTCGGTATCGCTGAAGTCGATTACCAGAGCGCGGGCGCCGGAATCAAGCTGCTTCTTGCATTCGCGTTCGATTCGTTCGCCGGTTAGCTTATTGAGATAGTCGCTGGCATAGACCACCGCGGTCGAGCCGACGACGTGCGAGCGTATGTTTGACTTGATCGCTTCGGCCATTTTTCAGTTTTCTCTGTGCCGGCTCTGTGTCTCCGTGTCTCGGTGGTGGATATCCAAACCAAAAACTCAACCACCGAAGACACAAAGCTCACTGAGGTTGCACTGAGGATATTGAACCACAAGCAAACTAACAGTTTGCTTTACGATCTCCGGTACTTAGTCATACGCAGGCTGGTGCCTTCGTCCACGCGTTCAAACTCAACTTCGTCCATCAAGGTCTTGATGAGTTTGAGTCCCCAGCCGCGTCGCTGCTCGCCTGTCTTGTCAACATTTCCAGTTGTCAATTCCCGGTTATGACCGTTTACGGTGGAGGGCACGATCCCTCGACTCGAAATAGTGACAACCAATTTATCATTTTCGACCCGAAAACGCTGATAAATTTTGCGATCCGGGCTCAGACTGTGCTCGGAAGCGTTTATGCAGGCTTCCACGATTGCATGTTTGATCTGGTTGATGGCCTCAGGTCGAAAGTTGAGCCGCCGGGCCAACTGCTCGACCGTGTTGGCCGCGAGTAGCTCGTAGTCTCCGCCCATCGGCAGGACCATCATTACCTCGTTCTCCTCAGCCTGCGGAGCAACGCCTTCACCTTCACTCAAACGACTGGCCAAAATTTCAAACTGCTGTTGGCTGGAACCGAAGGCGCCACGTTCCCGCAGCAATCTCCTGGCCTCCGCATTGAAGCCTTCGCTTGCGATCAGCCAAAGCTGAAAGCGGGCGATACCTGCCTTGCGAGCGACGTTCTCCAAACGATTACACCAGGCCTCGACGAGCGTCCGGTCCGCTTCGAGTTTGCTCTCAATCCGGGCGGACAGCCAGACAATTTCATTTGCGTCGCTGTAGGTCGCGCCTTCAAACGCGTGTGCGACTGCCGACACTTCTTCGCCAAATTGTTTGAGCTCGCGGCTGAACGACGCTCCACCGGCCGTATGAAAGACCTGCGGCAGCTTCATCAGTGCAGTATCGGATTCGAGGCCGGCCGAAATCTCTTCCGGAGCAAGGCCCTTGTAAACTGTCGCAAACTGCTCGTAGTCAAACAGCACTCCGGGGACATGTTGCGAATCAAACCTCGACAGCAGTTCGCGCAGGCGAAGTCCGGCCGCACTTCGATAATGTTGGGCAATGGATTGTGGCGCTCGTTTCAGCGCGGCCGCCATCAGGTCCGCCACAACGAGTGCGCGAGGCTCTCGCAGAGCATCCAGGCGAAACCGGCTGCGCAGGAAATCCTTCCAGGCAATCGGCCCGCTGTCCGCATCGATAGTCTCGCCGTCCCAGTTGACCAGTTCCTGGATGTGCAGGCGCCGCAGAATGCGCTCAACGACGCGAGCGTCAAGCTTCAAACGCTTGCGCCAGCTTTCAAACGATGCGCTGCGACTATTCTGCGGAACTGCCTCACAAAGCACGCGCACGAGCGATGCCCGAATTTCCGGCTCCGCCGCAACGTTTTCCAACAATGATGTGAAGTATCTATTGAGCCGGCCGCCAAGCACCTCATCAACGTACAGGCGCTCGCAGTCCAGATAACTGTTCAACCGGAGTTGTTTCTCGTGAGCAGCCTGAAGGATCGCGGTTAGAAAGTAGGGACTTCCCTCCAGTTGATAAGCCAGCAGGTCACGACTCTCGTCAGTAATTGCCACCTCCTGCCGGCTGGCGGCAGATGCTACGAGCTGACGGGCGTCTTCCTCAAGTAGCGGCTCCAGACGAATAGTATCGAAGGACTCAGCATCAGCGCCGGCCCGATCAAAGGCATCGGCAATCTCACGTCGCAAGCCTGCCAGTGCAAACGGATTTGCGTAGGCCTTGAGGCCGCGAATGATTTCGGTCGCGAATGGGACGTCCGACTCTGAATAACTCGACAACTGCACCGCGTCCAACATGACAAACGGTCGCACCGCAGTCACGGGAACTCGCCTCGGCGCACTCAGACAAAACCGGACCAACTCCCTATCGTCATTTCCGAAGCGTTGTTTGTTGTACGACTCGACTAATTCCTCAATCCACTCGAGGTCGGAGGCAGGAGCAAGGTCCGCCAGGTCATTCAGCGTTAGTGACGCTTCGCAGAGTGAGGGCTCGTCGCGCCGGAAAGCGACGTACTGAAGCAGGAAAGCGCTAAGGAATTCAATCGCGGCGCTGACCGCTGTGGTTTCCGAGCGCGGTAGGGAGAAGTAGATCGGAACGACATCGCCCTGACGTCGAAACAGTTCGTCGTAAGCCTGCCGCAGCAGCTCTGAGACTCCCGCCAGCGGCGCCAGCAAGATCAACAGACCGCGAGCTTCGCCCCGGGTCGCGTGAGACACGAGTCGGTCGAGTTCCGCCGTGCGGCCCACAAACTCTGCGCGTTTGACGCGGCCGAGTATCCGGCGTCTATCTTCTGGGCTTCGATTCATCAAAAAGACAATTCTGTAGGGGGCGTCCCTCCGTGGGCGGCCCCTCCTTGCATTAACTCAGGTCCTATGCAATCAGGGGCGCCCGCGGAGTGACGCCCCTACAAATTCAATCAATGGGCCTGGGCCCCGGCGAGATTGTCGACGTAAAACTGGATCCGGTTCTTGCCCAGGCTCTTGGCGCGATACAGAGCGCGATCGGCGGCGGCGATCACTTTCTCAGCTGTATCGATTTGTTTAGCGAAAGTGGAGATGCCAATGCTGATGCTGACCGTGCCCAATGGTTGCGCTTTGCCATATGGGTAATCCGTCTCCGCTACTCGTTGACGCATGCGTTCGGCAATCACACCCGCTTCAGTCAGCGAGGTTTGCGGTAACAAAATGCAAAACTCCTCGCCGCCATACCGGCAGGCAACATCTGCGGAACGAAGCGCGGCCTTCAGGTTATGAGCAGTAATCTTCAGTGCTACGTCACCCGCCTGGTGGCCATTGCGATCGTTGTATTTCTTGAAGTCGTCTATGTCGATCATCAGGCAACTGGTCGGATAGTTGTAACGCGTCGAACGATTAAGTTCTTCAGTCAAACGCTCCTCCAGATACCGCCGGTTCAGCAGCCCGGTCAGCGGATCGGTAATCGACATCAATTGAAACTGAGTCGCCCGTTCCTGCCATTCAGCCCGTTCAAGGGCCACCGCGATTTGAGGCCCGATGATTTCGAGCAGGCTTAGATCGACGTCATCAAAAGTCTTATCTCCGACCTTATGGGTAACGTTAAGCACGCCGATTTTCCGCCCGTGCATGCTGATCGGATAACTGATAAACGATTTGGTCCGGTAGTTTCTGTCCGCGGGCGCAGCGGTTAGCGTAGTCTTATCGATGTTCTCCACCACCAGCGCGCGGCCCGTCTCAATCACACTGCCCGAAATACCCTCACCAACTCGCATCGGTGCGACGTCGTTTTCATCCACCGAAAGCCCGGCAGACGCTTTCAGGATCAGGTCGTTGGCGTTTTCATCAAAGACCATGAGCGACGAGCGTTCAGCCTTCAGCAGATCGCTCGAGTGTGAGAGGATCGCCTGGTAGGTCTTTTCCGGGTCACGTGAGCTGATGCGCTCAAGAAATCGTTGCAACGATTGGCCTAGCCTGGAACGATGCTCGAGCTCAGTACGCAAGCGTTGAACTTCACGCTGAAGTTCGGGTGGCGAGTCAACCTGCGCGTCGATACTTTCAACCAGAGAGCCTCGGCTTGCGGACGCTGAAGCTCGAGCTTTAATTGAATCTCGGTCGCCGGCAGTATCGGGTTTAACTTGGTCCAACCTGACCTGATCCAAAATGTCCTGCGGCACGGAAACAGCCGACTCGGGACTGTGGGCCAGGTTGAAGTTTCGCGCTGCCTTCTCCAGACGAGCTGCCAGTAGATCGAGTCGCTCCGGCTCAGCAAAGATGACATTCCGAAACGGGTCTCGCTGCAGGAGTTCATTGAGTTCACCGGCACGAAACCGATCGGCGAGTGCGCGGTAATCGACTCCACCCACAAAAGCACGGCCACCGATGACTGCAAGATTCTGTTCCCGGCCAATTTGAACAGGCACAGTGAAACATTGAATTCCGGCGTGACACTTATACTGAACGACGGCGCCGGCGCTCATTGCTCTGCGATGGGCATCACCGCAATATGGGTCGCAAAGACCGACGTGTTCAGGCGACGACTGGAATGCGTGACAGATTGAATTGTTGTTTGAAATCACCAGGGCGGGAGGTTGGCGGCCGTCCACCAGCAACACCGACAGCCCGAGCGAGGCAGCGAGTTCGTCCTGCACCTCAGGCCATCCGCCGGAAACATCCCGGCGATGCTCCTGGAGAATTTCTTCGGCTCCGGCTGGGGAGTCGGCGGAGGTGGGGGCTTTCGTCATCACGTCTCGCTTCTGTGGCTTGCGGCGCGGCATTGGTTGCAATCTTTCTGAACCTGACGCGGACCGGGAATAATTGCCTCAATTGTAAGGCGTCCGTCCGTGGGCGCCACCTCTTTCCGCCGATCCGGGGCATCCCAGAGGGACGCCCTACAATTGCATTATAGATTGCCGTATTAACGCCAAATTCGTTTCCAAAAGGGCCTGGGGTCACCCGTTAACTCGGTAAACCAATAGGCGCAAAACAACTTACCCTACAGATAAACGACCAATAAAGACTGCATTTCATATGGTTTGAGCCAGAAAAAGGCCGGGCGCGGAAGTAATTAGTCAATTTGAAGTTAGGAATGGGGGCTTGCACAAAAAGTCTTCGAATATCTCAAGAGCCGGGATTTTTTCCTCGCCGCGTAGCGGCGGTTTGAAGTTAGCCCGGTCCTTTTAAGGCCGGGTAAGAGACACCGATCTCGCAATCGCGTCGCGTCAGCGACGCCGGGAGCATTGCCTCAATCGTCGGCTAACGCGACGAGGTTGCGTCTTTGGCTACCCCGGCCTTGAAAGGCCGGGCTAACTTCGACCGTCGCGCTGCGACGAAGAAAAGGAACCGTCTAACCAATCTACTCGAATCCTAATCGACTTTTTGTGCAAAGCCAGGGTGGGCTACGAATGCTCGGCTGCCGATTTGCGATAATTAACCGTGAGTGTGAAAAAAAGGAGGTCGATGAGCTAATCGTCAAGGATAAGAAATCTTCGGTTGGATCGTCTTGGTTCTCCGTTCTTAGTGCGCTCCGCGTTCATACGCGTAAATTCGCGGCTTAATCCCAAACTGACGCAACTACATCGCAGGCTATTCGTCGACACCAGCTTCGGCAGCGGCTAATCCAGGCGCATCGTCAAACGCAACCTTCTCAATATCGGGCTGCTCGGGGCTGATCCGGATACAAGCAGCAAAGTGATTTGGCTTGATCTCGACGAGAGGTGGAACAACCTCCTTGCACGCTTGAATTACATAGGGGCAACGCGTGTGAAAGCGGCAACCGGAAGGAGGGTTAATCGGCGATGGCACGTCGCCCTGAAGCACAATTCGCTGGCGACTTGCTTCCACAATCGGGTCGGGGACCGGCGCTGCCGAAATGAGTGCCTGGGTGTAAGGCATCAGCGGATCCGAGTAAATTGTCTTCGAGTCGGCAATCTCGACGAGTTTGCCAAGATACATGACGGCTACACGATCGGAAACGTGGCGAATCGCGCGCAGGTCGTGCGAAATGAACAGGTAAGTGAGTTTCTTGTCTCGCTGTAGTTTTGCCAGCAGATTCAGAATTTGTGCTTGAATCGAAACGTCGAGCGCAGAAATTGGCTCGTCAGCGACGATGAAGTCAGGCTCTACAGCCAGAGCACGAGCGATCCCTATGCGCTGCCGTTGCCCGCCGGAAAACTCATGCGGATAACGCTTCATGAAACGCCGGCTAAGACCTACCGTTTCCAGCAACTCCTGAACTCGCACCTCTGCTTCCCTGCCCTGCGCGATCCCAAATGTTTCCAGAGGCTCCCCGACGATCTGGCCAACTGTCATTCTCGGATTCAGCGACGCATAAGGATCCTGAAAAATGATCTGCAAGTGTCGACGCTGCGCGCGCATCTCCCGCGCCGAGAGGCTGGCGAGATCCTGGTCGCGATAGATTACCTGACCGGAGGTTGGATTATTCAGTTTCAGGATTGCCCGTCCCAGAGTCGATTTCCCGCATCCCGACTCGCCGACCAGGCCAAGCGTCTCTCCCGGATAAATATCGAGATTTATCCCGTCAACCGCCTTAACGATTCGATTTGAGCCGATGATGATCCGGACCAGCAGCGAGCGCAACAAGGAAAAGAAAGCGAAACCGGTTAGAAAGGCAACGATTGGAATGGAGAGCCAGCCGACGATAAAGCCTGTTACTCCACCAATGAAGCTTCCAAGATTGACGCCGATGATGACGCCGAGTGAAAGACCGATCACAATTCCGAACACCAAACTTGATCCTAAGATCAAAATGCGCAGCCATGCAGGCAGTTTCCTGAAACCGGCCTTCATGTTGCCGCCGAGATCAAAGTGCAATTTTAAGTCTCTGATGGAGATCAGAGGTTCGGCGCGATAGCCTTCCTCAGGCGGCGCTTGGTCCATCCCGTTCAAATGTGAGTAATGAACGCTCATTCGCTGGATGTTCCGTTGTCTCTCGGCGCACCCGATTCGTGAAACACTTCGGTGGCAAAATGGCAGAGTGAATAATGTTCTGCTGTTAGTTGAACGAATGGCGGAAACTCGCGATTGCAGATCTCCTCGGCACGCTCACAGCGTGGCGCAAACGGACACCCTGACGGCAAATGTGCAACATCCGGCGGTTGACCGGGAATTTGATAAAGCTCGTCCTGTTCTCGCAATGGATCGGGAATTGAGCGAAGCAGACCGCGAGTGTACGGATTGCCCGGTTGCCCAAACAATTCCTTCGTCGGCGCCTGCTCAAACACCTTCCCCGCGTACATCACGATCAGGTGGTCGGTCATGCCGGCGACAAGACCGAGATCATGTGTTATCAGCATCACGCTCGTGCCCGTCGCTTGCTTGACCTTCTTTATCAATTCGAGGATTTGCGCCTGGATGGTCACATCGAGGGCCGTCGTGGGCTCGTCCGCGATAATCAGCTCAGGCTCGCAGGAGAGCGCCATGGCGATCATCACTCGCTGTCGCATTCCACCTGAGAACTCATGTGGATAGTTGTCAACGCGCTCGCGTGCGTCGGGAATACCGACGGTCTCCAGCATTCTGATTGCATGGTCGTAGGCCTGCCGCCGGCTGTGACCGAGATGGAGTTGCGTCAGCTCCATTAGCTGGTGCGAAATCTTCATGAACGGGTTCAATGACGTCATCGGGTCCTGAAAGATGATCGCGATCCGCCGCCCCCTGATCTTGCGGACCTCACGCTCCTTCAGCGACAGTAGATCGACCCCGTCAAACAGAATCCGGCCGGAAACGATTCTTCCTGGCGGCTCAGGGATTAAACGAATGATTGAGAGGTTTGTGACGGACTTGCCTGAACCGGACTCGCCCACAATGCCGAGGGTTTCGCCGCGCTTCAGTTGAAACGAGATTCCATCGACGGCCTTCACTGTGCCGTCTTCAGTTTCGAAGTAGGTGCGAAGGTCCTCTACTTCGAGCAGATTGCCATTGGTGCCAGTCATGTAACTTGAGATCTCAATTGTGAAATTTCAAATCTCAGATTTCAGATTCGACAACTAACAGCTTCCACCGCGAGAAAAACAACTCAACCTCACTCGAAAAAAACTCAGAATTTCCGCATCTGCGGATCAAGCGCGTCACGAACACCGTCACCAAGAAAGTTTAGCGAAGACAGTGTCAGGGCCATCGTGACTCCCGGACACACCAGTTGCCATGGGAAGATCCCAATCGTTTGTATTCCCTCTGCCGCCAGACTTCCCCATGACGCCATTGGCGGTTGCACCCCGAAGCCCAGATACGAAAGCAGGGATTCCGTCAGCATCACACTCGGTATCGTCAGTGTGGCGTAGACAATCACGGGCCCCAGCGTATTGGGCAGAATGTGGCGAAAGATGATGCGTCGGGTAGAGACGCCGGTGGCCCTTGCCGCCAGCACAAACTCCTGGTTCTTTATTGATAGCACTTGACCGCGTACTATGCGCGCCATCGTCAGCCATGAGACTGAGCCGAGCGCCAGGAAAAGGAGAATGATTTGCCCTTGCGGCGTTTGACTGCGAAACATCGAAAGCAAAACGATCACCAGAATGAGGTAAGGCAGCGCGTAGAGGACGTCTACCATGCGCATCATGAGACTATCCAGTCTGCCCCCAAAGTATCCGGAGATTGCGCCATAGCCAACCCCCACGAGCAGCGACATTAACGTGGCAATGATTCCCACCATCAGCGATATCTGTCCGCCCTGAAGCACACGGGCGAGCAAGTCGCGGCCCTGAGTGTCAGTTCCCATTGGATGCTGCCAGGAAAACGATCCGTCGGGCGCCGTGAATGGCGGAAAGGCTTTGATAAGCGCGGCGTCAGCCGGGATAAACTCAGGCGAATTGCCCGTCGTGTTTTTCAGGATGAACGGTCCGCTGATTGAAGCCAGGGTTATGATCCCAACCACAATCAAACCGAAGACTGCCAGTTTGTTTTTCAGTAACCGGCGCCAGGCATCTCTCCAGAGTGAACCGCCGGCCACGTGCTCGCCGAGTTCAGCCGAACGTACGTCGGCTTCGCCTACAGCGATCTCAGCTGCAGTGTGGACCATGTCGCCTTGCCGGGGGCGTACTGGCGGCGCTGGAGGCGTGCCGAGCGGAGTCAAAGCCGGCTCGTCCACCTCTTCCGGTTCGTGCGGGACTACTGGGTGTTCGTCGCTCATCCTCAACTGTAAAGCAAACTGTTAGTTTGCTTTTTGACTCACCAGATTCAACGAACTTCGAAACGTGCGTTCGCAAACTAACAGTTTGCTTTACTTCAATATCGTATCCGCGGGTCGAGAAACGCGTAGGCGATATCGACCAGCAGATTCATCAGCAACAGCGTGATCGCAATGAAGGCGACAATACCGATAATCAAAGGTTCGTCGCGATTCAACGACGCCTGCAGGAAATAATTTCCGAGACCCGGCAACACAAAAATCTGCTCCACCACTACCGTGCCAGTAAGCAGAAATGCCAGCGCCGGCCCGGTAAACGAGACCACCGGCAACAGTCCCCCGCGCAAGGCGTGGCGCATCACAACCCGGGTTTCGCTCAATCCTTTTGAGCGTGCAGTCCGAATGTAGTCAGACCTCAGCACTTCGAGCATGCCGGCGCGAGTCAACCGCGCGACATACGCCGTGTAAACGGCCGAAAGCGTGAGCACCGGAAGAATCAGATTGACGCTCGGAAACCCCTCCCAGCGGGAAGGCGGCAACCAGTAAAGCATTAGCGAAAAGAAAAGAACGAGAATTGGCCCAAGCACAAAGGTTGGCACAGATATTCCAAGCATCGCGAGAGCCATCGATGAGTAGTCCCAAATTGAGTTCTGTTTAAGCGCCGCGATCGAGCCAACGATAATGCCGACGATCAGCGCCAGCAGGTAGGCCAGCACTCCGATCGTGGCAGACACAGGCAGCGAACGAGCAATGATTTTGTTGACTGACTGGCCTTCGTAATTTAGCGACGTTCCAAAGTCGCCTCTGAGAATTTGGCCCATCATGCGGCGATACTGAACATGCCACGGCTGATCGAGACCGTACTTCTCGCGAATATTGGCTTCAATTGCGGTCGGAAGTTTCTTGTTGCCGGTGTAGAAGTTTCCGGGCGCGAGTCTGATCAAACCCCACGTGATCGTAATGACCACAAGAATTGTTGGGATCGTGACGATCAGGCGGCGGATGATGAAGCGGAGCATCTGTTGGACGGGTGACCTGTCTGTAACTTCGACAAGGAAATTTTTGACTAACGCATCTGTCGCATCTATCTCAACACAACCAAATAAGGACAGAAGTGTCTGCCCTATTTAATCAGTCAGTTTAGGCGTGGCGTAGTCCCACTTCGCGGGATCGCGTTCGATGTAGACAAACTTCCAGGCGAAAAGCGACGACGGATTCGGATACATTCCCTTTACGTATGGCTTCTTCACCCACTTTACCGCAGGTGTCTCAATGGGGATGACCGGCTGAACATCCAGCATATACTTCTCGGCGCGAGCTAATAGTTCGTAACGTTTCTGTTTGTCCAGCGTGTGGTTCGCCTCCTCCAGGAGGTCAATGTACTTCTGGTCCCACCAGCCGGTGCCATTGTCTCCCCTGGGTGTCAGAAACAGGTTTAGAAACGTAGTAGGATCCATGTAATCCGCGCCCCAGATAAATAGTGCAAAGCCTTTGTATTGCAGGTTGGCCCGCGCGTTCATGAATGTCTTCTGCTCCATATTGTTCAAGCCCACGGTAATCCCGAGATTCTGTTTCCATTGGGCCTGCATAAACTCGGCCAGCGCTTTGTTGGATGAATGCGTATTGAAGCTGAAACTCACCTCCCCCACGGGAAACTTTTCGCACTCGAAGCTTCCGTCCAGTTTTTGAGTAACAGGATAACCGGCCTCTCCCAACAATCGTCGCGCTTCCTCAGGGTTGAAGCCTTCGCCCTGTGGTTGTGGGTAGCCAACGAAAATACCTTCGGGTGTAAACGCGTAAAGCGGTTTGGTGCTCCGTTTGGATTTTGAATAAGTGGCCTTATCGATCGCCATGTTGAAGGCGCGGCGGACCCGGAGGTCATTCATCGGCGGTAGCGTGACATTCATGACGATGAAGGTGATCGCGGCTTCGGCCGCATCCATGTAATCTTTTTTCGGCTGGACCACGTCAAGCCACGCGTTTGGCACCGAATGGTTCACCACCGCGTCGGCTGCCCCCACGCGATAAAGATTCATGCTGGTTGGGTGATCCGTGGAAACCAGAAATTCGATCTCGTCAAGACGAACATTGGCGGCGTCCCAATACATCGGATCACGCTCGACCACCACTTCGTTGTAGGGTTTCCACGACTTCAGCTTGAATGGCCCGCAGGTAACGATATTGTCGAGGTCGGTCCATTGAGGACCGTGCTTTTCGACTACCTTGCGTGGAACCAGACGGAAAAGTTGATGGGCCATGACTCCCGTAAAATACGGCGCCGGCTGGCTCAATGATATTCGCACTGTGTAGTCGTCAACCGCCTCAACCCCAATATCTTCACCCTTCACCTTAACGAATTCCTTGCCCTCGATCGCCGCCTGAAGGCTGGGATTACTCGCCAGCGCTTTGGCGCGATCTTTTTCCGACCCCGGCAACGTGACTCGCGCCGGCGAATGCATTAATTGATGAAACGCCGTGTCTTTGATGTTTACCGGCAGCATATCAGGACCGGAACGGCTACTCCTTAGCTCTTCCGGCGGCGTAAGTGGCTTTTGGCTTAGCGGCGCATTCGCCTCGACCTCGTCCCCAGCCAAATCCATCTCCAAAAGAAACTGGCCCGTCTGCGGATCGCGAACGAAAACCTTCCCGGCGTTGTAGGCTTGCGCATATTTAATGTTGTAGGCGATTCCCGCTGTTCGCGACAGAGTAGCGGGTGCCAGGGCGCGCCGGACACTGTAAATGAAATCATGCGCGTTAATTGGATCCCCATTCGACCAGCGGGCGTTTTCGCGCATGTGAAATACAAACTCCGAAAAGTCCTGGTTTACGTCCCACGTTTCCGCGAGCGCCGGAATGGCATCCAGCGATTTCGGATCGTATTCGACCAGCCCTTCAAACAGGGACATGTAAATGCGCGCTTCTGGTTGACCGCTGCTGATGGCGGGATCGAGCGATTCGGGTTCGGGGCCGTTAACGTAACGAAAAACGTTCCGGGTTGGAGGCGTGGTCTTTCCAAAAAACTCTTCGTTGCTGGCGAGAATCTTGCAGGCTACGGTACCGAATAATAAAGCGGCGACGGCTAATCCCATTACCACTTCTCTTGAGTAGGACCTAGCCATCGCCATTTTGGAAATGAATTTCTTCAGCAAACAGACGGAACTTAGCACGCAAAAACCTATTGATCAATAGTCCTTGTCGTCAGACAGAACCGGTACCCACCGAAAACTACTTCCCTGCATCGGCTGGAGGTTTCCAGGCAACATCAATACGCACGGTTTTGAGTGAAGGCGCATCCAGTACATTTGAATCAAAACCGTTTACGTACGGCTTAACCAGAGCATACGACGACGCGAAATAGATCGGCATTGCACTCAAATCTTTGAGCGCCTGTTGCTCAGTCTCCATTGGCTGGAGGCGCCCGAGTGCTCGCCCTTTCAGCGAAACGGCCGGGCCCGCGGACGGTTCGCCACCTGGCGTACTCGCCGTTGCGGCTTGACCACCGGGCTGTGCTGCGTCCGGAATCGCGTCCCGAAACAGCATTCGAATGTTCGTCAGTTCGTCGGTCGTCTGCATTACAACGCCGCGACGCACGACATCATACTCGCTGCTCCGAATCATCGCTTCATACTCATCCCAATTTCGTATGATCAGCTCTGTATCAATATTCAAAGCGGCCTTCCACATGCCTGCCACGGACACCGCAACTACACGCTGCTGCTCGTTACGGTTGATAAGCAACCTGACTCTTGGAAACCCATTGCCCCCGGCGAAGCCAGCCTCAGCGAGTAACTGCCTGGCGCGCTCGTGATCCTTCTCCAGCAACTCCGACTTATCTACGACTGGTTCGGAAGACATCACCTCCACTCGCGGTAAGAACCGTTTAGCCGGTTCGGTCGCTCCTTGAAGGTCGTCCTGGCTTATCCGATCCCGGTCGATGGCCAGTGTCAGAGCTTCGCGAACGCGCACGTCGTCGAAAGGCGCATGTGATGTGTTGAAACTGTAGTAAGTCAGTGCGCCATAGGTCGTGCGCCTGAAATCCTCGTAAGGCGTCAAGAGTTTAATTGCCAACGGCTCGAACGCCGCATTGGTTACGGCGTCCACTTCGCCCGCTCGGTATGCCGCCAGGGCCGACTCCGCATCCCTGGCGTTCACAAAGGCGACGCGTTGCAGGCTGACCTGGTCTTTGTCCCAGTAGTTATTCGCCCGTTCGAGCTCGACGCGTTCGGCCTGAGTTACCGTCAGAGCAAATGGCCCATTCGACACCAACTCAGCCGAATCTATCTTTCGCAGCGAGTTCTCGCCTTTGGTTCTTACTGGACGAAACACCGGGTGGGCAACCAGCGCGGGAAAGTTCAGGTCCGGCCGCCTTAACCGTACACGCAAGACGCGCTCGGAAACTGCCTCGACACCAAAACCGCGATTTGGGTTGTTACTGGTCGGCGCGCTTGCAGTATTAGTCGGCGACTCGCCTTTAGTCACCGCGGCGCCAGGAGCGGGGGTGCTCACAGCGGGAGTCAGTCTGTCTGAGCCTTCGATGTTTGCCAGCAACTGCGTGTGCGGCGCAAGGTCGCCAATCCGAATGGTACGTTGCCAGGAACGCAGAAAGTCGTTTGCGGTTACGGGCTCCCCATTAGACCAGCGCGCGTCGTCACGGAGATAGAAAGTCCAGACCCGCCCATCATTGGAATGTTCCCAGCGAGTTGCGACCGCCGGCACGGGCGTCAGCGTCTGCGGATCGTAATCGGTGAGACCTTCAAAGATCGCTCGCACAAGATCAGTGTCGGGAGGCGCGGCCGCAAATGCAGGGTCGAAAGTTTGCGGCAGCCCACCATCGCTCCAATTAAACTCCTGAGAGCGCGGCACGACAACGCGGCCGTAGAACGTGTCGACCTTTTCATTGAGGAAGCAACCGGAATGACTCAAGCAGACACTGGTGAGAAGCAGGGCCACTAACCAGAATCGCAAACGGCCGGGTCTTCGAAACGTTTTACGACTTCGCATCATTAGGAATTCACGGGTTCGGGCCCGCCTTAAGACCCTGATACGCACGAAGATCCAGATAGACTTCGCGCGTCTGTGCGCGTGCCGGCTCAAAGCCGTCTGACGTGTCAATCAAGTAGTCGGCAAACTTCTTCTTCTCCGATTGAGGCATCTGTGCGCTAATCCTTTTCTCCGCGTCTTCACGACTTAAATTATCTCTCGACATGACCCGCAAGAATTGCACCTCTTCACGGCAGTGGACCACAATCAGCTTGTCGAAGCGTTTGAATCCGCCTGATTCGATCATCAGCGCTGCATCAACAACACCAATTCCGTCCGGATCTTTTGCCTCCCACTCGTTCAAGCGCCGGTCCTGTTCGGCAATAATGTAAGGATGGAGTATTGACTCGAGCAACTTCCGTTTTTCGGAGTCGGCAAAAACAAGCGCGCCTACTTTAGGTCGATCAAGGGAGCCGTCGGGTTGGAGGACATCTTCACCAAACGCTGCGATTACCTCCCCCAACGCGGGCGACCCGGCAGCGACGACGTCACGAGCAACGTCGTCGGCGTCGAGCACATGGCAGCCCAGCTCAGCCAGCACTGCGGCCACAAACGACTTGCCTACCGCAATCGATCCTGTTAAGCCAACGCGCAACATGAATCGGCGATCGTTAGGGATTCTTGCTGTTGTAGTCCGCTATGAAAGCCTGTGTTATGTCCAGCGCCGGAACCATCGTCAAAATAGCGGGAGCCAGTCTGGTGAAATCAAGGGTTAAGGTGATCCCACGCGAGGCTGCATACTGGTTTAGCGCCTTCATGATTTCGTTCGAAACAGGCACAGTGGTCTCACCCAGGCGCTTCTCGAAATCAGCCGTATACTGCTGTTTTTTGTATTCATACTCGCGCTGCAAACGTTCGCCTTCGTCCTGCTTACTCTTGATCGTGCTCGGGTCCACAACCTGCGCCCCGCGCAGTCTGGCGATCTCGTCAGCCAAAGTTTTTACGCGCGCCTGGAGGTTATTTAGCTCGGCAGTTTTCGGTTGAAACTCCCGCTCTACAGACTTGACCGCGTTGACGTATCGTCTGATTCCCGTCTTATCGTCATTAAACATGCTCGTGTCAACGACGGCGACCTTAGCCTCTGGAACAGGTGCATTGCTAACCGGAGCTTGTGGCGCCGGTGTCGCTGGTCGCGCCGCAGGGGCGGGAGTAGGTGTCGCTGGTCGCGGCGCGGGCGTGGGCGTAGGCCGGGGATTCTGGCCAGAAACTGAAACCGCGATTGCCATGATCATCAGGCTCGCCGCGACTGGAATGGTTCTCTTCATTGTAACTGTTGCTCCTTAACGTTTCTGAATAGCGGATATCGTTGACTTGGTTGCTAACGCAGGCCCCTTCGTTGCTGAGCAGCTTTAAGTGTGTTGTGCATTAACATGGCCACCGTCAGCAAACCAACACCCCCGGGCACCGGCGTGCGCCGGCCTGCAACTTCGTCGGCCTCAGCTGGATTCACGTCACCCACCAGTGTGTAACCGCGGCGCGAAATTATCTCGATCCGCTCCGGGGCCTCATTGCCAAAAAGGTTGCGTGCAGTTGCCTCGTCAGTGACTTTGTTCATGCCGACATCGATCACCGTTGCACCAGGCTTTATGTGCTCGCGTCCGATCAGTCCAGGCCGACCGATTGCGACCACGAGCAGATCAGCCTCTCGGGTTACGGACGCAAGTTCCCGTGTGCGAGAGTGACAGATTGTAACGGTGGCATCCCTTTGCAAGAGCAACTGGGCCATCGGGCGGCCCACAATCTGGCTGCGACCGACCACACAAGCATTGGTTCCGCTAATCGGAATCGCTGAACGATCCAACAGTTCGATGATGCCCGCCGGAGTGCAGGGAACAAAGGCCGGTTTGCCCATTGAGAGTTTACCGATATTGACGGGATGAAAAGCGTCAACGTCTTTCCGAGGATCGATCAATTCGATGACGGCGCTCTCGTCAATCGTCAGGGGTAACGGCAACTGGACCAGGATACCGTCTACCTCATCGCGTTGGTTGAGTTTCGCGATCAGAGACTCTAGTTCGCCGGCGCTGGTTGTTGCCGGAAGCGCGTGGTGTTCGGACTGTATCCCTACTTCCTCACAGGCGCGAATCTTGTTTCTGACGTAGACCGCGGAGGCTGGATCGTCACCGACAAGCACAGCTGCCAGACAGGGCTTTACCTGGCTCCTTTCGCGGAGCGCTGTGACTTCCTCTGCCACCTCCCGCTTGATCTGTTCAGCAACAGGGGCGCCGTCGAGGAGTTGTGCCCGTCGACCGGTTTGGTTGTCGATGGTTGATTGTGTGCTCATTGATCGAAAATTGGTGCCAGGTTCACCTGGCTAGGTTACACCGAGACTGTGCGAATTCGTTAGTGGCATTACTCAACCTGCGTTCTTCAACCGGAGGGTTGTGGGAGATTAGCCGGAGATCGGATGGCAGCCGTCGGGAAACAGCGATCAGACAACCGTGGATTCAGCCCGGAGGGCTAGCAGACAGTAGCCGGTGGTCGAAGCACAGCGTAGACCACCGGATCACCTGACGCAATCGACCAGCACCCCGGCGGGGTGCGAGATAATCCAGGATCATAGACCTGATCCGCTTCACCTCCTGACCGAATGATTCCGCGCTTCAGCTTCGATCGGATGCGCCACCTTAATCTCGCACTCCGCCGGGGTGCTGCCCATCTTTTCTACCTTGATCCGGTGGTCTGCACTTCGTTTCGACCACCGGCTACTTATCTTGGAGCCCTCCGGGCTGAAGCAATCGCATTGCGAGAAGCCCGCATTTCGTACGTCGTTAGCAAATTCCGCGGCGCTGAAGGATAATTTCGACGTTCATTTCACTTCATATTGATGGCCTTCGAACATGGATTTCTCAAACCTAAGATTCATGCATCCAAGAACACCTCGTTCTGCCGTGATAATTTCAGCTTCCCTGCTAATTCTTACCTCTCTTTTCTCTTGCGGCCCCAAGCGATCGGCGAATGAAAAGCGCTACGACCTTAAGGGTAAGGTTGTCTCGGTAGAAGCAGACAAGCGCACGGTCACCGTAGCCCATGAAGAGGTCAAAGACTACATGCCCGCCATGACAATGCCTTTACAGGTCAAGGACGACTGGGTTTTCGAGGTTGCAGCTCCAGGCAATCAGATATCGGCCACACTAGTAGTGGACGGCACCGAGTCGTGGTTGGAAGAGGTAGTAATAACTGAACAGAGCTCTGATTCGTCGGGCCTTACACCCGTTGAGGGCGGGGCAGAGCCGAAAGTGGGCGACGAAGTGCCAAATTACCGGCTGGTGAATCAGGATAATAAGGTCATCCGCATTCACGATTACCGGGGCAAGGTCCTGCTGCTCACCTTCATTTATACGCGATGCCCAATACCGGACCAGTGCGCGCTCATGAGCAACAACTTTGCGACCATCGATCAGGAACTTCAGAAACAGCCGGAACTCCTTGCGAAGACACACCTCCTGAGTGTCAGTTTTGATCCTGAGTACGACACACCCACAGTACTGCGAAGTTATGGCGCAGCATTTACCGGCAGGTATTCAGATGAGACTTTCTCTCATTGGGAGTTTGCCGCCGGTTCAGCTGACGAAGTGAAAGGGATCGCGAAGTTCTTTGGTCTTCGTTACTACAACGACGAGCAATCGGGACAACAGCAAATCATCCACGTACTTCGCACCGCGATCATTGGTCCGGACGGCAAACTGTTGAAGTTGTATCGCGGAAACGAATGGAAGCCGGAGGACGTATTGAAGGAAACACGGGCGGCTATGGATGAGAATAAGCAAGCAGGTAAGGAAAAAGGGTAAAGGGGAAGGAGGATGAACGAAAGCTGGCCTCTCCTTTTCCCTTTACCCCCTCCCCGTTCCCCAATCTTAAATAGCGGCCTACGCGCCCTTGATCTTTTTTATCTCCTCAGTCAGAACGGGAACCGCCTCAAAAAGATCGCCGACGATGCCGTAGTCGGCAATGTCGAAGATTGGCGCCTCGGGGTCCTTGTTGATCGCGACTATCGTGCCTGAGTTTTTCATACCGACGAGATGCTGGATGGCGCCTGAAATTCCCAGGGCAATATAAAGTTTGGGCGCGACGGTTTGTCCGGAGGATCCAATTTGACGATCAATCGGCAGCCACTCGGCATCGCAGATGGGTCTTGATGCTGCCAGGTCGCCCCCGAGCGCCTCAGCAAGCTTTTCCGCGAGCGCCAGATTGTCCTTGTTCTTGATCCCGCGGCCCACTGCGACGATGACGTCTGCCTTGCTCAAGTCGACGGCTTGTTTCACTTCCTGGAACGGGGCCTCAGGCGTCATGCGAATGTCACCGACCTCAACGGGCATTTCCTCTATCGGGGAACCACTTCCCTTCTTTGCCTGATCGGGCCGGAACGCTCCTGACTGGAAGGTAGCGAAGACCGGCGCCGCGCCGTCCGAAACAACATCAGCATCCAGTTTTCCGAGGAAGATACGCCGGGTAAAAGTGATTGAAGTCCCGGTTACCTGTGCGCGGATGCAGTCACTGATGAGCGACTTTCCGAAACGAGCCGCCAGCTTTGGCGCGAAGTCGCGGACCAGATAGGTGTGCGGCATCACCACCAGCTGAGGATCGCTCTGCTTGACTACACTTTCCATCGCGTCGCTATAACCGTCAGGCGTGTAGTCAGCCAGTTTCGCGTTGGTCGCTTTAATCACCCTGGCGAGATCAAAGGCAGCGATTTCCCCGGCCAGTGTGTCGATGTTCGAGCCGGGAATGACTGCGCTAACTTCCTGCTGCAGTTGTGAAGCAAGATTCTGCGCCGCGGCAATTGCCTCCAGCGATGTCTTGTTGAGGACACCGTCGCGATGTTCTATGAAAACTAAAATTCCACTACTCATATCTGTCTAACCGTTTCATCCGATCAAAAAACACGTGCTTCGGTGTGAAGTTTCTCCGCCAGGGCCACCGCGCCTGCTTTAGCATCGCCGCCGCCGAGCAGCTGCGTCTGTTTTGTTTTTTGCGGCAGATATATCTTCTCGATGCGCTGGTGCGAAGGTCGATCCGTTACCTCCGCCGGCGGAGTAACTTCTTTGACCTCCTTCCTCTTCGCCGCCATGATGCCTTTCAAGGTCGCGTAACGAATCTGACTGATACCTGACTGAATCGTGAGCAGAGCAGGAATTGGCATGGTGTACCACTGGTACCAGCCGCTCTCGAGCTCGCGCTTTACGCGGAGCTTCTCGGCCGAGGCATCAACTTCTATGGCGATGGTCGCATGCGGCAAACCGAGGAGTTCGGCCAGAATGACGCCCGTTTGCCCATAGCCATAGTCGTCTGACTGCAATCCGGTAAATACCAGGTCGGGTTTTTCATCGGCGATAGCGGCCGCCAGCGCGCCGGCTGCGGCATATGGTGTTAGCGATCCAAGATTATCGCCCACGACGTGAATCGCCCTGTCGGCGCCGCGGGCAAGCGCATCTTTGATGACCGTCTTGACGCGTTGCGGGCCCATCGAACAAACGACCACTTCGCCGCCAAGCTTTTCGCGCACCCGCAGTGCTTCTTCGAGGGCGTAACCATCAGACTCGCTAACCTCAAACGAGAGGTCACCCTCCTCGATCCAGGTAGCGTCTTTGTTAATTCGCAGAATCGCATCTTTGTTCGCGACCTGCTTCATCATTACTATGATCTTCATTCTTGAATGATCACTTTCCAGTCGACTTTACTGATCTTTGAGCTTTGTACTTTGCCCTTTGTCGTCTTCTCAACTCGGTCAGAATTGCTTCAACATCGGCTGCCAGACAAAGATCAAAGCACAAAGTACAAAGCTCAAAAACGAACGACCCAACTACTCCTGATATTGCTTAAATAATAGCGCCGCATTTGTCCCCCCGAACCCAAAACTATTTGACAGCGCGTACTCCACTTCCGCTTCGCGTGGATGGTTGGGTATGTAGTCGAGATCACAGTACGGATCGGGATTCACGTAGTTGATCGTAGGCGGCAGTATCTTACGCTTCAGGGCCAAAACGGAAAACACGCCCTCAATTCCACCCGCCGCGCCCAACAGGTGTCCGGTCATCGATTTGGTCGAGCTCACGGCAAGTTTGTAGGCATGATCTCCGAACGTCTTCTTGATAGCCAGGGTTTCGAACTTGTCGTTGTATGGCGTCGAAGTGCCGTGCGCGTTCACATACCCAACCTGTTCGGGCCGGATTCCGGCGTCCTGAAGCGTCCTCTGCATCACCCGGCGCGCCCCTGATCCAGTTTCATCAGGCATCGTTAAATGGAATGCGTCCGCCGTCATGCCGTAGCCTACGATCTCAGCGTAGATCCTCGCGCCACGCCGTTTAGCTGATTCTAGTTCCTCAAGAATCATAATCCCGGCGCCCTCGCCAATCACAAAACCATCCCGGTCCCGTTCGAATGGGCGCGAGGCATGCGACGGATCGTCATTGCGGGTCGAGAGCGCTCGCATCGAGGCAAATCCGGCAACGCTCATTGGCGTGATCGCGGATTCAGCCCCGCCGCAAATCATCAAGTCAGCGTCACCGCGCTGAATAATCCTGAAGCTGTCGCCGATTGCGTGTGCGCCCGCCGAACAGGCCGTTGCGGTGGCCGAGTTGGGGCCCTTCGCGCCATAACGAATCGAAACCTGGCCCGCGGCCAGGTTCACGATCGCGGAAACGATGAAGAACGGCGAAACCCGGTCGGGCCCTTCATCCAACAGTTTCGAATGCTCCCGCTCGATCGCCCAGAAGTCGCCGATACCGCTGCTGATGTAGGTGCCGGCCTGCTCCGCAATTTCTTCGGGAAACTTGCCGGCCTCCGTCAGCACGATGCCGCTATCGGCCATGGCCTCGGTGGCGGCGGCGATGGCGTAATGAATAAAGGCGCCCATCTTGCGCGCCTCTTTTTTGGGAATGAATTTTAGCGGGTCGAAGTTTTTAACTTCGGCGGCAAACTTTACGGAAAACTTCTCCGTGTCAAACTTCTTAATAAAGTCTACGCCACTCTGTCCGCTCATCAGAGCAGCCCATGTTGTTTCAACTGTATTGCCAACCGGTGTGATCAGACCCAGGCCAGTGACAACTACACGACGTGCCAAATCAGGCTCCTTGGAAAAAGGCGCTGAAAAATGAATAGCAAAAAGGGTTTACAGATAACGGTTATCGTTTCCCGTATCGCTTCACTCTTTGCCCTTCATTCTTTTCACTCGCCAGTCTACTTTTTGTGCTGGTCGATGTAGTTGTACGCATCGCGCACACTCTGGATCTTCTCAGCGTCTTCGTCGGGGATTTCGATGCCGAATTCCTCTTCAAAACGCATCACAAGTTCAACCGTATCCAAAGAATCAGCGCCTAAATCATCGATGAAACGAGCGTTGGGTGTGACTTCATTTTCATCTACACCTAATTCGTCGACGATGATCTGTTTTACCTTATTCTCGATCTCTTGATCGGGCATCTCGTTTTGCTCCTCTGCGATGAAATCTCGTTAACAACTAACTAAGGCCAAGGGCTGCGCCGGTGTTGCTCAGGCTCGCTTCGTCCTCGACACTATGACACTTTACTTCCCGGCTTATCTGCCGCATCAAACCGCTCAGAACTTTTCCCGGGCCAATTTCAACGAAGGTATCAACACCTTCACGAATCAACAACTGAATCGACTCCAGCCATCTCACTGGAGCTGAAACTTGCCGCACCAGTGAATCTTTGGCGACCTGCCCTTCTCTGATCGCGGTCGCGTCCACATTCGTGACGAGTGGCACGTCCAGGTCGTGAAAAGTTACGTTTTCAAAGTCGGCTGCCAGGCGATCCTGCGCGGGCCTCATTAGCTCACAATGAAAAGGCGCGCTCACGTTTAACTTGACGACTCTCTTGGCGCCGTACGTTTTGAGCAGTTTGCTGGCGCGGTCAACGGCTTCGGCATTTCCTGCAATAACAACCTGACCCGGCGAATTAATGTTAGCCGGCGCGCAAATCTGACCCTGACTGGCCTCCAGGCAAGCTCGCTGGATGTCTGACAACTCTGCACCGAGAACAGCTGCCATGGCACCCGCGCCCGGTGGTACCGCCTCCTGCATGTAACGACCGCGAGCACGGACCGTGCTAATAGCCGCTCCCAGCGATAATGATCCGGCTGCGACCAATCCGGAATATTCGCCCAGGCTGTGTCCGGCAACAAACGCGGGTGGTGGAAAACCTTCTGCTTCGATGGTGCGCAGAACTGCCACCGAAACTGCCAGAATCGAAGGCTGCGTGTTTTCCGTTAGCTGCAAATCTTCGGCGGATCCTTCAAAGCAGACCCGGGATATCGAAAAACCAAGCGCGTCGTCAGCTTCTTCAAAGATCTGTTTTGCGACCGGGAAATTCGCCGCCAGATTCTTTCCCATCCCCGGATATTGTGATCCTTGTCCGGGAAACATATACGCCAGTTTCATTGCCGATTGTCGATTGTCGATTGCCAATTTGCAACTCTAACAAACCCCGAGCAGGCGATTCGCTAGCATTTCCAACCAGCCAACCGAATAGGCGAATAACAAATCCCCATGTGGCGATCGGAAATCGGCAATGCCATCACCAGCGCAACAGCACGCCACCCCAGGTCACTCCGCCACCAAATGAAGCCAACAAGACCAGGTCGCCCTCTTTGATCTTGCCGCTCTCAACGCATTCATCCAATCCGATGGGTATCGAAGCGGACGACGTGTTGCCATGCATCGCGATGTTTGAATAGACCCTTTCACTCTCAACATTGAGCTTGTTGGCAACCGCGTCGGTAATCCGTTGGTTCGCCTGGTGCGGAATGAATATGTCCACATCGTCAGCCTTAAGCCCGGCCGCTTCCAGCACTTCTCTGGAAACGTCAGCCATCGAGCGGACCGCTACTTTAAAAAGCTCGTTGCCCTTCATCTTGAAAAAATGATCGCCGGCGGCAAGTGTCTCCGCAGTTGGTGGCCTGCGAGTACCTCCGCCCGGAGAAAATAGTTGCTCCTCGTATCGCCCGTCGGATCTGATGCGGGCGGCCAGAATTCCCCGGTCGCCCTCCACCGGCCCGACGACAGCCGCGCCTGCCCCATCTCCAAACAGCACGCACGTCTGGCGGTCGGTGTAATCAACATACTGCGTCAGGACTTCAGCGCCTATTACCAGGGAATACTTCGACTGGCCAGTTCGCACCATTGTGTCCGCGACGGTCAATCCGTAAAGAAATCCGGAGCACGCAGCGACGAGATCCATGGCTGCGGCCTTGTTGGCGCCGAGCTCAGCCTGAATTATGCAACCGGTCGACGGCAAGATCTGGTCCGGCGAAACGGTCGCGCAAAGAATCAAATCGATGTCGGCCGGGGTCAAGCCTGCTCGTTCAATCGCCTGACGCGCAGCCCGAACCGCAAACATCGACGTATATTCACCTGGCGCTGCCTTGCGACGTTGTTTAATACCGGTGCGCGTGGTTATCCACTCGTCGGAGGTTTCGACAATCTTTTCCAGATCGGCATTAGTAAGAATGCCCTCTGGATAAGAGTGTCCGGTGCCGAGAATTCCGGCGCGTGCAGTTGCCATTTATTTCCTCAGTCGATTGTTTGGGACGGTAATACTAAGCACAAGATCTTCGAAAAGCCAAGTAAACAGTAAAGCAAACTGTTAGTTTGCCCAGGTTAAGCGTTCCCTCGACTGCAAACTAACAGTTTGCATTACACAAGCAGCGCGTTGGTTTCAGCAATGCCCTCTTCAATTCGCTTGCCGGCGTGGTTTTCAGAAAACTCTTTCACGCTTCGAATCGCATTTCTAATGGCGCGAGCGTTGGAACTGCCATGACCGATCACCACAATTTGCCGGACGCCAAGCAAAGGCGCTCCGCCGTGTTCGGTGTAGTCGAGGCGCTTCTTAATGTTGCGAAACGCAGGCTTGGCCAGCATCGCACCCGCTTTTGTCACGGCCGAGGCAGTCAACTCGCGCTTGATCATCGAAAGCATCGCTTCAGTAAGACCTTCGGAGAGTTTCAGCATCACGTTGCCAGTGAAACCGTCCGTTACAATAACGTCCACTTGACCGGAAAAGACATCACGACCCTCGACGTTACCGACAAAGTTTAAGCTCTTCAGCGCACGAAGCAGCGGAAACGCTTCTTTTGTTAAGTCGTTTCCCTTCGCTTCCTCCTCGCCGATACTCATCAGCCCGACGACCGGTCGAATGGTGCCCAAAACCGCGCGCGAATAAGCGTCGCCCATAATCGCAAACTGAACGAGATGCTGCGGTTTGACCTCGGCATTCGCCCCGACGTCGAGCAGCAGCGTCGGTTTCGAAGACTTCGTCGGGATTAACGCTGCCAACGCGGGCCGATCAACTCCCGGCAGCATCCCCAGCACCATCTTTGCCGTGACCATCGCCGCACCAGTGTTGCCGGCAGACACGAAACCATCGGCCCGGCCTTCACTGACCAACTTCGTTCCAACTCTCAAAGAACTCTTCTTTTTACGGCGGACCGAAGCGGCAACCGGTTCACCCATCCCGATTACTTCGGCGGCTCCCACCAACTCAATTCCGCGATCACCGTCCCCACGCCAGCCACACCGGCGCAATTCGGGTTCAACTCTCTCCGGCTGCCCAACCAGAATTACCTTGACCCCAAGATCGCGAGTCGCGGCAAGCGCGCCGTCAATTTCAGCATGCGGCGCGTGGTCGCTTCCCATCGCGTCGAGAACGACTTTGCCCGTGAGCCGGGTCTCATCCTTCGACTGATCTCGCACAGGGGATAGTTCTTACCAGGTTAGGTTTGCTCGACCTGCAGAATCTGCCGGCCTTTGTAGTAGCCACACTTCGGGCAGACGCGATGTGATTGGCGAGGCTCCTGACAGTTTGGACAGAGGGTCGTCTGCGGTGCGCGCAGGGCATCATGGGCTCGGCGTTTGCCGCGGCGTGCTTTTGAGTGTCTTCGTTTAGGATTTGGCATAATTACTCCAATTGGTAAATGGTGAATCGTGAATGGTAAATGGTCGATCCGTGCGAAGCCACCATTTACTATTAACTATTTACCATTCACCAGGTCTTTCAGTCCTGACCAGCGCGGGTCGGCTTCCGCAGTCTCGCAACCACACTTAACCAGGTTGTTATCTTCACCGCAAACCGCGCAGATGCCTTTACAGTCTTCTTTGCATAATACCTGGGCGGGCACCGCCAGCATTAGCTCTTCTTTTACCAGCTCGTCGACGTCGATTGCTTCGCCATCGTATACCGACAGGTCAAGATCGTCTTCGGTGAGCTCCGCGGCACTCTGCTCTTCGTAGTCCCTGGCAGTTACTAACTCGCGATCAAACCGAACGTCGAGCGGAAGTTCGACCGCTTTGAGGCACCGGTCGCATTCAACTTCCACTTGAGCGACCAGCCGACCTTCCACTTCAACGCGCCCGGCCTTGTGTTCAATGAGTCCTGAAACCCTGGGAATTCCGCAGAGCCGCAGCCTGTCATCATCCAGGTCGAGTTCGCCAGGCTCATAGACGTAGTCAAAGTCGCCTTTTCCGCCTTCCAGACTTGCAAGCTCAATCCGCATAGCTACCACTCTGCAGCGAATAGCGAATTTCAGAGGCTAACGCGCAAAAAGCCATTATAACTGTGGTTGGCGGGGTGTCAACGCGGGGTCTTGGGGTCAGTTTGAAATTTAGCCGCGGATTAACGCGAAATAAACGCGAATCCGTCAGGTCAGTACCGTTTGCGGTAGCGAACGGGTCATCACCGCTCGTTGAAAAACACCTATCCGCTACCGCAGACGCTACTGACCTGCGTTGATCCGCAGCTGAACGCTTTACCGGCCTTCAATTTCGGGTGAATTACATGCGTGGAGCGCGTCCTGTCGCAGAGCTTCGGCAAGACGCCGGTCTCCTCCAGTGACGAGCCGCCTCGGGTGAGCAGCTGATTTGCGGAATAGAGGTGCGGCGACCTTGTTACCGGAACTGGTACGACCTTTTTCAGAAATCCCCAGTGACGTGGCAGACTTCGCGAAATACTCGCCCGAGGACTTTTTGCGGCTGGCCCGTCGCGAAATCAAGCCCAGCACACGCGAAGCTTCGCCATACTCCCCGTCCATTTCGAGCGCCTTTTTCAGATGTCGAGCGGCGAGCGAGTCTCGCGATAATTGATAATAGAGACAACCGAGCGCGTAATGTGCTTCCGGAGAATCTTTGCTGGCGAGGGCCAACTTGAATTCCTGTAATGCAGCGCGCCACTTCTCTTCAGCGATAAATACGCAACCCAAACCGTAGTGTGCGGCAAATGACGATCCGCCCAGTTGCGTGGCGCTACTCAGCAATTGTTTGGCACGTTCGGTGTCACCCTCATCGGCGCAGGTCAACCCCAGCAATAAGGAAACGCGTTGGTCGTCCGGAGCTACTTCATAGGCCTTCGATAAGTATTCGCGCGCTCGACCAGTTTTGCCCTTCCTAAAAAAGTGTTCTCCAATGAAATAGAGCAAAGGAGCGTTGTTTGCGGCGATTTCAACCGCGCGTTGAAGAGAACGGATACCACGTCCAGGTTGCTCGTCATCAATAAACAGGAAGCTTTCGTTTATGAGTTGCTCAAACGCCGGGCGGTCGTGACCGTGGTAGTGGGCCAGGATCTTCACGCGCAACTGCTCGCGGCGCTCGCTATCCTGTTGCTCCCTGGCGTCCTGCTGGCACTGGTTGAGCCAAAGGCGCTCGAGCCGATCGTTCTCCACAATGCCGTCTTCCGTGAGCAACCCCACCAGGGCTTTAACGAGCGCCCGGTCGAAATGGGAGTTTTGCGCCTGCCGTAAAAGCAAATCCAGGCCCCGTTCAAGTCTCTCGGTCAACCTGGAAAGACGATTTTCAAGTGCGGAGATTCTTTCCAGGAGATGCTCTTCATTTGAGGCTGCTATTTCAACGGTCTCAAATCGAGCGGACGCGGGTTCGACGATGATCATCAATCTAGTGCCGCAGCGATTACAAAACTCCGTCCCGAGCGGGTTTGACGCCAGGCACTTCTGACAATAATGAGCTACAGAGGGCATAAGAACAGTCTAGAGTCATGAGTCATGAGTCTGGAGTCCGTTAACGACAACTAGACCAATTTCAAACCAGCCTCGCGACATCTGACTCATTGCTCCAGACTCGCGACTACAGACTCCGTTTTAGTATTCGTAGAACCCGCGTCCGGATTTCCTGCCCAGCCATCCGGCGTCAACGTGGCGTTTCAGCAAAGGGCAGGCCCGGTACTTCGGATCGCCCAACCCATCGTACAACACATTCAGTATTGCCAGACAGACATCCAGGCCAATGAAGTCGGCCAGCTCCAGCGGTCCCATCGGGTGGTTCATCCCGAGTTTCATGATTCCGTCAATGCTCTCCCGCGTGGCCACGCCCTCATAGAGAGTGAAAATCGCTTCGTTGATCATGGGCATGAGGACCCGATTCGAAACAAAACCTGGCGAATCGTTGCAGTCCAGCTCCGTCTTTCCCAACTTCTCGGTGAGCTGTCGAACTCTTTGATAGGTTTCATCCGACGTGGCGAGTCCCCGAATCACCTCTACCAGTTTCATTACCGGCACTGGATTCATGAAATGCATTCCAATGACTTTGTCGGCACGGCGCGTGACCGCGCCCAGTCTGGTTATGGAAATCGAAGAGGTATTTGAAGCCAGAACGGTTTCCGCCGCGGTAATGCGATCCAGAGTCGTAAACACCTTCCTCTTAACTTCAAAGTCCTCGGTAACTGCTTCGATAACAAACGAAGCCTGGCTCAGAGCTTGAAATTCCGTTGTGGTCTCAATCCGCCCAATGATTGCGTCCTTCTCGTCGGCGCCGAGCCTTTGCTTATCCACTTCGCGTTGAAGACTCTTGTCAATTGCGTTTAGACCGCGATCCAAAAACTCTTGCGAAACATCGTGGAGAGTGACACGAAAACCCGCCCTCGACGCCACCTGCGCGATGCCGTTGCCCATTGTGCCTGATCCCACTACGCCGATTATCTCCGCCAAGCGAATCGAGCTCCTTAGAATTTATTCAATA
Organism: Pyrinomonadaceae bacterium; assembly: GCA_045403245.1. Lineage (GTDB taxonomy): Bacteria > Acidobacteriota > Blastocatellia > Pyrinomonadales > Pyrinomonadaceae > PSRF01. Next base: position 2,640 of record JAXIOV010000050.1, on the reverse strand, counting down.
CCAATTTGGCGGCGTCCGAGCAGTGCGGTTTATCTCTCAACCGCCATGGCCACCGCGTTTCCGCCGCCGAGACAGAGTGAGATCACCCCGCGGCGAGCGTCTCGTCGTTTTAGTTCGTAAAGCATCGTGGTCAGAAGTCGCGATCCGGATTGGCCAATCGCATGGCCCAAAGCAACCGCCCCTCCGTTAACGTTCACTCTCTCCGGATCCAATCCCAGTTCCTTCGTGATCGCTACCGCCTGAACAGAGAAAGCTTCGTTTAGCTCGATCAAGTCTACTTCGTCGAGCTTCCAGCCTGCCTTGCGCAAGACCTTCTGAATCGCCTCAACCGGCGCCATCATCACCAACGCGGGCTCAACTCCCGAAGTTGCCTGGGCCACGATGCGGGCCATCGGTTCTACGCCCAGCTCAAGGGCGCGTTCGCGCGAGGTAACGACCACCGCCGATGCCCCATCGTTTACTCCGGGCGAGTTACCCGCGGTGACCGTCCCGCCATCCTTCTTAAATGCCGGCTTAAGCCCCGCCAGCGCTTCGAGCGAGGTTTGTTCGCGCACCGTTTCATCAGTGTCGAAAATGACAGCCGGCCCCTTCTTCTGTGGAATCTCGACCGGCACAATTTCGTCCTTGAATTTACCTGCCTTTATCGCCGCGGCAGCCTTTCGATGGGAGTTGAGCGCATACTCGTCCTGCTGCTCGCGGCCCACCTCAAACTTCTCGGACACCACTTCACCGGTGCAACCCATGTGGTAGTCGTTGTACGCATCCCAAAGCCCGTCCTGAATCATCGAATCCAGCAGCACGCCATTTCCTAATCGATAACCTTCGCGCGCCTTCGGGATCAGGTAAGGGGCATTCGACATCGACTCCATTCCTCCGGCGACTACCACATCCGTGTCGCGGAGTTGAATTCCCTGAGCCGCCATCATTACGGCTTTGAGGCCGGAACCGCAGACCTTGTTGACCGTCACCGCCGAAACCGCGGGCAGCAAGCCGCCGCGCAACGCCGCCTGCCGCGCGGGGTTCTGGCCCAGGCCGGCTTGAATTACGCACCCCATGATCACTTCATCAACATCTTCGACGGCCACGCCAGCGCGCTTCACGCTCTCGCGCACCACGATCGCTCCAAGCTCCGTTGCTTTAAATCCCTTTAACGATCCCAGGAACTTTCCCACAGGTGTTCTTACCGCGCTGATGATGACTGCTTCTCTTAGTCCAGACATATCACTCCCGCCAACCTATTTACTATTTACGATTTACTATTTACCCCAAAGGTGTCAAGGAAGCCAATCCGAGTTGATGTGTGGTGCAGGGATAGACTGTTTGAGAAGCAGAGGAATAGGCCCGTGAGATGATCACTAAGAAGGTGGCTGGGCAGCAACGGGAACCACCGTGATCTATATGAAGGGTATGAGGACCAATCCACATTAGCGGTCCTGCTTTCGCGAAAAATGAAATGATCTTGTGTCCGTCTTAGGATGGCAGTCCCACGCGCCGAACGAAGGCTGCGAATCGCGGATCAGAGCGAACCGGATCGAAGACTGGCTCCACACCGATGAGTGTTAGATATGGATGACGTTCCTCAAACGCTTTTTCCAACCACACGAACGTCTGATCCCGCTCCCCGAGGCCGGCGTAAATGACGGCAATGAAGTATGGCGAAACGTACTTTACCTTCGATAGTTGCTCCAACTCATTGATCACTTTATCGGCTTCAGCGCGCCTCCCCGCCACTGCGTAGGCGTGCCCAAGGGTCGCGATGGCTCTGGTGTTACCTCCGGAAAGCGTGATCGCCTGATTGATCTCGGCGATGGCTTCTTCATGCCTTCCCATCTGGACATAAGCCTGCCCGATCCAAAGGTGACTCCAGGGGAAGCGCGGCTCTAATTCAAGAGCTCTCTGGTAGTGCCTTATCGCTTCGTCATACTTGCGGGCGTAATAATAAGGGTATCCTACGTTGGCGATTTCGCCCGCCATTGGAGGGGCGAGGTCGCGCGCTCGTTTTCTCTCGGCTATTGCTTCATCAAACCGCCCTATCCTTTGGAGATACGAGCCATACTCCGAGTGAGCCGCGCCTTTGTTCGGATCGAGCTCAATTGCTCGCTTGAATTGCCGCTCGGCCTCTGACCAATTCCATTCATAATTCAACTTATAGATGCCCAGTGTGACGTGCGCATCGGCGAGCGTGTCATCGAGCTCAAGTGCTTTCACGACAGCCGCTTCGGCTTTGGGGAAAGTCTCCCGGGGTGAAAGAAAACCAAAGACGGATCCGAGCGTCATGTATGAGTTGGCCAGCCCCGCGTAAGCTAAGGCATAGCCTGGGTCGAGATTGATTGCTTGTTGGTAGTACTCAATGCTTTTCTTCAGTCTCTCTTCCATCGCGGAGGAATAGTTGCCCTTGAGGTAAAGCTCATAAGCTTCCGTGTTATCAGTGTATCGCTTGACCAGATTTTCTCTCTGCTCGCCGGTCAGTCTCACCGCCAGCGCCGCCGCCAATCGTTCCGAAACACGATCCTGCACAGCAAATATCTCCGTAAAGTTCTCGTCAAAGCGCTCAGTCCAGAGCGTCTGGCCGTCGGCCACCCTGACTAACCTTACCGTCACTCGGAGGCGATCGCCTCCGCGCTGAAGGCTCCCATCCAA
>JAXIOV010000043.1:0-29384 GCA_045403245.1 Pyrinomonadaceae bacterium | reverse complement strand
CATCGACGGCAGGGTTTGGCACCTCGATGTCGGCTCATCGCATCCTGGGGCTGAAGAAGGTCCCAAGGGTTTGGCTGTTCGCCAATTAAAGCGGTACGTGAGCTGGGTTTAGAACGTCGCGAGACAGTTCGGTCCCTATCTGGTGTGGGCGGAGCAGGATTGAGGGAATCTGTCCTTAGTACGAGAGGACCGGGATGGATCCACCTCTAGTGTACGAGTTATGGCGCCAGCCGTAGCGCTCGGTAGCTAAGTGGAGCATGGATAAACGCTGAATGCATCTAAGCGTGAAGCCAGACCCAAGATTATTCCTGCCAGTGAGACTCCTCGTAGACCACGAGGTTGATAGGGTGGATATGTAAGTGCAGTAATGTGCTCAGTTGACCACTACTAATCAGTCCCTTGGCTTGACCATAAAATTTACTCAAGCAACAAATTCGCGCTTGCGCTTTTGAGATCTGAAATTTCAAATCTCAAATTGCCTTGGCGGTCACTATTCGATTCTCCAAGATCTTTTTTGAAATCTGAGATCTCAGATCTCAAATTTGAGATTTGAAATTTCAAACCGGTTTTCCGGTGATTTTGTCGACAGGGTCACACCCGTTCCCATCCCGAACACGGAAGTTAAGCCTGTTGGAGCCGATGGTACTGCGCGGGTAACTGCGTGGGAGAGTAGGAAGTCGCCGGGATTATTTATAAGAAGCCCGCTCAAGTGCAAACTTGAGCGGGCTTTGATGTTTGGGCTCTTCTTTCTTCACGAGACTCGAAGATCTTCGATCTAAGATCTTCAAGCAACCAGACCTACAGTTCCTACTGCGCTCGTTTGATGACACCCTCAAACCAAACCTGCGCCGGGGGCGTGAGCCCGTTGCAGGGAGTTAGGTTACTCGTGATGTGAAACCGCCCGGTCCCGGTTGCGCCGGCGTGGCCTCCGGTTCCACCGGCGACGCGAAAGGGAACTCCGTGTGAGTTTGTGGCCACGCAGGTAACGGGGTTAACGGTCTGCACGAAAGAATCTCCTTCGATAAAGACCTGATCGCCGCTTTGCACATAGGTATCAGTCGCTTTTAGATCGAAAACGAGATTGGTGGTGGTGTTGGTGCAGGCGGAAAAAACGGCGGTATTAAAGCCACCTTCCGTATCAATGCCTGAGCCAGTGAATGACAGCTCAATGTTTTCGGGGAATGGCCCGCAACGCGCGACGTTGGGACCAGCACCTGCCAGATCAAAGGTTGAGCCGCCCTTATAGTGTGCGTTCGTGAGATTGTCCAGCGGGACGGCTGCTGCCGAACGTGTTCCTCCAAGCTGTGCGACGAGGACGAGCAGCCCTACGAATGTTATCAATGTTAATGTGAGTTTGATTTTCATAAGATTTATGCCTTTCAAGTGAGTGTGGGTTTGGGGCCTTCAGATTGCGATGGATCCCCTGGTTGCTTCCAGTCTCCGACCCGCCTGGTTGTTATCCGGCGCCCCTGCCAGTTCATTTACTAAGGCGTAAGATTCGCCGAAAAAGTATCAGCAGAGTGTTGAATTTATTCGCTGAAGAATGTGCGCGTCGCGATTGCTTATTTGTTCCTTGAAACATTCTGACTGAAGCGTCCGTACTTTTACTGCTTGAACCGGTGGTTCCGAGATTAGATCTGCGACGGCAGCTCGCGGAAACGAAGTACAAAAATCAAGATCAAATTACAAAAAATCTCTCAATCCGATTTTTCCAGTTCGAGCGGGCTTGCTGTTTTTGTCCGTCATTCGGCTTCAATGCTAGGATTCACCATCGATCCTGAAACTCCTGCTCTTCCATCATGCTCATGAAATTCATAAAAACCTTTCTTCTTGTCACCTGCGTGTTGTCAGTTCTGAATCCCGTTGCGGCCCAAACATCCGCGCCAAAAACTGCATTCAAGGTTGACTATGAAAAATTCACTCTGGAAAACGGATTACAAGTAATCTTTCATATCGACCGGTCCGATCCCGTGGTTGCGGTCGCGCTTACAGCTCACGTTGGTTCGGCGCGAGAGAAAACGGGACGCACAGGATTTGCTCATCTCTTTGAGCATCTATTGTTTTTGGAGTCGGAAAACCTGGGCAAAGGCGGCCTGGATAAAATGAGCGCGCGGATCGGCGGCTCCGGGGCGAACGGCTCGACCAGCCGGGATCGGACCAATTATTTCCAGACCGTGCCCAACGATGCGTTGGAAAAGATGCTTTGGGCGGAAGCCGATAAGCTCGGCTGGTTTATCAACACGGTCACCGATCCGGTTCTGGCGAAGGAGAAGGAAGTTGTAAAAAATGAGAAGCGTCAAGGCGTGGACAATGCCCCTTATGGTCACACCTCCTATGTAATCGACAAAGCTCTTTACCCGGAAGATCATCGATATAATTGGCAGGTGATTGGCTCTCTCGACGATCTGCAGCAAGCGACGCTCCCGGACGTTAAGGAATTTTTCCGGCGTTGGTACCTTCCGAACAACGTGACGCTGGTGGTGGCAGGCGATTTCGAGCCAATGCAGGCTAGAAAATGGGTGGAGAAATATTTTAATGAAATAAAGAGAGGCGAAGAGGTTAAACCACTTCCCAAAAGACCGGGAGTGATCAAGGAAATGGTGAGCCTCTATCACGAGGACAATTTTGCGAGTTTGCCTGAACTAACCAGGGAGTGGGCCGCGGTCGAACAGTACCATCCTGACTCTTACCCGCTTGCCGTATTAGTCCAGTATTTGTCGCAAGGAAAGAAAGCGCCTTTCTATCAGGTCCTGGTAGAGAGCAAGAAATTGACAGACGATGTGACCATGTCGAGTAACACATCGGAAGTTGCCGGCCAAATTGAATTATCGGTACGGGCCTTCGCAGATAAAGACCTTGATGAATCGTCAAAGGCCATCGATGAGGCGTTCGCGAAATTCGAAAAGGAAGGTATTTCCGAAAAGGATCTGGACCGCATAAAAGCCGGTCAGGAAACGCGGTTTTACAATTCGCTCTCCAGTGTCCTCGGAAAAGGTTTCAACCTTGCCCAATACAACATCTTCGCCAATGACCCCGGCTATTTCGACAAGGACATCAAGAGCATTCTCGCAGTGACGCGGACGGACGTAACGCGCGTTTATCAAAAATACATCAAGAATAAACCTTTCATCACGACCAGCTTCGTGCCTAAAGGGAAGGTTGCCCTGGCGTTGGAAGGTTCGAAGAAAGCCGATGTCGTAGAAGAGAAAATAGTTCAAGGCGCTGAAGAAAAAATTGATCCGAGTGCGCAGGCCGATTATGAACGGACGCCTTCGACTTTCGACCGGAGTGTCGAACCGCCGTACGGAAAGGCGCCCGAAGTCAAGGTCCCGGCAATTTGGGAAAACAAGTTTGCCAACGGCTTGCGCGTTTTAGGCATTCAAAACACGGAAGTCCCGCTGGTGCAATTTGAGATCGTGATCGACGGCGGCCAGCTCCTGGAAGACATTAACAAAGTCGGCGTTTCAAATCTGATGGCCCGGATGTTGACACAGGGAACTCAGAAGAAAACCCCACTGGAACTTGAAGAAGCGATACAGCAACTTGGAGCCTCGATTAATGTCAATGCCACCACGGAGAATATTCGGGTCAGAGTCAATACCCTGGCAAAAAACTACGATGCCACTCTGGCGTTGGTTGAAGAAATATTGCTCGAGCCGCGTTGGGATGCAAAGGAATTTGAACTCGTCAAACAAAGCACGATCAGCCAGATCCGTCAGCAACAGGCCACTCCAAACGCCATCGCTCAAAACAATTTCAACCTTCTGATCTACGGAAAAGACAATATTCGGTCCCGGAATATTCTGGGAAACGTCGATACGGTCAATTCGATTACGCTTGGCGATTTAAAAGCCTTCTATGAGAAGGCCGTTTCGCCGTCAGTAGCACGGATGAACCTGGTTGGGTCTTTGGACCAGGCCAAAATCACCAGCTCTCTCCGGGGGATAGAAAGCAAATGGAAGAGTAAAACGGTCGACATCCCCGAGTATAAAACGCCCGAACCGCTGGCTAGATCGCAGGTTTATTTTTATGACGTTCCCGATGCGAAACAATCCGTTATCCGGATTGGCTATCCAGCACTCGCGCAGACTGATAAGGATTTTTATCCGGCAACCGTTATGAATTACATACTGGGTGGCGGCGGCTTTGCTTCTCGCCTGACTCAGGAGCTGCGCGAGGGTAAAGGCTACACCTACGGCATCAACTCCAACTTTGCAGGCACGCGAAGCCCCGGCGCGTTTACGATCGCAAGCGGGGTAAGGAGCAACGTTACTCTTGAGTCAACACAGTTGGTTAAAAGCATTCTGCAGGATTATCCGAAGACGTTTTCTGAAAAGGATCTGGACACCACAAAAGGCTTTCTGATCAAAAGCAATGCCCGGGCCTTTGAAACGGCAGATGCGAAGCTGAATATGCTGGATACTATCGGCAAATACGGTTGGAAGTACGATTATGTGAAAGATCGGGAACAGATCGTTAAGGGGATGACCGTGGAGCAGATAATGAATCTGTCCCAAAAATACCTTAACGCCGACAAAATGATTTGGCTTGTGGTTGGAGATGCCAAGACCCAACTCCCACGCCTGAAGGAGTTGGGCTTCGGTGAGCCTATTCTGATTCAAAAGTAGTTTAAGCTAGTACCCCGCGAATCAAGCCCGGATCATGTCGAATGAAGCACGTCACTAAACGCGGGCAGTTGACTTACTAAAAACAATGGCCGCCTTTAAGTTCGCAGGTACCCCTGGGAATGAAAGGCGGCCTTCAAATGAAAAACTCAGGTAGAGTTTCCGGGTTACTTACTGTTTAGTTGGTTCAGTGTTTATTTTTTCTTCGGTCGGGGCTCCTCCGTGATTTTTAACATTTGCTGCGCTAGAGGATCGGCAGGAATCTGTTTCAAGAGCGCTTCGGCGGCCTCCAATGCATTTTTAGCGGCGCCCTGCGCTTCGCGGGGAAGGGCCTTCAAGGTCTGCGCTTCGCGAAGAGCGAAGATCCACCAGATACCGCACCAGTGGAATGTCGGCGGGAACAACGTAACGCATAGGTGTTCCCCACATTCGGCGCGAATGATCTGCAAGTGTGAGATGTGATTCCCAAGCGAGGTTGGCAGTGGAGCGCCAGCACCTGGCGACCAGGTGGCCACAACCATATAGCAACCAGGAGGAATTTCCACCTCGAGGTGGCCGCATTTGGTTGGCAGATTGGCATACTTTCGTCCACACCATTGCAGAATCTCACCGTTGCAGTGGAGGATGTGAACGAACCATTGAATTTGGTCGTCAATGCGACAGGGGTCACCAACTTTTGTGACCCAGACGTTTAGCTTTGCTGTACTCATGGTATTTACTCCTTGTTGAGAGAGGGGTGAGAGGTCGGGGGTGCTCTGCCCTTTGAGGTTTTGAGCAGCGGTCTTCTTGGGGCCATGCGCTGCAACGATCGTACGCCTGAAGGCACTTTGAAGAGGGCGCGTTCGTTGTTTACAGATTGTGAGAAGTATACCGGAACGTGAGAATTTGTAAAAAAATATTCTAATAAATAGCGCTTGATTCTTGTGTGCGCGACAGATTTGAAACATTAGTTCGGGTTAGTTAGTCCGTTGAGAGAAAGAATTCCATCGTCTAAAATACACGGAACTATTCGCGTTAGTAATGTTCTTGTGGATCGACTCCCTAAACTACACCATACTCCACAGCCAAAGAGTCAAGAAGAGTCCGTAGAATAGTGCGAGTGCGACCAGCGCGCAGCGACGCCATATCGAAGGTCGCAACTCAACCGGCAACAGTCTCGTGTTTACATACAGCACGTGCAGCGAACTGATGATGAAAACTATACCTGCCATGTTCGCGCTCAGCGCCAGCAGCACGATCGGTTGAGTCAGTCGCAGCGCAACGATACCCCACACAGAAATCGCACCCAGCACGGAGTAATAGACCACGCGAACGTCGCCAGTTCGCCAGGCACGGATCCTTTTGCTTCCAGTCCAGAGAATGTCTGTAACCGCGCGAGTTGTGCCTTCGAGCAAGTCAAGCTGTGCTTTAAATAGAATCCAGACCCCAAGCACTGCTATCATGCCGCCAAATACTGCTCCCTGTTTCGCCGCGACCGCCTGGGCCAACGCGGCAGCGATTCCGAGGCCTCGAATATCGCTGCCCGATGGAATAAACGTCACGTAGAGCATCGCCGGCAGCATCATTCCCAGAATCGCGCCGGCGAAGTACACGCCCCATTGGTCGACCCGAATTATGCGCCACCAGCCCTGCCAGCGCTGAAGTGAAGCTGGAGTTGGCTCGAAAGTAGTGCCCGTATGAGCGAGAGCAACCTTTCGGCCGCCTACCGCGGCTGGAATGTAACCAACGATGCTGCTCATTCCGTATCCTTTGTCGCGCGCCCAATTGCTTAGCGTGAGATTGATCACTCCGCCGCCTCCGGTGTATGCGGCAAACGCGCCCAGCAGGAAAAAGTCAGCGCCGGCAGGAATGAATTGAAACGAGGCTGTTTGTAGGTCGAACCCGGTAAATCCCACAGCCGCAGCCAGCCATGTGGATGCGGGTACAAAAAGCAACGTGAGCAAGCCGAATCCGGAAAAGATCGCGACAACCAGGATCCAGTTGAGATACTCGAGGGTGCGCTCGATGCGTCGTCCAAGCAGCAAGATTATTCCGCAAACGAGGAAGAGACTGACGCCAATGCCATAGATCAGATTTGCATCTGCGCCGCCCGGCAGCCGTTTTGCAAACAGGAAAAACAGAGCGCCAGCTGCAGCGCCGGCCCATCCCGGCCAGCCCAATTGGAGGAAGTAGAGTATCGAATAGAACCAAGCCCAGAAGGTGGGATGCGGAGGGGTCCGCATGAAGCCAGTGAAGATGGGTTCACCGGTGGCCATTGTGTAGCGCATCAACTCGACGTTGAGTAACGTCTGTAGAGTTGCGGCAACTCCCACAACCCAAAGCAGGGAGAGACCGTATTTGACGAAAGCAGCGGGACCCAGGAGAAACTCACCGCTTCCGATGGAGGCGCCGAGCACGATCACACCTGGGCCCACAGCACTTACCCATCCGAGCCCATGGGGCTCAGGTGCCGCCGGGAGCTCGGCCACCTTCCATGGATCAAGTCCCGTTTTCGCTTCCGGCGGCTGTGTCATTTGCTGTTTAGGACATCCGCTACGGGTTAATTGTTATTGGTAGCAGTATCCGGCGTCTTAGGCACTCTGGCTGCTGCTTTTTTGGGAGTCGGCTTACGCTTCAATTCAACAAGAATCAGCTCGAATGGCTGGTTGCCAACGTTTTCAGGCTGGTGGGTACTTGCTGGGGTCCAAAGCGCATCTCCGGCCTTTCGAGTGATGTCCTGAGTCGTACCATTTGGAAAAGTGAACTTTCCAGTGGTGTCAGTCAGGAATATGGCAACTGCATTCGGGTGCCGGTGCATGACCGACTTCTCTCCTGGGCCAACTTTAATGCGCAGCACACGCACCTGGGAATTCTCAAACTCCACCTTGTAATGATTTGAATCAACCTTGACGGGATCCTGTGCCATTACGACTGACGCGAGTGCGAACATGAAGAGAGTTGAGACTAAGATTCTAGGCATTCTTTTGGTGCTCCTTTTGGGGAGAAATTTTGCGAGCTTGATGGTGGCGGGTTCTATCCCAAAGCACTTGGAGAGTCAAGGTCACATCCGCTTGCGGTTGGTGGGTCAGTTGGAAATACAGCCGCGGATTAACGCGAATCTGAAAACCTGGATAAGTAAGGAGATAACGAACCTTGGCGGGGCGTGAGCGATCATCCTGATTTGTATTTCTGCAGATTCGCGTTTATCCGCGGCTGATCTATTGACCCTAAAGGCAATTCCACGGTGGGCTTTACGATCCCGGAGTCATTTCTTTTCGTAAACAATCTTCCCGTCGACGATCGTGTAGACGACCTCAGTTGTCAGCAGCTCTTTCGGTGGGATCCGCAGCAGGTTCTTTGTGAGCACAGTCAGGTCAGCGAGTTTGCCGACCTCAATCGAGCCTTTGATCTTCTCTTCAAAATTTGCGTACGCCGTATTGTAGCTGTAGCCGCGGATTGCATCTTCGATAGCGATTCTCTCAGCAGGGAACCAGCCTGTTTCAGGCTTCCCGCCGATGGTTTGTCGCGTGACCGCCGCATAAAGACCAAGCATCGGGTTGATTGGATATTCAGATGCGGAGGTGCCTGGCCAGTCGGTGCCGAAGCTGAGGACTGCGCCGCTCGCTTGAATACTCTTGAAAGCATAGGCGCCTTTGCTTCGTTCGACGCCAATCCGCTCTTCCATCCAACGCAGGTCGTCGCTCAGATGAAAAGGCTGAACCTCGGCAACGACTCCCAACTGCCCCAGCCGGTTGAAATCGCCGAGTGTGAGTACCTGTGCGTGGACGAGTCGAAAGCGGCGATCTTGTTTGCCGTTGCGACGATTTAGTTCCTCCAAATAATTAAGCAAGACGCTGTTCGCTTCATCACCAATCGCGTGCACCGTTAGCTGCAACCCGGCGCGGTCTGCATCCAGCATGTAGTCCAGAAACTTGCCTTCTACAAATTCTCCCTTCTCGTTTACCATCAGCGGCCGCCAACGACCCCGATTATTGGGATCGTGGGAGTAAGGTTGGAAGAAACGCGCGGTGCTCGTGCCCATGATGCCGTCTATGTGCCCTTTCAACGCGCCAAGACGAATCCACTCGTCGCCGGATCCTACTTTGATGCCGCGATCCGCCATCTCCTTCCAACGATCCAACCCGGGGCGAAAGTGCACTCGCACAGTCAGCTCGCCTTTTTGATGCAACTCGCGATAGATATCCAACTGCGTATCGTCGGACATATCGCTCACATTCGCGACGCCGTAGCGCCGAATCTCAGCGAGCGCGTTTAAGGTTTGTTGAATGCGCCGCTCGCGCGAAAATGTGCGCGGCACGACAGAAGCGAAGAGTCGCGTGACGCCTGCTCCTCGCATGAGGCCGTTGAAACGTCCTTGGCGGTCCTTCAAAAACTCGATGTCGGTGGCGCCGATTGCACTTGGTTTATCGGGATCAAGTTTGAGCGCGCGCAGCGCTGCTCGATTGGCGGCAAACAGAGTGTCGTCAAACTTGCGAATGAACATCGGATGGTCACCAGTGAGCTCTTCCACCAAACTCATATCCGGAGCAAATGGCTCTCGCTTTTGGCCGCCCGCACTGCCCGCAGTCCATTCGTCATAAGCTCCCCAGAAGCCGCCAACAATCCACTCGCCCTTCGCGAGACGCGAAGTCACGTCTTTAACGCGAGCCACAAATTGTTCCTGGGTCGAGACGTTCATAATATTGAACTCGAGGAACTGGGCTGCCGAAGCGAAGTGAACGTGGTTGTCGTTGAAACCGGGCGTTGCGAAGTTACCCCGGAGATCGACGATGCGGGTCTGCGGGCCGCGTAAGCGCAGCGCTGCTTTGTTTGACCCGACGACGACGAACTTGCCATCTCTAATCGCCACGGCTTGAACGATAGAATTCTTACTGTCTACGGTATAGATGAAGCCGTTGTGAAGAATGAGATCGGCGGGCTGTGGTGTCGCAGTGCTCAGAGCTGAACTGAAGAGTATGGCGATGTTGAAGGCGATGAATAGGAAAGACGCAGTGTGCCAGTTGTTCAAACGAGTCATGCTCAAACTCTCCATTTCTATGCCACAGTCGCGACCCGAGAAGCGCAGCAAACGCATCCCTCCACCTTAGATCGACGGTCGATCTAAATAGAAACCTCTACCTGTCGCGCTGGAGAAAAACCATAAACCGTAAATGCCGAGCATCGTGCCAAGCGGGAAGAGCGGTAGAAAGGTAAGGAAAAATATTGCTGCAAAAACTGCAAAGCCGATAGCTAGAATCTTGTTGTGATCGGCAGCATTCATTGGCAGGAAGACAACTATCCGCAGTACAAAGAGAGAGCCTCAACCCAAGCACGTAGGACTGCCGGAATCGTAGCGCGCAGCACCGTTCTGGCGCCAAAATCGCCAATTTTCAAAGGCTGAAATGCTGGAAGAATTAACGTCTCTTTGTCTTGGTATTCAGTATCTCACAAAAGGTTGACGGCGACCCCGCAGTTGCACTAGATTCTTTCCGTCCCTCGTATAGCCCCCAGGCCGGTTGGTCCATATGAGTTTGCGATCACTTCAATCCTCGAGACCAACCTAAACTGTCAAACCTTTGAGATTCAGGGAAGCATTAACCTAAGCGAGTCTTCAGCTGAATCGAGGGATTTGTTTCTATGACTGCTCAAATTTGGTCAGGTCGCCCGACCGCGAGTCTCTCAATTGCATGCCAGGAATTCGGCCACTCGACTAATCGCTGAACCTCAGAGCACTTACTTAACGGGACTTCGCACACTGAGTCAACGGACTTAGCACGCTAAATCTCACTCCTTGTAAAAGGACCTCAACCGCTGAGAGGAGTATTTATGTCATTTGAGTTTAATGATCTAAACGCGCAACTGAGTGAGGTAGACTATCAGTTGTGTCGTAGACCCACGTACATTTTTTGCTTCTGTCTGTCCAGACCGCTGCTGACGTTCTGTCGCTGTGTCAGTCGCCACATCATCACTATTCCCTGCATCTGTCTGAGCAAGCCGATTGCGTCGATCCCGTTCGAGGTGGAAGCATGTGGCATAACGGTTATCGAGCAAATTGGGGAGCTGACTCGACAATTGGTAAACCCGGCTGAGTTGGATGTGTTGAGAGGCGAACTGGAAACCGCTATCAAGAAAGTCAACGTCCAGAGAGAGGCGCTTGAAAGGAGCACCGCGCCGACAACCGACGCTGCCTTCGATGCCGCTGAATCGCAATTGAAGCAGCAACTTGAAACGTTGCAGAGACAGCGCGCCGATTATAACAAGCAGGGCGGTAAGAAGTAATCCGGCCTTTGCTTTGACCCAGGTGGCGGCAGAAACAATCTGCTGCACCCGCGCCCGGTGCGGGAAGAGCGTTGGCTCGGGTCAACGCTCTCCCTGCAGCGGCCTAAAAATAGGATGCAATGGAGATGTCCAGTAATCAAGAAAAGGCTTTGGTAATTAACAAAGCCATTTTCGAAGAGGCGACTTTTAGGGCCAATCAGAATTACGAGTTGGTTCTGTTTGACCGTTTGCCTCCGGCACAGCAGGAGATGTTGGCTGACTTACAAAAGCAGCCCAACTTCTATGGCATTCTCCGTCCGGTAGAATCCTCTGGACTCAGTATCAAATCAGTCTCCCATGACACTGCCCTGCTTTACCTCACGCTACGCGAACCGGCACGGCTCCCCGCTTACGCCCGCATCATGGGGGGAGAAAATTACGAAGCAGTCGTCGCTAAGCTGGTGCTGGATCAAATTCTGGAAATCGAAGAGAGCGGCGAGTTCGTTTCCGGCGCCCGAGCGTACGATCTCCTGTATGGCGAAGGGATCGAGGCGGAGGCCCGCAACCGGATCGGACAACTTTCCATCTCCGCGTTGCGATATGGTCAGGCGTTAGCTGTTTCCGACATCCTGGAATTGTCCATGCGACTTTACAATTATCACCGCCTTCCAGTCTCTTCGCGCTGGCAACAAAAGTTTCCGACGCCTGAGAAAGTTGCGGAGCTGTTAGGTGTGGACGCGCGCGGCCGCAATCAGCATTTACTCGCGGAGTATTGGCGGCCAGTGACGAGACCAGGTTCGTCCGCAGGCGCCCCGGACGGAACTGGTGAACCGGAAACCGCCACCGAAATCGCCGCCTCAACCGAGGCAGCCGTGCCGGTTCGCGCGGCAACTCCTGGCGCGGATGAGAGCTCCGTCGGTTGGTTGGCCTGGAGCGCCCGCCACGGCCGTGTGGCGCTCGAGCGTGATGGCTCAATATTCAAGCTGTATATCAGCCCGCTGCCAGACTTCATTCAAAAAGCGTTTGACGTCACTCTGAAGACTCTGGCCCATACCCGCGCTTTCCACTTTAAGGTTGGGGCCGACCTGGACGGAATGCTGCGCCCCGACAAGATGGTGGCTTACTTTCCGAGCCTTGAGGATTTGCAGGCCGCCGCAAAACTGCTGGCTGAAAAGCTCGAAGGCTGCCCGGCGCATGGCGTGCCCTTCACGGCCGAGATTGCCGGCGACGGCCTGCTTTCATGGGGTGTTGACCCGCCGGATTCAGAGCAATTGCTCAGTTGGCAACCACAGGAGAGCTGGCGTCTGTGGCTCACCAATCGGCTCGCCAACGCGTTGGTGGGCGCCAAAAACGGATCGCGGACCAATGGTGCCGGCCGCTTGGAGCCCTGGCAGTACGCTCTGCGACGTTTGCGCGTGGAAGGGGTCGATACCGAACTGTGGGCTCCGGCGCGACAACTCTGGCGAAAAGCTGGGAGCCCAGCCGTGGAGAAATGACATTGGTTTTGTAATCCGAAAGGAATTCAAAGGATGGCGATTACTGACCCTCTTGTTTTACCGAGCGATATATTGCTGATGCCCGTGGCCGACTTGCCGGAGAGTGTCCGTGAAAAGGTCGACTATAAGGAGGGCGATTTTGCGGTTACGCGCCCCCACGTGCGTACACCATCCAAGATCGTGGATGCCCAGGCCGCCGAGTTGCTGAAAGAATTTAAGAATGCAAAGACCATCGTAGAGGCAATTCTCAGCTACAGCGAGACCAAGAGCGCCGACCCGCGGCAGGCATTGGAAGAGGCCCTGCCGCTGTTGAAAAACTTCATTGATTCGCGCTTGCTGGTACCTCCCGATTCTGCGGACGCTGAACCGATCACCCCAAGTCTGTCTGAAGGAGACACCTTTGACGAATTCGAGATTCGTAGCGGGGTGCAGATTCTCGAAGACTCGGAACTCTATCAAGCCCGGTACACGCAGGGTGAAGGGAAGGACGTAGCGTTAAAGCTATTGCGCGATAGCAGCCGGCCGCATTTGTCCAAAGCCATTGAACGCGAAGCTGTGGTGCTGAAACATCTGGACGGCGCCGTTAGTCCTCGACTAATCAAGACGGGCGTGAGTGAAGGCCGGCCTTTCCTGGCGATTGAATGGTTCAACGGCGTGCCGGTTCCCGTGCTGGCCAATGAACTGAACCAGCTAGCAAGAAACGACGTCGATGCGACCGAAGCCGGGGAAGCACGCGCGCGTTTGCATGCGCTGGTGGTTTCGTTGTTGCACAAATATGCCGAGTTGCATGAGCGAGGCGTTATTCATTCAGACGTTCACCCAAACAATCTGCTGGTCGATGCGGCAGGCGAGGTTAAGATTCTGGATTTCGGACTGGCTCGTTTCATTGACGACAAACATCCCTTTGGCGTCGCGGAGCGCGGTGGCGTCGGCTATTACTTCGAACCGGAATGCGCGCAAGCCGTGGTGTCAGGCCGGCACGAGCCGCAATCATCAACACTGGGTGAGCAATACGCAGTGGCCGCCATCGCCTATCAACTTCTCACCGGGGCCAACCACATCGAATTCTCGTTGCGGAATGACGAAATGCTGCGACAGATTGTCGAAGCTGAGACCCTGCCTTTTTCAGCACACGGCTTAGCGGCCTCGCCTGAACTGGAGCAGGCGCTGAGACGTGCCTTAAGCAAAGATCCAGATAGTCGTTTTGCTTCAATGCGGGATTTCGCGGAAGCCGTCCGCAACGCGCCTCTTCATACCTTTCCGGCGACCGGAGTCTCGGACAAGAATCAAACCCCACCGGCGACCGGCGACTGGGCGAGAGGCGAATCAACTTCCAACAGCCTTCCCGAATCCTACGAGGTCTTCATTCAAAAGACGCTTCAACGTTTGCGACCCGAAGGCGAACTCTTCAAAAGCGAAATTGGAGAAGGCCACCTGTTACCCACTTGCTCGGTCAACTATGGCGCAGCAGGGATTGCCTATGCCTTGCTGCGGCTTGCCTGCAACCGGGATGACCCGCAGCTCCTCTCGATGGCTGACTTGTGGATCACCAAAGCCTTGAGCCTGGCGAATACCGAAAGCGCCTTCTATAACGAGAAGCTGGAACTCACCAAAGAAAATGTTAGCGAAGTCTCAATGCACCACATGGTCAACGGTGTCCATCTGGTGCGTGCGCTGGTGAGCCACGCGCTGGCAGATCCCTACAAAGAACAGGGCGCCATTGACTCTTTCGTCGCCACTTCGCAATCCGAGTCTGAGAATTTGGATATAACGTTGGGAAGATCGAGCGTCCTCCACGGTTGCACGCTGTTGCTCGAAACAGCTCACGAGTCGCGTTTGCTTGACCACACGCCGTTGCTGCAACTCGGCGATAACGTCATGCAAAGCATTTGGGACAAAGTCAACGGATTTGGCCCAGTCGCAGAATCGACCGAATTGAGCTACCTGGGAATGGCGCACGGTTGGGCCGGCTTGGTGTATGCCGCCTTGCGCTGGTGCCAGGTCAAAGCTGAGGTGACCGGCGCTAACTTCTCTGAGCTGGTGCCAGGCGGCGTCGAGAAACGACTGGAAGAGTTGGCCCAGTGTGCGCTACCCATTGGCCGCGGTGTGGTTTGGACCTGGGGGAACCAGACGCTCGGGGATGTTGCGTCTGGCAACAACGGATTCGTGCCCGGTTGGTGCAACGGGAGCGCGGGCCACGTTTTTCTCTGGACGTTAGCGCACAAAGTTTGGGCGCGGCCAAACCATTTGGACTTAGCTCGCAAAGCTGCATGGGGGTTGTGTGACCAAACCATTCACTTCAACCAGTTGTGCTGTGGTGCGGGCGGTTGTGCTTATGCGCTGCTCGATCTTTACCGGCACACTGAAGAAAAAGATTGGTTTGCTCGGGCGCGCCAGTTTGGGCAACGCGTAGCCACAACGAAAGAGCCGGCTGCGGCGTTTGAAACTGATGTGAACAGTCTCTACAAGGGCGACATTGGAACGATGGTCTTGTTGGATGACCTGGCTCGGCCGGCCACTGCTCGGATGCCCTTATTTGACTGAATAACGCGGATTTTTCTAGGCTTCCGACGCCGTTTTGGACTAAACTGTCGGTCACCCCAATCTCACAGCCCCAGTCATTTAACCTCAGAAAGGAGACTCATCCAATGGTGGGTGAACTGTGGAACACTTTTGTAATGCTGGTCCCCGTTTTCTTCCTTCTGACGCTCATGTTTGGCGCCGGCTTTGTAATCGGTCGCGTAAGTAAACGCGAGCGATAAACCCCGGATTAAGTCGAGGAAATTGCCGGAAGGTCATCCGCCGCCGCTCTCGCATCGTCCATAATGAGGAGTTCCAATCGGGCGGTCCGCGGGCCGTCTGTGAGTCTCGGGCGATGATTATTACCATCAGCCCGCTCAGTGGTAAGCTGAGCGGGCTTACTATTTTGCAGGCGGTAACGCAAACTGTTAGTTTGCGGGGCTTTTGGCAGAAAACGACTGACGACCTAAATGCGTTACAGCCAGGGAGAAACCGCAAACTAACAGTTTGCTGCACAAGCAGGAATGTCACTGGAAACCTATTTTCGAGTCTTTTCCTATGCCACAGTCGCCGTGGCGACGCTCGCGCTCACCCTCGCTGGTGGATTGCCGCTGGCCTTGGCGTTCGCATTCTGGCTGCTAATGGTCCTGGCCTGGAAGGTTGAAGGCTCAAGCTGGCAGATTTCGGAGCGGATTGGGCTGGTCGTGGTTCTACTCTCCGTCCCGCTCTTCCTGATCGACTGGCAGTATCAGAAGGTGAGTGGCGTTTCGCCGGGCAGGGTGGGTGTGAATGCCCTCGCTCACCTGATAATTTTCCTGACAGCCGTAAAGCTGCTGCAATCCAAGAAAGACCGCGACTGGGTGTTTCTTTACCTGATTTCGTTCTTTGAGGTATTGCTGGCAGCCGGTCTTAGCTTTAGCCCGATCTTTCTCGGCAGTTTGAGCCTTTACCTGCTGTGTGCGCTTTCGACAATCATTGCATTCGAAATTCAAAAGTCACGGCGGTCCGTGAAGGCAGCAGAGACACACCTGCTGGTTCCGCCGGACTCGAGCATCTTCAAAAATCTCGCGCGCCGGCAAAACAGGCGAAACAACGAGGCAAACCGATTGCCGTTTGTGGCCGTGCTATTGCTCGTGCTGATTTTTGTGCTCGCCTTGCCGTTGTTCCTGGTCGCGCCACGCTCGGGCGCAGCAGCTTTCACCCGAGGTGGCAATGCTCTCACCAGCTTTATCGGCTTCTCAGACACGGTCACTCTTGGTGAAATTGGCCGCCTCAAACGAGACAACGCTGTCGTCATGCATGTACGCGTGGAAGACGCGCAAGCGCCTGGTAATCTCAGATGGCGTGGTGTCGCGCTGGATGAATTCAACGGTCGCAGTTGGAGAAAATCGACGGCAGCGAAATCGACCACTACATTGATGAACGACCGGGGAATCTTCCAGATCGGGACGACGTCAGCACTTCATCGACTTACTGCCCAGACAGTGTTTCTCGAGCCGCTCGAATCGCCCGTCATCTTTGCGGCGTCGCGACCGGTAGCCATCCAGGGCGACTTTTCGGCCGTGCGCGTCGATGCGGAGGAGTCTGTGCAAGTGCGCCGACCGGAGTTTGGCCGGGTAATGTACAAAGCACTTTCGGACATGACTCTACCCGACGTCGATCGGCTACGCGCTGATAACCAGCGATATTCGGATGAGTTCGAACGCTATCTGCAGCTTCCGTCCTCACTCGATCCAAGGATCGAGGCGAGGGCGAACGCGATGGTGGCAAATGCTCACGCCCGTAATCGCTACGACATCGCGAAAGCTATCGAGACACAACTACAACAGGACTATGGCTACAGTTTGGAGATGAAAGCGCAGGGCCCGGACCCGCTGGCTGATTTTCTCTTCAATGTCAGGGTGGGGCATTGTGAGTACTTCTCTACCGCCATGGCGGTGATGTTAAGGACACAAGGCATCGCCGCGCGCGTTGTCAACGGTTTTCTTCCAGGTGAGTTCAATGAAGCGGCAGGAGCCCACAGCGTAAAGCAAAGCGACGCTCATTCCTGGGTTGAAGTCTATTTCCCGGAAACACGATCCTGGGTGACGTTTGATCCAACGCCGGCCGCAGGTAGAACCGAATCCGTGCGAACCGGACTTGCCGGTCAACTCCAAAAATACGCCGAGGCGCTGGAGCTGATCTGGTTCCAGTATGTGATCGGTTACGACAAGCTGGAGCAGCGCTCCCTGGCCACCTCGCTAAACAATCAGTTGAATCGATCGCGACGAACGCTCGAGCGAGCGTTTTCAGATGGGCGGGCCATGATTGCAGCGCATCAGAATGTTATTGCACTGGCCACGTTTAGCTTGATTGCCGCATTCTTGCTGGTGCAGTTCGCAAGGCGCATTAGCCGGTTGGGCTGGCGACGTGGGTTGAGCTTGTCACGGCATCACGCAAACAGGGACACCTCGCCGGTCGCATTCTATGAACGATTACTCGCCCTGCTGGCGCAACGCGGGGTGAAACGTGACCCAGACCTGACCCCGCTGGAGTTTGCGAGCACGCTTGACCTGCAACCGGCGTTAGCAATTACTCGCGCTTACAATCGCGTGCGTTTCGGTGGACAACAACTCTCCGAAGCAGAACTGAAACAAATCAATCAGACACTTGGGGAGTTGGAGAAAGTGAGTGATGAGTGATCGGTCTTAGCTAAGAGCAGTTGAATCATTTGCAAGATGTGCCTCCGTTTACCATTAACGAGTTACCAGGTATCAAATGAATAAAGTTGGATTTATTAGTCTGGGTTGTCCCAAGAATCTCGTTGACAGCGAGGTGATGATGGGTCAACTCAAGCACCAGGGATTTGAGATCACCGCCGACGCGGCAGAAGCGGACACCCTCGTCGTCAACACGTGCGGTTTTATTGATTCAGCGAAAAAGGAATCGATCGAGGCGATCCTGGAAGCAGCCCGCCTGAAAACGGATGGGAAAGCGACGAGGCTGGTGGTGGCTGGTTGTTTGGTTGAGCGTTACCGCGATGAATTGAAAGCCGAGATGCCGGAAGTGGATGCCTTCATCGGCACCAGCCAGATAAACGATATCCTTGCCGTTTGCGATCCCAAAACCGACACTCGTTCGCTTCCGTTTGTTTCGATTGGCAATCAGAGCGCCACCTATCTGTACGATGAGTCGACCCCCCGCGTATTAGCCACGCCGAGTCACTACGCATTTATCAAGATCGCCGAAGGCTGCGACCGGCCGTGCGCATTCTGTTTCATTCCGCAGATGCGCGGTCACTTTCGTAGCCGGCGTTTTGGATCAATTGTGGCCGAAGCCCACCAGCTGGCGGAAGAAGGGGTGAAGGAGCTAATCCTCGTGGCGCAGGACTCCTCGCGTTACGGTGAAGATCTGGGCAAGCAGGATGCGCTGGCGCATTTGTTGCGAGAACTGTCGCATACTGACGGAATCGAATGGGTACGAGTGATGTACACCTACCCGACGCACATCAGCGACGAATTTCTGAATGTCCTGGCGGAAGAGCCCAAAGCGGTGAAGTATCTCGACATGCCTTTGCAGCACGCTTCGCAGAATGTGCTGAAACTCATGAAGCGTGGCGGCAACCGCCGGAGTTTGGAGCGCCTGATTCAACGTGTACGAGAACGCGTGCCGGGGATTGCGGTGCGGACTACTTTCATCACCGGTTTTCCAGGTGAAACGGAAACCGACTTTGAAGAGTTACTTTCGTTCGTAAAGAACGTCGAATTCGATCGCGTCGGCGTGTTCACTTATTCCGACGAGGAAGGAACGCCGGCGTTTGAATTGCCCGACAAAGTGGATCATAAGATTGCGAAGCAGCGTCGGGCGCGATTGATGAAAGAGCAGGCGAGGGTCTCACGGCGTCGGAACAAAGCAAGGATTGGCCGGCAGGTCAGGGTATTGTTCGAAGGCGAATCAAGCGAAAGCGACCTGCTGTGGCAGGGGAGAATGGAAACTCAGGCGCCTGACATCGACGGCTGCGTGCTCATCAACGATGCGCCGGAAGAATTTGTGCCTGCCCCGGGCGAGATGGTCAACGTGCTGATTACTGAGGCCCAGGAATACGACCTGGTCGGCAGGATTATTCCGTAGGTGGGATTAACCAACGCGGCTTTGCAGCCCTCCGTGCGGAAAGGCTCGGCCTTTCCGTGGTGCTGCTCAAAGTTCTTCGCCGAGGC
This sequence comes from Pyrinomonadaceae bacterium, assembly GCA_045403245.1. Lineage (GTDB taxonomy): Bacteria > Acidobacteriota > Blastocatellia > Pyrinomonadales > Pyrinomonadaceae > PSRF01. The sequence goes on along the minus strand of JAXIOV010000043.1, from coordinate 10,310 downwards.
TCAGCCTCGGCGAAGCAATTTAAGGGCTTGCGGCCGGTAAGGCAGAGCCTTACCGAACGGATTGCGGCTAAGCCGCGAGAATAGGAGCCCTGGTTAATTCCGGGCCACACACCAGTGTCCATCAAAGAATCCAGTGATGAATTAAATCCGGCGGTAGCATCGGCTACCACGGCTGGGTCGGTCCCGCGCCCCGCGCGGTCAGCAATAGACTATCTGGCCCTGGGGATTGCTACTTGCGGAGTCGGCTATCTGCCATTAGCTCCAGGCACCTGGGGATCGCTTGTTGGAGTTGGCTTGTACCTCTTCCTTCGTGACCTTTACTTCAGACTTAAATTGTTCGCATTCGACAAGCACTGGATAACGGGAGATGCCTTCCACGAAGACTTATTTCGGGATAGTTTTCTATTCATCACCTTTTTGCTGGCTGTGATTTCGCTGATATCGCTGATGGGAATTTGGGCCGGCTCGCGGACCGAAAAAATTGTCGGACGCAAGGATGCCAGCATCGTTGTTATCGATGAAGTCGCCGGCCAATTGCTCACATTCGTTTTTTTGCCCCCTTTCTTCATTGGGATTGCGCCCATAGTCATCATTGGCTTTGTAGTTTTCAGGGTTTTCGACATTGTAAAACCATATCCTGCGCGAAAAATGGAGGCGCTTCCGGCAGGCTTGGGAATTATGGCAGACGACCTGGTGGCCGGCGCATATGCAGCGTTAGTTTTGTCGGTGCTTAACGCGTTTCATTTGTTAGGTGGCATTTTAGCGAGATAAAGGAGGGCGCGCGATGAATCCACCTGATCAGAAAGGTGAAGTTAAGAAAAGCCTGGAAGAGCGTTAGTCTGAAGCGACCAGCGAAGAGACGTTGAGCGACGTTGAGGAGAGTGAGAGTCCAGGCGACGCAGCGAAGTCGAAACGCGATCCCGCACCTTCGCCGGATGGCGCGCTTGATGAAAGCGACGAAATGAAAGACGCAGGACCGATGTAAGGCGGAGGCAGTTTGGAGTTCAAGCTTCAGCTTGTCGCGCTTCCAAAGAAAGACCCAAACGGCTTTGCACAAAAAAGTCGAAAATTTGATGCTGCGACGAGACTTTCAACGAAGGACACTGACTCCCAGCCTGCGGAGCATGCGATAGCGTAAAGCCTGGGGTGTAGCGCAGCGGAACCCCAGGTTAGTAGTACAAAACAATGACAGCCCGCGGGGCGGGCGACAGCGTTTCCCGTAATAACAGGCTGTCGCCCGCCCCGCGGGCTCTGGTCGTTTTCACTCCACGGTCCTGGGGTTCCGCTCCGCTCCACCCCAGGCTTTACGCTACCGCCTGCTCCGCAGGCTGAACTCGATGTCGTAGACGCACAATCTTTTGTGCAAAGCTAACCCAAACTAAAGTTTGAACTCTGAAACTACACCCCTCGGAACTATGGTTCACTCCGGCGGCATTAACGAAATCTGCCAGGCGATGAAGGCAATAAACGCGATCATCACAACCAGGATTGCCACCACCACCGGTTCCATCCCCAGAAACTGTTTGCCCCCTGGCCTTTCCATAACTTCAACCGGAAGAGGAAGGCTGTCGTTATCCACAACAATGGCCCCCGCTTGTTGGGCCGCGCCGGCCCTCAAACCCTTACTACCCGCCTCAAGCCGTTTGCGTTCTTCGAGTGGGGCAAGTTGGGCGGCCAACTCTGCCGTGTCACCTTTCCTGCGCTTCATCCGGTGTTGAAGCAGGTATTTGAACTGCTTGTTCATATCCAATCTGCTTTCTTCAGATACCAATAAAGGGCCAACCCGACAACCAACATTGAAGACAGGGCAAAGACATAGCCGTAGCGCCATCTCAACTCAGGCATCAAACCAAAGTTCATCCCGTAGATGCCTGCAATCAGAGTCACAGACATCAGGATGGTCGCGACTGATGTTAGCCGCTTCATGATCTTGTTCATGCGGTTGCCGGAAACGGAAAGGTAGGCATCCATCGTCGAGCTGAGCATGTCGCGCAGGGTGTCGATCGTGTCGGCAACGCGAATCAGGTGGTCAAAAACGTCCTGAAAGTAAATGTGTATCTCGCGAGGGAAGATGGGCTGCTCCCGGCGCAGCATTGTATTGAACACGTCACGCAGGGGCGTAATGGATCGCCGGAGGTAAAGCAGTTTCTTCTTCACCGAGAAAATTTCCTCGATGACTTCGGCGCGCCATTCACCGAAAATCGAATCCTCCAACTCGTCCATGTGCTCACTCACGATATCCAGTAACGGCAAATAATCGTCAACAATGGCGTCGATCAGAAGATAAGCCAGCAGTCCAGCGCCTTCTTCAGCGCGATCGATCCATTCCGGCCAGAGTCGCGCTGCGGTATCGATCGCGCGGATGGGGCGGCTGTGGACCGTTACCAGATAGTTCTTGCCCAGGAAAATGTTGAGTTCGCGGAGCTCCAGCCGATCGTGTGACCCCGCAAGTTGCGCCTCGTAAAGCACGATAAAGTAGTAGCCGGGAAACTCTTCGATCTTCGGTCGCTGGTGTTCGTTGCGACAATCTTCGATTGAGAGTGGATGGAAACCAAACTCTTCGGCGAGCTCATCAAAGTCGTCGCTGGTTGGATCGCTGACGTCAGCCCAGACGATATTGCCTTCCGCGATGCGAAGTTCGCTGATGTCAGCTGCCAGACAGTTATCGGTAAACTCTTGGGAGTTGGTGTTAAGGCAGATCGTGTGAATCATCCAGCTCGGCCCTCGGCGCAAGGTCACGCGGCGTTTGATCGATCGGGCCAAAGTCTATCACTACCAGGACGGACGAGGCACTGAGAAATAAAAACCGCTATAATCCGCGCTCGAATGAACTCAAACAAAATACTCGTTGCCGATGACGTCAGCGACAGTGGCCTGCAACCGCTTCGCGATGCCGGATTTACTGTCGATAAACGCCCTGGCCTGAAAAAAGAGGACTTGTACGCAAGCATAAGTGACTACGCAGGCCTGGTGGTCCGTAGTGAGACGAAAGTGACGTCCGATCTCATGGACCGTGCGCAGTCTTTGCGTGTTGTCGGTCGGGCGGGCGTTGGGGTTGATAACGTTGATGTCCCCGCCGCAACCGCGCGCGGCATCGTTGTGATGAATGCGCCGGATGGCAACACAATCACGACCGCGGAACATACGATTGCGCTCTTGATAGCGCTCGCGCGCCGGCTGCCCCAGGCAAACAGCAGTCTCAAATCAGGCCGGTGGGATCGAAAGTCATTTGTCGGGGTTGAGCTGCAGGGCAAAACCCTTGGCATTGTTGGCATGGGACGAATCGGTCGCACGGTTGCGTTTCGGGCCCGGGCCTTCGGCATGAAAATCGTTGCGTTTGACCCGTTTGTAGCGCCGGAGCAGGCCCGGGATCTTGAGATTGAGTTGGCTTCGCTTGATGAAGTTTTTTCCAGCGCGGACTTCCTGACGATTCACACACCCTTGACGCCTGAGACACGCAACCTTATCGGTGACGACGCATTCAAAAAGATGAAGAAGGGCGTGCGCATAATCAACTGTGCGCGGGGCGGTCTGGTCGATGAGACTGCCCTTCACGCGGCAATTAGATCCGGAATTGTCGCCGGCGCGGCGCTCGATGTTTTCGAGCAGGAGCCGCCGGCAGCGGACAATCCATTGTTATTACTTGACGAAGTGATTGCCACTCCTCACCTCGGAGCATCGACAACTGAAGCCCAGGAAGGCGTGGCCTTCACAGTTGCGGAACAGATGCGCGACTACCTGTTGACCGGCGCGCTGCGTGGAGCAGTAAACGTGCCCGCGCTCGGCGCCAAGGAACTCCACACGCTCGGGCCATACATCGCGCTGGCTGAAAGTTTGGGTAGATTTCAGGCCCAGCTTGTCGACAGCGCAGTGAGAGAAGTCAGGCTTGAATTGGCCGGCGAGATAGCGGAACTCAACGCGGCGCCGGTAACGCGGTCCTTCCTGGCCGGACTGTTACGCGACGTGAGTGCGCGGGTAAACGCAGTCAATGCGTTTCTAATTGCTGAGGAGCGAGGCATCGCTGTTACTACCAGCTACGTTCGCGCCGGCGCTGACTTTGCAACCGGGATACGTACTCGCGTAGTCAGCAACACGGGTGAGCAGGCGCTGGCGGGCACGATTTTTGGCTTTGGAGAGCAAACGCGCGAAGGGCGGATAACTGAAATCGATGGTTTTCACATCGAAGCCCTGGCGCAGGGCCATATGCTCGTGATGCGCAACCGCGACGTTCCGGGCGTCATCGGACGAGTTGGCACGATACTGGGAGATCAAGGAGTCAATATCAGCCGTTTTCATCTGGGGCGGCGCGAACGCGGCGGGGAAGCAATGGCCGTCATTGAAACCGACGCACCTGTAACCAGCGGAGCACTTGGTGAACTGCTTGGCTTGGACGAGGTCATATCTGCTCGTCAGATCGAGCTGTGACGAAACGGCCTCCCAGTCAGCTGACGGCAAAACTCATTCAATCTCGAAACTCACCTGCTGCGACGCGGTTGTTTTTGCCACTCGATCCCACACCGTTACCTGTAGCAGATAACGACCGGCCGGCAAAGTCCTTAGCGCAATATCAGCTCCGTAAGGTATGCGAGCGCTATCAGTGCCGGTCTCTGCGGTAACCTTCCGCACGGGACTGGTAACAATAGCCTGACCTCCTCGTGAGATCTTAATCTCAGCTTCCAATTCGGGAACTCCGCTACTTGCGCGAGCGGCAGCATTGTAAACAATGCTCAAGAAGTTAAGATGTGCGCCTTTTGCGAACCGGCGATCAACGCTGAACTGCATCTGTTCCTGCGAATTCCCGGATTGCTTGGAGTTTGAACCGATAAACTGCCCGCCCACCAGGAGACTGCTCAACGTCAGCTTCTTCGACGCAAGGTCGGGAATCTCTATCCAGTGTGAAGCGCTGCCAACTCGACCACTCCGTTCCTCGCGAGTGGCAACGCGTATCTGGTAGATGCCGGGTTTTAGCGGGACCTTGTGATTGTAAACAACGCCGGCATTCTCATCCGGTCTTGCTGCTGCCGGAAGCGGGTTTACATTTAAGCGATTCTTGAAACCCCCGACCGGCTTCCCTTGATCGTTATAAACCAGACCGGCGATATCCACTGAAGATGGTTGCTTGCCTTCAGGGCCATAATCCAAACCAGCGGTGCGGATCTGCAGTGCGGCGTTCAGCATTGGGCCGGTACCCGGCACATCGATGAAGGTGCTTGAGACTTGAGTCGGCAGTCCTTTCCGGGGAGATCTATCCATGAGTGCCGCACGAAGATCGGCCTCGACTCCCTTGGCTGTACTCGTAGCCGAGGTATCAGGAGCGACGGCGGTAGGAGTTGCTTTACCACTCGTTGCATTCTTTACTTCAGCAGTCAGGAAACCGCGCGGTAACCGAACGGTAAGGTCCGGTCTTCCGACTATGCTGACTTCGATCTTTTTGAAGTTTCCACCTTTCTGGTCCTCAGTTGGTGGTCGCCATGCCAGCAGGTAGTAGTTTGACGTCTCACGCAGCGCGTCGGTGATCGCGCGACCGAGGGCATCGGAATTGAGCAAGGCGCGTCCGCCAGTGTCGGCGGCCACCGCGTTCAGCGGATCCTGCGAGGTCGAAAGCTCGCCAACACCTGACCGCGCCAGCTGGCCGATTGGGTCGCTGCGATTACTGCTGGAATCAGTGTTGCTGACGATTCCCTGCGCGTCGATACTGTAAACAACTACCCCGGAGCGCAGGGCTGCGTCGGTAATCTGTTTGAGCTTATCTCCAAAGCCCGTGTTGCGATCGTTAAGGAAGAAGCCGTCGGAAATAAAGAAAAGGAGCTTGCGGCCGGGCAGTTGACTTGATCCCCGAATCGCCTGCTCAAGGCTCCTCAATGTGCCCTCGGTAATGGCAGCGGCCTGTCGAAGCATTGACTGGGCCCGGGTCTTGACGTTGTTTTCGGCCATCTGCGGACTAAGGCCGCCTAAGCTACCGCCACTCGGTCTCGCATTCGCAGGTCCTCCCGGGGGCGGACCGACTCCTCCCTGGGGGAGGTTGCGATAGCTCGACGTTCGCAGCATCTGGTTGACGAAGTAAGTAATCGTATCGCGATCGCCCTGATCCACCCGCAAGGCCTGATACTCCGTCATGTTGACTTGCTCCGCATCGACCACCGAATAAGGACGATGGTTGATGCGGGCAACGGCTGCACGTAGGACCGGTTTCACGTCTGTCAAGGCGGTTGAAAGAAAGCCGATCTGTCCGCTGGGAGAACCGATAGCCGCCTGATCGTCGGCACCCATCTGATTGTCGATGAACTCGGTAAGTAGCTTTCGTGTGCGGTTTACGCTTTGCGTGCTCAAATGCAGATCGTCGACGAAGAAGACTATGGTTCGCCCTCGATATGAAGCCTCTGACACAACCTTCGTTGGTGAGAGCGCCTTAATCGCCGCAGCCTCCAGTTTTTCCTCGCTAAGTGTGCCGGCGATGACCCGCTCAAAAAAAGAAAACTTCACCGGGTTTCCGTCGACCCGCAAATCAAACTGCTCGGGGGTCAAACCCTCGACAAACTTGCCTTGTTTGTCGAAGACCGTTACGCCGGTTTGCACCAACTCGGTGGTGACGCGGATTGCTTCTGGTTCCTCCGGGAGTTGTTTATCCTGAGCAGCGGCCGGGAAGAGAAACGCAAGCTGAGAAACAAGCAAACTGAATACGATTAGCCTTGCCTGAGGGCTTCGATACAACATGGTCTTAACCTCGAAATATTTTGGTGGTCCGGGAAGTTGGAGGCAGTATAAGATAGCCGTTTTTTGGCTTGAGACACTCGCAGCTGCCGGAATTTTCGCGTATCAAAGTGGCTTTCTCATTTGTAACACATCAGCAAAAAGCGCCATCCGGTCGGATCTAAGATCAAACCGCGCAAAATGGACTAACAATCTCGTCGAACAACCTTGACCAATTAGTGCGGTGTGAATATATTGAGGTGCTTTCTTTGGTAAATCTAGTTTTTCTTTCCTGCAGTTTCGGGCGATCATTTCAAGGCGTAACCCGTTTAGGTTGGTAGTCAAGGCGGGATCTTCTTACTTTTGCTCCCCGAGATGGATCGATCACAAAGCTTAACCAACTCAACTGTTCACGGCGAAATGTTTCCTGTTTTAAGCGGTTTCTTACTTGCGCGCTTGAGGAGATTGTTGAGAAAACGATGGCTTCTGGTAACTTCGATTGCGCTCGCAGTGGGGGCAGTATTGTTTTGCGCGATCTTAGTTCCTTCACGAGCTCAGCATATGGCCGGAACTATGAGCGAAGCGCCCTCTCAGGATGAGAAGACTCAATCGATGAATGTCGAAGTGAGAGCTGTAGGACCATCGCAGGAGATGATCGATGCCGCGTCGGCTCGATTAGCAGGGAATTCGCGAGTGCAAAGCAGACTGAAAGGCACGCGGAGTCATTTGATTTCGTTTGAGCTCATGCTGCCCGATGAGAAGGGCAGCGCGGATTATGTGGCTCCAAGCCGGTATCGTGGGACTTTCTACGACTACACCAACAATCTAACCATCATTGCTGAAAGCGGCTTCCTGCAGCCCGAAAAGGTCGACATAAGCGTCTCAGAATCGCAACCCCTGCCCAGCGCACAGGAGTTGGAAGAGGCCGCTGCCATTTTGAAGGCAGACGAAAAGCTCGGCCCGGCCATTAATGAGGAACGAATTAGCGTCTACCCGGCGATGCCTCCGCTCTACATTCCAGCGAAGAGCAAAGGCCGCTTGGATCGGATCGTAAATATCGGACTTATGGGAAAGGATGCCGACGAGAAGACCCTGGAGCGTTCGAACGAAGTGGTAGGCGTGAATCTTTCGAAGCAGACCGTGCTCAGGTTTCCTGGCGGAGCGCCTCCAACCTCAAAGGCGGCTCCCACGGCTTGTGGTCCAGGTTCGGGCTGATCTGGTGGTCTGGTATGGCATCCATGTTAATCACAACCGCCCTGGCGGTACGATGATGGGCCACCCCTATATCTCTGGTTCGTATGTGGCGGGCCCTGAGATCTCGCCGTTTCGTTGGTGAGTTGATTTTCGTAAGCGTGAATCGGAAGCGTGCTGAACGAGACGCGGGTAAGCTGCCTCGAAGTTTCTTTCGGTTTGACATTGACTTAACTTTCATTAGCGACAGGAGACAATCATGTGCAACGCTCTGTTTCGATCCTTTGCCATATGGGCTAAAGGGTTGGGTATTTGTCTGTTCGTCATGTTCGTCTTAACCACCGCCGTTGTGGCCCAGACGATTGCCACTGGAACTATCCAGGGAACGGTCACGGATGAGCGAGGGGCGGTAGTTCCCGATGCCGGCGTTGAGATCAAGGACGTCACTACAAACTTCTCGCGGACAACGAGTACTGATCAGGACGGACGATTCGTGGCGCTGTTGCTCCCGCCGGGAAGGTACAACGTGACGATCACGAAGCAGGGTTTTGCCACCACGGTGGTGGAAAACGCCAGCTTGACGGTGGGGCAGGCAATGTCGCTGCCGATTACCATGAGGGTCTCGGGGCTTGAAGAGCGGGTGACCATCACCGAAACTCCTACCGTCGACACCACCAAGATCGAGTCCAGCAGCACTCTCGACGAGGCTGCGGTAGCCAACACACCTATTCTTGGTCGGAAGTTTGAAGACCTGCTGACGCTGACGCCCGGGGTGAGTATTGTGCAGGGCCCTGACGGCGATGAAATCAGTTTTGCCGGTCAGCGTGGAATATTCAACAACGTCAGCCTGGACGGTGGCGATTATAACAATGGCTTTTTCGGTGAGCAGGCTGGCGGCCAACGCGCCGCGATCGACATTACCCTCGAAGCCGTCAAGGAGTTTCAGGTCGTCGCGACGGGCGCGACCGCAGAGTTTGGCCGGACCGCTGGCGGCGTTATCAACGTTATTACCAAGTCAGGTACGAATGAGTTTCATGGCAGCGCCTTCCACTTTCAACGACTGGAGGCTCTAACCGCGAATGCTTCCGATGGCGAACCGCTCACGGATTTCCGCCGCGAGCAGTTTGGCGGAACCATCGGCGGACCAATTAAGCGCGATAAGGCTTTCTTCTTCTTTGCCAGCGAGAACATCCGCGAGCGACTCACGCGCGCCAATCTCAGCCGGCAACTTGGTGCAACACCCTGCGGCATAGCTACACCGACGATTCTGGCTAATGAGGGTGCTATCGACGGTAATCCGGACTGCCAGCGACTAGCTCTCCTCAATTTCTTCCGGGTGAGTCGAAATCAGGAAGAAGGCTTGCCGATCAGCCGCCCTGTTCGCAACAATGCACTGCTGGGCAAGGTTGATGTTGACTTGACGCAGAACAATCGCCTGACGCTCTCTCATAACTTCGACTATTCCAGGAACACTAACCAGACCTTCGACGTTTCGACCTATGGCAATTCCGCCAACGGCATCGAAGGCCCGTCGAAGATCAATGCGTTTAATGCCAACCTGTTTTCCACCATCTCTCCGACGAGAGTAAATGAATTCCATTTCACGTACGGGCGGGAGGTGCGGCCCCGATCCGCCGTTGAGTCAAACGTTCCCGCTGATACAGCCATGGGCGGTTTTTTCAGCCCAACCGAGTCGACATTCCGCTTTGGACACCCATTCTTCCTGGGGCCGAATGTAGACGAGACGTTCTGGCGCACTCAGCTTAAAGACAACTTCTCGATTATTTCAGGTCGCCACACGGTGAAGTTTGGCGGCGAGTGGATGCATAGTCTCAACTCACAAGTCTTCCGCGGATTTTTTGAGGGAAGATATATTTTTGATAGCGTCACAGGTTTTCTGCATTATGCTTCGCCGGCGGCCCTGGGCCCTGGATTTGGCCCAAATGCAGGACGATGCCCCGACGGGACCTTCACTGATTTGACCGCGCCCACATGCGCTGGTGGTGGTGCGCCGGCTACGCCGCTCCTCCTTTTCCTGCAGGGTGCCGGTCCTTCCGGTCCCGCAACTGATGCAGCCGGCGCCTCTGAAATTAAGAACGAAGACATCGCCTTCTTCGTGCAAGACAAGTGGCAAGCGCGTTCAAACCTGACGCTTAGCCTCGGCTTGCGCTGGGAAGCGCAAATTTTCCCCGAAGTGACGGTGCCGCCTTCACAGACGGCTTACGGCATCTTCCTAAATGACCCACGTTTCCCATCAGATGGCACACTGCACAGCCAGAAGAAGATGGTTCAGCCGCGAGTTGGTTTCGCGTGGGACATCAGCGGCCAAGGCAAGTCAGTCCTACGTGGCAGCTTCGGCGTCTATAACGCGCGCCAGAACATGCTGACTCAAGTCGGCTCCATCACTACTAATGGTGTCCAGCAACAAA
>JAXIOV010000088.1:0-9631 GCA_045403245.1 Pyrinomonadaceae bacterium | reverse complement strand
GCGTAGCGACAGGCCGAAGTTAGCCCAGCCTTTCAAGGCTGGGATCGATCATGAGATACCTGACATCGTCGCGTTAGCGACGATTGAAATAGTTTGCAACGGAGGTTTCTCATGGCGAACACCTATACTTCACTCCAGTATTACATCATTTTCTCTACGAAAAATCGTGAACCTTGGCTCATCCCCGACATTGATTCACAGTGAGCAAGTCAAACCTCAGCCAGGTTGTTAGCTACATAAAGGACCAGCGGGAACACCATCGTACCAAGACGTTCCAGGAGGAATACCTCGAATTCCTGCGTGCCAATGAGATCGAGTATGACGAGCGATATGTGTGGGGTTAGTTCGATCGTCGCTGACGCGACGAGGGGTCAATTGGGACTTTGCCCCGGCCTTGAAAGGGCAATGACATACTTGACGAATCAAGTAATCAGACTCCCGAGATAAGACCGAGTCAGCCCGGAGGGCTGCGAGATAGTAGCCGGGGGTTGAGCGTAGCGATACCCCCGGATTAAGAGACAATTGTATTTTGACCCGGAAAGGGTCACAGAGTTAGGCTGGCACCCCTTCTGGGTGCGAATCCTTGATCGATCGGTTCCGGGGGTCTGCGCTGCGCTTCGACCCCCGGCTACTCTCTGGCAACCCTTCGGGTTGCGAACCCGGTTGATTCGTCAAGTATGTCATTGCCGTTTTAACGGCTGGTTCACCGCCGCGTAGTTTTGTCGAGGCCGCTTCAGCGGCCTTTTTCGGATTGCGGCTCGGAGCAAGGCCGTTGAAACGGCCCTGGCGGCAGCTAACCAGCCGTAAAACGACTGGCCTATTCGCCCTTTGGGCCAGCCTCGTAAACGAGGCATTTCGAATTTCACGAACTGTCGTCTGTCCCTTTCTCTTCGCCGACGATTTCGAGACCGGCCTTTTGCAAGCCGTCAATTAGGTGCCCGCCAAGCTCAGGATCAAACCACTTCGCCAAAGTGTCATGTACCGTCGCGCCGAAGTCAGGCCGCAGTTTGAGCAACTCGCGAACAGCTTTACTTGCCGCTTCACTTTGTCCGAGCTGGCCAGCGGCGGCGGCAATACCCGCGTGCATTCCCCAGTGGCCAGGCAAATTAGTTTTGAGGATTAACTCAAGTGCGCCGCGGTAGTCGCCCTGGCGATACGCATGAAAGAAATCGGCATACCAAAACCAGCCAGGATGATTGGGATTGAGTTCTTTGGCGCGAGTGGCGAGCGTGAGACCACGTTCCCAATCGCCTACATAGGTCAGCAACTCACCAATGAAAGCGAGTGAGTTTCCGTCCATCGGATTGAGTGCAACAGCGCGCTCTGCCGCATTACGAAAACTCTGGAGTTCCTTTTGGAAGAAGTGTGCCTGGGCCAGACTGAAATGCGCCAGGTGATTGGATGGCGCTGCCTCGACTGCGCGCCGAGCGGCCATTGTCCCCGAGTTTAGGGAATCCGACTGCAGGTTGAATCCTTGTGCGTAATCCTGAACACATAATAAGGCGAGCATGGCCCACGCGTCGGCATAATTCGGCGCCTTCTCCAACGCTATTTCGAGGCAAGATCGCGCAGAGGTGAGTTCTTCCGATGTCACCCGGTCGAAGTAGCGGAAACTGCGCAGTACGGCTTCGTAGGGACTTAACGCATCTGGATCCCGACTGCACACGGCTTCACACATGCTCCGAGGCAGGACACCATTGATGTCAGCTACGGTGGAGACGATCCGCGGCACGAGATCATCCTGAAGCGCGAAAATTTCCTCGGCGCGGAATTGACGATTGTATGTTTCGGCCCACAAGTGAGCTCCGTTGCTTGCGTCGATGAGTTGGACTGATACACGCAACATCGAACCAGCGAGGCGTAGACTACCTTCCATCACATAACGCGCGCCAAGCGTCTGGCCCACAGCGCGCACGTCAGCTGTTTCGCCGGCGTATCGCAATGTCGAACCTCTAGAAATCACTCGCAGATAAGAGAAGCGCGACAAGCCAGTCACAATCTCTTCAGAGAGTCCTTCAGCCAGAGAAGCAACTTCGGCATTTGAGCCGCTGAACTTAAACGGAAGCACTGCGACCCAGAAGCCTTCGCCCGCTCGAGCCTCGCTCGAAGCAAGGGATGGGGCTGACGATGTTGACGACTTTGACGCGGGCCCTTCATCACTAATCTCCAGCCCCGCTTTGCGCAATCCCTCCAGGATGGGATCCATCAGTCCGCTCGCGAAGTGCCAGGTCCCGACGTTTGAGCGCGCGTGCACAGCAAACTCAGGATCGAGCGCCAACAGATCCCGGACCGCTGCTTCGGCTTCGGCGCGCCGGCCGAGATGTCCACAGGCTGATGCCATTACGAGGAATGGCCAGAAGAGTCCGGGGACGTCCACACGGTTCGCGCATTCGAGGGCTTGCTCGTACTCGCCCTTGTGGAAGTGATCCCAGAGGGGCGCGAAGTGCATCCAGCCCGCGTGGTTCGGATTCAGTTCCATCGCGCGGCGCACGATCGTAGTGCCCCGCTCGAATTCACCGGTGTGCACGATCTGTAGTCCGAGGATCCCGAGCGCGTCAGTGTTGAGCGGATTGAGGGCCATCGCACGCTCGGCCGCTGGACCAAACGCTGCGAGGTCCTGGCGGAAGAAGTGCACTTGGGCAAGCGCAACAAGCGCGAACTGATTCGACCGATCCAACTCGACCCCGCGGCGGCCCGCAGCCAGTGCCCGATCGAGAGAGGTTGGGTCTCCCTCGAAACCAAACGCGTATTCGTCGACGTAGATTTGCGCGAGGCAGGCCCACAGGTCCGACTGTCCATCGTTACGCTTCGCTATGCGCTCGAGCCGACTCTTGAGCTCCGCGTGAGACGAAGGGGTGATCTGTTCGCGGTATGCGAAATACTGAAACTGCCACTCAACCGGCGTGAGATCGGCGTCGTCCTTCTGCCGGATCGCTGCCCTCATCGAATGAACAAGCACCCCGTAGCTATCGGCTACAGTTGCGACGATACGGCCGGCGACATCGTCCTGCACGGCAAAAATCGTCGAGCTTTGGAGGTCCCGATTGTAAATCTCGGACCATAGCTGCGCTCCAGTCTCGGTGTCGACGAGTTGGACACTCACTCGAATGGCGGAGCCACCCTTGCGGATACTTCCTTCCAGCACGTAGCGCGTACCGAGGTTGGCGCCGAGGGATCCCTCGTTTTCAGTCTCTCCCTTCAGACGAATCGCCGAGGTGCTGGTGACGACCGACAGATACCGAAACCGCGAAAGGCCAGTCACAATCTCCTCAGAGAGTCCGTCGGCAAGCACTTCGACACTGGGATCGGCATCGCGAACCTTGAAAGGCAGCACTGCAATCCAGAATCCTTCGTCTCCGCGCGCCATCCCGGACGTTGATACACTCGTTGCCTGAGCTGGTTGAGCTGAATACTGCGATTCCGTAAAGCCTTTTAACTCCTGCTGGAGATCGTCGAGCTCAATCGCCAACTCCTTTATCGACTGATAACGTTTCTCAGGCTCCTTCGCCAAACACCGGCGCACTATGCGTTGCAGCTCCGCGGGCGCGAGCGGATTCGCATCCTTCAACTGTGGTGTCGGCGCGTGAACGATCTTGTGCAGTGAATCCAGAACATCCTTGCCTGCGAAAGCTCGCTGGCCCGCGGCCGCCTCAAAGAGAATGCAGCCAAACGAAAAGATGTCGGAACGGAGATCGATCTCGTCCACGCGACCACTAGCCTGCTCGGGAGACATGTAGCCGACCGTGCCTATCACCATTCCCGGCGTTGAATGCCCGCTATCCCAGCCGGACTGTCCCACTGGGAGTCCCGGCTGCTGCATAACAGCGGTCGCGATTTCACTCGAACCACTTTCGTTGGGCCCAAAAGTTCTTTGCGGTTCGACCAGCTTCGCTAAACCAAAATCCAATACCTTCGCGTAGTCGTCGCGCGTGATCATGATGTTGTCGGGCTTGAGATCGCGATGAACGATTCCGGCCGCATGAGCTTTCGACAACCCCTGCGCCACCTGTATCAGATACTTCAACAGCTTCGGGAGCGGAGCTTTGTCTCTATGAATCTTATGGCGGAGGGTTTCGCCGTCGATAAACTCCATTGCGATGTAGTGCGTGCCGTCACTCTCGCCGATTTCGTAGATATGCGCGATGTTTGGATGATTGAGCGTCGCGGCCGACTTTGCCTCGCGCACAAAGCGCTCCATACGATCGCGATTCGACGCTACGCCAGCAGGCAGAATCTTCAATGCGACTTTGCGATCGAGCTTGGTGTCTTGCGCCAGGTAAACCTCACCCATTCCGCCGGCGCCGAGTTTGGAGACGATGCGGTAATGGGAAAGAGTGGTATTGGCTGCCAGTTCTTTATTCATCATCGAGCTTCAGCAACGTATGCAATAGCACGTTGGCGCCGTTGGTGATGTCGTCGGGCTTTGAGAACTCGCGCGGGCTATGGCTAATGCCGTCACGGCTCGGCACAAAAATCATCCCGATGGGACCAAGGGAAAAGATCTCTTGACCATCGTGCCCGGCGCCGCTCGGCATACGTTTTGTCGTCAGGGTTAACTGCCTGGCCGCATCCTCAATTGTTTGCCTGATGCGGGGCTCAGTTGGTGCGGGTTGAGATGCATTCTCCGGCCTGAACGTGAATTTCGTGCCGGTGGCTGCTTCAATCTGTCGCACCTCAGCTTGAATTCTCTCGAACAGCATGTGTACTTTCGCTGCGTCCAAATCGCGTAGTCCGAGACTAGTCGTTACTTTTCCGGGAATCACATTGTAAGCGCCCGGGAACGCTTGAATCTTTCCAACAGTTCCAACCTGACGACCTGGAATTGATGTGACCACGCGGTTGACGGCTTCGATGTATTTTGATGCGGCTAATAGTGCGTCACGTCGTTGATTCATTGGAGTCGTGCCCGCATGGTTGGCGAATCCTTCCACCATCACATCCCACCAGTACACTCCGACAATTCCTTCGACGACTCCGATATCAACCCTTTCGTTGTAAAGGATGCCGCCCTGTTCGATATGCAACTCGAGATACGCAGCGATGTCGCCTTTCTTGCGAACGGCGCTCGCTAGCCGATCGGGATCGCCACCGATAAATTCTATTCCCTCTCGAATAGTCTTCTTGCTGTTAGTAACAATTTCTAAATCTTTTTCAGTTAACCCTCGACTAATCGCCGCGCTGCCGATCGTGCCGCCTTCTTCATTCTGAAAGATGACAACCTCTAACGGATGTCTTAGCTTCACGTGGTTTTCGGCAAGTGTCTGGGCAACTTCGATTGCACCCATTGAACCAACCTGTCCGTCGTAACTACCCCCTTGAGGCACAGAGTCAATGTGAGATCCAATCATCAAAGGTTTCAACGCGGCTTCGCTTCCAGTCCGTCGTCCGATGATGTTTCCTGCAACGTCGATCTGGACGTCCAGTCTCGCGTCGCGCATCAGCTTCATCGCGTACTCTCGTGCCAGTAGATCAGCGTCGGAATAAGCGACCCGATGCGTGCCACCTTCCGGTGTTTTGCCAAATTGTGCGAGCTCTGAAAGGTGTGCATTGAGGCGAGCGCCGTTGACGCGAAGCAGTTGTCGCGTTTTGGCGTGTAGCAGCACAACGGCGGGAACAGCAGCAAGTAAATTCGAATTAAATTCGCGTCGGTTCATTGTAACGTTTTGAGCGAGAACGATTTCAGCATTTAGGAGGGCCTTTTTGCTTACTTCGTTTACCCAAAAACATCAGGACATGCCGTGCTCGCGCGGGATTGGAGACATCGGACCTTCAGGCATGGTCAGCAATTGTTGCTCCGGTACACCGCCACGGTACTGAGCCAGCAGACTTTCCGGATCAATTTCTACCCCGGCCGGATTCGCAGCGAAGGCGTCAGAGTGCATATAGGCGTTGGCCTCTTCGACCGTACCGCAGTCCACCTGAAACTCCATTCGATTGCCATCAGGATCCCGGTAGTAAAGCGAAAGTGTAATGCCGTGATGAATGCGCCAATATGGTGTGACACCCATCTGTTTGAGACGCTCGTAGGTAGCAAGCAAGTCACCCAGGTTGGCATAGGTGTACGCTACATGATTCACTCCCGCGTTGTCTCGGGCCCCGCTCGCCACGCTGTCAGGCGTAAGCACTGACAAATTGGCAAATGCGAAACGATGATGTTCCTCGTCATAAGTAAGAAACGCGAACACCGGATTTTGATAGACCACTCTCGCTTCGAAGACTCTTTGATACCAGTCAATCATTTCATCAAAGCGTCGTGTGCTATAGACGACGTGCGCGAATTTCGAGGGTCGGGCCATGTTTTGATTCCTTTCGGATTAGGCAGTTAGTCTGCTGAAACAGGCGGAAGGCGATGTGGCAATGCGACAGGATGTTGTTTGCTGAGACTTCCGCCTTCTTTCTAACTTATTCCGGCAGATTCAGGCGCTTCAGCAGATCCTTGAATCGCTGATCGTCGCGAAGCGGAATCCAATACGTGTCAGCGTTCAATCGAAACAATTCCCAGTCCCGCACCTCAAAAGCGTTGTTAAGTTCCCCAAAGCTTTTATCCTTGTCACCGAGCGCCGCGTAGATACACGCGATCCGGCAGGTCGGAATGTATTGCGTTTTAGCGATTTCTCGGAATCTGGCGATCATTTCGTCCGCCTTGTCCCTTCGTCCGGCTTTTGCGTAAGCGATTCCGGCATCCCTAAGCGCAAATTGGTTTGTCGGATCGGTTTGCAACCATTGTTCGCTGAGTGAAATGGCCTCGGTATACATTCCTTTATTGGTATAGGCCTGGCTCAGGATCCAGCGTCCTATCGGGTGACTGGGTTCGAGATCGTATGTTTTTCTTGCTTGCTCCAAAGCCTTGTCATACTGCCCCGCAACAGAATAGGCCCAGGCCAAGGTTGCTCCCATGTTGATATCGAGCGGTTCCAGATCCAGCCCTCGCTTTATTTCCGCAATGGCTTCGTCAAGCCGCGCCGTCGGCGCGAGATATATCTGTCCGTAACGAAAATGTGCGGCGGAATTGTTTGGGTCGAGTTCGATCGCGCGTTTGAATGAGCGTTCGGCTTCGGCCCAATTCCAATCGTAAATCACCAGGGAATACGCCAAAAACGTATGGGCCTCAGCCAGTGTCGGGTCGAGCTCAAGGGCCTGCTGCGCCGCGACCTTGGCCTGAGGGAAAGCTTCCCTTGGCGAGAGGTAAGGATAGGCCGGCATACTCCCATAGGTTTCGGCGATCCTGGCATATGCCAGGGCGAATTCAGGGTCGAGTTTGATCGCCTGCTGGAAATACTCGATAGCGCGGAGCATCCCGTCTTTGGTCCGTCTGGCAAAGCTGTGTCGACCTCTCAGGTAAAGTTGATACGCGTCGTTGCTGTCCGTGTAGCGTTTGGTGATACCTTTTGCGTCGCTGCCTGACAGTTTTAATTCGAGCTTTTGGGCGATTGTGGTGGCGATCTCACGCTGAGTTGCCAGCAGATCAGCCATTTGTCGGTCGTATTGTTCGGCCCAAATTAGTTTTTTGGTCCTCGCGTCGACCAGTTCGACGCTTATTGTCAGGTCGTCACCGCGCTGAGAAACACGACCGGACATGACCGCGTCAACCTCGAGTTCTTTGGCGATCTGAGCGATGTCTGTGTCCTTTCCTTTGTACCTCATGACCGAACTCGTCGGACTCACTTTCAGATTCGGCAGTTGCGAAAGACGATAAATCAGCGATTCCGCCAGGCCGTCGGAAAGATATTCCGTGTCTGCGTCTGAGCTCTTATTCTGAAACGGCAGCACCGCAATCGAATGAATGGCTTCTTCGCTTTTGCCCGGGCGCAGGTAGTAAGCGGAGAGCGCAACGGCGGCAATCAACACCACCAATGCGATCGCGACACCAAGTTTGTGTCGCCTAAGCCCTTGCGCAACGAATTCAGCGCTCGACACTGTGGGCGGCAGCGACGCAGCACTGGCAGCGGTAGCCTCGATTGTCGAGCCACTATCAGTGTCGCGCGCACCTGCCGTGCTCAGCGGCGGCACTGTCGCCTCAAGGTCAAGGCCCGTTTCCAAATCGCGTCGCAACTCCTTCAACTCAATTGCGACTTCCTTGATGCTCTGGTATCGCTCGTCTTTATCTTTTGCCAAACAGCGACGAGTGATGCGCTGCAAGTCGGCAGGCGCTCCCGGATTAAGGTCTTTGATTTGAGGCGCCGGCTCATAGATCAAACTGTGCAACGACTTCACGAGTGAATCGCCTTCAAAAGGTTTCTTCCGCGTCGCCGCCTCAAACAGGATGCAGCCAAACGAGAAAATGTCTGACCGTTGATCGATCTCTTTTGTCTTGCCCTGCGCCTGCTCGGGCGACATGTAGCCAACCGTGCCCATAATCACGCCGGGCGTCGAGTGCTGCGGCATAACGGCCGTGACTATCTCACTCGAGTCGCCCGAAGGCAGAGGCTGCTGCTCGACCAATTTTGCCAGACCAAAATCCAAAATCTTTACGTGCCCATCTCGCGTGATCATGATGTTGTCTGGCTTCAGATCGCGGTGCACGATCCCGGCAGAGTGGGCCTTCGACAGACCTTCCGCTACGTGTTGCAGATGGCGCAACAACTTCCGCAGCTCAGTGTTCTCACGATGAATCTTGTCGCGGAGCGTCACGCCGTCGATGAACTCCATGGCGATATAATGCGTGCCCTCGTGTTCGCCGATCTCGAAAATCTGCGCGATGTTGGGATGACTTAAGGCGGCGGCTGATTTGGCTTCGCGAATGAATCGCTCCATGCGGTCGCGATTCGACGCAACATCGGCCGGGAGAATCTTCAGCGCGACTTTGCGATCGAGCTTGGTGTCCTGCGCCAGGTACACCTCACCCATTCCGCCTGCGCCGATTTTGGAGACGATGCGGTAATGGGAGAGCTTTGAACCGGGGGAAAGTTCCTGCATCTATCTAGCTAAATTTGAACGTGAGCCAGGTTGTTCCGTGCGTATGGAAAGCGTTTCGAAGTGGGCAGACTCTTACCCAATGCCCGGAGAAAAGCGTTTTCAACGTCAGCAGATTCTTAGCATGTCTACGGAAAGCAAACTGTCGGCTGGAAACATCGACAGTGGCCTGGGCTGAATATCGTAACCGATATATCGGGGCTGATGAAACGGGCCTATCTTAACCGCAATAGTTGAAAGACGCTAGATTGTCGTGGGATCTGCGTGTTGGTTGGTTCGGTGCGCAGTATGAATTCCTGCACGAAGACGCTGATTAGAGGCTATGCCTCTGATTGAGGCGCAGCCTCGGAAGAACAAATGGCCTACCGGAAAGGCAAAGCCGCGAGCAATCAACAGGGATCCTACGGCGCGCCGGCCCCCTGTAGTTACTTCTTCTAGCGTCCGAGACACTTCGAGAGGATTAGACGGTTCGAGCGGATGATGTTGAACTGCCGGTCCTTCGGACCTCATTCGATTCGTCTGGATGGCTTTGCACAAAAAGTGCTTAACCTGATGAAATGCATTGACGGCAAACGACTAGTTGCGGCTTGCCGCCGCACAGTGCGGAAAGCCTATGGCTTTCCGCTGACCTTCCCCTGATGTTTTTCCTGAGGCTCAGCCTCAGGAAAAAGAGTGCGCGGACGTCGTTCTCGGAAAGGCAGAGCCATTCCGCACTGTG
>JAXIOV010000015.1:0-11083 GCA_045403245.1 Pyrinomonadaceae bacterium | reverse complement strand
CACATTGCTCATTCACCGCGATCCGTGTAATCTGCGGGCTTCGTAACACCCCGACTCTTTCTGCACCAAAAAGGAGACTTCAAAATGTCAGTCTACATGGTTGACCGCGACCTTCCCGGTATACAAATGGAGCAGCTGGCGGCTGCCCAAAAAGCCGCTATCGAAACCAGTGACCGGTTCACTGCCGAGGGCAAACCGGTACGCTACATCCGAACGACTTTTGTTCCCGGCGAGGCCCACTGCATGTGTTTATTCGAGGCCGGCAGCGCGGATCACGTGCGCGAAGTCAACGAAGCCGCAAACATTCCCTTCACCCGCATCGTCGAAGCACTCGATCTGACACCGTAAAGATAGAAGTTCAGAAGTCAGAATACAGGAGACAGAAGACAGAAGAAGGTCGGCCGGTCTCCTGCGGTTTTCAAATTCGCAATCCGAAATTCGCAATCCGAAATTCACCGCATGCCCGTTGCTGCCGTCATCCCTGCTCCAAACCGCTCCGCTGAGTTACAAGAATTTCCGGCTCCGGAGCTGGAAGCGGATTCGGCGTTGCTCGCGGTCGAACTATCGGAAGTTTGCGGAACCGACGTTTACCTCCAACGGGGCTTGCTCGAAGGTGTTCCTTATCCTTTGATTCCCGGTCACGTCTCAGTCGGTCGCCTGGAGAAAATCCGCGGTCGTTTGCTGGATGTGGGAGGCAACGCTTTTCGCGAGGGTGATCGCATTACATTTCTGGACGTGCATCGAACCTGCAACGCGTGCTGGTATTGTCTGGTTGCGAAAGCGACGACGCGATGCCCGCACCGGAAAGTCTACGGCATCACCTACGGAGCAGTTGATGGTTTGTCGGGAGGTTGGGCCGATAAGGTTTATTTGAAACCCGGCACGCGTTGCATTGGTCTCGCCGCCGAGCCGGAACGGTTCATGGCCGGCGGGTGTGCCCTGCCGACAGCGTTGCATGCGGTCGAGCGTGGCGAAATTTCAATTGGCGACACGGTGCTGATCCTGGGATCCGGTCCGGTGGGACTCAACGCAATCATTCTGTCACTAATGCGCGGCGCCCAGCGCGTGCTTTGTATTGGCGCCCCGCAACAACGTTTGGAGGCGGCGCTGGAGTTGGGAGCCGAGGCAGTGCTGAATTTCGAGGAGCACAGTGAGCAGGAACGGCTCGAATGGTTGTTCGCTAACTCTGACTCTTCGCTTTCCGGTCGCCTCGCGGATGTAACGATCGAGGCCACCGGCCATCCGGATGCAGTCGTGCAGGCGATGCGTTTCACTCGCGACGCGGGTCGCGTGGTTGTGGTGGGGCAGTACACCGACCACGGGCCAGTTTCAACTCATGCCGGCTTCAATCCACATCTTGATCTGAACAAAAAACATCTGGATGTGCGCGGATGTTGGGGCTCTGATTTCTCGCATTTCTACCGCGCGGCGCAGATCATTTCTGACCCAAAGCGTTCCGCGCCGTGGGCCAGCCTGCAACCAAAGCTTGCCAGGTTTAATTTGGGAGAAGCCAATGAAGCCCTCGCCGCCGTCGCCTCCGGGAGAGTGCTCAAGGCGCTGATTGATCCGCGGGGTTAAGTCCCTTGTAAGTGATCGCGCTGGAGGTGGAGGTCTGCTTTTCTAACTCAAGCAATCAGTTGGTAGTCTTACCTGAAATTTTGGCGTAGGACACTGCTCAATCAGTTTCTAGCAGGCAGCCGGTGTGAGCCCTTGCCGATATGGATGTGTGGGCCGGTGGCGACACGCGGCACGGGGCCGCGGAATGCGAGGAAAGGGATCTTCTCGGCACGCAGGAAGTCGATTAGCGCCTTACCCTCAGGGCTGTCCGGGTGGACACCCACGTCCACTCCCTGGCGATGATCGAGTCCCCAGCGCGTATGCAGGTCCGACTGGCCGAAGGCGGTCAAAGGCAAGCGACGATTAAACCTGGTCTTAAAGAAGTTTTCCACGCGGCCAGATTCTGAAATACTCCACGCAGCTTCGAGGGTTGCGGCAGAGCCGGCGGCTTGAATTTCTCCCGGGCTTTTTATTCGCTCGGTGCGCTCAACGCGAGACCTATCGAGGAAAGTGGTGACGTTGCCGCGCTTGTACCAAAAGCCGTCTGCGCGCTCTGTGAGTTCATCAACCTGCATCCGTCCCCCACCAACCAGATAAACAAGAATCGACGGGTTGTCTTGCGTAGCGGCGGGTGCCGCAAGCGTCGTCTTTGATTCGACATCAGCAGTTGTCCAGGCTGTGTCCTGACCTTTCTCTGCAACCTCGCGGGCGCCCTGGCCGAGGGTTGAAGAGAAGGCAATCAGGATTAACCCAATAGAAAGTGGAGCAAGAACTAATCGCATAAGTATGGTTCGACGGTCACTGTCGTGAGCGACGCAGATAGTAAACCTAATCAGAGGTTGGCGGCAATAGGGGCGGATGGGCATTACAGAACCGAGCGCGGTAGCGCCGGGTCCTGGCGTCAACCACAGCGCCGGAGGCTGAAGTCCTTCTCAGTGCTACGTGGCGCTGGACCCAAGCGGCGCTCACACCTCTGTCATTGCCACACTTCCCTCAGGTTGACGCCCGGACCCGGCGCTACCGCGCTCGGTTCTGTAACTGACGTTCGCCGCCAACCCACTGGTGTGTTTGGTTTTGCCGCAGACCCGAGTCCTAAGAGGCGCGTTCAACTGGAATCTGCCCGGTTTTAGCCTTCTATTAGGAGTAATCGAAACTTAGCAGCAACCGAATGCACGAACTGTCTGTCGAAAAAGTTGATGTCCGCAAGTTGGCTCGCGCCTACGTAGCCCTGGCCTTAGCCCAGGACGAGGCGAGGCGTTACGTCAAGAGACACTCCGCGCAAGCAGCCCTGCTCCCATTTCTCACCAGCATTGATGTAACGGTCGAGCTCATGGAAGAAATATTACAGAAGGCCCTACCGGAAAAAGATCCAGCCCCTTTGTCGTCGATTACGTGTTCAAACATGCTGATGTAGAACCGGGAGTAGGACAGACATTCTTGTCTGTCCATGTGGTCAGAAGGCGTTGAGCAATTGGGGCAATAAGCCGCACGCTGCACACAATGTCGGATTAAGGTAACGCGGTCGGCGATGAGGTTGGTGTTCCGGCCGGCGACGTTGCCGGCTTCTCGATTGCTTTCACTTCATGGCGCTCCAGAAGAGCCACCACACCGCGACGCCGGTACCAGATTCCTTCACCTGTTTCCCACGCCTCATCGGCTTCAATCGTCGTGCCGTTTGTAAGTCGAATTACTACTTGCCCACGCCCCGCCTTTTCGTCTCCACCTGTCGACACCGGACTTGAGCTAAGCGAGACCGCCGCGGTTTCCGGCTGAATTGCAGGTGACGGCGACACACTTGGCGACGGAGATGGTTCCGGCGATGGCGATTCGCTTGGAGAAGGCGACGGACGCGAAGGCAGGTAAGGCATCTGTTGCTGGGTCACTGCCTCATTCGATGTTGGCTGGTTGGAACTCTGTTCCGGAGTTTCGCGGGTCAACCGCAGGTAGATGACGAACAGGAGCACGCCAATGGACAACCCGGCGACTGCGATGACGGCGAGAACCATCAAGCTCTGCCGCCGCGAGCTTCCGGGCGAGACTACTTGATACGGCGGGATAGCCTCGACCGGTTCTGCCTCTAGTGAACCCGGATCCTCCGTCACGTCACTGCTACCATCCGCATAGTCTGGGAGCAGAGTCCGACCGTCGAGTTCGCAGAACCGATCAGTGTCAGGAAATCTTGAATCACATTTTGGACAGCGTTTCATAAGAAACCGCCATGACGGGGACGGCTGTTAGCCTAAGTAGCCGACATTATGTTGGAAAAAGCGTTCGGATTGCTAGAGCGCGGCGACCCGGGTCAGAGAAAAACTCTTCAAAAGATCTGCCGATGGGTGGCTCTAATACGAACGGATCAGCACTAAACCTTGAACCGGAGGCCGTTCCGATTGGTTTTGGCGGTCTCCAGGTGTGACCGCAACCGCCTCACAGTTTAGTCGCAAACTAACAGTTTGCTATACGGCAGCCCAACTCGGTCAAGCCAAACTTACGCTCAAAGAAGCATCTAATTTGAACACCGCGCGTTGATGATCGTGTTTGCCTTGCGGATAAACTCTGCGGTCCAGGCTTCGGGCGATTCGTCGCGCTCGGCGTTGCGCGAGGCGCGGAAGACCCGGGTAATCGTTCCAGTCCTCCTCTGGGAATCAAGCAAAAGCTGAAGGTTCCTGGCAAGGAGTGCGCGCCCTCCTTCACTGATATTGGCGTCACCCACGCTCTTGGCCGTGGTGGTGCAACGACCACCGCTTACCTTGATCGGATCCTTGCCCTGCCACGTCGACAGTTTCGCTTTCTTTTCGCTGGAGCTCGAATAGCCAAAAGTCGATCCCATGTCGCCGACGTAGAACACCGCCTGACCCGGTTGGCAACTCTTCGAACCGTCGGGGTTCTTCGTGGGAACGAGGCACGCGTATTTGTGATTGTCAGCCTTGGTATCTCCGTGGTCGATAAACGCCAGCCAAAGTTTAAACGCGTCGAGCTCAGCACGCGGGGCCCCAGCCTTGCGCAACTTCTCGAGTGCGTCGGCCAGCGCGCCCGAGTCTTTGTTGTCACAGTTCACGTCGATTCCTTTGCCGAGCGACAGCTCGATTCCGGCCGCAGGTTGAAAAGGCGAGAACGGCGCGCCCTGAAAACTTCTGGTCAAACTCTTCTGACAATCCGGGCAGTTGACGTCTGCCACCCACTCGTCGTCGGCGAAGAAGCCCAGCGCTTTCGAGAAGCGTGAAGAAAGAAACTCACCGTAAATCTCGCCGTTCCGTTTGTCCTTCGACTGTCCCTTGAAGTGGGGTTTGACTTTGTAGCGCACGAGCTCGCGATCTTCGTCAACGACGCCCGGCACCGAGCAGTGAAATTTCGGCGTAGTGCCCGCGCCCTTCATCTCGTTCCTGTTTGCCGCACACCTGATCGGCAATGCGAGTCCATTTGTATCCACCCGTGGCGCACCCGGGCGTGGTGGTCTGTTGCGAATGTAGCCGAGCACCGGGTCGTAATTGGGATCGGGTTCCTGCCAAACTTTCGCAGTGCGCTCGGCAGTCTGCCTGGCTTCGGACGTGAAGCATTGTTTCTGAGCCATGGTTGGCGAGGCAGTGAAAATGAGAACTGAAAGGCCGATACAATATCGAGACAGGCGGCGACTCATTGGGCGAACCCTTTCTTGACCAAGATCTCATTGGGAGTGAACGGATTCTAACAAGAGGCGCGAGGTAAACGAAATATAGATCAGCCCGCGCTGGAAGCCTAACCACGCGAAATCCGCAGCTGATTCTGATTTCGCTGTCAACGCGTCGCTACCCAACGCACTTGTCATGCATCAGACTAGAAAGCCTCACGCAGGATTCGTCCCTGGGATTTGTTCGGGGCGCGTATTCCGAGGACGGATGCGAGTGTAGGAGCAATGTCAATGGGCGCCGCTTGCTGCCGATAGCGTCCGGCGCGAAAACCTTTGCCCATAATGATCACCGGCACATGAGTGTCGTAGGAATACGGCGAACCGTGATTCGCAGGATCGGCGGACTCGCTCAGGTAGTTGAATTCTTTTTGGACGATGATGAGGTCGCCGCTGCGATCAGGATAGAAGCCCCGGAACACTTTGCGGGCGATTGGATCGTCGGGACATTGCGGGGCGTGTTGATTGTCGCGTGTAGAAACACTGCCCGGCTTGGTTTGCGAGTCTGAACCATAACGAAGGCATCTTTCGAGCTGCGGCCGCGTAAAATAACGGGCGATGCCCGGAACCTTAAGCGCCGCATCACCCGCCAGCTCCGTAATCTCGTTAAGGCTGACTCCATCACCTTTAAGCGCCGCGAGATTGAAGTAGACGTTGCCATTGAGCATGGCATCTTTCATCACGCCGTAGTTATTGTATTTGAGGATGTAGTCGGATGGCCCCTCGTTTGTCGGATTGCTACCCCGGCGATACCGCGCGCTGATGGCCGAGCGAATAGCCGTCAGCACCTCCGCTTGTTGAATGTGCCCGCGACCGAGACCGCGCGCCACTATCCAATCCAAAAGCGGCGCTACCCCGTGATCGGAGGTGAAGACGCACAAAGTGTTTTGCAAACCGACGCGAGCATCGACGAAATCCAGCAGCGACGCGATCTGCCGATCAACTCTAAGCGCCAGGTCCATCGCTTCATGACTGGCAGGACCAAACCGGTGTCCAACGTGATCGTTACCTGAAAGGCTAACCGACAAAAGATCCGTAACCTCGTCCTGGCCCAAGTGTTCGTTAACCAGGGCCTGCTCGGCCAGTGATCGGATGACGTCGTTTACGAAGGGCGAGTGATCGAGCGCGTCATAGAATGCTTGTCCCGGTTTTCTTTCCCCACCGGTCACTATGTGAGGGAAAGCGTTGGTTTCGCCCGGCGCGTCATCGATGTTCTCCCAGGGTGGTGAATCAGCGCCGGCGCGTTTCAGATATTCACGCTCCGGTAACAATCGCTCCCAACGTGCGCCAAAGTATTTATCGAGCGGGCGCGTTTTATTGAACTCAACAACCCAACGCGGCAATTCCGGAAAATAATAGTCGGAAGAGACGATATTGCCGGAGTCTGAGCTCAACCAGTAAGCCGCGTTTGCCCGCCGTCCCGCCGGTAAGATCGCAGCCCGCGGTTTGTCTGAAACGCCGATGACTTTCGCCCGGTTATTGGTCGCGATTCGTAATTCATCGCCGACGGTATTTGCCAGTAGCAGGTGTGGACTGTTGGCGCTTTCATTCGGACCGCCGCCGAGCAGTTTGGCGGAGTTGTCTCCGACGCTGGTGATTCTCTCTGCTGCCGCGCGATCGATCCATTCGTTGGCAACTATGCCGTTGCGAGCCGGCGGAGCGCCGGTCATGATGGCCGCATGGCCCGGAGCGGTTTTGGTTGGGACGTAATCGTAGTTGGCGTTAACCCAAAACGCGCCATCCCGCATCAAGCGTTTGAGGCCACCCTCGCCGAAGAGATCACCAAAACGCGTCAAGTAGTCGTAACGGAATTGGTCGACGACGATAAGGAGCACCAGACGAGGCAGCGTGGAAACGGGCGCCTGGCGGGGACCGGGCGGCGCCACAGTCACACATCGTGTGGCAAAGACAAGAATCAGAATCAAAGCTGGCAACCATGGGCAGGTCCGGCGCGTTAGCATCGGCGGAGATGGTAACACGATCGTGTTAGAAGGAGATTAACGGCGCCGTGGTCCGCTGAGATCAATAAGAAGGCGGCGGTCAGCTATCTTTCCTGACCATTGCCGGTATTAGGGATTCGCCGTGCTTAGTTTTCGCAGAGCTTCAATGGCGGAAGCGAAGTTGGGATCAACTTCCAGAGCTTTAGTGTAAAACTTGATCGCCAAATCCTAGTTGCCTTTCTTCAAATACGCTTCGGCCAGGCTGTCATAAACATTTGCGGATCGTGGGTAGGCCTCGACATTGAGCTTGAAAATCTCGATCGCGTAGGTTGGGTATTGGATTGAGCTGAAAGTGAAAAGTAGGCGCTGACGAGAAGACCGGCGCAAATGAGGCCGAGTATCGGCCGGTGGAGCTTCAACATGGGGAAGAAACCTTCATTGGAGTGTGGGTACCGAGTTTTGTCGCGATTTGACGACCTGGTATTGGGCCTTTGAAGCCGGAGTTCCCTTCTGGAATCAAGGGGTTGGATATTCAACTGGTTGGATCCGTTGCCTGAAGGTCGCCAGGTAACTGCGCCTCGAACCAGATTCATGTTGCCCAACTGGCGGGTAAATCGCTAGTATAAGGTTGCCCCGTCAAACCTCCACCAAAAGCCTAATCAGACTCTTGCCCAGGCCTTTCTCTTCACACTTGAAAGGAGCGTATATGAACAGCAGGATGCGGAAGTGCGCAAACTTTATGATGTTGGTGCCGGCCTTTGCACTCGTCGTGGTCGGCAACGTTGAAGCTTTCGCGCAGGGCGCCGGCGACAGACAACCGTGTGTGGATCCGCAGAGTTCCGGAATTCATAGGTTCCGCAAGGAGTGGGAGAGCTTTGAAATCACCCTGCGTGACAATACTCCTGACTCCGACGACTGCCAGGTCATTTCGCTCGAACTGCGTTGGGCGAATGGAAGAAGGTATGGTAGCAACTTCAATGTAACCTTCGTTGATGCCAACAACCAGCCAATCTACAGTCGCCAGCTGTCAGGCTTCCAAACCGGCCACGTCGAGTTTCCGTTGACGGCGACTTCGAATGTGGAGGCGAAGCCATGGCTGGGAACGCCCTGGATGATTGCAGTGCCGGCCAGCATCACGGTTCAAGCAGTGCGTCCGTTTGTCGCTCCTTCGAACATCTGGTACCGGGTCGTGCGTGCGCCCGGCAATTCGAAAGTGAAAGCGAGCCCGGGACAACCACGCAAAGAGGAAAAGGGAAGACCAGCAAATGAGATCGTGCGAATTCAAACTGCGGTCAGGCTGATTGGGTCTACTCGAATTTCGCTTGTGCTGATCGAGTTGAAGGCATCGCAACCCTTTCCGGTGAGAGAGGCTGCTTTGCAGTTACAGATCGGGAAGAAGGTTTTCCTTCATGAACTGAGTGGTGATCACACGGGCAGGACGCTCACCCTAAGTCTGACACCCGCGATGTTTGCCGAACTGGAAGACGGCGCTACGGTCGTGGCCTTCTTCGACAAACCCGAAGGCGGAGATGTTTGGAGTTTTGGGAAACTGGATAAGAAGACGCTCGAGCAGTGAATACTGCAAAGCTTACAGGGATACGACAAGGTTCCGTTGCACTTCCAAGTTGAATCCACGAATGACAAATGAAAAATCTGGACGGGCTCAACAACCGAACTCTCGTTAGTCTTCTGACTTGACTTGCTTTACCGCAAAGCGGTTACGTCTTAAAGCCCAGGGTTGCCGCTTCGGCTACCCTGGGTTACAGAATGAAACGGAGATTCAACCGCAACGCAGTTGCGTCTCAGGCGCTTGCCACCGGGTTGAAGCAACGCTCTCACTCCGCGCCCTGCCGGGAGTTGCATCGGTGGGCGCAACCGCGTTGCGGTAAAGCAAGTCAGTTAAGAAGACTAACGAAGTAGTTTCAGATCCCGTGGTGTTGCACTTCAAACGTGAACCCACCGATGACAAATGAAAAATGTCATATAATGCCAAACGTCAAATGGACCAACCGCTTTTTCAAACCTCAGTACAGATGATCTGTAATTGACAAGGACGCCGGCAACTCAGACTCAGAACCCTCTTCACCTTAAAGGAGAATCAACCCATGGCCAAAATGACTCTCGGTCCCGTGATCGGCAAAGTCACGGATACCACTGCGCGAGTGTTGATCGAAATCGACGCTGACGCCGAAGTCCGTTGCGACGCCACTTCGCCAAACAGCTCTGCCACGCAAACGATTGCCTGCACCAAGAATCGTGCGGCCGTTTTTCAACTGAAGAATCTGTCGCCCAAAACAGAATACCAACTCACTTTCCAGGGCGTGTCAACGGGGCATCCCCAGAGCCGGGTCAGGACGTTTGCTTCTAACCTCGACAGTTTGAATGTGGCAGCCGTCAGTTGTAACTACCTCGGCCGGCGTGGGCGTAATGATTTGTGGGCAGACCTGCTGCATCGATATGTCCTGCCGGGCGACGTCAACTTGCTTCTCCATGTGGGAGATCAAATTTATGGAGATTCCGCCTTTGCCAGATCGCTCAGGGTCATCAACGAGAAGGAATTCACCACCAGGAAGCGTCAGGACGAGGAAATTCGTGAAGCCTACCGCCGCCTCTATCGTGCCTGGTGGTCTGAGGAGTCAACCCGCAATGTTCTGGCCAACGTTTCGAATCTCATGATCTGGGACGACCATGAAATACGCGACGACTGGGGAAGTAAAGACACGGATTGCGACAAGACGTCGGTCGAGTTTCGCATCGGCACCCTCGCGCGCCAGGTCTATCGCGAGTATCAGCGACAACTCTGGGACGACTTTAATACTGAAGGCGTGCCGGCAAACGGCGAAGAGCAGCATTGGCATCATTGGGGATCAATTGGAGTGCTCTTCGTCGATCAAAGAGGCGGGCGCTCGTTTGGCCGCGAACCTGCGCGCCCATATCTGAGCACGCCGCAATGGGAGAAGATTGTTGACGAACTTGAGAAGGGCGGACTCTCGAAAGTACGCGCTCTGATTGTGGTGACTTCAGTGCCTTTGTGTTACCTCGGCAGCAAGATCACCGGAGGCGGCGCGGGCCTCTCTGACGATCTATACGATCACTGGTCGCACCCCAAACACGCCAAAGAGCAGGTCGAGCTGCTACGGCAACTGCGCCGCTGGAAGGACGCGGTCAAGGGCCAGCGAGAATTGCTCGTAGTTGGTGGCGACGTGCACGTTGGCGGCCATACTAACATCGAACACGAAGGCGCCACGATCTTCAGCCAGTTAATCACCAGCCCCATCACCAACCACCCGCCGAAGTGGTATGAGTTTTACGGCTTGAAGATTCTTACTGAGGCGGAGGAAAAACTGACCAGTAGCTACTCCTACGAACATCACGGCCTAACGAACAAGCGCAACTACGGCATCATCCTCGTCCGAGTTCCTCCCGCCGGCGTTCCCCGCGTGGAAGGCAGTTTGGTTAAAGATTCTTGAAAGGCGTGACTCTTTGGGTGCGGGGCCTGGGGCCGCTTTGGCCACGACTCGTTATCCTTCAACGCATATTTCTAATGCCCGTTGAGAAAGCGGCGACAGGTCGCCGTACCCAAAAAGAGGCACTTTCTTTGAAAGTAAACCAGTAGCCCCAGCACTGCTCCCGCAGGGATTAGATTCACCATTTAGCATTGGTGGATTCAAGTTTGAAGTGCAACACCACGGGGTCTGCAACTACTTCGTTGGTCTTCTGACCTGACTTGCTTTACCGCAAAGCGGTTACGTCTTACAGCCCAGGGTTGCCGCTTCGGCTACCCTGGGTTTTAGGATTGAATGGATGTCCAACCGCAACGCGGTTGCGCCCGCCGATGCAACTCCCGGGCAGGCGCGCGGAGTGAGGGCGCTTCCTTTAACCCCCGGGAGTCAAGATCAATTAGCAACTCAGAAGGTCCCGCGAC
>JAXIOV010000031.1:0-43201 GCA_045403245.1 Pyrinomonadaceae bacterium | reverse complement strand
CGACCGGGTTGTAGACGCCGCATCAGAACCGGGAGCAGTAGCGACCGGGTTGTTGACGCCGCATCAGAACCGGGAGCAGTAGCGACCGGGTTGTTGACGCCGCATCAGAACCGGGAGCAGTAGCGACCGGGTTGTAGCAGTCTGTCGCTCAATTTTTCACTTCGAATGAAACCTCAATTCACTCGAGACGTAGTTACTACGAGAACAAGCGTCAAAATCAAGACTGGTTTCAGGTATGCCTTTTCTTGAAGCTCTCAAACTCGCTGTTTCCGCAATACTCGGCCACAAGCTGCGCTCGTTTTTGACCCTGCTGGGTGTGATCTTCGGCGTGGCTACGGTCATCGTCGTCGTGTCGCTGATCGAAGGCTTCAATTCCTACGTCGACGAGAAGATTGCGAACATCGGCACCAACGCTTTCTCGGTCAGCAAGTTTTCGATCGAAGATTTCTCCAGCGTGGAAGCGCTCAACGCGGCCCGCCGGCGTAATAAGGACGTCACTGTCGAAGACGCGGCAGCGATTGCCGCGCGCGGCGGTCCAATCCGGGAGGTTGGCGCCAAAGAAGACATTAGCGGCGACATCAAGTTTGGCTCGACGAACCTTTTTCGGGTGCACATCAGCGCTACTACGCCCAACATCGCGGAGATCGAACGGATTGAAGTCGGCGCCGGACGTTACTTCACCAAAGCCGAAGAGGACAGTCGCCGCAACGTAACGTTTATCGGCGCCGACGTGGCCGACAAACTGTTTCCAACTGCGAACCCGCTTGGTCAAACGATTCGGGTTGATGGCCGGCCGTTTACCGTAATCGGCGTGGGCAAGGCGAAGGGCTCCGTTTTCGGACAACCTCAAGACCTGTATGTCTCCATCCCGCTGTCTACGCTGCTCGCGTTCTATGGTTCACGCCGATCGATCAACCTCAGCGTTACCTCGAGAAGTCCCGAAACCTATCTGGATGCGGTAGAAGAGGCCCGGGTCGTGATGCGCACGCGCCGTAAGCTGGGCCCAAACGAGAAGGACAATTTCGGCATCATTACTCCCAGCGCCATCAACGAACTGCGCGACAAGATCTTCGGTACGATTCAAGTTGCCGCGGTTGGAATAACCTCGATCTCGCTGGTGGTCGGCGGTATCGTGATCATGAACATCATGCTGGTGTCAGTCACTGAGCGGACAAAGGAGATTGGGATTCGTAAAAGCATCGGGGCGCGACGTACGGACATTCTCAAGCAGTTTCTGGCTGAGTCGACGATGTTGTCGCTGCTTGGCGGCGCTATCGGAATCTCAATCGCATATGCACTGGCAAAGTTAGTGGCCGTGTTGACACCGGTGCCGACTGCATTGCCGTTGTTTGCAGTGACGCTCGCGCTGGTGGTTTCAGCGAGCGTGGGTTTAGTTTCCGGAGTTTACCCGG
Organism: Pyrinomonadaceae bacterium; assembly: GCA_045403245.1. GTDB lineage: Bacteria > Acidobacteriota > Blastocatellia > Pyrinomonadales > Pyrinomonadaceae > PSRF01. The sequence continues at coordinate 41,789 of JAXIOV010000031.1, read as the reverse complement.
CCTGGCGGGCCGCGAGTTTGGATCCAATCGAAGCTTTGCGGGCGGATTAGGGGTACGAATTTGGACGGGATTTACAGGATGAGCAAGATTAACCGGACGAAACCTTCAGAGATCACCGGCTTAGATCTCGCTATCAAGCCTTAACGGCTTCTAAAATCTTGTTCATCTTGTTAATCCAGTCTATCGGTTCTGGATTGTTTCTGACATGAACTTCTTTCGCAGCAACATTTTCGAGAACTTGCGCATGGGGCTGGATACGCTCTGGCAACATAAGCTGCGCTCGCTGTTGACCATTCTCGGCGTGGTGATCGGCACCATGACCGTAATCGTCATCGCCGCGTTTGTGGCGGGAATAGATGCACGGGTAGCCAAAGAAATTGAATCGTTTGGGACGAACTCAATCTACATCTACCGCTTCGATCCCGGTTTCAATTTCAATCCCACTCAGGAAGAGCGGATGCGTAAGCCTCTGAGCTACGAAGACACCCTGGCGATCGAAACCGAATGCCCGTCGGTCGTCTATGCGACGGCCTTTATGTCGCCGGTTGATTTTTTCGGTGGGCCATTTACGCAGCGCATCAACGTTCGTTACCGGGACATCGAGATGACCAACTCCGCGGTGCAGGGCGCGTCGCCATCGTATTTCAAGATGGGCGTGACAAACATCGCCGAAGGACGTTACTTCACTGACGAAGAAAACGCGCGTCACGCAAACGTGCTGGTGATTGGCCGCGACGTCGCTAACACACTCTTCCCGTTTATCAATGCACTCGATAAACAGGTGACGATTAACGGCCGGAGCTACACTGTCGTAGGAGTGCTGGCTGAACGCGACGTCTTTCTGGTCGGCGCGGAAGATCCAAACAACGAGAACAAAGCTGTCTACATGCCCTATCTGACCCTCAGAAAGCTCTACCCGGACGTGGATGACAACTTTGTGATGGCCCAGGCTCGACCGGGCCAGATGCAGCCGGCCGTCGAAGAGATACGCGAACTGCTGCGTCGCCGGCGGAAAGTGGCTTACGGAGCTCCGGACAATTTTGGACTGTCTACGTCCGAACAAATCCTGACTCAATTTGGCGCGATCACCGGCGGCGTGTTTGCTTTGATGGTGGCGATATCGAGCGTGGGACTATTGATTGGGGGCATCGGCGTAATGAACATCATGCTGGTGTCGGTCACTGAACGCACGCGTGAAATCGGCGTGCGCAAAGCCATCGGCGCGCGCCGGCGTGACATCGTCGTTCAGTTTCTCATTGAGGCTGCGACTTTGACGGGCCTGGGTGGCGTGTTGGGTATCATCGTCGGATCGCTAATCGCGTTGCTCATTAAGACCATCATGCCGACTTATATTCCGCTGTGGGCGCCCGTGGTTGGTTTCGTGGTCTCGGTAGGTTTGGGACTTACGTTTGGATTATGGCCGGCCTGGAAAGCAGCACGACTCAATCCCATCGAAGCGCTGCGGTATGAATGAGCCGTGTGTCGATTCGGGGCAGCCTTACTCGTACCTGAGCGCCTCGATTGGATCCAACGCCGCTGCTTTCCGGGCCGGGTAGTAACCAAAGAAGATTCCCACCGCCGCGGAAAATACGACTGAACCAAGAATCGCCGCGGTTGAAACCAGCGTGGGCCAACCAAGCATCCAGGGAATTGCCAACGAGATTCCAATCCCCAACAGAATTCCAAAAAATCCACCGATCAAGCTGAGCACCACCGACTCGATCAAAAACTGTGTACGCACGGCCGACGAGCGCGCGCCGATCGCCATCCGAATTCCAATTTCGCGCGTACGCTCGGTGACTGACACCAGCATGATGTTCATGATGCCGATGCCGCCTACCAGCAACGAAACACTGGCGATGCTGGCCAACAACATGGTCATGATGCTGTTCGTTTCATTGGCTGCCTCGGCGATGTCGGTCATGTTGCGCACGCTGAAGTCGTCGGCTTCATTTCCACCCAGCTTGTGACGCTGGCGAAGCAGCTCAGTGATCTGCTCCTGCGCCGTAAAGGTCGCGTCCTGCGACACGGCAGACACATACGCCACCTGAACTCGTTCACTGCCCAAAAGTTTTTTCTGCACCGCGCTGTACGGAGCGAGTGCGGTATCGTCCTGATCGCGACCCTGTGCGTCCTGTCCCTTGCGGACCATCACGCCCACCACTCGGAACGGCAAGTCTCTGACGCGCAACGTCTGCCCAACCGGATCCATTCCGGGAAACAGGTTGTCGGCAATTGTTTGTCCGATCACGATCACGCGTGCCGCGGTGCGCACGTCAGCATCGGTGAAGAAAACACCGTCCTGCACTGTCCACTTGCGAATCTCCGGATATTGTTCGTTGACTCCCTGAATCTGAGTGTTCCAGTTTTGATTGCCAAAGATCAATTGCGACCGCGTGTTAATGGCGGGTGTCACCATCGCCACGCTTGGTACTTCGCGACGGATGGCTTCGAGATCTTCAACCGTAAGCGTATTAGTGCCCGTATCGCCCGCACCGGTGCGCACGCCACCCTGGTTTTGGGCGCCCGCACTGACAAACAGCAGGTTGGTTCCGATGCTCGAGATTTGCGCCTGCACAGACGCCTGCGCGCCCTGGCCGATGCTTACCATGGCGATCACGGCAGACACGCCGATAATGATGCCGAGCATGGTCAAAGCCGCGCGCATCTTGTTTCGCACCAGGGCGCGAAAAGCAACTCGAATGATCATCAGCAGGGTCATGATTGTCTTTCTGTTCGTGCTTGAGTGCTCGCCAAGCCTGGCATCACCACAGACACACGGAGGACACCAAGGTCGCACAGAGGATGAATAACGAATAAAAGTTCTGTGCAACCTCCGTGTCGCTCTGTGTCTGTGTGGTGAACCTTTCTGTCCATATCCTTAACTCTCAGTCACTCCCAAATTCGAAATTCAAAATTCCTTACTCTTCGTCATCATCGACTTCTACTTCCGGCAACTGCCGCAACTCCTCTGCGGCGTTGCGCGGCTGTTCGATCGCATAGTCCTTCTTGATCTTGCCGTCTGTGAAAACCACCACCCGGCCGGCGTATTCCGCGATATCGGATTCATGCGTCACCAGAATTAACGTCATGCCGCGCTCGCGGTTTAATCTCTGAAAAATTTCCATCACTTCAACCGAGGTGCGCGAGTCGAGGTTTCCGGTCGGTTCGTCAGCCAGAATCAGCGCAGGATCGTTTACCAGGGAGCGCGCAATCGCGACCCGCTGCTGCTGTCCACCCGACAGCTGATTAGGATGACTCAATTCGCGTCCCGTCAGACCAACCGCGGCGAGCGCGTCCATCGAGCGCTGGTGGCGCTGCGAGCTTTCGACACCCGCATAGAGCATCGGCAGCTCAACGTTTTCCAACGCCGAAGTGCGCGAAAGCAAGTTGAATCCCTGAAATACAAAACCAAGTTTAAGATTTCGAATGTCGGCGCGTTCATCCTTCGACATCGCGGACACATCCTGGCCGTCGAGAATGTATGTGCCCCTGGTCGGTCGGTCGAGGCAGCCGACGATATTCATCATGGTCGACTTGCCGGATCCGGAAGCGCCCATTATTGCCACAAATTCGCCTTCTCGAATCGTGAGCGAGATGCCACGCAATGCGTGCACTTCGACATCGCCCATCGTGTAGGTCTTGTGGATATGGTCCAACTCAATCACCGGCCGCGCTTGTGGCTGTTGCGCCAGAACCGCAGCGGCGGCGTCGAACGTTGGCTGCTGAATTTCTAAAGTCGATTGCATCGTCTTACCTTTTGTATCAGAACCGGGAGCAGTAGTGACCGGGTTGCTGTCGACGAAACCCAACAAGCACTAGGAACTGCACCCCCTTGATACCGCCTGACAAGCTTGAGAGTTGCGAGAGTTGCGATAGCAACCCGGTCGCTACCCGCTTCCGGTTCTGTTATTCCAACGAACTAATTACGTCTTCCTCCGCCGCCGCCACCTATCCGTGGCGAGCTGCCGAATCCCGGCGCGCGTTGGGTGCTTTGCGTTCGGGTTTCGCCAGAGACGTTCTGGCCGGTTATGACCATCTCGCCTTCCTGCAGATTTCCGTCAACCACTTCGGTTGCCACGCCGTCGCTCAAACCAACTGTGATCCGGCGACGCTCGGGCTTGCCGTCCTGGCCCATGACCCAAACGAGCCGCGTTTGACCCGGCAGAACCGGGGCGCTCGCCGGAGCGAAGTTGTTGGCGCGTCCCCGCTCCTGAGGTCCTCTCTGACCCTGCTGCTGCGCCCCGTCCTGCCCGGCAGCATTGCCCGCGGCACCTGCTGCCTGGTTGCTCTGAGAGGGTGAAGCCGATCGGTCACCACCTTGCCCCCCACTTCCTCCGCTGCCAGTGCGACCCTGACCAGAACCCGTCCTTCGTCCCTCCACGACCTGTGGCATAAACCGCAATGCTGCGTTCGGCACCTTGAGCACGTTGTTGCGCTCGTCAATGGTGAACGTCAGGTTCGTGGTCATACCGGGTTTCAGTTTCTCCTCCGGATTATTGACTTCGATCGCGACGTTGTAAGTGATCACGTTTTGAACATTCGTCGGGTTGATTCTTACCTGCTGGATCTTGCCGGTGAATTCATCACCGGGAAACGCGTCCACCGTGAATTGCACTCCCTTGGCCTGTTCTACCAGACCGATGTCGGCCTGATCGATGTTGGCGATGACCTGCATCTGTTTCAGATCGTTGGCAATCGTGAAAAGAGTTGGCGCTGACAAACTAGCCGCGACTGTTTGGCCCACGTCCACACTGCGCGATACGACAATGCCATCAATCGGCGATTGAATAGTGGTATGCGTTAAGTTGATTTCTGCAAGATGCAACGCGGCCTGGGCCTGCTGAACCTGTGCCTCTGCGTTTTGAACCTGCGCCTGCGACTGCTGCACCTGCGCCTGCGACTGCTGCACTTGCGCCTGCGACTGCGCCACGCCGGATTTCACCGCCGACTGTTCACTGACTATCGCTTGATTCAACTGCGCTTCGGCCTGCTCGGAACGAGCCAGTGCGGCTTTGTAAGTAGTGTTTGCGATGTCGTAGTCACGCTGCGCGATCACGCCGGCTTTAAGGAGCGATTCCTGCTGCCGCAAAAAGGCGAGCGCGTCGTCGCTCTGCGCTTTCACCGCGACAACATTCGCGCGTGCACTTGCGACACCAGCCTGTTGGTTTTGAACTGTTGATGTGGCACCGACCGATCTTGCCTGGGCGTCGGTAACGCCGGCGCGCGACTGCGCAACCGCGGCTCTTGCCTGGGCCAGACCGGCGCGTGCCTGGTCGAGATTCGCACGTGCCTGCTGCACCTGGGCCTGCATCGTCAACGGATCGAGCTGGGCAATCACCTGCCCTTTTTTGACTCTGGAGTTGAAATCGACCATCAGCGCGGAAATTGTTCCTGATGCCTGGCTACCAACCTGCACGGTGGTTATTGCTTGCAGGGTTCCGGTGGCGGTGACCGTGTTACGCAGATTTCCGCGCTCCACTCTGGCGGTCATGTATTGCACCGCACCTGTCGTCTGACTGCGGAATACAAAACCCGCAGCAACGACCAACGCCATTCCCAGCCCTGCGGCAACGTACTTTCGCCGGCCGCTCAGGAACAGCTTTAGCCAGTTTCTAGTTTTCTCGATAAATGCCGTTCCGTTGGGCATTTGTCTGGTTTTGATGACTTCGGTGCTCATACTTATGCTAGACACAGGCGGGGCGGGGTTGGTTACAGGGGACGGGAGAAAAAAGGGGGAAAGGGGAAGGGGTAAAGGGGAAATGAGTACTCGTGGATAAGGGGTTTTTCCGCCTTACCCTTTTCCCCTTTTTCCCCTTAGGTTTATCCCAGCCGATGCGACGGGTATCCGATGTGAATGTGCGGGCCGGTGGAGACGCCGGGGATTGCCCCGCGAAACGCGAGAAAAGGAATTCCCTTGTTGCGGAGGTAGTTGATTAACGCGATGCCTTCGGCACTGTCTGGATGGACACCAATGTCTGCGGAGTTTCGATGATCCCAGCCCATTGAGTTGTGAGTAGCGCTCTGACCTAACGTGCTGATGGGCAGCGCCCGCCCAAATGTTGACGAAAAGAACGTCTGCACAGAACTAATATTACTGAGCGCCCAACCTGCCATGCCGCTGTAACGCAACGAAGTGAGCTTGACCAGTCGTCGCCCGAGGGCCGACTGGGTTTGCGCCAGTTTCCTTTCCGTCGCTTCCGCTTCCTTGATTTGCGCGATTAGATTGTCAGAATCGGCGATCTGCTTCTTCGTGCTTTCCAACCGGGCCCTGGCAGCAGCGAGTTCCTGTTCGCTAGCTGACAGCTCCTTTCTGGCGATCAAACCGTCTGCCACCAGTTGACGCAATTCTTCCAGTTTCTTTGCCGCCGCCGCCACATCCTGTTCCTGAAACCGCACTACTTCCTGCGCGCTGGACTTGTACGTTTCGGTTGCTCCGATTAGATCCGAACGCGTCTGTGAAAGCTGATTCGGCGGAGCTGTCTTCTTTGCCGGCGATATTTGAGTAGACTTCTGCCCCCACGCCACGCCCGGTGTCAGGACGAAAGCGCACAAACTGATGAGTATTAAACGATGGCTCCTGATGATCATTGCTTCTCTGTGTCGCCCCTGCTCGTCATCTTGTAAGACACCGGCCCCACGCAAAAAGTTACGCCAGAACTCTGGAAAAGGTTCCGAACGGGGCGGGAAACCGGGGAAAAGGGGCACTTGAGTGCCTTTACCCCATTCCCCTTTACCCTTTTCCCCTTTCCCCCGTTCCCCCGTTCCCCCCTTTTCCTAGGCTTTTGTAACCCTTTCCCCGCGATCCGTGTCTAGCCCTTCGGGAGGCTAAGGTTGGCCTCTACTACGAAGAACAAATGGAGTAAATGAAGAAATGAAGATATTTAGAAACGTCAAGATGCTCGCACTAGTCTCCCTGTCGAGCATTGTCTTGGTTGCCTCTGTCGCGTTCGCGCAAACAGCAGCGACCTCTCAGGACAACAAAGAGAAGGCTCGTGGCGAGTGGCGCGGGCAAGGTAAGCGCGGAGGTCATCGTGGTGGTCATTTTGGCGGCCGCGGCGCTTTTGGCCGTGGGATGTTCCACAATCTCAACCTGACCGAAGATCAGAAAGCGAGGATGAAACAGATCCGGGATAGTTTCGGCGAGCGCACCAAGTCGTTGCGTGAACAGCTCAAGGCCAAGCACCAGGAGTTGCGTCAGGCGAACGCTGGCGGTACGTTCAATGAAGGAATGGCCACGCAGGTTCTGACTCAGGAAGCTGGACTGAAGGCGAAGATGATGGGCGAGCGGTTTAAGCTCCATCAGGAAATGCTTACAGTTCTGACTCCGGAACAGAAGACGCAGATGGAACAAATGCGTGAGCAGTTCAAAGCCAAGCGAGCTGAATTCAAAGCGAAACGCAGCGAACGGCGCGGGCAGCAACAGCAGGACCAGTAACTCTGGTTTCATCCTGAAGGTGGCGGACCGGAAAAGCGTTCCCGAGTCCGCCTCCTCAATTCGTCGAAAGGGCATCCGCCGGAAGTTGGGTGCTACTCGAGGGAACGCTTCTGACGAACGACCATGATGAGGGTACGGACCTTGAACTGGCGCAGCTCGCCAGTGCCGGCGACGAAGCTGCGTTCGCGGAAATTGTGCGTCGCTATAGTCCACGCGTGTTTCGGTTTGCCGGCAAGTTTTTCCGGCAACGCAGCGTGGTCGAAGAAGTGGCCCAGGAAGTTTTTATGAAGGCTTTTACGCAACTCGGCAGTTACGAAGGTCGTGGATCGATGGAAGGCTGGTTGACGCGCATTACAACCAACACGTGCCTTAACATGTTGCGGAGTACGAAGCACCGGCCGGAGTTGACTGTCTCAGATTTGACTGAAGACGAAACCAGCTGGATGGATAGCCGGCTTGCAGGCGCGGCCGATGAGAGTTTTAAATCGAGCGAGAGAAGGCTGGTAGCAGCCGACCTGGCTGACCGCGTGTTGGAAAAACTCTCACCTGACGATCGTTTGGTATTGACGCTGGTTGATGGTGAGGACGCGTCAATCAAGGAAGTTGCAGACATGACCGGATGGTCGGAGTCGAAGGTGAAAGTGCGGGCATTTCGCGCACGCCGGCGAATGCGTCAGGCAGTGGAGAAACTGCTGGGGCAATAGACTGAGATAAAGAAAGTCGGCAGGAGGCAGGAGCAGTCGGCAGGAAATGAGTTTTGAAATGAGAGACTATTGGAGCAAGAGGAGCAAAAGCAGTAGTGCAGTCCTGCCGACTGCACCTGCCGTCTGCTCCTGATCGGGAGAGCCAAGCGATGAGAGACAACCACATTATTGAGATTCTCGAACGCTCTTCGTTTGCGAATTTGAGCCAGAGCGATCGCGAGAGCATACAAACCCACGCGGCATCCTGTGCGGATTGCGCCCGGGCTTATAAAGCAGCAATGGTTTCTGAGTCACTGTTAAAGGAGCGGGGTTTGGAAACCGTCGCGCCGCCACCATTTTTTCACACTCGCGTTCTTGCCGCCCTACGTGAACGACAGAGCGAGCCGGCGTTTACGCGTTTGTGGAGGGCTGCCGGCGCGCTGGCTTCTTCAATGGTCGCAGCCGTGGCGTTGTTGGCTGTCTTGAGTTTTTTGATACCGTCGCAGTCGGTAGACCCTTCGGCACTCAACGCTTATTCCGCCGAAGAAGTGATCCTCAACCAGGGCGACGCAGGGCTGGATCAAGTTTCCGATGAGCAGGTGTTAACAACGCTCTACGACACGGATGAAGAGACGAGGTAACGCGAGGTAACTATGGACATAAACACCAAGAGCAAATGGCAGGTCCGGCTGGCAGCGGTCTTGATTTTCGTGCTCGGCCTTACCGCAGGCGCCCTCGCGCTCAACGGCTACCAGAAATGGTCCGGAACCAGGGCCGCAGGAGATCGCCATCAGCGCTGGGAGCGAATGCTGGATCGGCTGCAATTAACTACGGACCAGAGAACTCAGGTTCAGCAAATCCTCACCGAAACGCGCGAACAGCTGCAAGCGTTGCGGAAAGAGTCGGAGCCTCGCTTTCAAACGATTCGGCAGCAGGCCGATGAACGACTGCAAAAAATCCTGACCCCGGAGCAGTGGAAGCAGTTTCAACAGGAGCGAGATGCGATGCGCAGTCGGGGTGGCCGCCGCGGCAGATCTGAAAAGCCGGAAGGCAGTAGGCAGTAGGCGGAAAGTGGTAGGCAGAAAGCAGCAAGCGGCTGTTAAGAAACATGGAGGGCACGGCGGAATTTGACTCTTACGCCGTGCCTTCTGCTTTCTGCTTGCTGCCCTCCGCCTTCCGCCTTCCGAAATCTGATTCAGATTGCGCGACTTGCACGGCCGACACCCAGCCGCCTTTCCACCAGTTTACCAACTTCGAGCGGCACGCCATCAGCTTTAGCCTGACGGATAAACTCACCGTCAATCTTGAAAATGCGTAACTTCACCACGTCTTCCGACGAAAGGTTGTTAAGACCTTCGTTCCGGACTTCGGTAATAAACTCAGGCGTGACCTTGAAGATTCGCAATTTCACCAGACTCTCAAACGGTTCCTTGTCAAACCCCATTTGTGTTGCCTCAGCCACAAACTTCGCATCGATTTTGAAAATCCGCGCTTTGACCAGATCTCCCATGTCCAGGTTTGGGAACCCGCTCGCCTTCATCTCACGCATAAACGTGGAATCGATCTTGAATATCGCCGCTTTGAAAAGATCACCGACTTCAAGTTTTCCAAACCCGGCGGAGGACAAGTCGTCCGCCAGCGCCGTGGTTACGTTCAAAGCAGCAGCGGTGAAGAGTCTGTCTTCAACATGACGTTCGTCCTTTGAGTCTGAATCTTTCTCGAAGTCAAATCCCCGGGTCTTCATCGCGGATACGAAAGCCTGACTTCCGGTAAACCGAAACGTGCCGGAGCCCTTCCCGTTTTGGAAACTGCCTTCGCACTCGATGGTCCCGGCTTCGCGAACCATACTGAATCTCACCGGGCCGCCGCTCAACGCCTGTTCCCGAGTTAAGCCGTGCAAGTCGGAAAACTCATAGGTTTGCCCCATCTGATGTTTGCGGCGCTTTTCAGAGCCCAGTTCCAGGTTCAGATGGATTTTGGAATTGTCTTTATTAAGAGAGGCCGTCCAATCGCCGGTCACAATCTTCTGTGGAGCGACGAGTGAACCAACACTCAAGGCGGAATCGGTAGCCGCCTTAGAACCATCGACGTAAGAAACAGCCAGGAATCCGGCTAGAGCCAGGACAGTGACAAACGAGGCGGTAACGATGGAGCGTTTCCATATTTTCGTAGACATAGGTGAATCTCCTCGATTTGGATCTGGGACGTTCAAACTACAAACGCGGCTCACGGAGTTTGGTTGCAGAAACTTTTGATCATGCGGCGTAGTCGCATCCCGCTTACAGAACCGAGCGCGGTAGCGCCGGGTGCCGGCATCAACTCGGGAAACTGACGCAGTCTTTCGCGAAGACGTAGGGATCGACCTCAGCGGTGTCTCAATCAAAATTCTCTGTGTGCCTTCGGTGGTATCTCTATCTTCTGTGGTGAGTGGTTGGTTGCTATGAAGGAGAGCCACAGAGGACACAAAAAACTGCACGGGGAGAAATCTCAAACTAATACACTCTCCTTGTAGCCGAATCTCAATCCTTGCATCCGCGACAAACTTTCAGCAAAAAGATCCCTCACACTTACTGTTATCTCCCCAATACCCGACTAATTCCCGACACAAGCTGAGCTGGACAACAATAAATCAAACATAACGCAACAATAAAAGGAGAGATTAACTATGGCAGCAACGAATCAGTCGGGAGCCGTCGCAAGGGCAAGAGATGAACGCACCCAACCGTTCAAACAAAAAATCACTACGTTTCTGTGGTTCAACAACAATGCTGAGGAGGCAGTGAATTTCTATACCTCCATTTTCAAAAACTCAAAAGTCTTGAGCACCACTCGTTATGGCGACGCCGGCCCCGGTCCGAAGGGAAGCGTCATGACCATAGCATTTGAGCTCGACGGCCAGGAGTTCACCGCACTGAACGGTGGACCAGATTTCAAATTCACCGAGGCCGTCTCACTTGTCGTTCACTGTAAGACGCAGGAAGAGGTGGATCATTTCTGGAACAAACTGTCCGAGGGCGGCCAGATAGTGGAATGCGGCTGGCTCAAAGACAAGTTTGGTTTGGCATGGCAGATCACGCCCGATATTTTGTTGGAACTGCTGCAAGACAGCGATCAACAAAAATCACAACGAGTCATGAAGGCCATGATGAAAATGAAGAAGCTTGACATTGCCCAACTTAAACAAGCGGCCGAGAGAAAATAATTCAAGCTTGATTACTCGGCTCAACTCGTATACTGGGACCGCGGGCGTCTCGCCCGCAAATGAGCGCGAAGCGCGAACAACGCTTTCATGAGAGCCGCTCCCGGATGTGTCGTTCTTGTTGGCGCATTCGTTTTGAACGACCTCTACCGAATCACTTTTCGCGCTGACGCGCTCATTTGCGGGCGAGACGCCCGCGGGGTCCCAGTATGCAGCTTGAATAGTCCATGGTTTCCGAGGCCCGCTGCGGTTGTCCAGGAAGCGGGCGAATCGGAACGAATTTAGTCTAGTTAAATTCCAACTTCTTATTCTCGCCGAAGTTCGGATGCTTTCCGATTTCTCTTGATCAATACATATTTTGACGAACATTCGAGTCTGGAGAGACAACTTCACAGATCGATGTCGCGGCTGAACCAAAGATTTGAAGCTTGTTCGTGCAGTTACCGAGCCTTCTTGTCTTTCACTCGCGAAAGCTTTATACGGTTGTTGCGAATTCGTCTATCGCGCCGAAAAAACGGCCCTTTCAAATCTTTGGCCTTATGGGGTGAATATCTTATGAGTGACAGACAGCCGCGGAATTTCCGATCCAGAAGAGACCGAGAGCACAGCAGAAAGAGGGAACTGGTTAAAGGAGGGACAATGCCGCTTCATTCTCGCATAACAAAGTTGGACGGAAAGTGCACAACCAGGGCTTTATCTACGGCCTCGTTGATCGTGGCCTTGATCGCATTGGCACCATTGACAACCGCTTATGCCGAAGACTGGATGCAGTTTCGCGGGCCGAATGGGAGCGGGGTTTCAGTGTCGACCGGACTGCCTGTCGAGTTTGGACCCGAGCAGAACGTCGTTTGGAAAACTGCGCTTCCGCCAGGGCACTCGTCGCCCGTAATTACGCGCGACAGGATTTTTGTGACGGCGTACGAGAAAGACAAGGACGGGGAAAAGGGAGAAGGGGAAGGGGGAAAGGGGAACTACAAATTACTTGTAATCTGTCTTGACCGCGCGACCGGCAAACTGCTCTGGCAAAGGGAAGTGCCGCGTTCGCTTGAAGGGCGGTTGCAGAATGTCAATGGACCGGCCTCGCCCAGCCCCGTCACTGACGGCGCGAATGTCTACGTCTTCTTTCAGGAGTTTGGGTTGGTTTCTTACAACGCAGCCGGCAAGGAGCGATGGCGGCGACCGCTTGGGCCTTTCAATATGTTCTACGGCTTCGGCGCGTCACCCATCCTCGTCGATGACAAAGTAATCCTGCCAGTTGATCAAGACAACCCGAGCTCATACTTGATAGCCGTCGACAAGAACAGTGGACGCGTGCGCTGGAAGGTTGACCGGCCCATCGTCATCTCCGGTTATTCGACCCCGATTATTTATCAACCGAAGCAGGGTCCGAAGCAGATCGTGGTTCCCGAATCGTTTCAGCTTTCGGCTTACTCGGTTGCCGATGGCAAGAGGGTTTGGTGGGTGCGCGGGCTGGCGTGTGAGATGAAGTCGATTGCCAGCAACGATGGGGAATACCTTTACATCAACGGGTGGGGCTTCCCGCAAAATCAGCCTGGCCAGCAGGTCAAGACCATTCCTTTTGAAGAGGCATGGACCAGGTATGACAAGAACGGGGACAAGCTGGTCGCGAAGTCGGAAGTCGCGGGAACAGAACTGATGGACAGGATGTTGAATGACGCGTTTGAGGCGTTTGATATGGACCGCGATGAGAAGTTGAACACTAAAGACTGGGATGTGTTCCGCGCGATGATGGCTTCAGAGAATGGTCTGCTGGCAATCAAGCTGGGAGGCAAGGGCGATCAAACCGCGACGGCAATCCGTTGGCGTTATACGAAACCTGTGCCGCAGGTTCCTTCCACGCTGCTCTATAAAGGCGTGCTATATATGATCAACGATAGCGGGATCCTGCTCTCGTTTGATCCGGCGACCGGAGCGGTGCTCAAGCAGGGCCGCCTGCACGGGGCAATTGATAAATACTTCGCGTCGCCGGTCGGCGCCGACGACAAGGTTTTGCTGATCGGCCAGGGGGGTCAGGTATCCGTTTTGAAGGCCGCCGGCGATTGGGAAGTGCTCAAAGTCAATGAGCTGGATGATGAGGTCTTCGCCACCCCGGCAATTGCCGACGGGCGGATCTACATTAGAACTCGGAGTGCGTTGTATGCTTTTGGAAAATAACTTTGTAGGGGTGGCACTCCGTGGCCACCCCTCCGTGGACTGACACCTGTTTGAAGGAACCATGGATTATCGGCGGACAGGAGTCCAGCCCTTATAACTCGGCCATGTCAATAAAGGAACCCTGTAAAGGGATAAAACTGGGGACTCGTTACATATCCTGCTTTTACGGGATTCATCGCGATATATTCCAGGTTCTCGTGTAAGTCGGTATCATTTCTAATAACGTGGTCGAACAGTCGCGACTGCCACAGACGTTTCTTAAGAAACTGTCCTGGCTTGAGTCTCGGCCAGTTCTTTAACTCCATCACTTCGGGCCGAAGCGTGGCCCGCCATTCCATTATCGCAGTTAGCAGTGTGCGAGCTTCTTTTTTTTCCGTTCTGCTCACCGAAGCCGGAGGCAGGCAGACGCTGTCAGAATCCACAACCTCACGACTGCGTTTCCAGTACTGTTGGGTCGTATAGCTCTTGAACCTGCCGATGAGGTTTGGAAGGTAGAGTTCGGGCCGCCGAACGCCCGCAAGAAAATGGAGATGATCCGGCATGAGAGTGAATGCTCGCACACGCATGCTTTCTAGAGTCTCATCGCTCAGTAAAGAAGCCAGGACGGCTTTGGCGAGGATCAGGTCGGCAAAGAGTGGTCTTCGAAGCTCGGTGACCAGAGTAATCGCACAGAGCTGATAGAAGGATTGGTAGTCATAACCGAGTAATCGCAACGAATTGTAACGACGGGGGAAAGGAAACCCGGAAAAATGAGGCATCGAAAAGTGGAAGTCGAATGAACTCCAAGAATCGCTTTCATGTTAGTAATTCGATTGGGAGGAGGTCAACGGTCGTAGGGTGAAGTCACATATCATTGTGTTGCCAGGTTTCTTGTAACGGAAACTTGCAGGTGACACTCCGTGGCCACCGTCGCTTTCGAGAAGAGATTCCACAACGGTGGATGGAAACGGGGAAGGGGCGGCCACGGAGTGCCGCCCCTACAATATTAGCCGACAGGCCTAATCACTTTTCTGCTAACTCAAGTGCCGCGATTTTGTCGTCTGGTGTGAGTTTCACCGTGCATGACAGGGTTTTCGCCATGTCGTTTAGAAAGTAACGATAGACGCGGAGGTTCTGCTCAGTGCGGCGTTCGATTAATTCGTTGGTGTGGATTACCGCCACCGGCAGGCTCAATGAATCTAAAGTTTCGCCAAGTTGTTTTACCCGGTCAGGAAATATTTCCTTGCGGAGTTCAGGCGTGAATGATTCGGGATCGGCCGAGCCCTTTACTAACTGCAACAGGACCCGGCGCAATAGTGACGTTGCTTTTGCGTCTCGGTCGTTAATCTGAAAATTGACGGATTGATGTGCAGGGAGCGCGAATTCTGCATAGAACAGAGACGCCAGCCCACGTGAGAGCTTGATGTCGCTCGTCTCCCAGGAGTTAGCCAGGAAAATAATCGTCAGCTTGTCATCAGGAAACCGTACAATCGACGATTTGAAACCCTGCCAGGCGCCGCCGTGATAAACGATTCGGCGATTGTGTATTTGGTCGGTGTGCCAGCCAAATCCATACCTTTTCTCCTTACCGTCATTTAGCCTTGCCGGAGTCCACATTTGAGCGAGACTCGATTGCTTGAGGGGTGCATTGGTATAAAGCGCCGCGTCCCACTTGGCCAAATCAAGGATCGTGAAATAAAGCGAGCCGTCAGCAGTCGAGTTTGTCGAAGGCGAAACCCATTCCTGATTCTTTAATGCGCCCGCTACCAGCCGGTAACCGGCAGCACGGTTTGGCACGATGTCAGCTTCCGAAATAACGCGAGCTGTCGACATTCCCAGTGGCTTGAAGATTTTCTCCCGCAGAAAATCGCCGTAGGGCTTGCCGGTCACTCTGTGAATCAAGATGCCTAACGTGACGTAGCCGAGATTGCTGTAATCCCATTTCGCACCCGGCTCGAAAGTTAACGGCGCCTTCTTGATAAATTCAAAGAACTCGTCTTCCGTATAGTCGCGACGGAGATCCACCTCGGGTGGGTAGTCGCCCATCCCTGACGTGTGGGTAAGCAGGTGCCTCACCGTGATGTCTTTCCACGTCGCCGGCGCGTCAGGGAAATACCTGGTGAGCTGATCATCGAGGGAGATCCTGCCTTCTTCGACCAAAATCATTACGGCCGACGCCGTAAACTGCTTGCCGATGGAGCCGGATTGAAAAACGGTTTCGGGTTTAACCGGAATCCGGTGTTCGACGTTAGCCAGACCGTAGCTCTTCAGAATCGCGACCCGGCCGTTACGAATTACGGCCAGCGAAAGTCCGGGAATCCTTTGTTTGCGCATCTCAACGTTGATATAGCGATCGATCCTCCCGGAAATGCCTGGTTGAGCGACGCATGGCAGAACACAGAGCGGCAGGATACAGAAAGCAGTTGCCAGCCAATTCTTGAGGCGCCCAGTCATACTTTGCGTTCGTCGATGATTCCAGATTGAGGATTAGCGAATCCCCACCAGTCCCTGCACCGATTGGATCAACTTCTCCGAGTCGTAGCCGACGCCATCCTTGAACACGATCTCGACCTTCTCGATGTCCGCGATATTCGCGGCAGGGTTTCCTTTGACGATCATCAAGTCAGCTTGTTTACCTTGAGCGATGGAGCCGATCCGCGAGTCTTCGCCAAGAAACTTTGCGCCGTTGAAGCTGGCGATCTTGATTGCCTCGACGGGGGTGAAGCCCGCTTCGACCAACAGCTCGACCTCCCGCAGATCGCCGAAGCCGGCCACGATGCCGCCGTTGCCGGTTGGATCGAGGCCGGCTATTAGGAGACCACCGGCAGCGACGAACGCGCGTTCAAAATCCATCGCCTTGCGCAGCAGCGCTGTGAAATCTGAAGTGGAGGACACACGAGCACGCGCCCCCAGGTAACGCACGCGCGCGTCAGTAGACATCACCGCCAATACTCGCGGATTCAACAGCGCGCTCGCGGCCCCGATCCCGCTTTGGGTCAATGGCGCACCGGCTGCTTCGAAGACCGGCAAGGTTGAAGTAATAGCCACATTCTTCGCTACCAGGGTGCGGATCGTTTCCTGAGCCGCGGCGCTTTTCAGATCCAGTTGCCTCAGGCTGGCGGAAACCGCGGGGCCCGGACACTGATCCGGTTTTTTGTCAGTAACAAATTCCGAATCGGCAAATAAACCGTGTTCGAGGTCATCGATGCCAATCTCCGCCGCTTCGCGATATCCGACCGAACACAGATGGCCCGTCACCTTCAGCTTGCGCTTGTGGGCTTCTTCGACAACCGCGCGCAACTCGTCGCGGGTGATGTTCATGTAGGCTTTGAAAGAGGTCGCACCCTGGTCAGCCCAGAAGTTGACCATGCGGCGTGCGTCGTCAGGTCCGGTAAGCTCGTGCATCACGGGCGTGAAAGCGCCACGTCCTTCCAGATATGGAGCGGTGATGTGCATCTTCGGACCAATCATGCGGCCGGCGTCAATCAGCTTCTTGATTTCCAGGTCGGTATACGGCACCACGCTGCCGGTGGTGCGAATCGTGGTCACACCGAGCGCGAGATAGAGACGCGGGAAGCTGCTGCCCATGTTCGAATACATCGGCGGCGAACCGCCCATCGGAAAGAACATGTGGTTATGCATTCCGACGAGACCGGGCAGCACCGTGTAGCCCTTGAGATCGAGTGCCTGGGCAGTGGGCGGCACAGTTGCGGTTGCGCTCGGTGCTATTGATTGGATTTTTCCGTCAGCGATAACAATGGTCTGATCGTCACGGGGCGCGGCGCCGGTGCCGTCGATTACGCGCACATGGACCAGGGCAATGAGCGGTGACTCAATGCGGATAAACTGTTGACGGTCAGAGGGCGCCTGCGCGTGAGATGCAATGAAAACGCTCAGCATCAAGAGGAGAGCAGTTGTGGTTTTCATGAATAATCTCCAACGGGATCGTTTCCGCAAAGGATAACTTCAAGTCGCGATTTTGTCTGCGATTTCGTTCCCCGGTCGCTACTGCTCCCGGTTCTGATTCGGCACCTCAAGACAACCCGAAGAACCCAGCATGCCTCAAAGGAGTCAACTCTTCCCCGTCTCTACCATTCCCATCTTCGGAGGTTCCCATGAGTTCCAGGTTCCCAGGTTCGCTCCTGCTGCTCCTTCTTCTTAGTCTCGTTCAAACTGTATACGCCAAACCCAGTCCACAGGAACTTGCCGTGCGGGCCGTCTCCGGTGACGCATCAGAATCCGTGACGGCGATCGAGGAACTGCGGTCAATTGGGCCAACCGGCCTGACTGTGATGTATCAAGTCCACGCCGCTGAAATCGAACGCCAGGTGAAAAACCCTCTCCTTGAATCAACTCCTGAATGGAGGCGTTTGAGCGCGGCGTTGGACTCCGTGAGCCAACAGAAAAATAGTTACCTGTCTGGTCTCTATTGGTACACCGACTTTGCCAGGGCAAGAGCGGCGGCCAAGTCTTCCGGTAAGCCGATTCTCTCGCTGCGTTTGCTGGGAAACTTGAGCGAAGAGTTTAGCTGCGCTAACAGCAGATTCTTCCGCGCGGTTTTGTATTCCAATTCGGAAATCTCAAGAACACTGCGCGAAAACTTTGTGCTCCACTGGCAGTCAGTCCGTCCGGCTCCGCGGGTCACGATCGACTTCGGCGACGGTCGCAAACTAGAGCGTACCCTCACCGGCAACAGTATTCACTACTTTCTCGATGCCGACGGCAAAACAATTGATGGACTCCCCGGCCTGTACGGACCGGTGGCGTTCCAGCGAAAACTTTCTGAGATCCAGAAACTCACCCGCAACCTGCGAGGAAAGGATGCCACTCAGCAGGCGGGGATGCTCAACGTCTATCACCGCGCGCGAGTCAACCAAATTTCGCTTGACTGGATTGACGAAATCAAACTCCTTGACGGCAAGGTTCCCGCAGGTTTGAGGATTGAAAAGGACCAGAACGGACAGGCGATAGTTGTCGCTCCGACCGCCATTACCAAAATGTACAGCGAGGCAACCATCCTGCGTGCCATCACCGCCGGATCAGAAGCGCTCGGTCGATTAACCGATGAAGCAGCCTGGACCAAAATCGCGCAACGTCATATTGCCGACGCACAGATGGATGAGCGCAGCACCGGACTTCTGAGACGGCAGACTCAGAAGATCCTCGACGCACCTCTTTCACCGGGAGAAACTGCTGACACCAGGTTGATGAAGCTTTTGAGTAAGTTGCAACTCAGCATGGCGCTCGACACGGTACGAAATGAGTACCTGCTACACACAAAACTTCATGCGTGGCTCGTCGCCGACCCAACCCGGTTTGACTTAAACAAACTGAACGAGAAGGTCTACTCCGAGTTGTTTCTTACGCCTTCGACAGATCCCTGGCTGGGATTGTTTTCCGCTGACACCTACGTGGCGCTGGAGAATGGCGGTTTGGAGCGATAAGGTCCAATGTCTGAAGTCCAAGGTCCAACGTCTATCCAAATTCCAGGGGTTCGTCCGACCGAAACGTCCGGTTTTTTAGAAGACTGGCGGCAGTGAATCAGGGACTTTGGACCTTGGACTTTGGGCCTTGGACTTTGGGCCTTGGACTTATTGTGAACTAAACAGGCCGTTGCCGAGCAGCCAGGATTTGAGGATGCCCGGATTTGAATTGTCAGTTGAAAAGTATTCCTGAATCAACTTTGAGTGAAGCTCCAGCCGCTCGGCGGTTTTTAGATTGTGGCCCAGGGGCATCCGACCACCCTCAATGTAAGAACTGATCAGGACGCGATCCATTGGCCAGTTGAGCGCACCCATGTACTCGCTCTTATGACAAGACTGACAGGTCATCGCCCGCGCAATGTTCGTCTTATTAAAGCTCCTGCCGAACCGTTGCGCTCGGCTCTCCAGACTCGCAAAGCTCAGTCCCGGACCAAACTTCGAACGATCCAGATACTTGTCGAAACGCGCCTGTCCATATCCGCGAAAACGCTGGTTCACGGCTTCGACCGCCGGCTGTTCATCGGGCCTGACGCTCCCGGCCTCAGGAAAGATTGGGAGTACGCCGCTCTTGTGACATTGCACGCAGTTGTCGTCTCCATGTCCCAGCTCCCAACGCCCCTTCACTGTTATTGATCCGTCCCGGCGAAACGTCCTGAAATAGTCCTTGAAGTAAGCGTTGAAAGTACCGTCATCACCCATCAGCACGGAAACGACCGAAAGATTTCGAACGCGCAGACGCTCGCCCGGATCTGTGATGCCAAATTGCACCCACTTTTCCGGAGTTCGGGAGTTCGCATCTCCGGGCACAACGATCAGGAGTCTTCGAAAGCTGTCGGCATTGTCGGGAGTTCCGAGGTGCCGCGACTCGTAGCTGAAGTAGATCAACTGCTCAGACGGTTTGCGGGTTGAGTTGAGCAGGCGCAAGTAAGCTTTTGCCTGATCGAGCGTTTCGTGGCGACTGGCTGATTTTAGAAATGCCGGGTCGAGCAGGAAATCGGGAATTTGAACGTAGTGAGAAGTCTCAGCGAAATAGTGCCGGTCGGGAACGTTGAAACCGAGTTGATGGTTAGGGCGGCGGTCAAGAGACGCGACCTCAATGTAGTCGACAAACTCGCGATAGCGGCTAAGGAAGTTGTGATCCTCAGACAGCTTGCACGTTCGCAGCGTACTCGTGATTCCAACGAGCACACGATGGTAAGTTTTAAGTGTTTGCAGATCCTCGTAAGCGGCGCGGGCCGCCGTGACCAGTGCATCGACTCTGGCCCCGACCCAGGCATCATGCTGCGACTTGATCCGCGCGCAGGAATTCAACCGAGGTTTGGCGTAAACGTTACTCGCGAGTAGGAGGACGAAACAGAGGATGATGAGACGGGGTTTCATAAAAGAGTAATCCACAGATTTCGCAGATTACACAGGTTTTCTTTGGGATGGAAGCAAAGTAGATCTGGAAAATCGGCGAACGCCCTGGGCACCACTAGGCCACCGTCAAATCCAGTGTCTACGACGCATTCTATTGCGTCGTCAGTGCTCAGCCGAACTTGAACTAATGCTTGTCTAAACGAGTTAACTCTACCCGATTCGCGAGCCATAGCCGCCAATTTTGTGTGCGAAACCCTGGCCAATGCGTCTAACACGCCGACCCAACTTGCAACTCCGATTTCAACTACCGACGGCATTCATAGATCGACAGGGTTCCTTGTAAGCTCACTTCATCTTCGCAATGATCGCATCCGCGAATTCAGTGGTCTTGGCCGTACCGCCAATGTCGCGGGTGCGGACTTTGCCTTCTGCAAACACATCCAGCATCGCTTTCTCCGTACGATCCGCAGCTTCGCGTTCCCCAAGATGACGCAGCATGAGAATCCCTGATTGCAACAACGCAGTCGGGTTGGCCACTCCCTGCCCCGCAATGTCCGGCGCCGAACCGTGAACTGCTTCAAACACCGCGCCCAGCTCGCCGATATTGGCGCCGGGCACCAGACCGAGTCCGCCAATCAAACCAGCGCAAAGATCGGAAACAATGTCGCCGTAAAGATTCTCGAGCAGCATCACATCAAACTGCTCGGGCCGCATCACGAGTTGCATGCAGGCGTTGTCGATAATCTTGTCGTCAGCCTGAATCTCAGGATAGCCGGCAGCCACTTTCCGAAAACAATCAAGAAACAACCCGTCAGACAGTTTCATGATGTTGGCTTTGTGTCCGCAGGTGATCTTCTTTCGACCTTCCCGCCGGGCAAAATCAAAAGCGAACCGGGCCACGCGCGTCGAGGCTTTCTCGGTGATGATTTTCAAACTCTCAACCACGCCCGGTACCACCACGTGTTCCAGGCCGGCGTACAGGCTTTCGGTGTTCTCCCGAACAATAACGAGGTTGAGCTCGGGATAACGGCACGGGACATTTGGCAGCGCGCGAATGGGACGCACGTTGGCGTAGAGGTCCAGCGCTTTGCGCAATCCGACATTCACCGAAGTGAAGCCCTTGCCCACCGGCGTGGTAACCGGACCTTTGAGTGCAACCTTGTTTCGCCTGATTGAGTCCAGAAGATCTTTTGGCAGCGTTTCGCCAAATTTTTCGAGCGCCTGGGCGCCTGCGTAATGCGTTTCCCATTCAACCTCAGCGCCTGAGGCCTCGATAATTCGCACTACCGTGGCAGCCACTTCGGGGCCGATGCCGTCGCCGGGAATCAGTGTGATACGATGAGTCATAATTGAGGGAGTCAGTTGTTAGTTGATAGTTGTCAGTTGTTAGCGGTTAGTTGTTAGTGGTAGTAACTTCAGAGTCTTCCCCAGTTTACTTCACTTCACATTCAATTCACGGACAGCATAAGACTACAACTAACAACTGACTACTAACAACTGACTACTGACCGTTGGAATAGAGACCTTTCGAAAGATGACAGCAGCTCGACGATCGGCTGAAGTTGTGATCATTGGCGGCGGGGTGATTGGGCTGGCCGTAGCCCGGGCCCTGGTGCTGAAGGGTGCACGCGACGTGATGGTCATTGAGCGCGCGGGTTTTGGAGCGGAGTCGTCATCAGCCGCCGCCGGAATGCTCGCGCCCCAGGCCGAAGCCGATTGTGCCGACGAATTCTTTCAGTTGTGCTGCCGGAGCCGTGATATGTATCCGGCTTTTGCCGAGTCGCTCCGCGAAGAATCCGGCATCGACATCGAACTGGACACGACCGGAACGCTTTACGTCGCCTTCGACGACCATGATGTAAATGAGATGGCGCAGAGGTATGAGTGGCAGTCCAGAGCGGGCCTCGCGATCGAAACGATGGGCGCGGCCGAAGCGAAACTGCTCGAGCCGTCGATTTCGGAAAATGTTCGCGCGGCGTTGAGGTTTCCACTCGATGCGCAAGTTGAAAATCGGCGGCTTGTCAGCGCGCTCGTGACTGCAAACGAAATGCTTGGCGTCCACCTGGTTCCGGGCACAACAGCGTTGGCGATCAAGCTCAGCGGTTCGCAAAAGGGCCGAGTCTCGGGGGTTGAAACCTCGGGCGGGTTTGTGACCACCGAGAACGTTGTCATCGCCGGTGGCGCCTGGACTTCACAACTTGAAATCTCGCGGGGTGACTCGTCAGAACGGCAAACCTCGGACAGAGTATTTCAAAACTTACGCATCGAACCTGTGCGTGGCCAGATGCTTTGTCTTGAAGCCAACCCGAAGGTCTGCAGCCACGTCATTTACAGCCCGCGCGGCTACATCGTTCCCAGGCGGGACGGCCGCCTGCTGGCAGGTTCAACTACAGAGAATGCCGGTTTTGACAAGCGCGTCACTGCTGAGGGAACACGCGCAATACTGGCGGCGGCGATGGAGATAGTGCCCCGAATTGGCTCGATGGCGCTGGCCGGCTCCTGGGCTGGACTGAGGCCACGCGCCTCCGACAATTTGCCTGTGCTTGGCCCTTGTGCTGAAATTGACGGAGTTTTCTACGCCACCGGCCATTATCGTAATGGAATCCTGCTGGCGCCGGTCACGGGAGAGTTGATAGCCGAAGCGATTGTCGACGGTTTTGTGACGCCGGCGATGACCACCTTTTCGCCGGATCGGTTTGATTTGGTTGCCAGGACTTAACGCAAGGGGTTCACTAACCATCGTTATGAAATTGTTGTTCCGCATTCTGGTTCTGTCGGCGCTGGCGGCAATAGCCACCGCCAACGTCTTTTCACAAAACCCGGAAGCAGGCACGTCGGCTGAAGTCGACAAGCGCGCGGCCAAAGTCCTGTATGAAGAAGCGCAAAAGTATATAGACAAAAAATACGTCGAGTTTAATAAGCAAAAGGTTGCGTTCGATCAGAAACTCGAGCAACAGACCAGGAAGGAACAGAAGGATCTCTCGGTCAAAAACGCGGCGACGCTGCAAGCGCGGAAATCCTTATCCGACGGCGACGCCTATTATTTGGGGATGCTGCATCACCTCGCCGGCAACGGTGACAGTTCGCTCGGGTCAATGCGCCGTTTTTTGACGAGTGGAAATAGTAAAGGAGAAAACGCGCAGGTGGCCCGCGCGGTGGTTGTTTTATACGCCACGCGGAAAGGCCTGATTCCGGAGGCCGAACGCGCAGTTGCGGCCTACGCTCAAGACCGTCCACATAATCCGCTCGAATGGTTTGGCATGGAGACGTTAATCGCCGCGGAGTTTCAGAAACTCAAAAACTACGAAGGCATGAAACAACATGCAGCCGAAATGCTGAAAATAGCCAGGCTGGTAGCGGGTGACAAGGCTTACGGCTCGATCCGACGGGATGAATTACTTTATAAGGCCACTTCTGTCTTATCGGACGCCTACTTGAATCTGAACCAGAAACAAGCCGCCATCGCGACTGTTTCGGATCTTCGCAAGCTGGCCCTGTCGTTCCCGTCG
Source organism: Pyrinomonadaceae bacterium (assembly GCA_045403245.1). Classification (GTDB taxonomy): domain Bacteria; phylum Acidobacteriota; class Blastocatellia; order Pyrinomonadales; family Pyrinomonadaceae; genus PSRF01. The sequence continues at coordinate 17,964 of JAXIOV010000031.1, read as the reverse complement.
GCCAAGCTTTTGCGACTGGCAAACATCCAGCTCGCAACCCTCGATCGTTCAGTAGATCCGCTGAGCCTCTTTAATGAAGTTCCCGACACGGCCGCTTCCCTCCCGGAAATCGTTGCCACGCAGTGGATTGATCAGGCGCCGGTGAAACTCTCCGAACTGCGCGGCCAGGTGGTGCTGCTCGACTTCTGGCACCCCTGGTGCGGGCCGTGCCGGTACGTTTTCCCAAAACTGCAGGCGTGGCATCAGACCTACAACAATCAGGGATTGGTCATACTCGGCCTAACCAACTACAACGGCAGTGCTGAAGGGCGGTCAATGACTCCGGGCGAAGAGCTTGTCTACCTGCGCACTTTCAAAAAGAAGAACCGCTTGCCTTACGGATTTGTAGTCGCCGATACTTCCATCAACGAACTTAACTATGGCGTGTTCTCAATTCCCATGTCGTTTCTGATCGATAGGCAAGGCAAGCTGCGGTTTATTGCGATGGGAGCAAGAGAGGCGGAGATCGCGGCCCTCGAGAAGATGATTAAGAAAGTGGTTGATGAACCGGTTCTGCCGGGTACGGAATCCGCCAGGTCCGGGGTCGTCGGAAAGAAATAATCAAAGTTAGAAATTGTCCACCAGATGCAAGATCAAAATATAACAATTGGTATCGCCTTCGCGGCAGGAATATTGTCCTTTCTTTCACCGTGTGTTTTACCGCTGGTGCCCGGCTACATTTCACTGATGTCGGGGGTCAGCATTGATAGGCTGAAGGAAGGTAGTGATCAGGGGTCGACGGCGCGCCGGGCCGTGATTCTAAACTCGCTCGCGTTCAATGCCGGACTATCGGCCATTTTTCTAACGCTCGGGACCACTGCGGGGCTCGTGGGCGCGAGCATCATCAATAATTTCTGGGTCCGGCTGGTGGGCGGCATCATCATCGTCGCTTTCGGCCTGCAGCTGATTGGGGTGTTGAAGATCGCGGCGCTGTACAAAGACACCCGCTTTTTCTCAAACGAAAAGCCCCGCGGCGTGCTGGGTTCATTTACCCTGGGAATTGCTTTTGCGGCCGGCTGGACCCCTTGCATTGGTCCAATTCTTGGCGGCATTCTGGCTCTGGCCGCGGCGAGCGGCGGCTGGCGCAGCGGCTTAATGCTCTCGGCTTTTTATTCCGCGGGGTTGGCGGTCCCGTTTCTGCTGACCGGCGTCGGGTTGAATCAGTTTTTGTCGTTCTACGGAAAGTTTCGAAAGCATCTCCACAAAGTGGAGGTCGTTTCAGGCATTGTGCTGATTTCCGTGGGCGTGCTGGTCATGAGCGGCAAGTCGACTCTGTTAACGAGTTCGAAGCTGGCCGCGTGGCTGCCCAACGCGGAAGGCTGGATCAAAGTGAAGCCCGTGACGCCGGCTACACCGGTCGCAGGTTCCATTTTCGAACCTGCACCTGAAGTCCAATTTCAAACCCTGGCCGGTCAGCCTTTCACCCTCGCCCAGCTGCGCGGCAACGTCGTCTTGCTAAACTTCTGGGCCACCTGGTGCGTTCCCTGCCGCGAAGAAATTCCGGTGCTCAACGCAATGCAACAGGATTTAGAAACCAGGGGGTTGAAGATTGTTGGCGCCTCGCTGGAAGATACTGCGGAAGGCGTCGAGGCTTACCAGAAGAACGTGAGAAAATTTGAGTATCAGGTTCTGGTCGGCGGAGACGATGCGAAGGCAAAGTTTGGCGGCATGGCGCTGCCGACAACCTATTTAATTGATCGCGAAGGGCGCATCCGCCAGAAGATCATTGGAGCGAGGGACCGGGCAGGTTGGGAGGCGGCAGTGAAACCACTGCTTGATGAGCCGGCAGCGACGGCGCGCGCTGGTAATAATTAGCCGCGTAGCAAAAGCGTCGACGATGGCCAATCAGATGAAGGAAAGAACATCATGACTAAACTTGTACTACTGATCCTTGCATTCGCATTCGCACCAGGCGTCGTGCAAGCCCAGGGCGGCCACGAGTACTCGCCGCTGGTGGAAAAGACCATCAACTATAAGAACTGGACGCTTAACGATCTGAAGGACAACCAGCCTGTTGATTTGCGTTCGCTGGTCAAAGGCAAGAAGTTGGTCATGATCGTTTACTTCGCCCCGTGGTGTGGCAACTGGAAGCATGAAGCGCCGGTCGCGGCCAAGCTCTACGAAAAATACAAAGCGCAAGGTTTTGAAGTGATTGGAGTGAGTGAATACGGATCGCGCGATGACGTAAAGAAGTTCTTCGGAGACGCGGGGCCACCTTACCCCGTAGTCAGTGAATCCGAGTTAAGAGAAGATCGGGAAAAGACGGCGCACTTCGGCTACCGGCAATTGACTGGCGACGGTCGCCGTTGGGGTTCGCCCTACAACATTTTTCTTGACCCTGCCACGCTGGCTAAGACCGGAGACGTGTTGACTGAAAAAGCCTGGGTTGTGAATGGAGAGTTGATCGAGGACGAGGTCGACAAGTTTATCGGAGAGCGGTTGAAGCCAAACATGTCCACGATCATCGAGCCGTGTAAAAACTGACTCAAGCTCGATGGCGTTTTTGAGATCTTCGCAGGGGCACGGCATGCCGTGCCCCTGTCGCTTTTTATTGGCAGTAGATCTTTTTTGAGGTTCGGAAGCCTTCAAGAATTAACGCTCTCACTGGTTTTGCACAAAAAGCGCTTAACCTGATGAAATGCATTGATGGCAAACGACTAGTTGCGGCTTGCCGCCGCACAGTGCGGAAAGCCTATGGCTTGCCGCTGACTTTCCCCTGATGTGCGAGGACGTCGTTCTCGGAAAGGCAGCGCCATTCCGCCCTGTGCGGCGGCAAGCCGCTTGGCAAACCGCAACCGTTTACAATTTACCGAGCTTCACTGTTACTATCTCCGGCTCTTTTGGGTGACCAAACCCGGTTACGGCCAGGCGCCCGCTATCGCAGGGAAAGATCCACACGACTGACTCATGAAACTTCGTTTGCTTTATCACGGCCATTGCTTCGATGGCGTTGCTTCGGCCGCCACCTTTACCCGTTTCTACAAAGAGCGCATCCACCCGGAGGCTGAAGTCAGTTATGCCGGTTTGCTGCACCGGCCCGGCAATCTCTTTGATCAGGAGATGCTTGACAGCGACGAGAACGCAATTGTCGATTTCAAATACTCGCCATCCGAGAAACTGACCTGGTGGTTTGACCATCACGAGTCAGCTTTCTTGACTCCCGAAGACGCGTCCCACTTTAAAGCTGACACTTCGGGCCGGAAGTTCCTTGACCCAACGCGGAAGTCGTGCACCGAGTTCATCGCTGAAGTGGCCCGGATCAAATTCGGCTTTAACGACCGGCCGCTGGGTGATTTGATTCATTGGGCACACATCATTGATGGCGCGCTCTACGAAGACGCGGCCCAGTGTGTGGAGTTGAAAGAGCCGGCACTCCAACTAATGCAAGTGATCGAGGCCGATCCGGATGACAATTTCATCGAAGAGATCATCCGCCAGCTTACCGAAAAGCCGTTGAATGAAGTAGCCACTAGCGAGGAAGTGCAGCAGCGCTTCCGGCCAATCCTGGAGCAGCATCTTGAGACGCTGGACGCAGTTCGTCGCAAAGCTGTTTACGAAAATGGCGTAGTTGCTTTTGACCTGGTGGACGAAGGTTACGAAGGTTTCAACAAGTTCATTCCTTATTATCTCTATCCTGACACAACTTACTCAGTCGCTTTGACCCGCGGCGCCCAACGCACGAAGATCTCGGTTGGCTCAAATCCCTGGGCCTCTCGCCCGCGCACTCACAACATCGCCAAAATTTGCGAACGGTACGGCGGCGGCGGCCATGCGGTGGTCGGCGCAATTTCATACAAGCCGGAAGAAGTTGAAGAAGCGCGCAAAGCGGTGAGGGAGATTGTCGCGGAGTTGTCAGGACAGCTGCCTTAGTGATATCGATAGGGAGTAATGAAGAGCGGTGTTCTGATTTTCCTTGGGCTGGCGCTTTTCGCTCCCGGCGGACTCTCGGGTCAAACCATCGAAAAGTGTCCGGCGATCTGGGCGGCAGCGCGGACCTGGTTGCGTATGTGGGTCACAACGGAGGGCGTCGCGGCTTGCCGCCTTCCGTGCGGAAAGCCTGCGGCTTTCCGATTGGCTCTTTATGAATAAGGCTGCGCCTATTTTGGCAAGCCGGAGGCGTAGCCTCTGAATTGTTTGACATCAACCGGAAAGGCAGAGCCTTTCCGCACGGAAGGCGGCAAGCCGCAACGCCCTCCCTGACGGTCGGGCTACTGCCCCGAACTGCCGACTGCCGACTGCTCCTGATTCTTACTTCGCCATAATCGCTTCAATCTCTTCAGCGTGTTTCGGCACTTTGGTGGTCAGGACGCGCGGTCCGTTAGAAGTGCAAAGTACGTCGTCTTCAATCCGCACGCCGATGCCGAGGAATTTTTCGGGAATGTCCGTGGTGTCAGGCGCAACGTAGATGCCCGGCTCGACAGTCATCACCACACCCGGCTCAAGCGCCCGCGACTGCTTGTCGTGGTAGTAGATTCCAACGTCGTGCACGTCGATACCCAACATGTGGCCGAGACCGTGCATGTAAAACTGCTTGTACTTCTCTTCCTTGATGAGTTCTTCGGGTTTGCCCTTTAACAATCCAATCTCGACCATTCCTTCAGTGAGCATCTCGATTGAATGCTGCTTGAGTTCGTCGTGCGTGGTTCCCGGCTTCACCATCTCAACGCACGACATCTGCGTCTTTAGCACCAGATCATAGATTTCGCGTTGCGCAGGGCTGAACTTTCCGCTGATGGGAAACGTGCGCGTGATGTCTGACGCATAACCCTTGTACTCGGCGCCCGCATCGACCAGCAGCAACTCGCCATCGCGGAGCACGCCGTCGTTGTTTATGTAGTGCAGCACGGTAGCGTTTGCGCCCCCGCCGACAATCGAGGTGTATGAAGGCCCGGAAGCTCCAGCCCGGCGAAAGAACTGTTCGATCATTGCTTCTATCTCATACTCTTTCATTCCGGGACGAACGGCCTTCATGGCTTCCACATGAGCTTCCGCGGCAATGTCCGCGGCCGTTTGCATTAACTCGACCTCTTCGGGACTCTTGATGACCCGCATCTCATGAACAATCGACGCGGGATCAATAATTGTTTCGGGCATGCGAATCGGTTTTCGATTCATCGTTCGAACGCTGGCGATGGTGCTAATAACCTTTTTGTCCAAATCCTCGTTTACGCCCAGCCGGTAGTAGAGACTCTTCGCGCCGTCCAAAGTTTCGAGTAGCTTCGCGTCAAACTCGCCAATCGGAAACGCTTCATCGGCTCCGAAATCGCCCTTTGCACCTTCAACTCCGGCGCGCCGGCCCACCCAGATTTCCTGCTCCGGATCACGAGGACGGACAAACAGTGTGTACTTCTTGTCGCGGCCGGGAGCGATTACGGCAATTGAGTCCGGTTCCTCAAAGCCAGTCAGGTAGAAGAAATCGGAATCCTGACGAAAGCGATACTGGGTGTCGTTAGAGCGCGTCGCTTCGCGGGCACTGGGAATGATGGCCACCGACTTCTGGTCCATGCGCCGCATAAACTCCGTAAGCTGAGATCGGATCATGAGAGATTCTCCTCGGGAAATCTTTGCTTGAAACTGGAAAGTGCTCATTGTAACTGAGCGATTGCTACCTGAGGAAATTGGCCCGGCTAAGGGGTAGAGTCTAATTTGAGGTTTTCTCCGTGCAGCCTTTGTGTTCTCTGTGTCTCTGTGCTGGATAACAGCCAAGAACAAAATAGACAGGATTCACAAGCTTGACAGGATTAAGACTTTGACAATTTCCTGGTTCGCATTTGTTTGATCCTGTAAATCTTGTTAATCCTGTCCAATTCCCGTCTGCCTTGACACTTCTCCTAGCCGCCAACCTCAGTTTGTTGGATAATCGGAACTAATGAGCGTGCAGACTCTGCCAGCCCAAACGAAACAAGCCCGCGAGCAAGCCCGCGAGATCGTCTCCTACGATCCGGCGACTGGCGAAGAACTGGGCCACGTGCCATTAACCTCGCCGCACGAAGTTACGGCCGCCGTCGGACGGGCCCGCCAGGCTCAGGCCGCCTGGGCAGCTCTCTCATTTCGAAAACGCGCCGAAGTAGTTCTTAAGGCACGGGAACTTCTGCTTGCAGAACGTGAAGAGGTCGCGAGATTGCTTTCGCGCGAAACCGGCAAGCCCGTTTCCGAAGCCATGTCGATGGAGATAGTGCCGACCCTGGATGCGATGTACTACTTTGCAAACGCTTCGCAGAACCTGCTCCGGCCGCAGAAGATCGATATTGGACAGTATGGCTTGATGGGACGTTCTTCCCGCATCGTGTTCCAACCACTCGGAGTGATCGGAATTATTTCTCCGTGGAATTTTCCTCTGGCCACGCCGGCAGACGAAGTCGTGATGGCCCTGATGGCCGGCAACTCAGTCGTGTTGAAACCCAGTGAGCTGACTCCGTTGATTGCCCTGAAGATTGGCGACATCTTTCAGCGCGCAGGCCTGCCAAATGGACTACTCGAAATTCTCACCGGCGACGGCGCGACGGGCCGCGCGCTCATCGAAGCGCGCGTCGATAAGATCATGTTCACCGGCAGTGTCGCCACCGGAAAACGCGTTGCCGAAGCGGCCGCTAAACATCTCAGGCCAGTCGTGCTCGAGCTCGGCGGCAAAGATCCGATGATCGTTTTAGAAGACGCCAATCTGGAGATGGCGGCGCGTGGCGCTGTTTGGGGAGCTTTCGCCAACTCCGGGCAGGCTTGCGCATCGGTTGAGCGCTGTTATGTTCACGAATCCATTGCCCCGAAGTTTATCGAACTGGTGGTTGAAAAAACTCGCGCGCTGAAGCAGGGACCGGGAACCGAAAACGAAATTGACGTCGGTGCCATGTCAAACGAGCGTCAACTTCAAATCGTTGAAGACCACGTGCGCGACGCCGAACAACGGGGGGCCACAATTCTCACCGGCGGCCGACCCTTGCCAAACACTCAAGGGTTCTTCTATCCGCCAACCGTGCTAACCAATGTCAACCACGACATGACGATCATGCGTGAGGAAACTTTTGGCCCGGTGCTGCCGGTGATGACTTTCAAAACGGAAGACGAAGTCATTCGTTACGCCAACGACAGTCCATTTGGGCTAACAGCTAGCGTCTGGACCAGGAACATCTCGAGGGGACGACGAATTGCCGAAGTGATCGAAGCCGGCACCGTGATGGTGAACGAAGCGGTTTACACGCACGGCATTGCGCAAACGCCCTGGGGCGGCGTTAAGGAGAGCGGCTACGGGAGAACTCACGGCCGCATGGGACTCCTGGAATTGGTAACTCCTCGCCACATCCATGTAAACCGCATTTTCTTTCTACCCGACCTCTGGTGGTTTCGCTACAACTCAAAGGCGGCAACTCTCTTCAGCGCGCTGGCAAAATACTTCACTACCGGCTCAATCCTCAGAACTTCTCGCCTGCTTCCGCAGATGATTCGACGACTGCTGGAGTCGGACAAATAGAAGACGAATATCGCGAATTCTTCATGTTTGGACCATCTGTTTGGGCAACCCGGTCCAACATGCTACTACCGCGCCCCGTAGAAAAGGCGTATACTGCCGCCGCTCAAACAATCCCCCCGGAACAATCAACTTTTTTTGAATAAGAGACTGGTAAAAAAGGGACGGACGAATTTGACCCTGGCTGCTCCGGCAAGCTGCGTCTCTTTTGTTGCTACTCCGACCAATATCCTCACTCCCAGGGGACCACAAAATAACAAGGCCGTCCAAAGAAAGGATCTGGAGAACAAATGAGGATGCGAACATTATCGATCATCTTGCTTGCCGCAGCTTTGCTGCTCACAACAGTGGTAGTCCTTCCTCGAATCATTGAGGCCAAACGCCTTAGAGATTCAAAAGCAGAAATGAGTCCTCCGGTGACGTCTGTGGCCAACGTCAATTCGAACCAGGATCAAAAAGACAACATCACGGTAGTTGCCTCATATCACAACGACACTTCAATACCGCTCCGTGACATGAAGCCTCAACCGATACTTTCAAAAGCCGAACACGCTGATAAGAATCGCAAGTTACCAATAAATCATAAGGACAGCCCAGACCCCGTGGTCCAGGATCGGTTTAGCGACCTCAGAAGTCTCATGACTGTCAACATGCCCAGCCCCATTCTCAACTTTAACGGCATTGCATTCCCGGGCGTTGCGTGCAACTGCGCGCCACCGGATACGAATGGTGAGGTGGGTGCGACACAGTATGTACAAATGGTCAACGAAGGCTTCCAGGTCTTTAACAAGACCACTGGCGTTTCGGTGTTGGGTCCCGTCGGTATTCAAACCGTCTGGAGTGGCTTCGGTGGTCCTTGCGAAACTTCCGGTAGTGGCGATCCGGTTGTGCTCTACGACCAGCTTGCCAACCGTTGGCTCATCAGCCAGTTTGCCGGCGTAGGAATCCCCACCGACGAATGCGTTGCGGTATCCACGACCAGTGATGCCACTGGCAGCTGGCACCGGTACGGCTTTCACCTCGGCTCAAACTTTTTCGACTACCCGCACCTGGGTGTCTGGCCCGATGCCTACTACATGAGCATGAACGTATTCAACTCAACCGGCACCGCTTTCCTGGGCCCGCAACCCTTTGCCTTTGATCGCACCAGAATGCTTGCCGGCCTCTCGGCTACTTTCATCACCACCGGAATTACGGGCGGACCACTAGAGGAGACATACCTGCCTGCTGACCTTGATGGCTCAAGTCTGCCACCGGCAGGGGCGCCGGCGTCATTCGTGGAGTTTCCAGCCGGCGGCAGCTTCAGGATCTTTCATTTCCATGTGGACTTTGCCACTCCACTGAATTCAACCTTTACTTTGTTCGCCAGTCCACCCTCTGCAGGTTTCTCCATACGCTCATCGGGCATACCCCAACTCGGAACCAGCTCAGTGTTGGATCCAATCGGTGACCGGCTGATGTTCCGCGTGGCCACGCGCTTCTTCTCTGACGGTCACGAGTCAGCGGTCGGCAACTTCACCGTACAGTCGGGTGGCGTGGCAGCCGTGCGCTGGTTTGAACTGCGCGGTCTGACCTCGGGGCCTGCGACAGTCTTTCAACAGGGCACCTACCAGCCAGACACAACGCATCGTTGGATGGGCAGCGCGGCGATGGACCAGCAGGGCAATATAGCCGTTGGTTATAGCGCCTCGAGCAGTGCGATCAACCCGCAGATTCGCTACGCGGGTAGATTAGCTGGCGATACGATAAACACCTTGCCGCAAGCTGAAGTAACCCTTTTCGCCGGCACCGGTAGCCAGGTCGGAACCAGCAGCCGCTGGGGCGACTACAGCGACATGACGATCGATCCGGTTGATGATTGCACTTTCTGGTACACCCAGGAGTATTACGCGACGACCGCTCAATTCGCCTGGCGCACACGCATCGGCTCGTTCAAGTTTCCGGGTTGTGGTGGCGCGCCCACCCCAACGCCGACGCCGACTCCAACACCAAGCCCAACTCCAACGCCAACGCCAACGCCGACTCCGGCGCCAAACGCTCCGAGCAACCTGACGGCATCAGCAGTATCGTCGAGCCAAATCAACCTGGCCTGGACGGACAACTCAAACAATGAGGATGGTTTCTTCATCGAGCGTTGTCAGGGCAACAACTGCACAAACTTTGCGCAGATTGCTCAGGTGGGTCCGAACGTCACTACCTTCCCGAACGGGGGACTTTCGAACAATACTTTCTATCGGTATCGAGTCCGCGCTTTCAATTCGGGAGGAAACTCGGCTTACTCAAATATTGCGAAGGCAAAAACTTCCAGGAATTGAGGTTGGCTGACCGGGGAGCACGCTACTTAGTCTTCCCCGTCGCATCCACAGACTCCTGGGTAACATAGACAGAAACGCGAGCCCGCGAATCCGGCGACGAACCTTTTTCAGAATCTTCGTCGTTGGTTTTGCGGGCTCTCATTTTGTCCTCTGGTTAACCGTACTGATGCAGTTTGACGTTCAATCTCATTAGCACCGTCGGTTTAGCGCGGTGATTGACGAGCGCCGATACTCGGAAACCGTTTAAACGGTTTCAGTTGATAGAGCCGGTCGTGGTCACCGGGCTGAAGCCACGGTGCTAATGAGAAGGGATCTTTCTCAAACTGCACCAGGAACCTGGTTAACAATCTGCTACCGCGTTTCGTAGAATCGTCGTATACTGCCACCGCTCAAACACATTCCGGGGCAAGTTAGACTCAATTCTCGAAGAAGGAAAACTCAAGATCGCTTGGCCCGTCAAAGTTTGTTCTCATTCGTCGCCCGAGAAGCTCCTCACTCCCAGGGGACAACATTCACAAGGCCGTCTAAAATTAGAAAGGATTGATATGCGAAGATTTGCGCTCACTTTGTTTGTCGTTTTCGCTTTAACCCTAATAACACTACCTGTGTTGTCGTCGGCTCAGAATCGGCCGACCGATAAAGCAACACAACAATTCAAACCGGAAATAACCACCGCTGTTCGGCACGACACGTCGAAGCCATTGCGCGAGATCATGCCATTGAAGGCAGGAAAAGCACGCAAGTACGAAAACCCGATGAACTTTTCCCGCAAGGACACTCCGGCGGATCAGCCTGATGGGGCCCTTCAGTCAAGAGCTGTTCTTAGCGTCCCCATCATCTCGGGCCTCAACTTTGAGGGCATTGGAGAAGGTTTGCCCGGTTATAACGTGAATGTGGCGCCGCCTGACACTACGGGCGACGTCGGCGGCCCTACCAGCCACCCTCAAAGCCCGACCGGGCAATACGTTCAGTGGGTAAATCTTTCGTTCGCAGTTTTCGACAAGGCTTCCGGCGCGATGATCTACGGACCGGCCGCTGGCAACACTCTCTGGAGTGGTTTCGGTGGTCCATGTCAGACGGAAAACGATGGCGATCCGATAGTGCAGTATGATCAGATCGCTAATCGTTGGGTGCTGACGCAGTTTGCGGTTTCTTCCGCCCCGTTTCGGCAGTGTGTTGCGGTTTCGCAAACATCCGATGCTACCGGCGCCTACAATCGCTACGAGTTTACCTACGCAAACGCTCTCAACGACTACCCGAAACTTGGCGTCTGGCCGGACGCGTATTACATCACCTACAACATCTTCAATAACGGTGCGACCTATGGCGGACCCAAAGTATGCGCGCTGGATCGGGCCGCTATGCTCGCCGGGCTTTCGGCAACCCAACAGTGCTTCCAACTGAGCACTTCATTCGGCAGTTTGTTGCCCGCCGATGTTGATGGACCAACTCTGCCACCAGCCGGCGCGCCAAACTACATGATCAGCGACGGCACCAACGCTCTGTTATTTTGGAAATTCCATGTGGACTGGACTACTCCAGCAAACACCACTTTAACCGGCCCAATCAACATACCGGTGGCGGCGTTTGCCCATCCCTGCCCGACTACACAAAGAGGCGCGTGCGTCCCGCAACCAAGCACCAACCAGAAGTTGGAAAGCCTGGCGGATCGATTGATGTACCGTTTTGCCTATCGCAACTTCGGCACTCACGAATCTTTAGTGGTCAACCAGGCGGTCAAGGTAGGAACTAACAAACCAAGCACCCGGACCGGCATTCGCTGGTATGAGCTGCGCAATCCCGGCGGCAGCCCGCCGACCGTTTTTCAACAGTCGACCTATGCTCCTGACGCCGGATTCTGGCGGTGGATGGGTAGCGCGGCCATGGACAAGGACGGGAACCTGGCTGTTGGTTACAGCATTTCCAATAGCTCCAGCCTGAGACCCACGCTCAGATTCGCGGCCAGAGCTGTGGGCGACCCATTAAGTACATTGAGCTCGGAAGAGAACTTGTTTACCGGAACGGGTTCTCAGACTCAAAACCTGGCGCGCTGGGGCGACTATTCAACTTTGAGCCTTGATCCCAGCGATGACTGCACGATGTGGTATACCAACGAGTATCTCTCAACCAGTGGTACTTTTAACTGGCATACCCGCATCGCTTCGTTCAAACTGGGCACTTGCAACTAACGGCCCGGGATCCGGTCCGTGTTTTTCATCACCCTCCAGGGGCACAAGAAACTTGTGCCCCCGCTTTTTTGCAAGTTGTGAAGGTGGCCAAGTCGGAAAGGCTGATTTCCCATTTGTCATTTCACATTTTTCATTTGGTCAAGGCCAAGCACCTAAGCCATAACGCAAACAGGAAACATCCAAAAGAGCGGGCTAAACCTGCCGACGCCGACCTGATTAATGATTGAGGCCGGATAGCAGTTTGCAGTGTTGCCAGTGCCGAGAGAAAGCAAGCAGATGTTGTCCAACGATATTCGAGAATGTGACTTGACCTGCTTTACCGCAAAGCAGTTGCGTCTTACAGCCCAGGGTTGCCGCAGGTCAAGTCAAAAATCCTAACGAAGGATACGCCAAGGTTCCGTTCTTCGAAGTTGAATTCACTAATGAAAATGTCAAATGACAAATGGAAAATCAGCTTTTCATCCCTCGATTTGCCCACCCTCTCAACCGGTGGTGTCCTAATCTGAAACCTATTACGAGTTTAGGGTTTGAATCCAATTATCAGCGGCCGGACAAAGCTGAGAGTTGAGGCGAGCCGAAATTGAGTGAAGGGATTATATAGGAAAAGGGCGTCACCGCCTCATAAACGGTAACGCCGTCGGCTTCTTTACAAGTCCTTTGAATTACCGGATCAGGGTTCAACTCCAATCCAGGTAACATGCCAAAGGTTAGTATTGGCCTGAGCGGGCGTTAGGGGTGGAGCCTCCTGTCCAGTCTTGTTGTAAGAAAGCCTTACGAAAACTCGGAACTTGGTCGGTGTTGGGTCATAGACCTGAGAAGTTCCTGTGAGTTCCCAGTGACGGTTATGGCCGCATACCGATATGACGTAGTTCGGCGTCTTGGTAAAGCCAGCGTGACTTGTGTCAACATCAACGAAAATCCCGCGACCGGGGATCGGGCTGGTCGGGTCATACGGTTGCCATGCCGTTTTTCCCGGTGTAGTGCTGCCGCTGCCGATACGCATTGAAGCATTCATGGTGGGCCTCCAAGGTTTGAGGGTTGAGAACGCGAGGAACAGGTGGCTTAAATCTTGGTCTTACACTATGTATGCGGAGAGGGCTAGAAGCGTTTCAACAATAAATTCGGACAAGCGGCGTACCACAGAGCGGATTCTGAATTTCAGATTAGGACACTACCCTCTCATCCTGCCTACTTGATCTCTCTACCCGCCGCCTTTAGGATTGCTGCCTTATTTTGGAAATCTGCTGAGGTGTTCGAGTTTTGTGGAAACGTTACATGCACGGGCGCGAACGCGCCGCTCACGACCGCGACAACAATCGCCGGGTGCGCCCGTTTGAGTGGGGCCTTCAGTTCATTAGCGACCACGTGAACGGTGACGATCCGCGTGACGTGTTGCGACGGCACACCGAGCACGCAATGAAACGCAGCGAAGAATTCTACGCGTTGCCTGCCATCACCGACTTCCGGCTCGATGCCGATCAGTTGACCTGGACCAGCGCACTCCGCACGCCTTCTCCTGAAAACAACCTGGCCCGCGCCCGTTACTTTCCGGTTCCCGACAAGCGCGCGCGCCGTCCGCGCAGCGCGGTGGTGGTGCTACCGCAGTGGAACGCGCAGCCGGAAAGTCACGTTGAAGCCTGTCGTATTTTCAATTTCATCGGCATGTCGGCGCTGCGTCTGACGCTCCCGTATCATCAGGAACGCAGGCCGCCTGAACTCGAGCGGGCCGATCATTTGGTGAGCTCAAACGTCGGCCGCACAATCCAATCGATGCGTCAGGCAGTGCTGGATACGCGCGCCGCAGTCAGATGGCTGAAGATGGAAGGTTACGAACGCATCGGAATCCTGGGCACCAGCGTGGGGTCGTGCATTGCGTTTCTGGCCTTCGCTCACGAGCCCGAAATCAACGCGGGCACTTTTAATCACGTGTCCGGTTACGTCGCTGACGTCACCTGGCGCGGACTCTCAACGGGCCATTTGCGTGAAGGGTTTGCTGATCATCTCACCCTTGCGGAGCTACGCGAGTATTGGGCGCCGATAAGTCCGCTCTCATTCATGACGCACGTGGCAAATATGAAACCAAGGCCAATGCGTTTCATCGCTGCCCGTTATGATTTGACTTTTCCAATAGATCTCTCGCTCGACGTCATTGACAAAGCCAGACAGCACAACTTGCCACTCGATGTCGTCTGGCTCTCGTGTGGGCACTATACGATGGCCTCGATGCCCTGGAAGGCAATCGACGCCTGGAAGATTGCTACCTTCATGCGCAAGCATCTGTGAGTTTCCGCTCCTCCGTCTCTACACTTGTGGAGAGGGTCAATGCTCCAACCCAACAACGTGGCCTCAAGTTCAACTAATCAACTCATCGAGCGGCTTGAGGATGCGAAGCGCCTGTTTGGTCCCGGGGCTAATAAGCCTACCGAACGAATTCTCTCGCGCCTGGCACAACTGAGAATCAAAGACCCCGAGGCATTGATTTCACTTCACGAAGCTCTGCTCTTCGTCGCCGCCTACCCGCAAAGTATCCGCGCGCAAACTGTTGCCGAGTCTATGCTCAACACTTTTGCTGCAAGAGTTGCGGCTCTGCGCGAGGCCGGAGTGGACCTGTCTTCGTTCGAACCATCCGACATTTCCGGCATCTCGGGCACGAGCGTTACCGACACGTTCAGCTATTACATTGTTCGCTGGCTCCAGCGACGGCATTCGAACCAGATTGAATTTGACTGGGATGAGTTTGAAGACGAAAACAGGTTGGCAGAGACGTGGCCGCGTTTCATGCCCTTGCTGGAGGAGGACGCTGCGGTTGAGGCCAACGTTTCCTACCGGCGTTGGCTAAAAGCAGCGCGAGGTCGGGCGAAGGAACTCCCCTGGCTAATCGAGCGTTTCGATTCATTCAGAAAGACCGAAAAAGAGAAAGCCGAACTTTACGATTCGCAAAATCTCTACACGCGCTGGACACCGGCTTATCGCTCGACACGCACGGGCATGCGCGTGGCCGTAAAAAAAATCTTCTACCACCGCGAGCCTCTCATTCGGAGACGGGACGTTTCAATGCGTGATGAATTACTTAAACCGCCGCCGGCAGTGAAACGACTCTCGGCCAGGCAGGGCGAAGCGATTCTCGACCTGGCGCGCGAGGCCTCGACCGTGCGCTATCGTGAGCTATATGGTTTTACTCACGGCGATCCCAAACGCCTGCTCAAAATAGACATTGGCCGCGGCGTCGATATTTTTGTAATGGGAGTTCCGCCTGACCGGCGTCTGCCACTGCGCGCGTATCATGCGGCGATGATCTTCAAGAACGGCGTGCCGATCGGTTACTTCGAAGGTTTGTCGCTGTTCGAGCGCATGGAAAGCGGCTTCAACCTCTACTACACGTTTCGCGATGGTGAGACTGCCTGGCTCTACGCGCGTACCTTGAATATCTTTCACCACCTGCTGGGCATCAAAGCCTTTTCAATCGATCCCTATCAAATCGGATACGAAAACGAAGAGGGCATCGACTCGGGCGCGTTCTGGTTTTATCGTAAACTTGGTTTTCGTCCGATGAGCGCACGGCTGCTCAAACTGGCGCAGGACGAGGAAGCGAAAATCACGCGACGGCGCGGTTATCGCACCTCACCGAGAGTGCTTCGCAGGTTGGCGAAGGCTTCGATGATTTTCGAACTGGACGAGTCACGGGTGGGCGACTGGGATCGTTTTCAGGTCCGCAATCTTGGTCTGAAAGTGCAAAGGCGGATGGCGGAGAGACTCAAAGGCGAGGCGACTCGAATTCGCGACGCATCAGTTAAGTCGGTCGCGCGTGTCCTCGGCATCGATGTTTCCCGGTGGAGCAAAGAAAAACAGACCGCCCTGAGTGACTTCTCCGTTGTGCTCTCGCTGATTCACGATCTTGGTCGATGGGAAAATCACGAAAAGCAAGCGGCTGTCAGAATCATTGAAGCTAAAGCCGGCGCTGACGAGGCCAGGTTCTTGCGACTCATGCAGCGGCACGAGCGGTTACGAGCCCACTTCATCACGATGGGATCATCTTAAAAAGCAACGGCTGCCGTTTGACGTCCGCCGGCGGCGCCGGGGCACGCCACACAACCAGCCCGCGTTAGCGGGCGGCATATCAGTAGCCCACGGCGCGAGCCGTGGGTTGACACGCCTAGAACCAGAGCCCGCGAAGCGGGCGACATAACCAACCCTAACGTAGAGGTCATGTCGCGCTCTTCATTGCTCAATCTGTGTTTTTCAACATTCTGTGTGAGACGATCCTGTTTGCGCGGGATCAATTATGTCGCCCGCTTCGCGGACCGCAAACTTCCAGCCGTCGTTCAAAAATCTTATCCTCTGAAAAATTCTCCAGCTTCGCAAAATACTCGGCGCTTCGATCCAGCGCTTTTTCAGGAACCAGCCCGACTATTTCCGCGCTCGCAATTTCGACTCCAAGTCGTTCTGCTTCGGCCCGCACGGCATTGTAGGCCGCGGTCATCCCTGTAGTTTCGTAGTTGACCAGGTTCATCGAAACCTGGACCTGCCTGCGGGTGGACAACTCAAAGCCAAGCGCCTTCAAGAAAGGTAACCCTCCATGACGTGCCCTGACGGCCCGGGCAATTTGTTTCGCCACGGACACGTCGCGCGTATTGAGATTGACGTTGAATGCGATCAGAAACGGTCGCGCGCCGACGGCGATCGCCCCTGCCGTTTCATGTACGCGCAGTGGGCCAACATCCGGGGCCCGAGATGGCTCGACCGCAATTTGTTCACGAAGTAATTCGAGCGCGCCGCGTCTGACGTCTTCAAGGTTTACCCGTTCAGGTTTGAGCGCCGCGCGTTCATAGAAAAATACCGGTATCGAGAGTTCGCGTGCGATCCGCTCGCCTGCCTGGTGAGCAATCGCCGCGACATCCGCAATCGTAACGCCGCGGATCGGAACAAACGGCAACACATCGGTCGCGCCGAGGCGCGGGTGCACGCCGGAATGGACGCGCATGTCGATTAGCTGAGCGGCCAGACCGACGGCGCGTAAGGCGGCCTCAACGATCATCTGAGGCGAGGCCACGAAAGTTATGACCGAGCGGTTGTGGTCCGGATCGATGTGGGTATCGAGCACACAGGCGGTATCGACCGTTTCGATGGCCGCCACCAGACGCGCCACGGTTTCAGGCTTTCGGCCTTCGCTGAAGTTTGGTACACACTCGACGATTTTGTTCATTGCCGAACGCCGATTAATCCGGTCAAAAATAGGTATTGGTCAATCACGAGCAAGCAAGCTTATTACAGAGCCCACCGTGGTAGCTGGCGAATCGGAACCGGGAGCCGTAGCGACCGGGTCTCTGCGGGAGCCATAGCGACTGGTCTCTGTCGCGGGACTAAACTCTGTTCGGGTCACCGTGACTGCCTCCGAATCAGAACCGGGAGCCGTAGCGACCGGGTCTCTGCGGGAGCCATAGCGACTGGGTCGGTGCCGCCCCCACTCGTTGTGCGGGAAAGCTTGACGATAACGAAGCCATGCGTTGTGTGGGCCGGCAACGACCCGGTCGCTACAGCTCCCGGTTCTGATTCGCCCGCGCTCGGTTCTGTAACCGACCTCGCTTACTTGAGGCTCAAAGATAGGTCGTGGCAATAGTGTGTTGCTAAATCGGCTCCAAAGCAACGAGCCTTGCCTCAACAATCAACTCTGAATCAGAACCGGGAGCCGTAGCGACCGGGTCGTTGCCGCCCCACTCAAAATGGCTCCGTATCGTCAAGCTTGAGTTCCCGCAACACCGATGCAGTCGCGGGGACCCGAACAGAGTTTAGTCCGCGACTGAAACCCGGGCGCTACGGCGCCCGGTTCTGATTCGGAGGCAGTCGCGGTGACACGAACAGAGTTTAGTCCGCGACTGAACCCGGTCGCTACGGCTCCCGGTTCTGATTCGGAGGCAGTCGCGGTGACACGAACAGAGTTGTGTCCCGCGACTGAAACCCG
>JAXIOV010000066.1:0-12358 GCA_045403245.1 Pyrinomonadaceae bacterium | reverse complement strand
CTCGGTTCTGATACTTGACGCGAGGGACCCGGCGCTACCGCGCTCGGTTCTGATACTTGACGCGAGGGACCCGGCGTTACCGCGCTCGGTTCTGTAGAGCTCAATAACTCTGAATAGTTTGAATGTTACATAAGCCTTTTCAGATACACGTGATCCGCGCTAATCTGCGGCCAATCAATGGTCACCAAGATCCGCATCGGACCGGCAGGCTGGTCGTACAAAGACTGGGAAGGCATTGTCTACCCGCAAAAGCCCGGAGCAAAGTTTGATCCGCTCGAATATCTCGCTCGCTTTTTCGATACGATTGAAATCAATAGCAGTTTCTATCGTCCTTTCACGCCTTCAACTGCCAACTCCTGGCTGACTCGAGTCGCGGAGAACTCAAACTTCAAATTCACGGCCAAACTGCACCGTATCTTTACTCATGAACGAGGAAAAGCAACGGCCGCCGACGAGAAAGCCGTCCGCGAAGGTATGGACGTAGTTGCAAAGGGCAAGAAACTGGGTGCGCTCCTACTTCAATTTCCCTGGTCGTTTAAGAACACCGACGAAGAAAGGGTCTATCTCTCAAAGCTGCTGGGTCAATTTCGAGATTATCCGTTGGTGTTGGAAATCAGGCACTCTTCCTGGAACAATCCACAGATCTACGAATGGCTGGACGAATTGGGGGTTGGAATCTGCAACGTGGACCAACCGCTCTTCAAAAAGTCTATCAAGCCGGCCTCCCTGGCTACATCACAAGTTGGCTATGTGCGGTTGCATGGCCGGAACTATCAGGACTGGTTCAGGGAAAAGGCCCCTCGCGATGATCGTTACAATTACCTTTACTCGGTGGACGAGTTAGATCCCTGGATTACCCGCATCAAGCAGATTGCGGCGAAGACGAAAGAATCCTACGTGATTACGAACAACCATTTTCGGGGGCAGGCTGTGGTTAATGCGTTGGAAATGAAGTCAACGCTGGAGGAGCGAAAGGTTCTTGCGCCCGCACCGCTGTTCCAGGTCTATCCGGTGCTGGCAAATTCGGCCACACCGGTATCTGATGTGGCCGAACCGACGCTGTTTGACTAGCCGTGACCGGCCGCGTTGTGGAATGTCGCGATCGAGGGTGGCTTGACAGGATCTTAGGTAGGGCCAAAGCGGCGCCAGGCCGCCGCACTACAAAAATCATCCCGCTGCTGTGTTGGCAATCAATTGAGCGAACGAGACTGGCAACCCGTCGGGGTCGATAGCTACCGCCAGCCTGATTCCCTCATTGTCTCGCTGCGTGGGCGGCATCACGAAGCGGATGCCCTTTGCTTTGAGCTCTTCGAATGTCTTGTCAACGTCATCAACGTTAAATCCGATTGAGCAAGTGCCCGCTTGTTTTGAAGGGTCTCCAGCCGGTGGTGCGGTGGCAGCAACCCCGCCGCCGTGAAGCGCCAGCGTAGTGCCGTCGGTTTGAAACTCAGTCCACTCCGGCGATTCAAACTTCAGAGGGATTCCGAGTTTGTCGCGATAAAACTCCACCGAGCGCGCCATGTCGGAAACAACGACCATGGTGTAGTCGACTTGCTTGAACATGTGTATACCTCCACCACCTATTTTTTCCGAGCCTGTTTTTTCGAGGCCGCCTTGCCGGTTCCCAACCCGACAATGACTTCAAACTCATCTTTAGTCAGCGGCATGACCGAAAGTTGCGACTGCCTGATTAGAGGTAATTGACTGAGCCGCTTATCGTAGCGAATTGCCGCCAGTTGCACGGGTGTGGTTAGCGGTTTTACCGGCTTGAGATCAACTGCCACCCACTGCCCATCATCGGCCGTCGGATCCGTATAAGCCGCTTTAACCACTTCTGCCAGGCCCACCACCGCCTTTTCTTTTCCCGAGTGGTAAAACAGCACGCGCTCGCCCGCCTTCATCTCCCGCAGGTTGTTTCGAGCCTGATAGTTCCTGACTCCGGACCAGTCCGTTTTCCCATCTTTAACGAAATCGCTCCACGAGTAAGTTTCAGGTTCTTGCTTCACCATCCAATAGCCGCTCGTTTTCTTATTTTTCATTTTGATAGCCCTATCGATTCTTGCTCGATGAATCTTGACCCTCTACAATGTGCGGCCTTCATCAACGAGACAGATTGGAGTAGGAACGATGCTAAAAGTAGGAAGTGCTGCCCCTAATTTCATCGCCACGAATACTGACGGCGAAACCGTCAAGCTAAAGGAGCTGCGCGGCCGAAAGGTAGTGCTCTATTTTTATCCCAAAGATGATACCCCGGGATGTACAAAAGAGGCCTGTTCATTTCGCGACGCATTTTCGGATTTTAAAAAGCGAGGTATCGAGGTGCTTGGCGTTTCTACGGATAGTGAGGCTTCTCACAAGAAGTTTACCGCCAAGTACAAACTTCCTTTTACGCTCTTAGCTGACACCGATCATTCGATCGCCGATGCCTATGGGGTCTACGGCGAAAAGAAGTTCATGGGCCGCACTTACATGGGAGTAAAGCGCATGACCTTTTTGATCGACGAAAAAGGCAAAATCAAGAAAGTGTTTGAAAAAGTTAAACCAGAAGATCACGCTCAGGAAGTGCTCGACGCTTTTTGAGAGCGTGTCCCCTCCCAGCGGCGGCTAGGCTGCCACCCAGCCGCCGATTTTTTCCGGTTCGCCTTCGGGATTCCTGCCAGGCATCAGGCCCTGGAGCGCGCTAAATGAACTGGGCACATCTCGCTTTCGCTGGGGCACCTTTGGTTCGTCACGATTGGTAACTGGTTCGGACACCGTCTCGTTTAGGAAGTACATCCGTTCGTTGTTAATCAATTCCGTACGAATCTCGCGGGTCCAGAGCAAGAGATTAGCGAGCGCGTCGCCGACTTCGTCATCACCGAGTTTAGCTCCCTTGCGAATCTCGTGCTGGGTGTGGGCGCCCTTTTTTATCGCTTCCTTCACCCGGTCTACTGGGGACATTTTACTGAGGATTCGTGGGTAACTTGACAGCGAAGGCGATTCACCTTCAAGAAGCATTCCTTCGTGCTCGGAGAGAGGTTGGCTAACGTAACGCTTACGCGCAGATCGGTATTCTTTCAGAGCCCGCCGGCTTTCAGTCACTTTCTTGCGAATACAGCTCTTACAATAAAGGTTTCTGCCATCCTTGCGGGCGCGGCAAACTCCAAATTCAGATAAAGGCAACTGCTGACAACAGATCGGGCAGTTCTTCTGGGAAACATCTCGTTCTTCCGTCATTTCAACACTCCAATCAAACGTACAACATCGATAGAACTCACCGCTGGAAGAAACGGGTAGCCTCAATCCGGGTTTAAGACTTCTCCCGGCCGCAGATTGGCGTTGAGTTGAATTTGGCGAAGAGAACCCTAATTACAGGGGGATCGCCTCGGATTGCCCGAGCTTCTTCAATTTGATGAAGGCATGCTCACTAAAACACCTGGTTTTGGAATCGCGTAGGGGTCAGCGGGGCCATTGCAAAAGATTTATAAGAGCGGTTAACCCACAAACGCATTCAAACAACCAGTAACCGAATTTTCAACGCTTCACTTCCGGCAATCAACGCTTCCAAGCGAGGGGAGTCGCATTATAGTGAGCGAAAAATTTTTTGCAACTGCTTTTTCGAATTCCGGTGGTCCAACTTCTCGGTTGCGTAAATACACCCAGCGTCATTTCAGTGATCACGTTGTTCGGAAACGCAAACAACTCGTGCGGGAGAGGATATTTGATCGCATAAAGAAGATTCTCAATTCACGGAAAGATCTGATTTCCATCGATTGTCGTTACCGGCAAACAATAAATTCTCCAGAAAAAGCGCAGCCTTTCGATTTCACTACAAAGCGTTCGCCCTCTGTTGCACGCAACACGTTCCGGTCGACACCCTCTGGTCCTACCATTAGTAGTCGCCCTCGACATGAAACGCATCGACAGTTTATTCAAAGAAAGTCTTTCAGACTCGATTTTGATCGAAGCTACGGCTTCTTGAGTTGCTTCGCTTCGCATTGTTTCTTAATCACTAACAGGGGACAACGTGTTAGCAATAATTAAAGTGAGTCGCGATCTTTTACACGGTAAACAAACTTCAAGCCTGACCAGATGTCGTTTACGGCGCAGATCTTAACGTCGACGAGACCTGCTTCGAGTCCGGTCTTCTGAACGTTGTCAAACGCTAGATCTGTTTCAACACCCGAACTCTTCTTTGGCCACGCCACCCAGATCATTCCGTTGGAAACAAGTTTTTGCGCCAGCCTGGGGAAGTCCCTTATTAGAACTTTTTCAGAAGCAACGAATAACAATATTATATTGAGTGGTTTGGTCAGGTTTTTGGTTGAGATGGTCACGTTATGAGGAAGATCCAGGAGTTCTTTTTCGAAACCCTGCGGGGAATTGACTAAACCAACGCGAAAACCCTCTTTGATCCCGAGTTTCTTAGTGAGTGGTGTTCCTGAGTAGCCAGCCATTGTTTTGATTGGTTTACCGCTTAGGGGTTTTCAAGCCCGTCGTCAGTTTGTTGTTAACTTCTCTGATGACTCGCGGAGCAAGAGATTCCTTATTACGCGAAACGAATTGAGCCACGACGTCAGAATTTCTCTTCGCCAGCTCGCGCAGCGCCCATGATAAACCCTTTACTACCATGTCATCGCGGTCGTTGAGCAGCAATCTGCAGACTTCGAGGGAACGTCGAGCGTCACCACTTCCTCTGCGGGCTTTGTTGTTTAGCGCCACCGTGCTCACTACCGCTGCCCGCCGCCACCACCTGTCGGGCGAGCGAGCCCATTTGGAGATAAGACTGTCTGGCACCTGGTGTTCTCTCCAAGCCGGGCCGGCCAGATAACAAGCGAAGGCATCGACGGCTACCCAGCTATCAATTCCCCGGCCTAACTGTTCAAGCTTCTTACGGTTAAGACTGCGCTGCGCCTTAGGATGATGTTGAATCAACTCGTAGCCAATGAACCGCCGCAGCCAGTCCCCGCGCTGAGAGAGGCGAAGTCCAAGCTGATAGACGAGTTCCGCGGGCTCTTCCTTTAGTCGTTTTGAAAACTTTCGTCGAACAGCTCGTACGGCGGCGGTGCTCAGACTTCGAAGACGCCTCAGTTCGGCGTCAATTTCAGACTCAAGGTCGGTAGTTTGTTCGATTTCTATCCCCACCAGGTTTGGCCTCCGCCTACCAGAGTTTCAAAATCTTCCACCAGGTAAAACCAAAAACGATCCAAATAGGAATCGTCACCAGTGAAGCGATTAGTCCTAAACTCCACCAGGTCCGCTGTTTGACGTAACCAGCGCCGAAATAAATGGGCGCTGGCGTTGTTCCGTAATGAGTTAGGCAAGCGCCGAGGTTCGAGAAATACGCGAGCGAGAGCACGGCGAGATAAGGGGGCGCCCCCGCCGCCAAAATAACGACAAGAAAGGGAATGTACATCGCCGTAACGTGGGCCGTGATACTCGCAAAGGCATAGTGTGCATAGAAATAGACGAGCAACAGGATTAACAGTGCTGACCACCAGTGCCAGCCGGTAGTGAAACCGCCCGCAGTCTCCGCAAATCTTTTCGTGATACCGGTTTCGCCGAGCGCTTCGGCGAGGCGAACCAAACCTCCATACCAAATGAAGACGCTCCAGGCGCTTCGCTCCCCTATTAGGTCATCCCATTCGAGAACCCCACTCAAGAGCAGCACGCAAACACCTACTAACGGAGGAATTGAATAATCAAGCCGCGAGATAAACAAGAGGAGAGTGAAAATCGGATTGGACGGAAAACCCGCAATGAGACCGCCGAGCCCCTTCGCAATCCAGAGTGAGGCGACCAGGACAAATACCACGAGAAGGGTCTTTTCCTGGGCCGACATCCGGCCCATCAACCGCAGCTCCGTTTTGGCGAATTCAGCGGCTGCCGGCGTGCGCTTTATCTCCGGCGGAAAGATCCGATAGAGGAGCGGAGGTACAACGGCTAAGGAGATCAAACTTGGCACTATCGACCAGAGTATCCAGCGGGTGTAACTTAAATCCACGCCGGCCGTCTGTTGTGCAAACCTCGCTATGATTACGTTTGAGGCCTGTCCCGTTAAGAACGTGGCGCACAAAATCACTTCACACTGATACAAGACCACCATCAGAAACGCACCGAGTCGCCGGGCGGTGGCTCCGGGATGAGACTCGTACGCCTCAGACAAGCTCTTCGAAATGGGGAAAATGATTCCGCCCGCGCGCGCTCCGGTTGAGGGGATAATACTGGCGAGTATGAAATCGGTTGAGATTAGCGCATAAGCGAGCCCAAGCGAGCTGTGGCCAATTGCTTTGATGAAAACGAGCGCAATTCGGCGTCCCAACCCCGTCTTGATCATGGCTCTGGAAATGAAGAATGCTGCCAATACCAGCCAGACAATCGGATCAGCGTAACCGCCCAGGGCCTGATTGATGGGTAACGTGCCTGTCAGCGCTACTGTGGTGACGCCAATCAGGACAATAGCTCCGCCGGCAACGGGTTGGAGGATTGATCCCGTGATTGTTGCGGCGAAAATTGCGAGCAGCCGCCAGGCTTGTGGTGTGATCCCGGTTGGAACCGGGATCAACAAAATTCCGAAGCCGACTAACAGGACTACCGCCCACCCAATCAATTTGCTCGTCAAGGATCTACTTTGATTGGGATCGGGCTTCGCGACTGGTTGTGTGGTTTTTTCCACGCGATTATCCTTCTTGAGTGACCGGCTAAAGGGCTGGCGATACTAGTACTTTGTTTGCGATTAACTCAAGACCTTAGTTTTCGTGGACTTATTATGTTTGCCGGAGGCGCTTAGTAAGGTTTCGCGGCTCAATCGACAGATCAGTGCAAACCCGGCAGGAGTCGAGACTCGTAGATATTGTCGGGACAATGCCACGGGGGTTTCCGGGGAACGCAATCATGCTAATTAAGAAGCCCGAGGACATTAAGTCGGGCGAGATCACAGACAAGTGGGTTTACCTGGACCGTCGCCTCTTTATGCGCGGCGCGGCGCTGGCAACGACCGCAGGTGCAACTGCACTGCTGTACCGCAAGCTCAATCCGCTGCCTGCCGGAAAGCCAACTGGTGAGAAACTGCTCGAAGCACAAAGAGCCGCGACCGATGAAGACGTTGCGCGGGGTTTCGTGGCAAACGAAAAGCTCACCGCCATTGAAGACATCACTAACTACAACAACTTCTATGAGTTTGCGACAGACAAGCAATCCGTCGCTTACATATCGAAGGATTTCGTGACCAAACCATGGTCGGTTTCAGTCGGCGGTCTGGTAAATAAGCCCAGGACCTTCGATTTGGAAGAGTTGTTGAAGTTTCCACTAGAGGAACGCGTTTATCGATTGAGGTGCGTTGAAGCGTGGTCGATGGTAATTCCCTGGTTTGGATTTCCGCTGGCGAAGCTTCTCGAGCAGGTCGAACCCACTTCGCAAGCGAAGTACGTCGCCTTCGAGACGCTTTACGACCCCAAACGCCTGCCAAATCAGAATACCGGGGTGCTTAGCTGGCCCTACGTGGAGGGCTTGCGCATGGACGAGGCTATGCACCCCCTGACCATCCTTGCCACAGGCCTCTACGGAGAGACTCTACCGCCGCAGGACGGTGCTCCAATAAGGCTGGTGGTACCGTGGAAATACGGTTTCAAGAGCATCAAGTCGGTGGTGAAGATTACTTTAGTTGCGAATGAACCGCCCGCGACCTGGAATATTCAAGCGCCTGGAGAATATGGCTTTTACTCTAACGTAAATCCGAATGTCAGCCATCCACGCTGGAGTCAGGCGAGAGAGCATCGAATAGGAGAATTTGGCTCACGGGCCACGCTTCTTTTTAACGGATACGCGGACCAGGTTGCGCATCTCTACGCAGGAATGGATCTGCGGAGGTTTTTCTAAATGGTCAGTGGTCAGTAGTGCCGTTAGTTGCACACCGAAAACAAGTAGGCTGACAACAACAAACAGCAACTAACAACTGACGACTAAACTACTGACACCTTCATATGAAAGACGTGCGTTTTACAAAGTTTGTGTTGTTCGTTAACGCTCTGGTGCCGCTGGCGTTCATGCTTTGGGACGTTTTTCGCAAAAACGTAGGCGCGAACCCGCTCGAGTTTGCTACCAGGACCACCGGCATGCTAACGCTCGTTTTCCTCATGATCACACTTGCCGTCAGTCCCTCACGTTCGATCACTGGATTAAACTGGCTGGTGAAATTTCGCCGTATGCTCGGTCTGTTTGCGTTTTTCTATGGTTTTTTACACCTCATGACTTATCTGCTCTTCGATCGTTACCTGAATCTGAAGAGCGTTCCTTCCGACGTGGCCACTCGGCCCTTCATTGCATTGGGAATGTTGGCGTTTTTTCTGATGCTACCGTTGGCGATTACTTCAACTAACCAGATGGTTAAGCGTTTGGGCGGCAAGCGCTGGGCGATGTTACACAAACTTGTTTACGCGGCGGCGGTTGCGGGCGTGATTCATTTTTGGCTGCTGGTAAAGTCTGATACACGGCTCCCGCTCACATTCGGCTTTGTCATCCTGCTATTGTTAGGGCATCGTTTGCTGATCAAGGTTTATCCGCCCGGTAAGTCGTTTGGGAATGTGAATCCAATTCCGCGTGACTGAGTTCGGGCTTCGTTACAATCTCTCCAGGCCGATTCGGAAAACGTGTTGAATCAAGCAACCACGGATTTTGCCCTATGAGTGACACTGTTACGCGCTTTTCTAACAGAGTTGAAAACTATGCAAAGTACCGGCCGAGCTATCCGCCAGGCGTGCTCGACCTTCTTCAGGCAGAGTGCGGCCTTACAGAAAACTTAGTGGTAGCTGATATCGGCTCCGGTACAGGCATTCTGACCGAATTGTTTTTGAGGAACGGCAACCGGGTTTTCGGGATCGAACCAAATAGTGGGATGCGAGCGTTTACGGAATCGGCTTTGAAACACTATCCGGGCTTTGAAAGCCGAGAAGGCTCGGCTGAAGCCACCGGGTTGGAGGCAGACAGCGTTGACCTTATTACCGCTGCCCAGGCGTTTCATTGGTTTGACCGGGAAAAGAGTAAAAGGGAATTCAGCCGGATTTTGAGACCAGAGGGTTGGGTCGTCATCATCTTCAACGCACGTCGCCTTGATTCAACCCCGTTTCTGCGGGACTACGAGCACCTCCTTCTTCGCTACGGCACTGACTATGACAGGGTGCGTCACGAAAACGTCGAAGGTGAGATTGCAGGCTTTTTTGCGCCGAATAGTTGCAAGCTAAAGACCCTTGAAAATTTTCAGAGTTTTGACTTTGGATCGCTTAAAGGACGCCTGCTTTCGGCGTCTTACACACCTGCTCCGGATCACGCAGACTTCGAGGCTATGCTAGCGGCGCTTGGGGAAATCTTCAGGCAGCACGAAAGGGATGGGACTGTAACGGTCGAGTATGAGACGCGCATTTTCTATGGACATTTTTCGAATGGTCAGTAGTCAGTTTCTAATAGTAAGTTGCAGAGTCGTTGACTGAACAACACTTGACACTAGAGACCAGGAATTGCCAAATACCAACGACTACTGACCTCTACAAATGACCGGCAATGACTGACAACAGACGAAGCGATGAACGCGTGCCCACGAACCTCCCTGCCAGGTGGGATGGAGAATCGGGCTCTAACGAAGCGCGAATAGAAGACTTAAGTCTCGGCGGCTGCTTCGTCAATACTGCCGGCAGAGTCGATATTGGCGAGGTCGTTGGACTGGAAATCAAGATGCCGTCGGGCGAATGGTTGCAGTTGCGCGGCGAAGTCGCATCCTATCAGGTAGGAATCGGGTTTGGCCTGTTGTTCACGTTTTTAACCGAGGACGAAGAACAAGCCCTCCGGGAACTAATTGGGTAAGTCTATTGAATTGCTCGCTGTTCGATCACGGCGATCGCGTGGGCCAGATCTGCCCGCGTGAACGCAGCGTTAGGTCGGAACATGTTGTCGCTCTGTAACAGTCCTTTTGAGACGGCAACGTAGACATATCCGCGGAGATCGGTTGGAATGCCGGCGGTGTCAAGAAACGCCAATGGCGTGCCTGCTCGAGCCTCTGCTTCAGAACGAAGACCGCAAGCGCGGACGAGCGCGACAGCAGCAGTTAGTCGACTAACGGTATCATTCGGCCTGAACCTGGCGCCTTTCGTGACATCGGTGAACAGAGAATCGGTTGGTGAAGCTTGCGCGCTCTCCACAAAAAGCATAGTCGCGGAATCACGGACATCCGAATAGCTCGCCTGGCCGGGCAGGTATTGCGGCACCCGCGCGCTCATAACTATGGAACTGGCGAGGTCCAAACGCGAGACCGTAAAGTCCGCCCGGAAACGTGATCCGAGCGGCCACATCGCCTGGGAACGAATACTCTGGTAGACATCGGACTGAAGGCCAGGACTCAAGGAATCGACGTCACTCATTCGCGAGTAGCTGACCCGGCTGACTTGAAGCACCCCGTAAAATGGCTGTGGAGTGCCGGTGGGTCCCAGGGAATTTTTTACGGTGACTCGCCATTGTCCCGGTGCGGGACTTAGCAAAGAGATACTTTCGCGTTTGCCATTTAGTCCTGAGAGATTCAAGGTGTTCGACTGTCCCTGCAGAATGCCGGTCTGATCGTAGACCGAAAGGCCGAGGTCGTTGACACTCGTGACTGGTCCCCAGCCAATCTGCACTGACACGACCAGCGCTCCGCTGGGAATCACCACTGGGATTTCAGTTGTAATTCCTGGTTGAACAGTTCCAGAAAACTTGACTGGCGCATCGTTCGCAAACTTAACCTGTTGACGATCCACCGTGCCGCGCCATGACCCGATATGTCGCGACGGAAACTCTGCCTGTAGCAAAGCGGCGTGAACGTTCAGCATGCCGCTTCCAGTTTCGTGGTTATAGTAAGGAGGCAAAGGCGTCGACGTACGTTGCAGAATCTCCTTCACCTCAGCCGGAGCTAGTGTTGGATTAGTTTCCAACATCAATGCGATAGCGCCCGCAACCTGTGGCGCCGAAAAGCTCGTGCCGTTTGCAGTCGTGTAGTTTGGGATTTCTGAAGAGGTAAGTCGTTGTGCGTCAGCTCCTGTGAGACCCGAGACGCCTGTTACGCTCGCGATTCCCGAGCCACGTAAGCTGACGACGTTTACGCCGGGTGCTACCAAGGTGGGATGAAACATAGAGCTGGCGAAAGTACCGCGCGAAGAGAAATTGGCAAGCCGACCCTGCGTATCGGTCGCGCCGACACTAACGACCCATGGCGCGGCGGCGTACGGGTTCAGTGTGCTTTGCCCGGGACCGGTGTTGCCGGCGGAGAAGACCACGTTGATCCCGGCGTCGGTCAGCATCTTAGTGGCGATGTTGACCGGATCGTTTAGATCGAAGACAGTGTTAGCCGAAAAGCTGCAGTTGACGACCTTCACGCCTAACTCGCTGCCACTCGCCAGCAAATAATCAAAACCCTCGAGGATGTAAAGCAGCGTAAGATCCCCAGCGCTCAGACCCACCAATCGCGCCCCGGGAGCGACACCCGAGAATTTTCCGCTGGAGAGGGCGCCATTGCCGGCTATGACCCCAGCCACGAAAGTGCCGTGTCCGTAGAGTTGGTCAGTGTTGTTCAGACTCTCGGAGTTGGCTGGGTAGTTGAAACCAACATTGCCGCTCTGGAAGCCTGCTAGTTTAATGTTCTTCGCTATTCGGCCCGCCAAATCCCGGTGACCACCATCGATGCCCGTGTCCAGCACGGCAACTGTAACGTTTCGGCCGATGACTGCCTGGTTGTTATTTTGCGTGGTGATCTCTTGATCGGCCCAGGCACGGTCAACTCCAGTTACAGTGCGAACTTCCGGTTCACTGGTCAGCGTCAGGGTCCGATTACCGTAAATGGAACGCACCGAAGGCAGTCTGGAAATTGCAAATATCTGTTCGCGAGTGGCAGTTAGGGTTACTGCGGGAAGGACCTGGAAGCGAGTTCCACCCAAAACGCCGATATTTCGTAGGTCATTCAAATCGGAATCCGTTGGGGAGTGGTGGTAGACGACGACGGCGTTTACATTGCTATCGTCCGTCAGTTCATTGAGCCTCACTGCCAAGTCCGGATCGACGCTTTGAAGGCCTGTTGTTCCCGTTTGCCCCGAAAGGATTGAAGTCAGAGCGTTGAGCCCTGTCCGGGTGATCTCGCCGGCGCCACTGATTCTGATCTCTTCGGAATTCACGATGACAATTTGATCGGCCCCCGTTAGGCTGATCGAGCTCGTGGGAATCGTAAATCGATGACCATCTGCACCGGTCGCCATGATGCCATCAGCGCCGGTGGCCCTGATTCCGTCCGCACCCGTGGCCATGATTCCATCAGCCCAGGACGCCAAGATACAGACGGCACCCGTCGCAATGAAGCCATCTGCCC
>JAXIOV010000003.1:0-44597 GCA_045403245.1 Pyrinomonadaceae bacterium | reverse complement strand
TGACTTGACTCCAACCACTCGTCGAAGCAGGCAAAGGTTACGAGTCAACGCGTTGCGCTTGACCAATGCCAGCCGTCCTAGTTAAATCTCAACACGCAATGACCGATACAAAATTCGAACTCGATGTGCTGGCGGTTTTTTCCCACCCAGACGATGCCGAACTTTCCGTATCAGGAACCCTGCTTAAACTTAAGTCCCTAAACTACCGCACCGGAGTACTCGACATGACGCGGGGAGAGATGGGGACGCGGGGTACGCCCGAGATGCGCGAGAAGGAAGCCATCGAGGCGGCCCGAATACTGAACCTCGACTTGCGTTTGAACCTGGGACAACCTGACGGTCACATCTGGCCGACTGAAGACGCGCGGACCGCATTGGTACGAGTAATCCGTTCTCACAGACCCAAACTACTCGTCACCTTCCACTGGGATGATCCTCATCCAGATCATGCAAACACCTGCCGGCTGGTGCGCGAGGCAGCGCGGCTGGCGACGATGTCGCGCTACGACCCGGAGGGAAAACAAGAACCGGTGAAAATGCCGGCGATCATGCACTCACTATTTTCGCGGCGCGTGGTGCCCTCATTCATTGTGGATGTTTCAGATTTTGTCGATGCGAAGATGGCAGCCATTCGGGCTCACGCTTCACAGTTTTATGATCCGGAGTCAAAAGAACCAACCACGCGGATTAGTGATCCGAGTTTTCTCGACCAGATCGAGAATCGGATGCGTTACTTCGGTTCGCTTATTGGTGTTGCGGCGGGCGAACCGTTTTACGTTCGTGAGGCGCTGAATGTTGATGACCCGGCTGCGTTATTGACTCGCCCGATGAACATCTATTCGTAAAGAACAGTTTTTGGTAAAGGCGCGTCTGACGTTGCCGCAAAGCTGGCGCTTATTTCTCAGTGAGCACTTCGCGAGCGATGGAGATCAACGCTGTGGCGCGAGGTGCGTCTGCTTCAAAGTTGCGTGCTAATCCTACCGCTCGATCATAGTTGTCTCGCGAAAGGGCGATGAACATTGATGGGACATCAAAGTTCTCGGCCGAGTTTGTGCGCATGGACCCAATACTGCGAGTGCGCAGCTGAATCGTCAGGCGGCTGTCTTCACCACTGAAACCAGTGGTGGAATTTGCGGCCTTCACGGCCTCGGTCACGGTTTCCCAGGCGCGCGTGCGATCCAGCAGAAACCGCGCATTGGCAATTCCGACGAGAGCGCGCGGGCGATCCGCATCCGACCCTTCGATTCGTCGTGCTTCCTCCATCGCTTCGTCCAGGAGCGTCAGGGCTTGTTCTCGATCTGATTCGTGTATCTGACGCGCCACCTGGCTCAGCGCCCAAACCCGCTGAAAGTGGGTCAACTCGCCAATCCTGGCCAGCCGCAAAGCTTCATCGGGCTTCTTCTTATCGACAAAATGGATCACCAGCGTGACATCCACGTAAGGCCGAACTTGTTTGCGAATTTCAGAGTCATCTATCTTGTCGACAAAGTCGCGCGCGCGCAGGTCTCCTTTGTCCGCGATAAACGCAATCAGCTCTACCCAAAGGTCATCGCGATCCGCAGAGGTCTTTGCTCGAGAGATCCGGTCGAGCAACGATTGTTCCCTGTCGGCAGGTTTCTGCTCTGGCCGAATTCCTCGGCGCATCATGTCGTCGTCACGTCTCCGTGTCTCTTCGGAAACATTCGATGTGAGGGCCGCCAGCTGTCCGCGGATCAGATCAGTAGTTTCTTTAGCGGCGTGCTGCTCGAAGAGAGGCAGGAGACGCTTGATGATCAGATATTTTCCTTCGATGCCGGAGGTAGTTTGATCCTGTTCCGGTGTTGCCAGTGGCCGCATCAGAATCTGCGTCGCCGTATTAAAAAAAGCTGCGCGTGTTGCCGGCGTCGACACGGGCGGAGAGTCTGACCTCCCCGTCTGCGAAGTATTCGTCCCGCCGTTGCGATCGATTGTGATGAAGATCTGCGGGGTGAAGACATAGGACGAAAGCAGAGAGACGGTGTTGGCGTCTGATTGAACGTCTGCGGTGGCAATCCCAAGCATCCTGACGTAACGCTGATCCGCCGCCGCGGCATCTTTCTCTTTCAGGTAAGAGAGAAAACTCAAACCCTGCATGCTTACTGTTTCTAAGGCGGGATCGGCAAACTGCAAAGCCTTTGGTATGTCGACCTCCAGGAGTTGTCGCGCCAATCTGAGGCGTTGGGCGATCGCTTCCGGTAACGAGTGGGGGTCTCTTCTGCCCATGCCGAGGTCTGACGCTTCCTGCGTTTTTGCGAGTTTGAGTTTTTCCAGCAGTTCTTCACCGAGCGCGCGATCACGCCTGGCCGCCATTCGGAGAACTTCGGACCTCAAATCGGGTCCGCGTGCGACCACGGATCCGCGGCCTTCTCTCTCCTGACGTTCTCTGTCTTCCTTCGCCAGCCGCGCGGATTCCTGGTCGGCCGTTTCCGCTGCATCCCACGCGCGTTGAAAAAGCGAAAGCGCCTGGTCCTGATCAACTTCCCAGATTCCGTCAGCAATGCGGGCCAGGGTTCGGGCCCGCAGCCGGTCGTCTCGAAAACTGCGTGCGTCATTGGCCAGCGAAACCATCAATGAGAGCGCGAGAGAACGCTGTTGTTCGATTTTGGCTTTTTCGGCAGCGGTCTTCCGCTTGGTTGAGGGCTTCGGCTTGATTGGAACTGGAGCTGTGGCTCGCTCGGAAACAACGGTTTGCTCGGACGTCTGTTGTGCATTAAAAGGATGGCTGGAAGAAAGAAAGAACAGGGCAAGCAGGAAAGCGCGCTGGGCCATTGAGTTTCTCCTGAAGAGCGGTTGGTTAGATAGAAATAGCCAGGTGCTTAAACGCGCGTGGCGAGAATTCGTTCCCGAATCTGGGCTCTGCTGTGCGGCGGGCTGGAGGCCGCTTTCGTACTATTACCGGAACGGTAAATTCACGAGGCGAAATGCGACGCCACGTCCCGCCCTAAAAATCAAACAGCGATCACTTCCAACTCCGGATCGATTTCCTGTTTCAGCATCCCCTCGATTGCCATCAGCGTCCCGGTGAGGGAACTGGGGCAACTGCCGCAAGCTCCCTGATAGCGGATGCTAAGGGTGTGCTCCTTCAAGCCCAGTATTTCCAGATAACCGCCGTCTCCCATTAAGGCAGGCCTAACCTTTTCATCCAGGATTTCATTGATCTTCATGAGTCGAGGATCGTCGCTCGTCACTGCTGCGATCGCGCCACCCACAGCCGCGGCTGCCGGCACACCCACTCCTGCTGCGGCGCGGATGGGAACCGCCAGGACCGGCAATAATTCGTCCCAATCTCCGTCTTCGTCTTTCTCGATAGTAATCATGCTGTCCATGTAGAAGACTGAAACGACATGGCCCGCGTCGAATAGCGACTTCGCGAGCGGGTCGTTTTCGGCCTCGGCCGCCGAGCTGTAAGAGTTTGCGGTTCCGTTACTGACGGCTTCTCTCAAAAGGAACTTGACGGCATTAGGATTAGGAGTCTCTTCAATATCGCTGATCTTGGGCATTGGTCTATCTCCGCTCGGTTAATCACGTTACAAAAATTCTACGCGCTTTTGAACATTATAGATCGTTTGGACGCTAAGCGCAGTCAGCGGGGTCCAACGCGTTGGTCTCTTTACGTCTCCGTGGTGAGTTTTCCGACATTTTGTCACCAAAGAGACACAGAATGCAGAGCGGGAGGACAGGGAATACAGAACTACGCAACTACTTGTTTTGACATCAAAATGGACCGCGAAAGGAGGCGAGAAAAATTGCTGTTTAACCTCCCAAAGAGCTATTGCCAAAGCTCGCTGACGGGCATATACTCCGTCCCCTCACTTGCCCCCCCTTACAATTAAGGTGAGCCAAGTTGAGATAGAGGCAGGCGATTGCGAGGGTCGCCTGCCTTTGCTTTTCTAGTTGGTCGTAGTCAGGAGTCAGTAGCCAGTAGTCTGTAGTCAGTACGCAGTAGTCAGTTGTATTCGCTTTGCACCCTTTGCTACTTTGGGGTACGTCTCGCCGCTAAAGAGATTGCAAGTGACAACTAACAACCAACAACTGACCACCAACAACCGACTAACACGATGAACATCGGCATCACAGTCTATCCAACCTATGGCGGCAGTGGGATTGTCGGTTCTGAGTTGGGGAAGGAACTTGCCGAGCGCGGCCACACGGTCCATTTCATCTCGTCCTCACTGCCCACGAGGCTCACACAACTCAGCGAACATGTGCGCTTCCACGAAGTCGAAATGATGTCGTACCCGTTGTTTGAGCACCAGCCCTATACTCTGGCGCTCGCCACTAAGATGGCCACAGTTGCCGAGTCGGAGAACCTTGACCTTCTTCATGTGCACTACGCGATTCCCCACTCGATCAGCGCGATCCTGGCTCGCGAATCGCTCAAGCCCAAGCGTTACTTGCCCGTAATAACCACCCTGCATGGAACTGACATTACGCTGGTTGGCGCTGATCGATCTTATTTGCCCATCACGCGCTACGGTATTGTCCAGTCAGACGGGGTCACCTCGATATCTCACTATCTTAAGGAAGCGACGAAGGAGATCTTTCAATTTGACGACATCACCGTCATTCCGAATTTCGTTTGCCAGTCGGAATACGCGCGTCATCCGGTCGACGAGTTGCGAGCTTCCCTGACCCCCAACGACGAGCCGTTAATGGTCCATGTTTCAAACTTTCGGCCAGTAAAGCGGCCGGTTGACTGCGTTGAAATACTTGACCGGGTTCTGAAGAAGGGGATCAAGACCAGACTGGTGATGGTCGGTGACGGTAGCGAACGAACGAACGCCGAGCACCGCGCCCATTGTTTGGGCATCCATGACAAATGTGTCTTCGTCGGCAAACAACCGAAGATAGTTGATTACCTGTCGGCATCGGATATCTTGCTTTTGCCATCTGAACAGGAGTCGTTTGGTTTGGCCGCACTTGAAGCGATGGCCTGTGAAGTTCCGGTGGTCGCCTCGCGTGTTGGTGGAGTTCCTGAAGTGGTGACTGATGGGGAAACCGGCTTCCTCAGTGAAGTCGGGGACGTGGACAAGATGGCCGAAGATGCCGCGCGCCTTCTGGCAGACGTGGAGTTGCGGCACAAAATGGGAAAGCGCGCGCGTGAGTCTGCGGTTTCCCGGTATCGCACCGACATCGTCATCCCGCAGTATATTAGTTACTACGAACGCGTACTCATGCAGAAGGTGGCCTCATGAAGAAATCACCAATGATGCTGCTCCTCATCTGCCTTCTTTCGTTGTCGGGATTGGCGCAGCAAGCAGACAGTCCTAAGCCGCAGGTCTCTCCAATGGTCGAGCCGCAGCAGCCGGCAAGGCCGGATGATGATAACGACGTCGTTAAGATCACCACTAACCTGGTCCAGGTTGATGCCGTCATCACCGACAAGAAGGGAAAAGTGGTAACTGACTTGCGTCCCGAAGAGATTCAGATCCTGGAAAACGGCCGGTCCCAAAAAATTACTCACTTCTCGTTTGTTTCAACGGAGGCGCGTCTCGCTCCTGAGCCAACACCTGCGGCGAAGATTGACCGAAACGCTCCGCCGGGGCCGCCCACCAGATTGCGACCGGAGGATGTGCGCCGGACGATCGCTCTCGTGGTTGACGATCTGGGCTTGTCGTTTGAAAGCACTCACTATGTGCGAGAAGCACTGAAGAAATTTGTCGACCGGCAAATGCAGCCTGGAGATCTGGTCGCAATTATTCGCACCCGCGGCGGTATGGGCGCGTTACAACAATTTACCTCAGACAAGCGCCAGCTCTACGCTGCAATCGACCGGGTGAAATGGTCTCTCATCATTGGCCGCGTGGGCGCTTTTGCGCCGATTCAGGATAGCTCGAGAATGAGTGAAGCAGCTGCCGCTGCGGACGAAGATCTCAATCAAACTCGTGAAGACATATTTGCAGTTGGCACCCTGGGGGCGGTCAACTACGTGGTTCGCGGAATGCGCGACTTGCCGGGGCGCAAGTCGATTCTG
Organism: Pyrinomonadaceae bacterium; assembly: GCA_045403245.1. GTDB lineage: Bacteria > Acidobacteriota > Blastocatellia > Pyrinomonadales > Pyrinomonadaceae > PSRF01. Next base: position 38,605 of record JAXIOV010000003.1, on the reverse strand, counting down.
CTGATTTCGGAGGGTTTCAGGATCTATAGTCGGGGCGACCCGACTCGGAGCTACCGGGCCTTGCAGTCGTTGCAACGACTGGTAGACCGCGCCAATCGTGCCTCCGTGGTGATTTACACGATGAACGCCGTGGGTTTGCAGACTCTGGGATTGACGGCCGCCGATTCTACTGGGGAGATGACTCTCGATCAGGTCGAACAACAACTAGCCAATCGCCGCAACCTGGCTTTTGAATCGCAGGAAGGCCTGGATTACCTGGCGAGGCAAACCGGCGGAGTTTCTATTCGAAACACCAATGATCTTAGCGGCGGAATCCGTCGCGTGCTTGAGGAGCAGGGCAGCTATTACCTGATAGGCTACCGGCCCGACCAGGCAACGTTCGACCCGACGACTGGCCGCCGGAAATTTCACAAGCTGAGTTTGAAGATTACCCGGCCAGGAAAGTTCAATGTTCGGATGCGGAATGGCTTCTACGGTGTTTCTGATGAAGACAACGCGCCCGTAGCAAACACTCCTCGCCAGCAAATCATCAACGCGCTGGTGTCACCTTTTGGAACTGCGGGCATTCATCTCAAGTTAACAAGCCTTTTTGCGAACGATCCTAAAGTTGGGTCGTACATGCGCTCATTGCTTCACGTTGATACGAATGACATGTTGTTTACGCCTCAGCCAGATGGCTGGCAAAAGGCAGAATTCGACGTGGTTGCACTGACGTTTGGAGACAACGGTATCCTGGTGGATGAAGTGGCGCGATCATATCGAATGCGCATCCCCAATGACGAGTTTATGCGCATGAAAAAGAACGGCTTCGTTTACTTTTTGACGGTGCCGGTAAAGAAATCGGGAGCTTACCAGTTGCGCGTGGCGCTTCGTGACTCTGGATCTCAGCATGTTGGTTCGGCGAGTCAGTTTATCGAAATTCCCGATATCAAGAAGAACCGGCTGACTATTTCAGGGATCCTGGTCAGCATCGCGAGGCCAGCACTGACGAAAACCGGTGAGGCATCGCCCGCTCCATCTCCAGGGAACCAAAGCGGAGGATCCGCGGCGGCGGAATATGACGTCGACACAACTACCAGCGCGGCCTCACGTCGTTTCAAACGTGGTGAGGTGTTGCAGTATACCTACGTGATTTATAACGCTAAGCCCGACAAAACCACCCGGCAGCCTCAGCTGCAAACCCAGTTGCGGCTCATTTATAACGGCCAGCCAGTGTTTACCGGGAAAGAAATCCTGTTGTCTACAGCCGATCAGACTGACGTGAGGCGGCTCGCGGTCACCGGTGGCCTGCAACTCGGCATGCAACTGGAGCCCGGTGAATATGTTTTGCAATTCGTTGTCACCGACCTGCTTGCGGACGGTAAACACCGCGTAGCCACGCAATGGATCGACTTCGAACTGTCCAGGTAGCAGGGGACTGTTGTTGCGTTGGTTGGCCAGCGATGGCTTATTCGGAGACTGCACGTCCGGGCACCTTAAACATGCGTTCGATAGTCATCGGCACTGCGGGCCACATTGACCACGGCAAGAGCTCACTCGTCCAGGCCCTCACGGGAAAGGATCCCGATCGCTTACCTGAAGAAAAGCGGCGTGGCATTACCATCGATCTAGGTTTTGCCGACGTTGATCTGGGCGACGTGCGGGTTGGTTTTGTAGATGTGCCCGGTCACGAGCGCTTCGTGAAAAACATGCTCGCAGGCGTTCATGGAGTCGATGCGGTCGCGCTGGTGATCGCGGCCGACGAGGGTGTAATGCCGCAAACGCGCGAGCATTTCGATATCTGCAGGCTACTCGATGTGCGCAGGGGATTGGTTTTGCTCACCAAGTCAGACCTGGTCGAAGAAGAACTATTGTCGTTGGTGCGTGCCGAAGCTGAGGAGCTGATTGCCGGATCATTTCTCGAGGGCGCCGAAATGCTTACGGTTAGTGCGCGCACGCGTGACGGCCTGGAAGAACTGCGTGCCGCGCTTCGCCGCATTGCCGTTGAGACGCCCGCGCGGTCGGCAGATCGAGTTACCAGATTGCCAATCGATCGGGCCTTTACGATGAAAGGGTTCGGGCCGGTCGTAACCGGCACCCTGGTTTCCGGCGAGATTGCGGAAGGGGATGAACTTGAACTCCTTCCCTCAGGTCTACGCGTGCGCGCGCGTGGTGTGCAGGTTCACGGAGACTCGGTGCAAACCGCGCAGGCGGGGCAGCGGACCGCCGTTAACCTCGCGGGCGTTGAGACCGCAGCCATCGAACGTGGAATGGTCCTGGCCAAAGCCGGCCGTTTGCGTTCAACTCAGATTATCGATGTGCAGCTCGAGATGCTCAGTAGCGCGCCGCGTCCGATTCGAACTCGTTCGCGCGTTCGGGTGCACATCGGTTCGGCAGAAGTCCTGGCGCGTGTCAGGGTACTGAGCAGAACCGGTGAACTTCCGCCGGGTGAGACGGGGTTTGCTCAAATAAGGCTGGAGAGTCCGGTGGTTGCTTTGAACGGCGAACGCTTTATTGTTCGTTCGTATTCGCCGGCGGAAACTGTGGCCGGCGGACTCATTCTGGATCCGTTGGCGACCAAACATCGGGGCAAGGAGTTGGCAAAAACGCATGAACGGTTACATGCCCTGATGGACGCGGAGCTGTCTACACGGCTGGCAGCATTTGTGGAATCGTCCGGAGATCATGGTTTGCGTTGGCTGGATCTCTCTGCGCGTACTGGCTGGACAGACCAGCTTTTGTCGGAAACAGCGGCCAAGGCGCGAGCGGAAGCAGCCACAATGGAGACTGACGGCATATTCATCTCAAGAGAGAACTTTGACAGGCTTTCGCGTGAAGCGCTTGAAGCTGTCAGGACGCACCACCAGCGAGATCCGCTTTCACGAGGTCTGGCACGCGAAACTCTGCGGGAGAGATTATTCACTGCCGCCACGCCGGAGGTGTTTCGAGCCGTAATCGCCCGACTCGAAACCGAAGGCGAGTTGGTGTTGGAAAAAGATCTGCTGCGTTCGCGGGAACACAGTCGCGAACTTTCGCCCGAGGACGCGCAACTTCGAGAAAAGATCGCTACGAATTATGAAAGGGCGGGCCTCGAAGCCCCGACGCTCGACTCTGTATTCGAGCAGGTGGGGGTTTCGCCAACACGCCGCGCGCACGGAAGACGAATTCTCCAGCTCCTGATCGATGACGGTACGCTCGTTCGCGTACAGGGTGAGATGTTCCTTCACGCGGAAGCTCTGGCACGCTTGAAGGAAAGGCTGAGCCAGTATGCGTCGAATCATGAACCGGAAAGACTTATCGACGTTGCGGCATTCAAGGATCTTGCCGGTGTTTCGCGTAAATATGCGATTCCGCTTCTTGAGTATCTTGATAGTCAGCGCATTACCCGCCGTGCCGGCGACAAACGAATCATCATCAAGTAAGCCTCGCACTAGAAGTCTTATAACCACTACTTCACTTGTAATCGACCCTTTGTGCGAAGCCTGTTGAGTAAAGCCGACACAGTGAGCGGCAAAAAGTAGCTTGTCCAGGGGATTTTTCAGAAATTTTGGCCCACTCGGAGCCCTTCAGGCGCTTGAAAAACTTGCGTTCCGCGAAGCGCTCCGTTAACATGCACTCACAAAACAACGTTACGGCTTTTTCCTAAAAACCTTCAATGCGACGACTCATTGCCCGGAGGTGAAAATGAAAATTAAGGACATCCTGGCCGCGATTGTGGGTTTGGCTTCAGCTGGCGGCGCGATCTTTTTTTTCTACAAGTTCGTGACCTTTGAAGAGGCGGGCGGTGGACACCGTTTTGGTTGGTATTCACTTGCTCTGGCCGCAGTAGCTTTCGTGTGCGGGTTGCTCTATTTCCTGGGGCACGTAAACAAGGAAGAGGAGATCCACATCACGCAGTAGGCTGGAATTTCTGTTAAAGGCCCACTGGCTATGCCATAACTGAGGCTGACCGATAATCTCAAACCGGCGCCGACGTTTAGTTTCAGCGAAACCTATTTTTGGACGCCGTTTGCGCACCGATAGCGGCTTCGGACGTGCGCAAACGGCGCTTAGTTTGTTAGCAACTGTTCACAGGGAGACGGCGAATGTTAATGGCTACGATTGTAGTGCTGGCGCAAACCCAAAATGTTGTTCATCAGCCGAGCTATTTTTTCCCGGTCATGGCGGGGATGTTCCTGCTGGGTGCGGTCGCCTGGTTGATCGCCTCAGTTCTGGGCTTTGCGCGCGCGCGCGCTTTTGGTCCCTCTGCCAGGTGGTTCACTTTTGCCGCCATCTGCCTCTTCCTGTTTCATATTCAATTCATTGTGGCTGGGTTTGGGTTCCTAACGAATGACAACGACATGGCCATCAATGTGCTTACGTTTCTTAATCTCTTCGTGGTGCTGGGCGCTTTCTGCGCAATCATGGGTTTCATTCGATTGACGAGCCCCAGGTAGCTTTCTGACGATAATGTGGAGCGACGATTGTTCGTAGGGGTGGCTCTCCCTGGCCACCCAGTCGTCCGCCTCCAGGGTGTTTCGACGAATCGGGGCGGCCACGGAGTGCCGCCTCTATAATGCGACCACTAATCCTCGGCTTGATGGGAAAGAAACATCTGATAATCGCCGCGCTCGCACTGGTTGTGGGCGCGGCGTTTTACTTGGTCAGCGATCAAAGTGATTCGGCTCGAAATGAGAGACGCGATGCGTTCGTGCGAACTCAAGGCACCCGCTTTGTTCTCGGCGGTCGCCCGTTTAGATTTGTGGGCGCAAACGTTTCGGTGATGTACCGTGACGAGGACCGCGCGCTCATGCCTGAAACACTTCGCCAGGCGTCGCTGGCCGGCATTCGCGTGGTGCGCGTCTGGGCTTTTGGTGAAGGCGGTCCAAAAGACATTGGCCCGGTTGCCGATCTCGCGGATTGGCCCCGGACGCATCCGTTTCGATGGGCCCCGGGTGAGTGGAATGAAGAGGCTTTGGTTCATCTCGACAAAGTTATCGCCGAAGCAGAACGCAATCAGCTGCTGGTGAAACTCTGTTTGACGAATTGGTGGCGCGACACCGGAGGCGTAACTCAATACCTGCGCTGGGCGGGCATCATGGACGCCGCTGACGAGACGTTTCCTTTCGGAATCAATCCAGAGCGAGCGATGCTCTTTTACACCAACGAAGAAACGCGCCGTCTCTACCGCGAACACCTCGAGAAATTGGCGACCCGTCGCAATACTGTAACGGGCAGGCTCTACCGTGACGATCCCACGATCTTTGGCTGGGAACTGATGAATGAGGCTCAAGCCGTCACCAGTCGTTGGGCCGAAAGGCGCGCCTGGATTGCGGAGATGAGTGCTTATCTGAAGTCACTGGATCCAAACCACATCATCACGCCTGGCGACTGGGGCTATCGGACGGCCGCTGAACGCCGCGAGTGGCTGGCCGACCACCGGTTGCCTCAAATTGACTACTGCGACGTCCACAATTATCCAAAGGATGACGGGAACAGTTTTGTTGAGTCGCCGAAAGCCTTGCAGGAATTTGTCGACAATCGTGTGGCCGCGGCCGTTTCGCTCAACAAGCCACTGGTGTTTGGTGAGTTTGGAATCGGGGGGCAAGGCTATAACGGCTTCTCTCAAACAGATTGGTACCGCGCTTTTCTCGAAAGCAATGTTCGAGCAGGTTCGGCGGGCGCGATGTTCTGGATTCTTACTCCCGACCCCGGACGCGGTTATGGAGTGACGTATGCAACGCCTCGTGACGCTGGGGTCCTGGCGGAAGTCAATCGGGCCGGGCGGCAGTTTGCCGGACTTGCATCGGAGAATCCTCCAGATCGATTGAGGGAGCCGCAGAGACACCTGGTGCCGCGCCAGTTTGCCTGGCTCCGGCCCGACGATGATCCGGGAACACTTCCGCAGATCATTGTGCGCGAGGATAAGTCGATTCTTTACCGGTTCAAGCCGCTGATGGCTGCGAGCGAGCGTTTCGAAAAGATCGGCGGTGGACCGGGTTACATTTGGGGATTTGGAGTTGGGGCGCTCGAATATACGGTTCCGGCTCGTGAGGATCGACGCCGCGTCAGCCAGATCATCGTGCGCGCGCACGTTCAACCCGTGCTTCCAGAGGATGCTAAACCGGAGAACATCTGGACGCGAGTCACGCTCTTCGTGAATGGAAAGGATTGCGGCTCGCGGCTAATTTCGGTTGAACCCGCCGGCCAGCCGCTTATTCAGGAGTGGCGAGTTGACTCTTTTTGGGTTCGGCTGCGAGCCATGCGTGGATTGCCGATCACCATTCGCTTCGCTGTGAAGGCCGACGCTGACTGGCCATATGGTGTGAACATTTCAAACTGGCCGGAAGGATACGAGGCGCACGATGCAAAACCGGTGGAAGTGGAGGTAAGGCGGTAGGCCATGCTCGACCCTTTGAACCAGCAGTCAGCGACGGACCTGCGGAGCCTTTCGAGTCCAGCGAACCACGTATGAACTGCTTCAATTCCCTGCCAGGCCAATCAGACTTTCTTCACGTCAATATTGAAGCCCTGTGCGGACATTTCCTTGGCGAGCAAGAGGCCAGCTTCCTTGGCTAGATCAGTCTTGAACGGAATGTAGATCAGACCATGGATGTCAGACGGGCGCTCCATCACGTCCTGGTCTTTGAGAAGAACGGCTACTTTACTCCTGCCAAGGTGCGCAAGCACTAGACCCAGTTCAAGAACGACGTTTTGTCTCGCTCGGTACTTTTTTTCGTCTGGTTTCCCTTTAGGATAGGCCTCGTCGTCCGGAGTAGCCAACACTACTGCGAACCCCACGTTCGGATAATATTTTTCGAGTTTCTCGATTAGGGTCGCACCTTCGGAGGGTAATTGATCGAGAATAATTGGGTCCAAACCCCACCGCCGAAGCATCGCCTCCAGTTCCGTTCGAGCCGATGTATCGTGTCCGTAGACTATAAAGACCTTCTCACTCGCAAAAACTGCAGCACTTCGGCGCGCAGGTGTGCTGGGTGTAGATGAGAGATCCAACACAGCGGATACTGCTTCTTGGTTTTTCCCCTGTACGTTGTAATTGCCGTTGTCAAAGCAGTTCACTATCGACCCATTCTTTAGTCGAATCTGCGTCCCAGTGTCGTTTGTAAGTCACGTTTCACTTTCGACCTCGAAACCCGCTCTTTCAAGCGCTTGTTTTAGGTCGTTTAGGGTCATAGGTTTTGTTTCAGACTTGCTGTCGCTGAATCAGGCCGTCTGCAACAGCGACTTCTCGACAGCTTGAGGCAGTTGAACGATGACAAAATACTCGGCTGGGTACAGATAATCTTCGCCACTTTCATCTATTACCCGGAGATCGCCATCTACTGCCGCGTCGTCATCCGGTAGCACGCGATAGATTTTGTGAAGCTCCAGCGATGCAGGATACTCGGTGTTGTTAACGCAGACTGCAAATCGGTTTGTTGCTTTCTTGGTTTCTTTCATACATCTAGTCGAGGTAGCCCTTGCGTTTGATTTCCTTCCGACCAACTCCGTGAGCTTCGTACCAATGAAGCTCTGCTAAGCGAATCCTACCACTACGAAGGCGAACTGTCGCGATGCCCTTTAGCTTTCGCCACCGACCCCTGCCATACTTTTTTCGGCCTGGCAACATCGCGAATTCCAGATCCAACAGCGATGGTCTCAATGTTCCTGATCTCGCCGATGATTTCAAAGTTCATCAAGTGAGTATTGTAAACGGTGTTAGATTGAGAAGGTAGTGTACGGCGTTAAGGAGTGGGCTACTGAGTGGAGTCCAGTTGAGTGGTTCGAGGATGCATGGTCTTCGCGATTGGTGGCAATCGCCTTGCTGTTTCCAGTAAAGGTTCCAGTGAATCTTTGTCGAGGACATAAACCGACGCTGACGGCGTCGAGTTGAGTGATAATCGAAACGCAGGCCTACTGCTCTTCTGAAGCGTTGCCGTCACCTTCTCGTTACTGAAATAGCGCCGGCCGCGCGCATCGACTACAAAGTCTCCTTCGCTCAGCCGGTTCAACGCGTTCGGATCGGAGAGCATTACCAACACCAGGTCAGGTCGATAGGCACGCTGTGCGTAGTACGCCGCAACTGTCGGCACCTCACTTGCCACGATTGCACCTGGCCGCGCTTGCTTCGCAATCTCAAACATCGCATCACGCATGCTCGCGTCGTAGAACTCATCGTGAGGAAAATAAAAACCACGGCTCGCGACTCCTCCGCCCAACTCATTCGTGTAAAGCCGGAAGTGAGGTCCAATACCGATAGCCGCATTGAGCGACGCTAAAACCACGAGTAGGGCCAGCGCTGCCGGAATGTATACCCGAGGCCATCCAGCAGACAATAACGTTGACAGTCGTTTTGCTATCCAGTTGCTCGCAAATTGAATTCCGATGGCGGAAGTAATCAAGACCGCCGGCAGGATGGTTGTAAAGTAGCGAGTAAACTTTCCGCCGGTAAAGCTGAAAGTCATCATCCAGAGGAAAAGCCAGAGCATGATGAAGTACCGACCATCTCCAAGCTTGCGCCGGAACAGGAGCGGCAGGCCGACCAGGAACCCGAGCAAGCTGAGCAACGGAAGTTTTACGGCGACGAACACGTGGTAGAAATACCAGGGGATGCCGTTCAACCAGTCAGTCATTCGGTGACCGTAAAGGTTGCCCATGAATTCATAACCGTCATGGCCGACCAGTTTTTGTCCGGCAAAAAGTCCCATCTGTCGCCACGTGGCCGGGAAAAGAATCGTCGGGTTTACCAGGACGAAAGTGATGCCCATGATCACGAAGAACGTCAACATGCGTTTCTTGCCCAGGCGCCACCGCGTCGCTGGAATCTGCTGGAAGAGCCAGTAGTAGGCAATGCTGATCGTAATGAGCTGCGGCAGGTATTTCGAAGCCATCATGGCGCCAAAGGCTGCGGCTGTGGCCCAGTAGTATTTTTCAGGGTTCCGTTCCGGCTGGCTTTCGGCGATGCGCTGGCCGCGCAACCAGAAAATGTTGGCGAGCAGAAAGAAGAAGACGAGAAATGTGTCCTCCTTTGCGATCCGGTTGAGACCGATAGCGGATGGATCGAAAGCCCACAAAGCCGCCGCGATCAAACCGACTTCTGCGCCGAAGAGTTCCGCGGCAAGCAGGTAAATCAGGAGCGCGGTGAGCGCGCCAAAGATAGCTCCCGGCAAACGCAGCGCGGTTTCGGGCGATATTGGATTCCGACTACCCGGCGAAAGGCTATTCCACTTGTCGGCGATCACCAGGCTGCCGGTCTGCAAGGCCTTCATCAGCAGAGGATGCTCGCTGTTGGCCGACGTCAAACCGTGGTTACGGTAGTCGGCTACGGCCTGCAGCTTATTGAGTTCGTCTTCGCCCAGACTCTCAACGCTCAAGCCAGTGGCTCGCAAGCCAAAGCCCACCAGAACGAGGACCACCAACGCCGCGAATAGCAGGGTTCGGTTTATGGAAACAATCCCCCGCTCCAAAAAGAGCTCCGGTCTCGCTCCAGCCGTAATGAATACTTCAGCGTTGGCCGCCACGTTTGTCCTCGAGTCTGTCTGTTTCCGTGAATCTACTGGCCATTGTCGAGCCAAAGGCGCCCAACAAAAGTGGAAAGGGTAACGCGAACTAAGAGCCCGTGCAACTGACGTAGTCCAGGGTAGTGGGTTAGTTTGAAATTCAGCCGAGGATTAACGCGAATAAACTGCAAATCTGCAGAAATACAGAACCAGTCAAATAGCTCACTACCGCAGGGTTCATTATTTCCTGGGCGTTTGACTGTCCAAGTTTTCTTTTTCAGATCCGCGCTTATTCGTCTTAATCCGCAGCTGAAGGTTCCGTTTGACTCCGACTAACTCAGATTGACCCGGTATCCACGCCCAAGTCAGCGTCGACCGCTTCAAACTGAGCAATTAACGCTTAATAGCGTTACTGGGCCGGGAGTGTGACAGCCTACATAGTGTCTTAAGCCCAGATTCTAAGCGCTTGCAATTCATGGGAAAATCAGCGAATATTCGCGACGTTTGAACACCAAATCCCGAAGCACCCGGCGCGTGTTCAATGTAGCCGGGACACTCTACTGAACGAGTAATTTTTTCGCATTTATCTTCTTTTTAGACTTAGCTTTGGATGACATACGCGCGCGAGGTAGGTCGCGCGCATTCGCCTAACTCCAGAGAGGAAACAATCATGGCAGAAATTCAGGAGAACCTTCACACTGGGCCCCCGCTAGCTGATATGGGTACCGACGCCCCGGCGTTTCGAATCGATCAGAAGCTGCACCAGATACTCTACAAGCCGGAAGTCCGCGCCAAACTCGAGCCGATACCGGAAAACGTATTGCCCGAGCCGGTCTATCCACAACACCCGAATCCAGTGGAAATGACCAAGAAGGAATATCAGCGGCTCAACGCCATCCGGACATGGAAAACCTGGGGCTCTCCATACTTCAAATCGCGCTGGCACAGCGGCGAGTTGCGACCGATCATTCCGTATCTGTTTACCGAGTGGAAGTGCAATCTCGATTGTCACTATTGCTGGTCTTACAACAATGCGGTGAAGGGCATGACCGAGGATGTCGCCAAACGTTCGATTGATTGGCTCCACTCAATCGGCTCGCGCGTCCTGGCTTTAATGGGTGGCGAACCGCTCCTGCGGCCAAAGTTCATTCACAAGATTGTTGATTACAGTGCGAAGAAGGACATCTTCGTCTACCTGCCGACCAACGGCCGCTTGATGAAACCGGACGTTATCGACCGGCTCGGCGATGCTGGAATTGCAACCGTTAATCTGGCAGTGGATTCAGTGAAGGAGCGGAAGTCTCTGCCGAAGGCGTTTGAACCGATTCGTCCTTACTTCGACTATCTGGTGAAGCGCCAGCACTACTACGGCTACAGCGTCATGTTCAATATCAACATCTGTCATAACAACATGGACGATGTGAAAGAACTGACGGAGATTGCTCACGATAGCGGTATCGCCACCGACTACCACATCAATGAAACACCGATGACGGAGCAAACTCACTTCAAACATCTCAGTGAGAACCAGACATATCTCACGCCCGACGACTGGCCAAAGGTGGATGCGCTACTCGACTACTTAAACGACAAGCGGATCAACGAAGGCTACAAGATGGTCAATCCCATTCAGCACATGGAAGACATGAAGATGCTGATGCGCGGGAAAGTACCACCCTGGCAATGCCGCGCCGGTCAGAACTCTCTGATCATCCGCACCGACGGTACGTTGGCTCCGTGCTTCCCAATGTATTCAGCGACGCACGACTGGGGCGTGGTAGGCGATCACAAGTTTGACGTCAAGCAGCTCGATGAAATGAAGGTCGATTGCACCAAGCACTGCCTCTCGACGTGCAATTACATTCTTGGTTACTGCTACGACAACATGAGAGTTATTACCTGGGGTCTGAAGCAGGCTCTGCACGGTTTCAAAGGCGCCAGCGGCAGTTTCTGAAACAGGCGGCAGTCGGCAGGAGCGGTAGGCAGGAGGTAAGGCGGGGAGTAGCCCGGACCGTCAGGGAGGGCTTCGATAAAGGAGCTGAGAACAAAAAGACAGGCGCTACGCGATGATCGTTCCGTAGCGCCTTTTTTTTCTGCCTACTGGTTTTTGCCTGGTTAAGCCCTCCCTGACGGTCGGGCTACTGCCCAGCCTGCCTCCTGCTCCTGCCGTCTGCCCCTGTTCAGATCAGCCTGCCGCCCCGCATGGTGATGATCCCGATACCGAGGTTTACGGCGACGCCGATGGCGACTCCAATCCAGAACCTCTTGCGGGTCGTTTCATCCTTAACCCGAAGCAGCGTGAGAATACCGAGCGGGATCCAAATGAGAATTGAAGACAATAAGCCGGGACCATAACTAAGAAAACTCGCGCTCGTCACTCCATGCGTGAGTCCATTCACGAGCACAGTAGTTCCGAGAATCACGAGCATCATGCGTGGGAACTTGAGCTGGCGTGCCAGCACCACCCCGATAGTTATCAGGACAACTCCGATACTCTGTGCTATCCAGAATCGGGCCGGCGACAGGTGAACGCCCCTGATTCTCAAGATGTAGGCAGAGTAGCCTTCGCCACCCCAGTATTCTTCGGCGATATGAATCAGGTAAGTAACTGGAAACAGCCACAGCCAAATGTCGATCGAGGTTCCAGTCAACCGGGTTTTGAGTGTTTGCATTTTTGAGGCGAGATGCTACACCAAACCAGGCGTTCCGGTCACTCGGGGTCATTTGGCCAGCGCGTAAAGTTCTCGGCCTATCCCGGCGAAAGTGCGGTGATTGAGTGGAAACTCGAGCATGACATGAAGAATGCTGATGAAATACAGGGCGGCCATTCCCATATCGTAGTTGTAAGCATAAAGCCGGCGATCACCGCAACCGTCGTTAGCGCAACCAGAACCAGCCAGCCACGATGCGGTTGTGGTTTCCGTTTTTGCTTTCCGTGCGTAAAGTAGTTCCTTTCCTGCAGCCACGAGATTTCCGTGAAGTAGTGGAGTGGGCCGAGGGCGGCATACGAGAACAGGAACAGTTCGAAAGGAAAACCGAAGGCCAGGATGCAGGAAACGAGCATCAGACCAATATTCAGGTAGTTAACCTGATCAACGCTTAGTTTCATGACAACCAAAACCCGGGGATGCGTTCTATGAGGAGACAAGGGAGTAACCAGGGCTTAGCGATCTCCCTTTTTCAATCAGGACCTGACCGAGTGCCACGATTGCGAACCTCGACTTCAACGTGAGGGACTTTGCTCTTTCCGTTGTGTTTGTCATTCTCAACTTCGTGCTCGTCGCGCGAGGTGTGTGGAAGGAATGACGGTGGCGACGAACGTTAGTTTTATATCAGAATCCCTTTCCGTCGCAAGAAAAACCGAGGTTATCTAAGGGCTAGTTTATGGATTCCATTTCAGCCCCAGAAAGCGGTTCCATGGAAGTTAAGCCGAGGTTGGCGCGGCGCCTTGGCCTGTTTGACGCCACCATGCTGGTGATGGGTGGCATCATCGGGTCGGGTATCTTCATGAACCCGTCGGTGGTCGCGCAGATAGTCCACACTATCCCGTTGATCCTTGCGGTTTGGGTTTTTGGCGGGCTGATTGCTCTGGCGGCTGCTTTTATCTGGGCTGAACTTGCAGCGTTAAGACCGCAGGTGGGCGGACAATACGCCTACCTGCGTGAAGCCTTCCACCCGATGGTCGCATTCCTCTATGGTTGGGGTTTGCTGTTAGTCATACAAAGCGGGGGTATGGCCGCGGTAGCGATAACCTTCGCTCGTTATTTTCTCGAACTAACCAACGCGCCGCTTAGCGATTCGCAGGTTGCGATTTTCACTCTGGCATTGCTGGCAATAATCAACTGTCTGGGCGTCCGTGCCGGCGGCACAGTGCAAAGCTTTCTGATGGTTTTGAAGATCGTCGCCATCCTGGCGCTCATCGCCTGCGGCTTCTTGCTGGCTGGGCGACATGCACCGGCACAAATCAGCAACTCCACGCCTCCATTGTCCCTGGCATTTTTCACCATTATCGGCGCAGCAATGGTGCCAGTGCTCTTCTCCTACGGCGGCTGGCAAACTGCTACTTTTGTCGCGGGTGAAATTCGCGAACCCAGAAAGAATCTTCCGCGCGCACTCATCATCGGAGTTACTGGAGTCGTGCTTTTGTATGTTGCGGTTGCTCTTGTTTGTGTTTTGGTGCTTGGGCCTGATGGACTGGCCGGCACAAAAACGCCGGCCTCTGACGTGATGAGAATCGCCCTGGGATCGGCAGGTGGCCGCGCAATCGCCGCCGGTATCGCGATTTCCACTCTTGGCTTTCTCAGTCAGGGAATGTTGACCGCGCCCAGGGTCTACTTCGCGATGGCCCAGGACGGTCTGTTTTTTCCTGGTTTTGCCAAGCTAAACGCAAAGACCCAAGTACCCATCCTGGCGATCGCGCTGCAAGGTTTGTTAGCCATCGCTATTGCCTCCTGGGGTAAGTATGAACAGATTTTGAACTATGTCGTCTCGGTTGATTTCATCTTCTTTGGCGCAACGGCCGCATGTATTTTCGTGTTTCGGAGGCGGGATGCTTCGTCGGCATCTGCTGACCTCGAAGCAGGAAAGATAGTCCGCGTGCCTGGACATCCTGTAACTACGGCGGTGTTTGTAGCCGCGTGTTGGTTAGTAGTGATCAATACCGTCTACCATTATCCAGGAAACACATTGATAGGTCTGGCAATCCTTTTCGCGGGTATTCCGGCCTTTTTCTTTTGGCGTTGGTGGAACTCTCATGTACCGCGGGCGTGAAGTGATGTCTTCCGAATACATGCACTGGGCCAAGACCCGCTCCCGCGCGAGACTTAATCTGGCAACCAGCGGGCTCGCCAACCTTACCCTGAAAGATCTTCGCGTCAGTCTGGATGATCTCAGCGAGATCACCGGTGGTGGCTACGGCTATCCGCCGCTCGTCCGCGCACTCGCTGAAAGGTACGGGCTCGATCCGGCTTCAGTCGTAACAGCCGCCGGGACCTCGTTTGCAAACCACCTGGCGACGGCGGCACTGATCAAACCCGGTGACGAAGTTCTCGTTGAGCAACCTGCGTACGAGCCACTGCTGGCTACCATCAAATACCTCGGCGCCGAAGTGAATCGCTTTGAGCGCAGATTTCAAGACGGATTTCGTATCTCAGTCCCGGAGATTGAGCGAACCGTCACCTCCAGTACGCGCCTGATTGTGATTACCAATTTTCACAATCCGAGCGGGGTGATGACAGACGACGAGACCTTGAAGCAGGTCGGAGAGATTGCCCGGAGCGTGAACGCGCGAGTGCTGATAGATGAGGTTTATCTCGAAATGCTTTTTGCAGAACCGCCACGTACTGCGTTTCATCTGGGCAAAGAGTTTGTGGTGACCAGCAGTCTCACGAAAGCTTTCGGTCTCAGCGGGCTGCGCTGTGGTTGGATCTTTGCCGCGCCGGAGTTGGCCGAGCGGATGTGGCGATTAAACGATCTATTTGCCTCCACACCCGTACACGTGGGCGAGCGACTGAGCGTGCTCGCGCTTCAACAACTGAAAGGAATTGCTGCGGGTGCGCGAGAGCGACTGGACAAAAACCGCCGGCTGCTTAATGAGTTCCTCGACTCATGCAAGGAACTGGAAGCCGTCCGGCCCGCATTCGGTTCAATCATGTTTCCCCGAGTGAAGCAGGGAAACGCGGAGGAGTTGATAAAACTCTTGCGGGAAAAATATGAAACCTCAGTCGTGCCCGGCAGTTTCTTTGAACTGCCGGATCATTTCCGGATTGGGTTGGGCGGAGCGTCCGAAGAGCTGGAAGAAGGTTTGCGACGTCTGGGGTTGACCATTGACGAATTGAAATGAGGATTACTTGTGAGGTCGTCGTTGCTGGGCCTCACGAAGCCTGAACCAATCGTGCACCAGCTCGGCCGCCTCAATCCCGGTGGCTTCTGCCGTAATCTTGATCGGCGTTCCCTCCGGCCAACCGCTGCGTCTCATTCTTCCTCCGCCAATCGATTGGAAGTAGATCTTGCCTTTCGTTAGTTGTTTACCTGTCCGCGGCGCCAGGACCGTATACTCAACTTGCAGATCGGGCGAGTTCAAAATGATGGTGCCGCTTTGAAAGTTGTCGATCTCAAAACTCAGCAGCACCACGAAAGCCTCGGCCTCGCCCTTCGCGCGTGAGACGGCCTGCGAGCGTTTCAGGTCGCCGAGGGGCTCGGCCGATACCTTGCTGTGCTGTCTCAGCCGCTCAACAAACGTAGCGAAGATGGCGTCTTCGCTCTGGAGCTTTCTTTTGGTCGGCTGCCTGCCAACGAGCAGTTGCACTGCGTTTTGCAGGCTATTCAATTGGGGAATCGTGGATGACTCTGTGGTGGGTGTTGCCGACGGAATGGGATTCGTTGCGGGCTCAGATTTCCGGGCTCGACGTCCCGACTGAGCTTCAGTCTGGTCCAAAAACCCAAACAAGACCAGTAAAGCCGCCAGGCTGAAGTACTTAAGGCTCTTTCGTTCGGGGTTAGGAAAGAAGCTCATAGCCAATCGGGTCCGGCTCAGTCTTCATTTGCGAGAGACGTTGCGTTAGAAGCCCGGCATGGTTCGGAAGGTTGCGTGGGCGGCAGTATAAAGTTTGGTTTGCCTACCTTCCGGGAACCGGAGGCGATAGCGCGAACAACTCTTACCCTGCCTTCTTGTCCCGGTAGTTGGCAAGAGTGTGACAACTCAGGAAGCGCGTAGCGGATGGTTGTGGAGTTCATTTAGCTGCCAGCACTCGTATCGCTTCTCGCGCATAGTAAGTCAGAATGAAGTCCGCGCCGGCGCGCTTGATGCTGGTGAGCGTTTCCATCATGACGCGCTGTTCGTCGATCCAGCCTTTTTGAGCGGCAGCCTTGATAAGCGCGTATTCGCCGGAAACGTGATAGGCGGCAACCGGCACGTCAAATCTTTCGCGTACGGCTCTCAACACATCCAGGTAAAGCGTAGCGGGCTTCACCATCAGAATGTCTGCACCTTCCTCATAGTCCAACTCGGCTTCACGAAGTGCTTCGCGCACGTTGGGAGCATCCATCTGATAAGCGCGACGATCCCCAAACGCGGGTGCACTGTCAGCCGCCTCACGAAATGGTCCGTACAAGGCGGAGGCATACTTCACCGCGTAGGCCAGAATGGAAACCTGGTCAAATCCAGCGTCATCGAGTGCTTCACGAATCGCGCCAACCTGACCGTCCATCATGGCAGAAGGAGCAACCACGTCCGCCCCCGCCGCGGCCTGGCTGACGGCAGTCTTAGCGAGCAGTTCGAGCGACTCGTCATTTGCCACTTCGCCGTTCTGTACGACGCCGCAGTGTCCATGCGAGGTGTACTCACAAAGACAGGTATCGGTCATGATCACGATATCAGGCACCGACTTTCGAGTTGCGCGCACGGCCCGTTGCACAATTCCATCGTCGTGATAGGCGCCGGACGCAATCACGTCTTTGGTCTCAGGAAGACCGAATAGAATTATCGCTTTGACGCCGATATCGAAAGCAGCGGCAGCTTCGTTGGCAATTTCATCAACCGAAAGATTGAAGACGCCCGGCATTGACTGGATTTCGCGGCGGACCTTTCCACCCGGGCAGGCAAACAGCGGAAGCACAAAGTCCTCATTCGCAAGCCGCGTTTCCCGCACCAGAGAACGCAGGTTCTCGGTTCTGCGCAAGCGTCTGGGACGATGAAGGAGATTTGGCATTAACGTCCTTTGGAGGTTTGAATGGAAGTGTCGGGTGGGAATGATACCTGCCCGAGAATTGGCAAGGCAACCGACTGGCCGCGCATCACTCTGGATGCGGTCCATGAAGTCAGACCACCCCGCCGTAGAGGCTTTGTGATAGCCCCAAGTCGACACCCAGCCACTTGGAGTCAGGAAGGGGGCAAAGCGGGGCGCGCCCCGCTCAACTTGCATCGTCACTCGAGACGGGGATTTAGTTCCAACAGCCGCTAGTTTGCTGGACTTGCATTTTCAAACTGAGGATGAGTGGTTAGGCAACTTGAGCTGCAGATCGCAACCGCGAAAATCCCAGACGCAGCAATCATAGTCTGGGCTGCGCCTCGCTCTGGTTCAGTGAAAAAGCTCAAAAATTAGCAGCTGATTTTCACGGATAGCTTCTGCATCAGAACCGGAAGCGGTAGCGACCGGGTTGTTTTCGTCAAGGTTGAATTCTGCGAGAACGACCCGGTCGCTACCGCTCCCGGTTCTGATGCAGTCAAGAATGAATCCCGCGACGACGACCCCTTACCGCATCACATCACTCTTCTCGCGTTTCGGGCAAATCAAGTGCAACAGTACCGGGCGCACTGCGCTTTCCGTTCCCCACTGCAAATGGCCAAGGACAACTACCAGCTACCGCGCAGGTTGTACAGAGACAACCCGAAGCTCGCGGCTATTTTGTAAGTGTCAGAAAAACGTCTTCCAGCGTGGTATGTTGCATTGACAGCTCACTGACACGAATCTGATTCTGAACTAAAAGACCATTGACGCTTGCGATGTGCTCCTCGCGCATCGTGACGTAAAGTGAGTTTGAACCATTGCGCCGCACCGAGAGGTCCGTGGAGCAAGTAAGGATGCGAAAAGCCTCTTCCATTGGCTCAGCCTTTATCCTGACCACTCTCCCACTGCCAACCAGGCCATCGACCGCGCCCTGATAGACCAACCGACCTTCGTTAATGATCGCCACCACATTGCAGATGCGCTCGACCTCGTGCAGCAAATGGCTGGAAATCAGGATTGTCAGACCGAGTTCATCGCGTAACCGCGGCAACAGCAAACGAATTTCTCGAATACCTTGCGGGTCCAGACCATCCGTCGGCTCATCGAGAATGACGAGGTCGGGCCGGGGCAACAGGGCTTGCGCGATGCCGAGGCGCTGACGCATTCCGTGCGAATAGGTCCTGACGGCGTCGCGAGCCCGCGGCAGCAGGTTGAGCAGGTCAAGTGTCTCCTCGATTTGTTTTCGTGTAGCGCCACCAGAAATGGCAGCAAACATACGCAGGTTCTCAAAGCCGGAAAAGTTTTCATAGAACGCCGGTGCTTCCACAATCGCACCAACTCGCTTCAAAGCGGCGAGGGGACTCCTCGCCATATCGTAACCAAATAGCCGTACGTTACCGCTGGTCGGACGCACCAGCCCGAGTGCCATCCGGATCGCAGTAGACTTCCCAGCGCCGTTTTGGCCCAGGAATCCGAAGATGTCACCTGGCTGCACCACAAGCGAGAGTCGATCAACGGCCAAGCGGCGACTGTATTTCTTGCTCACGTGATCGGTTTGGAGAATTGGATCGGCCATTGGAACTAAACGCTTACGGACCTCGAGAGGCAAAACTAACAGTTTGCTTTACCTTAAAACGAGACCTCGATCAGTAGCGGCCAATGATCCATTCCGCCGACCGAGGTCCCACGCAAGACTTCAGCGCGTTGTAACGACACGTTTTCCTTCGGGCCAAAAATGTAGTCAATCCGTCGGTCGTTAATTGATGTCTCACCGGCATCTCGACCGAGGTCGCGGAAGTACTTGAGAAAATATGCATACGATTCGCTGTCGTGCTTCGCGTCGTCAGTGAAAAGATTGGCTTTGTTTCGGACGCTTACCTCGAGGTTGAGATCGCCGGCGATGAAGGCCACCGCAGGCTTACGACTTCGTGCCCAATCAACCACATCTGAGGCGAATGCCCGGCGACGTGTTGAGCGAAACGCGTCAGCATGAACGCTCAACAAAACAACCTCGGGTTGGTTGTTCTGGCTTAGGGTAGCGGCTATGGCAAACTCGCCACCCGCGGGAACGTCATGAAATTGCACGGTACGATCCCTGACCAGAACTACGTCCACCCGGTCCGCACTTCCGACTTTGCTTATCTGGCCGCGATAGCGGTTGTTCAGGAGCGTCAACAGAGTTTTCAACTGGTCGTCGCCGGTTAGTTCCTGAAGGGCAACAGCATCCGGCTCGTGGTCGATAATTGTCTTCGCCACGGTGGGAAGGTCCTTCGTATGGGCCCGCGAGTCGGATTCAAGATCTCCGTAGCCGATGTTCCAACTCATCAATCGCAAGCGCGGAGCTGCGTGGTTCTGATCCCCCAACAAGGATCGCGGCTGCGGCCGTCCAATGAGAAGCGCGCTGGCAAGCATCGACACGAACAAGCAGCAGAGCAAGAGCTTAAACCACATATCAACTGGTCAGATCCTTTCGGTCAAAAATCTCCACGGCCAGCAGTAAGATCCCGAAGATGTAAGCCCCGCAGGTGCTCGCGTAGTGTCCGAAGTTGCGCCACGGGATTTGAGGTTTCAATACGTCGCGCCAGCAGTCCATGTCGGTAGTGAAGAAAAATGGCCTGATCGTTTCAAAAAACTCGACGCGCCCGACTATGTAGAGCGTGAGATAAACAGCGAGAGCTGACGCTACCGCAGT
The DNA here is from genome assembly GCA_045403245.1 of Pyrinomonadaceae bacterium. Taxonomy (GTDB): domain Bacteria; phylum Acidobacteriota; class Blastocatellia; order Pyrinomonadales; family Pyrinomonadaceae; genus PSRF01. The sequence goes on along the minus strand of JAXIOV010000003.1, from coordinate 18,728 downwards.
GACAGGATTATCAAAGAGCACGGAAAAGAGCAGCGCGATGGCGGCGACGACGAGCAGTGACCACGTAGCCGTGAAGCTTGCGTAAAGGAAGCGCCACAGCGCGTCGTCGCGAAGGATCCTGCCGGGCTCGTCAACGAGATTCAGCGGACCTGGATACAGCTCCAGGTTTCCCCAGCCGACAAACAACAGGCCTGCGAGCAGGTTGAGTCCGATAAAGAACGCCATCATCAGGTAAGTATGAATCGCAACGACGATGAACTTTGAAAGCAGCAATGAGACGCGCGACACCGGTCGAACGCAAAGCATGCGCAGAGTGCCGGCGCGTCGTTCACCGGCAATCTGACCGCCGGCACTCATAGTCACGAAGATGGGGACCACCAGACTGAAAGCAAACATCAGCGAATAGAGCGTGAACGTGAGGCCATTGAAGTAACTCTTCGACTCGTAGGTGTATTTGAATTGTTCGGCAGCCAGCCCACTGGTTTTGCGTTGTGCATACGAATAGAAGCCCCATAGCATCAGCAAGACAAACGCCGAGAGCGCGGCGAATGAAAGGTAAAAGGCCTTGGAGCGAACCAGTTTGAGAAGTTCGAGTTTTATTAGGGTAATCACAAAGCGAAAGTAGCGTGCTCGATGAATTTCGCGCGGGATGAGGCTAACTCAAAGCGGCCGGGCAATCATGGGCGGCACCCACAGGGCGCGTGTGTGGGTTCCTACAGTAAAGCAAACTGTTGTTTGCGGTTGGTCACCGGGGAGCAAGCTTGAGAGATTGTGTAGTCGCTCAGACGCAAACCAGCAGTTGGCTTTATTACCACCGGTGATAGGCGGGATGGCCGGGCTTTACTGCGACGAACGTTCCCCGGCAAGTGGCGGTGACTTTGTCGTGAGCGATTAACTCTCCTTCAATGATCGCGCGATCGTCAGTTGACTCGACTACACGAGCTGTCATTCGCACTGGTTGATCGGTTGGCGTCGGGCGCTTGAGGGTGATGGCGTAGTCAGCGGTGACTGTGCACGGTGGCTTGTCGGCGCCGGTACGTTTCATTAGATGATAAGCAGCCGTCCAATTACAGTGACAATCGAGCAGCGTTCCGATTATTCCGCCGCTCAACATGCCGGGGAAAGCTTCGTACTCCTCTTTGGGTTGCCACTCCGCGACCACTTCTTCACCTTGCGGGAAGCTGCGAATGTGCAGACCTTTTTCGTTTGCCGGCCCACAGCCAAAGCATTTCAAGTTTGGTGCGTAAGTTTCCTGGATGCTTTTCATAACCGGTGTCCAAAGTCCAACGTCCAAAGTCAAAGTCCAAGTCCAACGTTCACGGGCGGAAGGATACTCGAGAACGTCCATGGTCTGTCCACACCGACTCACGGAATTGCAGACTTTGGGCTTTGGACCCTGGACTTTGGACTCTCTTTCAGCGCTTCCCGCAACTTGAATCTTTGAATTTTCCCCGTTGCCGTGTAAGGCATCTCATCGACAAAGACATATCGCCGCGGTTGCTTGAAACGCGGCAGCGACGCGCGGGCCAGCTCTCGCAGGCTTTTCTCGAGAGCTGAACGATCGCCCTTTTCTGCCTGGACGACAAATGCGCACGCACACGGAAGGCCATCGCCGTCAAAGTCTTCCACGACCGCCGCCCGGCTGATTCCATCATGCCGCAGCAGGACACCTTCAACTTCAACCGGCGACACCCACAGGCCACTGGATTTGAAGCAGTCGTCGCTTCGACCCATGTGATACCAGTATTCGTCCTGGTCCTGGCGATACAGGTCGCCGGTGCGCACCCACCCGTCCACAAAAGTCATCGCCGTCACTTCAGGCTTTTGCCAGTAACCAATCGCTGCACTCTCACCTTTCACCCACAGGTTGCCTTCCTGGCCGGGTGGAGTGGGTTGGCCATTTGGATCAAGAAGCTTTGCTTCGTAGCCCTTCAGAACTTTTCCACTGCTGCCGTAGCGCACTGCGCCCTGGTGATTTGACATCCACATGTGCATCATTTCGGTTGAACCAATCCCGTCGAGTACTTCCACGCCAAAAGTTTTCTCACACTCCTCACCAAGATGCGCCGGCAACGCTTCTCCAGCGGAAACGAACAGGCGGAGACTCGAGCAGTCCAGCGGCGCGACTTTCTGATGATGGTCCAATAAGAGGCGAAAGATCACGGGCACACCAAAAAACATCGTCGGCCGGTAGTCAACAAAAATACGGGAAATTATTTCGGCGTTTGGTTTCTCACGGCAAAGGATGGTCGTGCGGCCATTCATCAAGGGAAACGTGAAAGCATTGCCCAGTCCGTAAGCAAAAGGCAAACGGGAAGACGAGAACAGGCGATCACCATCACGGAGTTGCAGGACTTCGCGGCAATAAGTTTCGTTGGTGTAGAAAAGATCTGATTGGCGATGAATTGCACCTTTCGGTTCGCCAGTGCTGCCTGAGGTGTAGTAGATGCAAGTCGCCTGGCCATCGGCCGGTTCGGGGAAAGTTTGCTCCGAGGTCGAGCTTTCCGGGCTACCTGCTAACTCAGCTTTCACTTCCTGAAGATCCCAGAGTTTCAGTCTGACGGTTTGTTCTTCTCTGTGCGACCTCTGTGTACTCGGTGTCTCTGTGGCGAATTGTTTTTCTTCTTCGGAACGGCTTACCGCGATGAGGTGCTCCAGAGACGGCAGCTTGTCCGCAAAGTCAGCAAGCATAGTTTTTGCAATTGAAGCCTCAGCGACAATCGCTCGCGGAGTACAGTCTTTGAGAATTGCGTATTGCTCGTCAGGCCGTAGGCCCATGTTTATCGGCACTGCAATCGCCCCCAACGAGCAAATCGCGATGAACGACTCGACAAACTCGGGCGAGTCGTTCAAGAGCAACGCCACGCGCTCGCCGCGTTCAATTCCCAACCGGCTCAAGCAAGCAGCCATCGCGAGAGTTTCGTGACGCAGTTCGTGGTAAGAGATCGCCCGCTGCTCGTAAAGAATTGCCGCTTGATCGATCGAGTCGTGCTTAAAGATGGCGTCGAAGAGATTCATGACTTTTTGAGTGTAGTTTAGAACCCACACACCTCAAATTGAAAATTGCAACTCCAGGAATTTTCCTCGTTGCTCTTTGCTGGTTACGAGCGCGTATGTTACAAGCCTCTTCATGCATATCCGACACTCAGTCTTACTCGCCGCCATTCTTTTCACAGCTGTTTGTTCGGCGACCGTTCATGCTCAGCAGGATGGCTGGGCAGCAGTCAAAACCGAGGACGGAGTAGTCTTCGTCGACAACCGATCCGATCTTCACTACACGCTCGCCGTAAAGGGCAAAGACATCAAACCGTTGGGGTCGGGCGAGCATATCTTTCTCAGCGTCGATGGCCTGGTGTTTCAGGTCCAGGTGGCGGAGGTGGGTCAGTTTGCTCCTGACGCCAGGAAACAGAAGCTCGACGACAAAGCGATCCTGGCCGCCCATCGGGATTGGGAGTGGAAATTTCTTGAGGACCTGCTAAAAAATAAACTAACCGTGCAATCGACCAATCTGAAATTAAGCAGCGGCGCCGAGGCGCTCGCCTGGCAGTTTGATATGCCTCTTGGGTTGAAAGCAGACGGCGAAAAGCAGTTGTATTTAACAACTACAAGTGGCGACTACGTGATAGTGCTCAACGCCGTAGCCAACATCCCGAATCCGGAACCTGCCGCGCGAAAGTTTCTCCTCGATACCATCGCGACCTTGAAGATCAGTCCCACGCCGATCGACGTGCAGAAATTGGCGGAATCGATCAAGAATGGGCCATAAGCGCACTTAGTGTGCTCACCTCCTCCAATTGGAACTTGCCGATGTCGAAGTCACTCACACCTGAACCCAAAGGGGATGCCACTTTTGTTTGCGATTGCGAGGAGTGGATGCGCTCCGCGTGCTACGGGGAGAGGTTCTATCAAACCAATAAACTCCCGCCACAGTCCGGGGAGGTCAAAGTAAAGCGATACTGCGTGCTGCATTTTCCAGGAAAGGAGAAGAGTGCGGACTTCAGGATAGCCCTGCAGCTCTGAGGCCTTGCCAAGCCTGGAACTTCCTCAGTAATTGCGGCTTTTCATAACTCCCCCCCCTCACTTCTCATCCAGCTTCCGTCCCGCATTCAAGTTTTCCCAATTCAAAATCGCATTAAACACGAGGAAGTAGCTGCCCTTCGTCTGTCCGCGCCACATGGGATTCGTTGAGAAGAGAATCACGTGCCCGCGGCCGGCCGGCACGTCAATCACCGCCGGGTGTTGCGCAATCTCGTCGCCGCCGTCCAGCAATCCGGATATGAACAACTCGCGACTGTCGGCGTAGCGCAACAAGACGCGTGGCCGCTGACCCGGAGGAATTATCCCAATGCCGTTACGCCGTTGTTCGTCGGTTAATGGCAACGCCTGCCAGGCTTCCGCGCGCGGTGGTTCCGGCGCTTCAACCGGCGGCCGGCCCGGCACCGTATCAGGATCGTCAGCCGTGCCCCGACCCGTGGCTCGCTGCGGGCGAGGCATCGCGCCGCCCCGGCCTCCGGCTAAGTTGCTGAGATTAAAGATGGGCCCGTTAGCGCAGTACATCGCCAGTGAATCGCTGTAGCCGTAAACGATAGGACTGTTCGCGTCTACGGTCTTTGTCCGCAGGATATTTCCCACCGCCTTCAGTCGCGACGGCCGCGCAATGGAAACGCCGGGCGCAAAGCCTAACGCCACGGCGAAGTTTGCAGTATCGGCAACCGTGAGAAGAACGCCGCCCTGTTGTACAAACTTGTGCAGGTTGGCGACTCCGTTCCAGCCAAGGCCGGGACGCATGTCGTCAGTAGAATCAATTTTTCCAATGTTTGGTGTAAGCGACGTTGTCTTCCATGGCAACGGATTGCCATACATCGGCAGGCCGTTGACGATCGAGTTTGGATCGCCACCGACGGGTCCGAAGATGATGATGTCGTATTTCGATTTAAGATCCGGTTCCTTCGCGGCATCCTGCGTGCTGATGTAGGCAAACGGAACTTCCGACTTGTCGAGAGCCAGTCGCCACCAGCCCTCGTCCTGAGTTGACAGCCACGTATGCATCACGGCAATGCGCGCAGTCTTGATCGAATGACTCTTCACCTGCGGCGCCTCTGCCACCGCGTAAGCTTTAATGCCAAGCTCCGCGCCAGCCCGTTGCAGGTCTTGCGCCGAGACCCTGCGAAGAATGAATGATCCACTATTGAATTTCTGCCCCGCAGCTTCAAACGCCTCTTCAGCAACGTCGATCGCCGCTTCTCTCAGTCGGTAGCGTAGAGTGACGAGGGCGTTGTCGGCATTGTGATTGATGAGGTAAATCGAACCCGATCCGTTTACCACGCCCGGTGTCCGAACTTCACCTCTGACTCGTTCCATGGAAGCGTCCAAAACCTTTGTATCCATCACTCGTACCACTTCCACGTTGGCCAGCTCGCCCATGGTCCATGCCGTGTCGTCGTAGATCTGCGTTTGCGGATCGTTGGGCGCCCAGTATTGGTAGTCGAGCAGCGCGTCGGCGATCCGGCTGTAAGGCTGGTCCATGCGGATAATGTAACTTCCAGCCGGAAATTGACGCGGACCTTCAGGCGAAGGCGAAGGACTTGGTGTAGGTGAAGGCGACCCATTAGACGCGGGACGCGAGCTCGATGTCCCTTTCTTTTTCAGGATCACCGAAAATGGCGCGGTCGCGCGACTGATTTCAACGCCCTGGGCCTGCAACGTGCGCAGCAGCTCCGCCTGATTGCCGGGACGCGGATCGTTGCCTGGCAGGACATACGCAGCCGGCCCTTCGTTCTTTGGTTTCAGCACCGAGCGTTTGCTCTTCAAATAAAAGTTCTTGAGAAAAAGTTTGCTGTTGTTGCTGAAATAGTTGAGCGTCGTGAGCAGCGCTGTCTGTTGATAGTTATTGTTGTTCCGTTGTGACCAGCGGGCTTTGGGAAGCGGAGGGTTTTGGCGGTACCAGGCGCGCTGGTATTCATCCGGCGTCAGCGTTCGCTCGAGAGTGTCGGCGCCCGCATTCCCGAAAGTTTCGTAGAGACGGCTGATGCCGTTGTGGGTGGCGGCGATAAACATGAGGTAGCCGGGCGACCACGTGTCGAAGTTTCCATGGGCAAACACTCCGGGCATGCCAAACTTGGTCATCTCCGAAACATTGTTCCAGCCGATCATCTGCCATTCGTCTGTCAGGATCGGATCGATCCAGGCGTTGTAGGGCCCATCACCAACTGTGTTGTCGTAGAGATAGGGAACCGACTCGTGCAGATCGTGCAGCACCTGAGCTTGCCACCCCGTGTAGGTATTGAGCACGTTGCGGGTGAGCTTCAACGAAAGACCGATGGCGTCGCGATTGTTGTCGTGAGCAACATAGTGGCCCCAGTAGATCAGATCGGGCCAGTTGTCTTTGGGATGAGCCAGGTGCCAGTTGTAGATATCCACCATCCGATCCCGACCATCAGTTTCAGTCACCGGCGTGATCAAGGTAATTACATTGTCGCGAATGGCCGTCACGTAAGCACTGTCGTCAACCGCCAGCCGGTACACAAGTTCCATCAACGCCGTTGGCGACCCGGTTTCGATAGAATGGAGAGCGCCGGTGATGTAGTAAACCGGAACGGATGCTGCCACGATTTTGTCAGCTTCGTTGTCGTCCAGATTAATCGTGCGCGGATCGGCCAGCTTTGCCAGTCGCGCGCGATTCTCTTCGAGCCTGCTCATCAAGGCTTCAGAGGCGACGGCCACAGCGATCATCTCGCGGCCTTCTTCCGAGGTTCCGATGGAAAAAACTTTAACTCGCGGGCTGGCTTTTTCCAGCATTCGCATGTAGCGATGCACCTCGTCTACGTAAGGCAACTTGCCGGGCGCGCCCGCCACGTCACCCAACACCGCCTTCGGCGTCGGCACGCCGGGCGACGCAGGCAGGTAATCAGTCAGAGGTGAATTGAAGAAAGTCTCGGTAGTGTATTCGCGAATCTTTTTCGTGTACTCCTCGTCGATTGGCTGGTTGGGATCGCGACCAGGTTTAACTTGCGCGCTAGCTGCAGCGCAGCAGTAGACCAATAGTAAGGACGCAATCAGAGAACGAAAGAGCGATCGAGTCATCGAGTTTTTCCTCAGCCAAGAGAAGTTTCTAATTCGAAAAGGGAGAAGAAGCTTTTAAGCTAAGAGGCTGTGGCAAGTCAAACTTTCCAGGTTGATGAAATTGTCGACTGAACCCTCAGGAGCGGGAAGATTTATCAGATGTCAAGTCTTTAGGCATTAGAGTTTCGAACCCGCGTTTCGCTGACTATTAGCAAACCCATCCGCGTTGAAATACAATCAAGTTACCCGTAAGCAGATGTCCGATCCGCAACCCAAATCAACCAAGGCGAGCGCCCAGCCTCCGGAAGAGCGGCAACTCGTCCAAATCGAACCCGCAGCCAGGACCGCCGGGGGCGTCCCGGCGATCGTGGCCACCGCGAAAGCAACCTGGAACGAGATGGGGGTGATGCGCGGCGTACGCACTTTGTTGAAACTCAATCAGCAAACCGGTTTCGATTGTCCCGGTTGCGCCTGGCCGGAACCTGACGCGGAACGTTCGCACGCAGAGTTTTGCGAAAACGGCGCCAAGCACGTTGCCGACGAAGCCACCACCAAACGAGTTACGCCGGAATTCTTCCGCAAGTGGAGTGTTGCCGATCTGTCGCTCCAGTCAGACTTCTGGTTGGGGACGCAGGGACGCCTGACTCACCCAATGCTGCTTGCCAGAGGCGCCAGTCACTACGAACCGGTCAGCTGGAACGAGGCCTTCGCGCTGATCGCAAAAGAACTCAACTCGTTGAATCATCCGGACGAAGCGATCTTTTACACGTCGGGCCGGACCAGTAACGAAGCGGCGTTTCTTTATCAACTCTTCGTCAGACAGTTTGGCACCAACAATCTTCCTGACTGCTCAAACATGTGTCACGAATCGAGCGGCTCAGGGTTGAGCGAGACAATCGGCGTCGGGAAGGGAACGGTAACGCTTGAGGATTTCAATCGGGCGCAGGCGATCTTCGTGATCGGCCAAAACCCAGGCACGAATCATCCGCGGATGTTAACGGCTCTTCAAAAGGCCAAGCAGAACGGCTGCCGGCTGGTCCACATCAACCCGCTTCCAGAGGCCGGCATGACGCAGTTCAAACACCCTCAGGATGTTTTGAGTTTGCTGGGTAGCGGAACAACGCTCGCCGATCTGTTTCTTCAAGTCCGCGTAAACGGTGACGTGCCGCTGCTGAAGGGCATCATGAAGGCAGTTTTGGAAGAAGAGGCTCGGCAGCCTGGCCAAATACTTGACCATGAGTTTATCCAGAGTTTCACCAACGGGTTTGACGAATTCTCGGCTGCACTGAGCGGCGTCGATTGGCAGGAGCTTGTTGAGGCATGCGGGGTTCAGCGAACGCAGCTCGAAGAAGCGGCGCGAATCTTTATCGAATCAGACCGCACCATTTTTTGTTGGGCGATGGGTCTGACCCAGCACAAGAACGCGGTCGGCAACATCCAGGAGATCGTCAACCTGATGTTGCTGCGTGGTCAGATTGGAAAACCCGGCGCGGGACTTTGTCCCGTCCGAGGTCACAGTAATGTTCAGGGCGATCGCACAATGGGCATCTGGGAACGTCCCGCGGACTGGTTTCTGGATAAACTGGGCGCCGAGTTTAGTTTCGAACCGCCGCGTCGTCATGGTTACGATACGGTGAAGTCAATCGAAGCGATGCATGAGGGACGAGCGCGTGTCTTTTTCGCGATGGGCGGCAATTTTCTTTCGGCCACTCCTGACACCGAATACACGGCTGATGCCCTGCGCCGTTGCCGGCTTACCGCGCACGTCTCGACAAAACTCAATCGCGCGCATCTGATCACCGGAGAACAGGCCTTGATTCTCCCTTGTTTGGGTCGCACGGAGATCGACCTGCAGGCCGGCGGCGCACAGTTTGTCACGACCGAGAACTCGATGGCGGTCGTTCAGGCCTCAAGAGGTTTCCTGCCGCCGGCTTCTCCGGAGCTTTTGAGTGAACCGGTGATTGTCGCGCGTCTGGCTGAATCCACGTTGGGAGGTCGTTCCCTGGTCAACTGGCAGGAGTTGGTCGGTGACTACGACCTAATTCGCGAACACATTGAGCGAGTTGTGCCGGGCTTTGATGACTACAACCTGCGCGTCCGCCAGCCGGGTGGTTTCTATCTGCCCAACCCTGCGAGAGACCGAGTGTTCAAGACGCCGAGCGGTCGGGCTGAGTTTACGATTCATCCTTTGCCTGACCATCGACTCGAGCCGGACCAGTTTTTGATGATGACGATTCGCAGTCACGATCAATTCAACACGTCGATCTATGGCCTCGACGATCGCTATCGAGGAGTGTCCGGCGGGCGCCGTGTGGTTTTTTTGAATCGTGAGGACATGCGAGTTGCAAATCTGAGCGAAGGCGAGTTGGTTGATCTCATCAGCCACTTTGAAGGTGAACAACGCATTGCGCGCCGGTTTGCGGTGGTTCCATATAGTATCCCGCGACGTTGTGCCGCCACATATTTCCCGGAAACGAACGTGCTCGTACCGGTGCGTAGCGTGGCGGAGAAGAGTAATACGCCGGCGTCGAAATCGGTGGTGATTAGCATTCGACCGTGGGACAAGGATGGAGCGCCATAATTTCAGTTTCCTCTCTGAACCCTCGGTGTCCTCTGTGTCTGTGGTGCATAGAAACCACCGCAGAGGCACGGAGAACTCAAAGGAAGCAATGAGAATTCAAAATTGGGGGACCAGCGCGAAAGAATGACCTTTAACTTGACCCACGGAGAAACCGCCACCAAGACGGAGCTGTACTCGCACCTGGCTTCGCAGCTGCGGAGTCTTCTGGAAGGCGAGCGCGACTTCATTGCCAACGCGGCAAACTTCTCTTCGTTGCTGTATCACTCGCTGCCGGACGTGAATTGGGCGGGATTGTATCTGCTGAAGGATGGCGAACTGGTGCTTGGTCCGTTTCAAGGGCCGCCGGCATGCGTGCGGATCGAGATTGGACAAGGCGTGTGCGGCACCGCGGCGGCGCAACGACAGACAATCCTGGTCGATAACGTTCACGAGTTTCCGGGTCACATCGCGTGCGATAGTGCTTCGAATTCGGAAATTGTCGTACCCCTGATTGACGATCAGCGATTGATCGGCGTTCTGGATCTCGACAGCCCGTCGTTCGCTCGGTTTGACGATGAGGATGCAGCAGGTTTGAATGAGCTGGCGCGGATATTTTTGGATGCAGGCGAGTAGCGTTACAAAGAGAAAACACAATGATCAAAGTTCGTAAAGCAGAAGATCGTGGCCACATCGACCACGGATGGCTGAATACCTACCACACGTTTTCGTTTGACCAGTACTACGATCCTTCCCACATGCACTTCGGAAGCTTGCGCGTCATTAACGAAGACCGCGTTGCGCCGGGTCGTGGATTTCCGAAGCATTCCCACCGCGACATGGAAATCATCACTTACATACTTGAGGGCGAACTGGCGCATCGCGACAGCATGGGCAATGGTTCGATCATCCGACCCGGTGAAGTGCAACGAATGACGGCCGGGACCGGGGTGGCCCACAGCGAGAAAAATCCTTCTTCGACTGAGCCAGTCCACCTCTTGCAAATCTGGATTTTGCCGAATGCGCGCGATCTCGAACCCGGCTACGAGCAGAAAATGTTTGCCGGCGACTTAAAGCCGGGCTCGCTTCGCCTGATCGCATCGCCAAACGGCCGCGACGGCTCAGTTACGATTAACCAGGATGCGAGTGTCTACGCGGCGAAGTTCGAGTCAGGGCAAAGCGCGACGCACACGCTATCAGACGGGCGGCGAGCATGGCTGCAAGTTGCCCGCGGTGCAGTGTCGGTGAACGGCGTCGATCTAAAACCGGGAGATGGGGCGGGAATTACCGCCGAGTCAAGCGTGACCGTCGCTGCACACGAGCCTGCCGAAGTCCTTCTTTTTGACCTCGCGTGAGTTGGGAAATGCCGGACGACAAATCCACCGAAGTACTGGCCGCATGGGAGACGTCTTCTCAATACTGGAGCAAGCACCGGTCGTTAATCGAGAAGATGTACACGCCGTTGACTGAGGCGCTGATTGACGACGCGCATATCGCGGCGGGCCAGTCAGTGCTGGACATCGGCGGTGGAGCCGGCGAGCCATCCCTCAGCATTGCTCGAGTTGTTGGTGACTCGGGAACCGTTACGTTTACTGACCCGGCAGAAGGAATGGTCAAAGCCACGCAGGCTGAGGCGGCGAGGCGAGGCTTGAAGAACATTCAGTTTCACCAGTGTCCGGCTGATCACCTCCCATTTCCTGACAGCACGTTTGACGCTGCGGTTAGCCGTCTGTCGACGATGTTTTTTCCTGAAGTTTCAGCCGGGCTGCATGAAATTCTTCGCGTCACCAGGCCAGGTGGTTATGTTTCCCTTCTGGTGTGGGCATCAAAAGAAGCGAACCCGTTTTTCAGCGTGGTGTCCGAAATCATTGAACGCTTCGTGCCATCCGAACCGGAAGATGAGGACGCGCCTGGAGCTTTTCGTTTTTCACGTTCCGGAAAACTCGCAAACCTTCTTGAGAGCGCCGGAGCTATGGCGGTGAAGGAACGCTCGGTTGCATTCAACGTTGAAGCGCCAATCACTGCCGCTCAATTTTGGGAGTTGCGTACGGAAGTGTCGGACACATTTCGTACCAAACTGGCGAAGCTTTCAACCGAGGAAGTTGCGGCTATGAGGGCAGAAGTGATACGAGCTGTCGCCAGTTACTTCAAGACCGGTAGCATGAAGTTTCCCTCACAAGTCCTCACCGTGAGCGCAAGGAAATGAAGAACAAAACAAATGTTAGGGTAATATCCCCAGCATTCACGTCGGGCTCATAACTCAACCCGCAAACTGGGACCGCGTCCCGCCATCAACGAGCGCCGCAGGCGAGAACCGGTCGCTAGTGTTCATTCTGCCGAAAGATTCGCGGCGCCATTGTGATCAAATACCACCCGTTTGTCCCCAAGCCGTTCGTGGACGAAGTTTGTAATCTCGACTACTGACAGCGCGGGATCCAACTCGAGAATGAGCGTGTGAACGGCGTTGATCCAGGCGATCGTGAGGCCCTCTTTATATTTCTGACTGTCCACACCGTGATGATCGAGGAACCGATGCAACCCGGTTCGCATCCTCGCAAGTGCCTCGTCCGGCGTCGAACCTCGCAAGTACCAGACCGCTACGGTCAGATGATCGCGGTGCCGGAAATCTTCTTTTCCGGTGGTACAGGTCTCAAACCCGTCTACGACCGCCTCTATTTCGTGTTGATGCTTGTAAGAGCCTTCCATAATCGCCTCTCCATTGTTGTAGGACAGACATTCCTGTCTTGTCCACTCTCTTTCTTAGCCGTAATTAGGACAGGCATTTTTGCCTGTCAACGTTTTACGAACTGGTTTGTGTCTTAATTTCGATTCCTCTGTGCGAACTCTGTGGTGAGTGGTTCCTGGTTGTTATCCACCACAGAGGTACAGATGACACGAAGGTTGCCCAGAGAAGAAAAAGGACAGACAAGAATGTCTGTCCTACTCCGAGTCAAAAAGAAAACGAGGCGGACCGAATATTCGATCCGCCTCGCCTATCTCTAATTGCTTGAAATTCTTACTTGGCCGCTGCCGCGTTTGCATGCGCGGTCAGTCGCGACTTGTATCGCGCGGCCGCATTCTTGTGCAACACACCCTTCTGCACAGCCTTATCAATCGTAGACACAGTTGCCGGCAAGAGCTCGGCGACTTGTTTGCCGTCGCCCGTGCTCAAAACGTCCCGCAAATTCCTGATTGAACCCCTGACGCGGGTCCGATTGCTGCGATTCATTTTGCGGCGCTTCTCGTTCTGCCGCATTCTCTTCTCTGCTGACTTGTGATTAGGCATTCAAAACTCCAGTAATTCTCAAATCCAACCATTCTTAAGTGGTACTTCCAATAACAGTTTACACGAGGGTGGCCCGTGCGCAAGTGACGGAGTATAAGGATGACCCCTGAGGGTGTCAAGGCGAGCAGATTGATGACAACTGCAGTAAGGCAGTTACCACTCAGCTTCCGCAAATTCGCAGTTGGGAAAAGCAGTTGTCATACAATCTTTACGGAGGCGTGCTGATCTGACTTCTTCACTGCATCAAATTGTAAAAAAGAGACAGCCGGCAATTGACAGCTTTTAACCGCTGTAGTAGCGTCGAACATACAGTATGACGCCAATTGTTTTTCCAGCTCGCCACCCTTCAAGTAAGTCTATTCAATCCATTCAATCCTGCTTTTCAGTAGAAGGAGATCGTCCCGGGTTTTGAAACAAATTGAACTTCCACCTCGCGGCATAGAAACCCTCTTTGGTGTTCACGACCAGAACATCAAATACCTCGAATCGCTGCTCGACGTTCGCATCGACGCCCGCGGACAAGACGTCTCCATCGATGGCGATCCAGAAGACGTGGTTACCGCCCAGCGCATCCTCGAAGACTTCGCTGAACTCTTTCGGGAAGGCCGGCCGTTTACCGACAAGGAACTCCGGGAAGCCTTCGCGCAGATTGCCGAGGACCGTGCGTTTAGTTTGCGCGACTATTTCACCAAGGCCCGCTTCAATCCTGCAGGCAAGAAACAGGTCGCGCCAAAGTCGGCGACCCAGCGCAAATATATCCAGACGATTCAGGACCGTGACGTGGTTTTCGGAATCGGCGTTGCCGGCACCGGCAAGACTTACCTCGCGGTCGCGTTAGCGGTACAGGCGCTGATGCAAAAACAGGTCAATCGTATTGTGCTGGCTCGCCCGGCGGTGGAAGCCGGTGAGAAGCTCGGATTTTTGCCGGGTGACCTGCAAGAGAAAGTTGATCCGTATCTCCGGCCGCTTTACGACGCGTTGTTTGACCTGATTGACTACGAACGCGTAACCAAACTCCTCGAGAAGCAGGTGATTGAGGTGGCGCCGTTGGCTTTCATGCGCGGCCGCACGCTTTCCGACGCCTTCATCATTCTTGACGAAGCCCAAAACACGACGAGTGAACAGATGAAGATGTTCTTGACGCGTATCGGTTTTGGCTCAAAGGCCGTGATTACTGGTGATGTGACCCAGGTGGATCTTCCGGCGGGCAAGCGCAGCGGTTTGATCGAAGCTGAGCGCGTGCTGGGAAATCTGGAAGGAATCGAATTCGTCTATTTCACCGAGAAAGATGTGGTCCGTCACAAGCTGGTGCAGATGATCATCAAGGCCTACGAAGAACACTCAAAGAAGCGAGAGATTTAAGCCGCAGACTACGCAGATTGAGACCATGACTGGGCCGCGGATCACCAGGACAGCCCTTACACTTCCATGGTTCTCGCTTCGTTGTAATTCACATCTGCGAAAGCTGTGGATGTATCGATGATTGAAGTTGTCAGTCGCCAACGAAAGATCCCGCTCGATTGCGATCGGTGGCAAGCGTTTGCCAAAAAAGCACTGAAGACGGTGCGACCTGACGGGACCGGGGTAACGATTGCTTTTGTTTCCGACCGCGCGATGCGCGAACTCAACCGCATGTGGCGGCACAAGTCAGGCACTACAGATGTCCTCTCGTTTCCAGCTAACCCCGATGAATTTGAGAATTGGGAAGGATCGAGTTTAGGTGACGTGGTGATTTCCGTTGAGCAGGCGGCCAAGCAAGCTAAGGAAAACAAACTCAGCTTCGACGGCGAGATCGCGCAGCTAATTCTCCACGGCCTGCTTCACCTTTGCGGCTATGATCATTCGACTGACGATGGCGAGATGAACCGGTTGGAGATGCGGATGCGGAAGAGGCTTGGGATTTAGGCCGAGGGGCGGAATGGCAGATTTTCCATTTATCATTTGACATTATTTGACATTTATCATTGAGGTCTCGTCCCACGCGCTTAACCTTGGACCCGCGGGGTTAATCACTTGGAGCGATGACAAAGCATTTATTGGGTCCATTACAAATGCATTTAATGACGAATGAAAAATGTCAAATGATAAATGGCAAATCGGCTTTTCTTTCACTCTTAGAGAGGCATCCCAACCCCTTCACGTTGATTCCCCCCGTCGTACCACTTACTATTAAACGGTCGCAATGCAAATTGAGCTAATTCTAACGATCCTGTTGCTGGCGCTGTTGTCGCTGCTCGCCACCATCGACATGGCTTTCGGCCAACTGAGCGATGTGGGTCTGCGCCGCCTCATCGGTGACGCCGAGGAGCGCACCAGACTGCGCAGCGCGGGTTCTCTCAAACAGGTGCTCGAGGACCGGCCCCGTTTTAGTTTCGCCATTTCGGCAACGATTCAGATTCTCCTGGTGGCGGTTGCGGTCCTGGTGACCTCAATCTCGCTGACCCTGTTTCAAAATCCGCGCGTCGTCCTGGTCGGGTTACTGGCCGGGCTAATACTCGCCGGCATCTTTCGTCAGTTAATCCCGCTGTTCATTTCCACTCGTGACCCTGAAGGAACACTGCTCCTGCTCCTGCCAGTGATTCGGCCTTTCCTGCCGATGATGGCTTTTGCGGCGGATCCCTTTCATCGCTTGTTTGCGCGCTCGCGTCGCAAGGAACTGGAACAGGAAAACGGCGAGGAAGAAGAAGAGCAGGACTCGGCCGACGATCTTCAAGCCTTGATTGATGTCGGCGAAGCTGAAGGGATACTGGAGGAAGAAGAAGGGGAACTGATCCATTCGATCATCGAATTTGGCGACACGCGGGTGGGCGAAGTAATGACACCGCGTCCGGAAATCGTAGCGGTGCCGGAACGGGCTACAGTGAGAGAAGCCCGCGACGTCATGATCGAGTCGAAGTATTCACGGCTTCCGGTTTACCGGGAGCAGATCGACAACGTCGAAGGGCTCATCTACGTCCGCGACTTGCTCGAGCGTTGGGCTGAAGGAGACGAAGAAGGCCCAATCAAACCGCTGGTGCGCAGTGTCTACTTTGTGCCTGAGACCAAACCAGTCGCCGAGTTGCTCGAGGAAATGCAAAAAGCCCACGTGCAACTGTCGATGGTAATTGATGAGTATGGCGGCGTGTCGGGACTGGTGACGGTCGAAGACATACTTGAAGAGATAGTTGGTGAGATTGAAGACGAAGATATCGCCGGCGAGGAACTGGAAGACATCGTCGAAAAGGGCGCCGACGGTTATGAAGTACTCGGTTCAACCCAGATCGGCAAGATCGAACGGCTCTTTGACCTCGAAATCGAGACTGACGACTTCACCACCATTGCCGGTCTGGTCATCAACAAATCCGGTAAAGTGCCGTCGCCCGGCGACCACCTCACCTTCCGAGGTCTTGACGTCAAAGTCCTGGAAGCCGACGAACGTCGCATCGTGCGATTGCTGGTAAAGAAGGCCGCGGATGAAAACGGAAACGAAATGAGTCAGGCTTCGTGACCCGTACTGCCCTCGAATCAATAAAAGAATTTCTGGCCAAGGGTTTTCAGCGCCAGTCGAAATGTGAAGCATGCGGCAAAGACTTCACTTGTGGCGCGAGCCTGTCAGGCTGTTGGTGTTCCCAGATCAATCTAAGCGAAACCACTCGAGCAGAACTGAGCTCGCGCTATTCAAAGTGCTTGTGCTCCGAGTGTCTCAAAGACCTTGAACGAGCGGGTGAATAGTCAATGGCAACACGAACCAGCAAGTTTCTGCAGGGACGAAGAATCGATCCGGCGCCGATAACCAGGGAAACCACCGTCACCGAGTTGGTGGACGACGCATTCCTCGCTTACAACGCCGCCAGACTTCGTGAGGCGTGCCAACTTTTTACTCAAAAGATGTTGGAGCCTGAAGTCACCGTCGGCCTTTCGATCACGGGTGCATTGACCCCGGCGGGGCTGGGAACTTCAGCGCTTATTCCGTTGATCAAGGCGGGCTTCGTTGACTGGATTATCTCGACCGGCGCCAATCTGTATCACGACACTCATTTTGGGATCGGCCTGGCAATGCACCTGGGCAACTCGCAAATCTCTGACATTGTGTTGCGAGCAGAGGAAGTGGTGCGCATCTATGACATCTTCTTTGACTACTCAGTGCTGCTGGATACTGACGCTTTCTTCCGCCAGATAATTGCGGGCAAGGAGTTTCAGAAGTCGATGTCGACGGCGGAGTTTCACTACCTGGCGGGACGTTACGTTCACGAGCGCGAGCGGAAGTTGGGTCTCAAGGAAAAATCGCTATTGGGAGTTGCCTACGAATACGCGGTGCCGATTTACACATCATCTCCGGGCGATTCTTCGATTGGCATGAACGTGGCCGCCAAAGCGCTCCAAGGTAACAAGCTGGCGTTTGATCCTTCGCTGGATGTGAATGAAACTGCGGCGATCGTTTTGGCCGCCAAACGAAGTGGCGGAAAAGGAAAGGGACGCCGCACTCAGAAGAAGGGTCAATCGGCGGTGTTCATTTTGGGCGGCGGCTCGCCAAAGAATTTTCTCCTGCAAACCGAACCGCAGATCCAGGAAGTGTTGGGCATTGACGAACGCGGCCACGACTTCTTCCTTCAGGTCACCGATGCCAGACCGGATACCGGCGGCCTCTCCGGGGCAACGCCTGGTGAAGCGGTGTCGTGGGGAAAAGTGGATCCGGATCGTTTGCCTGACGCGGTTGTTTGTTATGTTGATTCAACGGTGGCGCTTCCGCTTATTACGGCTTATGCTTTGGCAAAGCATGAGCCTCGCGAGCCAAAGCGGCTCTATGATCGCCGGGATGAATTTATGAACCTGCTTCTTCGGGAATACAAGAAGTCGAAAAGACGCTGACCTGGGTGTGATTCAAACTTTGCGTCCACAGCGCGGGGCCGGATGGCAAACTTGAACAATGTTTGGAAAGGGCAACCGAGGTACTAACGGATCATGCAACCTGCCGGCAATGGCCACAAATCACTCAAGTATGACTGCGACAAATGTGTAGCTTATTGCTGCTCGATCTATGAACGGGTCCAGGTCAAGGCTCGCGACGTCAGACGGCTGGCATCGCATTTTGGCGTCACTGTGGAAGTGGCGACTGCCCGCTACACCAAGCTTCACGGGACAGAACGAATTCTCAGGCGCAAAGCCGATCGGCTGTTTGGACAGGCCTGCATGTTTCTAAATCAGGACACGCGGAAATGTACCATCTACGATGCGCGACCGGGCACGTGTCGAGAATTCCCTGAGGCGTCACGCTGCGCCTATTTCGACCTGATTGAATTTGAACGCATCCAACAGGACGATCCGGACGTAGTTCCGCTGGTTAAAATCACGTTTCTGGATCAAAAAAAGAAGAAATAAGAGGCCTGGATGATGCAGCAGCTCTTGTCGACACTGATGGGAAAGAAGGTTGACGTCTACTGCGGTGGAGCGTCGAGTTTGAGTGGCGAGGTGATGAAGGTCGAGGACGGCGTACTCCAGCTTCAAGATAGCGACAACAAGATCTGTTTTGTGGCGATCGACAAGATAGTTGTAGTTTGGGAAGCGCGTGATGATGGCCATCGCGCCGGGTTTGTGTCGCCCTAGCGCCGAAGGCGCAAGATGGGGCAGTAGCCCGACCGTCAGGGAGGGCGTCATCTGCAGAAGCGACGCCCTCCCTGACAGTCGGGCTACTGCCCCGATCTCGTATCGAATCACAGCTAACAAAAACGCCGGCGCTACTTTCAAGTACCGGCGTGTGTTTTTTTTATAGTATTTTAAAACAAATAAGCGGGGTAAGCGGGGTGGGGGACCCCCCCCCGGGGGCCCCACCCCAAACCCACCAGT
>JAXIOV010000152.1:0-20064 GCA_045403245.1 Pyrinomonadaceae bacterium | reverse complement strand
ACAGCAGACGATTCAGAAGAAGCACCAGTTCCGCGACGACTTTAGCTGGAACCGCGGCAACCACGGTCTCAAATTTGGTGGGGATATCACGTTTGAGCCAACTCTGGGCGGACTCTTTGCTTTCAATTCTGCGCCGGAGTACGACTTCTTCTTCAACGCGGATGAGATCGCCCTCAACCCCGGCCAATTCCCGTTGGGCTTTCACACCACTCAAATACTGCCAGGGCCGCTTACCTGTACCACGTTTACCGGGAATTCCGTTTGCACGCCGGCTGACTTAGATGGTCTTGGCGTTGTCGCGGCGGTGGTCTTGTCGGGCGGTGATCCCAGCTTCAACCTCCGTAACGGTGCAAAGCAATTCGCCTGGTACGTTCAGGACGACTGGAAAGTCACACCAAACTTTACTCTGAACCTGGGTTTGCGTTATGACCTCGACATCGGATTCGTGGATTCCGCTAACCAGGCTAATAACCGCCCGCTGCGCGCGCTCCAGATCATAGGCAGTCCCTACGGAAGAGTTGCCAAGGACGACAAGAACAACTTCTCTCCGCGGGTGGGCTTCGCATGGGATTTTCGCGGGAATGCTCGTTCGGTACTCCGGGGCGGCTACGGCATGTATTTCGATCAGTCTTTCTTGAACGTGCCGCTCTTTGCTGTGCAACAGGCCAATCCTGAGATTTACGCCACCTTCGCTAACGACGGCCCAAATCTCAGCATCGATTCACCTCCACCAACAATTCCTCGGCCCCTGGTAAACCCAATACCGGGCGCCCGTGGACGAATGATCGATCCCGATTTCGAATCACCTTTCACTCAACAATTCAATTTCGGGTTTGCTCAAGAGTTGGGAAGGAACATGTCCATCGAATTCGACTTCGTCCACATTCTCGGGCTTCACGAGTTCGTCGGATTCGACATTAACCCGCGCATAGGACCACTGATCGGCGCACAGCGCAACGATCCAAATCCGCCGCGCTTGCTGGCTCCGCTGTTTGCGGCCCATGCAGCCGAATTGATTGCGGAGTTTGGCACCGCAACACCGTTCGGGCGCATCAGCGTGGCCCAATCAGATGGACGTTCGCGTTATGATGCCTTCACGGCCTCATTCAAGAGGCGCTATGCAAACAAGTACCAGTTGAATGCCCATTACACGCTCTCGCGTGCCCAAGGCTGGTTTGGGGCAATATCCGATTTCGGTTTTGGCCCAATGAGCCAGTTCAATAAATGGGATCCTGCTGAGAATTTCGGCTATACGCTCGAAGATGAACGACACCGTTTTGTTCTTTCAGGTATCTTCGATCTGCCGAAAGGCTTCCAAATTGCGCCCATACTTCAATTAGCGTCGGCGCGTCCCTACAACGTGTTTCCTGATTGCGTTTGCGACATCAATAAAGATGGTGTCGTTTTTAATGAACGAGATTCACGCGACGGGGATGACCAGCACCACCTG
Organism: Pyrinomonadaceae bacterium; assembly: GCA_045403245.1. Classification (GTDB taxonomy): domain Bacteria; phylum Acidobacteriota; class Blastocatellia; order Pyrinomonadales; family Pyrinomonadaceae; genus PSRF01. The sequence continues at coordinate 18,614 of JAXIOV010000152.1, read as the reverse complement.
CCCCCCGGCACTCAACGAGGTGATAACTTCTCTCAGTTGAACGTACGCGTATCGAAGTTCTTCAACTTCGGCGAAAGAAAGAAACTGGGCCTCTTCTTCGAAGCGTTCAATGTCTTCAACACTGGAAACTTCGGAAACCAGTTTCAGAACGTGACCGGCGAACCAGACTTCGGGAAGCCAGTCAATTTCTTTGGAGCCACAGGCTTCTCCGAGCCGCTGGGAATTCCTTTTCAAGCCCAACTCGGCGTGCGCTTTAGCTTCTAACCTAAACATCCGGGCACTATGCGGGGCGCAGTTTCGCATAGTGCCCGGATTTTCCTGTCCCGCCGCTGGGTAGTGGCGTAATTGTGTGTTGCGGTCAAACACAGAGTTGTTCGTGAAATTCGAAATGCCTCGTTTACGAGGCTGGCCCAAAGGGCGAATAGGCCAGTCGTTTTACGGCTGGTTAGCTGCCGCCAGGATTGAGTTGGAGGCCGTTTCAACGGCCTTGCTCCGAGCCGCAATCCGAAAAGGCCGCTGAAGCGGCCTCGACAAAAACTACGCGGCGGTGAACCAGCCGTAAAACGGCTGGCCTTTAGGCCCGCGGGGCTGCCGCCTGAAGGCGACAAGCTGGCTCGTGATTTCAGCAGGCCCGTAACCAACCAGCGGTGTTTCCAACAGATTCGAAGCAGTTCTTGACTGCAACACACAATTACCCCACTACCCGCCGCTGTTTTTAGTCCTTAGAAAGACATCAGGAGATGTAGAATTAACCATGCGGCATCTTCAGTTATCGGCACTGGCTTGGCTAGTAATCCTCGGTCATGTCGTCACCGGCCACGCTCAAGGCCCGCATTCTCTGCAAGGTCGAGTCATAACCCCCGAGGGTGCGCAGCCAACCAACCCCGTTAGAGTAACTCTTACTTTCAGTGGCCGGCGAATCTATGAAACCTTTACCGACCTGAGCGGCAGGTACAGCTTCTCCGGTCTTGCCAGGGGAACGTACCAACTGGTGGCAGAAGGAGACGGAACGAATTTCGAAACCACCTCAGTATTCGCCGATGTGTCCGCATTTGGAGCCTCCGGCCAACTCTTCACTCAGGATATCCAGTTGCGCGCGGTTCGTGGAAAGCCAGCGGCGGCTCGCGCGGGAGTCATCAATGCTTTTTCTCAGGAGGTGCCAAACGCGGCCCGCGAAAAGTTTGAGCGTGCTCAGAAACTGGCTGGCGAAGGCAAAGGTGACCCTGCGATGATCCAGCTTCAGGAAGCTGTGCAAATCTTCCCGCAATACTTCGAAGCTCACTTGATGATAGGCAATCAACTCATCCAGACCGGTCGCCTGGATGAAGCGATCGCTCCGCTCGATCGGGCGCGCGAGATAAATCCAAACGACGAACGCGTTTATCAATCATTTGGTCTGGTCTTGATGAGGCAAAGAAAGTATCCGATTGCGGCAGCGATCTTCGATGAGGCCGCGCGACTCAACCCGGCAAACCCTCTAAACCCGTTAATGCGTGCTTCAGCGCTTATCTACCAGGCTTCGTTCGTCAACCCGGAAAGGGTTGCGGAACAAGCCGACTTGCTAAACCAGGCGGAGCTGGCGCTCTCGAAGGCATCCGACTTGAGCGAAAAGAAAATGAAACCAGATGCGCCGACGTTAGCTATGTTCTACGAGATGAAGGGGCAACCATCGCGGGCGGCAGACGCGCTGGAAGAGTATTTGAAGAAGAACCCGACAGCAAAAAATCTGGAGGCCATCAAGAACGAAATCTCCAGACTTAGGTTGAAGGCTGCTAAATAATCGCTTCGAAACTGTTTTCGTAACTTCCCTGAACCGGCGCTAGTGAAAGAGTAGTCGCTTCAACCCTTCTTCAGGAACCTCTCAATGCCCGACTGGCAATCCTCCGTCATCCTCGCGATCACGTTTACGTCGACACCGGTCTCAATCGCTTCCATGAACGCCATGCCGTCGATCTGGTAAAGCAGGCCTTTTGTCAGAGCAATCGCCGACGCGCTGAGTTTTTCAAATCCGCCGGCATAGGTGTTCACCTGCGCTTCAAACTCCTCATCATTGAAAACGCGATTGATTAATCCGAGTTGTTTGGCCGCTTCAGCGCCAATCTCTTCCCCCCGAGTGATTAGTTCAAAAGTCAGCTTCTCGGGAACATTCCTTCGGAGGATAGCCATCACCATCGCTGGAACAAAACCAAGCCTGACTTCCGGATAACCAAACCGGGCGCTTGCCGAAGCCAGCACAATGTCGCACGCACTGGCGAGCCCACAGCCACCAGCAAGCGCTCTTCCCTTCACCGCTGCCAGCACCGGGATCTTCAACCTTCTGATCAGGACAAACAATTCCATCAAAGAACGTGCGTCATCAGTGTTTTCTGCGACCGATGCTTCAGAAATCTTCTGAAGCGAAGATAAATCGGCTCCGGCACAAAAGTCTTTGCCGGCGCCGGAAAGCACTACGACCCGCACCGCCTCGTCCTTGTCGGCCCGCTGGAAGGCATCCTTCAGGCCGGCCACGAGCGCATCGTTCAATGCGTTCCTCTTCTCCGGGCGATTCAAAGTGATCCGCGCCACGCCGCCGTCGACTTGATACAGGACTTCGCTATTTTCTTCTGCCATACGGATTGACTCTCAAGAAACGCAGTCTGGTGTAGCCCTACTATCTCAGTAATCACTCTTCAAAAACTTCAGCAAGGCGTCGTTGACTTCCGCCGGAGCCTCATTCTGCACCCAATGACCGCTATCCAACCTGAGATTGCCGCGCTATGTGCCTCTAGAGATTGTTAACCGCGAGTTCCAGAGCTTCAACTTCTTCATCTGAGATCTCAATATTCATTCTCAACAGCGCAGTTGAGAATGTCTTTCCCTGTGCGTCCGTCATCAGTGACAGCGTGCCGCCACCGCCAAGACTTTCGTGCAGCAGGAAGTTGAGCGCCCCAAGATTCGGCAACTCAAACCTCTCAACGTCGCCGCTGCAGATTCCGGTAAAGTGTTGTTTCACTCGTTCAGCGGTCACTTCACGGACCAGGATCGGATAATACTCATCGCGCAACGCGATTAGACCGACATTGGCGGTGTCGCCCTTATCACCTGATCGGGCATGAGCGAGTTTTGTTAGTTGCACCTTCATTTGGACCGAGGCCCACTAGATTTATCATTTGTCATTTGACACTTACCATTTGACATCTCCATTCCAGACGAAGAGGCTCGACTTCAATGGCAAATTGAAAAATGTCAAATGAAAAATGATAAATCTTCTCTTCTACTCCGCTGAAATCAATCTCTACACGGAAATACTCTCCACGTGTGGATTGATCTCACTCTTCGGAATCAGTGCCGGCCAGTAAGCGACGATCTCTTCAACCTTCGGCCGCCCGCCGGCAAATCCAGTAACCGCTGGTGGGCCAGTCAAGATCAACGGCGCGATTTCCTTGGTAAACTTTTCGATCGCCTGCCGGTCTTCTCCTCGCACGCCAACTCGCAATTGAACCTCCGGAACGTCGGGCGAGGGATCCCCTGCCAATGGGCCGTGCGTCGCGTTTGCACCGACAAACTCCGTGTGTATCAGGTCAAATTTCAAACCAAGCCGGTCGAGACGCGCGCGCAGAATTCTGTCTGCGGCCTTCGCTTTGTCGTAAGCGTCAGGCCATGAATAAACGAGAGTGCCGACGGCCTTGTATCCAGCGGAATAGCTGATCGAAACCTTGAAGAACTCAGTCGCCGGACGGCCCTCGATTCCGTAAACCCGGACCCGATCGCGGCCTTCGTATTCCAGACGAATTGTAGTGAAATCCGCAACGCAGTCAGGCGTGATGTATTCGTGCGGGTCTCCCATCTCATAGACCAATTGCTCTTTTATCGAGGGAATGATTACCCACCCGCCAGTGCGCTCATGTTTTGTAATTACGAAACTGCCGTCGGGCGATGCTTCGGCAATCGGAAACCCGACGTCTGCCAGATTGGGAATGCTGCGCCATTCATACTGGCAGTTACCGCCCGAACATTGTGCGCCACACTCGATGATGTGCCCGGCAATCGTTCCGGCCGCGAGCTTGTTCCAATCGTCAGCAGCCCAGCCAAATTCATGAATCATTGGGGCGAGTGTCAGTCCAGTGTCGGTTGCGCGGCCGGTAATGACGATTTGAGCGCCCTGGTTGAGTGCTTCAACAATAGGCGCCGCGCCGAGGTAAACATTCGCACTCTGAATGCGTTCGCGAACGGTGACTAGCGACGCGCCCGTGTCCATGTTACGCAACTCAATACCGCGCGCCAGAAACTCGTCGATCTGCGGCATGATGTCGTCACCGGTGACAATGCCGATGCGAAGCTTACCGCTCAGTCCAAGCTCACGCGCCACCTCAGCCACCGCATTGGCGCAGCCTTCGACATTTACACCTCCCGCGTTGGCTGTGACCCGGATATTGCGGTCAATACACGCCGGCAGAATCTTCTTCATCAACGGCACAAAGTCTCGGGCATAACCTGCCGAAGGATCACGCGAACGCTGCTTCTGCATGATCGACATCGTCACTTCGGCCAGATAGTCGAGCATCAAGTAGTCAATGGGGCCACCCTCAACCTGACGCACTGGTGCGTCCGGAAGATCTCCCCAGAAGCCTTGTCCAGCGGCAATGCGAATCTTCTGTTTCATTCAGTCAAAACTCTCAGGCCATCCCGGGCGGCAAAACAAACGGCCCGAGATGAGGCCCACCGTAGTTCAGGCTGGTCCGTAAACTCAGCTCCAACGCACTTCGCGTATCTTCCGGCGCGATCACGGCATCAACAAACCCGCGCGCCGCGGCGTATTTTGCGTCGAGTTCAACCTCGTATGTATCTCTTACGCGATCCATCTCTGCCTCGAGATCTTCGCTGGGTTCCCCACCGCTGCGTTTGAGTTTTTCGAGTTGACTGCCAAACACAGCCTGCACTGCGGAGTCGCCTTCCATTACTCCCATGCGTCCAGTCGGCCAGCTGAAAATGAAATCCGGATCGAATCCCTGCCCCGCCATCGCGTAATAACCTGCACCCGATGCGTGATTCACCGTCAAAACAATCTTCGGAACCAGGGCGGTGGCCATGGCTTCGACAAATCTGGCGCCGGCGCGAATGATTCCTGAGTGTTCCGCCTCTGGCCCAACCATGAAGCCCGACACATCCTGGATGAACAGCAGGGGCGTTTTGCGCCGGTTGCAGGTCTCGATGAAGTAAGCCACTTTTTCTGCCGACTCGGTATAGATGATGCCGCCAAACCGCGGCGGGCCTCCGCCAGGCGCGCGAATCATTCCCCGGTGGTTAGCAATGACCCCAACCAGAATGCCGCGGACGCGAGCATGTCCGGTGATCATCTCCTTCGCGTAGTCTGCTTGAAACTCGTCAAGATGTCCGTCATCAAGCAAGCAGTCCAATAAATGACGCGCGTTGTAGGGCTGTTTATGGTCTTGCGGCAGTATCTCGTAGAGAGCTTCCGGCGATCGGGCAGGATGAACGCTTGGCAAGACTTGAACCGGACTCGGAATTCTTTCCGGGAGTTCGGAAACAAATTCGCGAATCTTATCGACGCAGGCTTTGTCGTCAGGAACGCGATAATGAGCAACACCGGATAGTTCGTTGTGCGCCTTCGCTCCGCCGAGAGTCTCGTTATCAATCGTCTGACCCGTGGCTCCCTTGACGAGGTTTGCCCCGCCCAGGCCCATAAACGACGTGCCTTCAACCATGACGATGACATCTGAGAGTGCCGGTAGGTAGGCTCCACCAGCGATGCATGGCCCCATCACTGCTGAAATCTGAGGAATCTTGAGGTAACGACGCATTAGTGAGTTGTAATAGAAGATACGCGACGCTCCATACTGGCCGGGAAACACACCGCCCTGGTACGGAAGGTTTACGCCCGCCGAATCCACCAGGTAAATAATCGGCACGTGGGAACGCATCGCGATTTCCTGTGCCCTTAGAATTTTTTTGATAGTTTCCGGCCACCACGAACCGGCCTTTACCGTGGCGTCGTTAGCAACAACCACAATCTCACGACCCTCAACGCGTCCAACAACCGTGACAACTCCAGCCCCCGGCGCCGGTCCAATGTCTTCCTCTGCTTTTCTGCCTTCTGCCTCCTGCTTACTGCCTTCTGCCCTTCCCCTTTCCCCCTTCCCCTTTTCCCCTTTTTCCCGGTATTGATCGTAAGCGACCAGCAACCCAATCTCCTGGGCGTACGCTCCCTTATCGAGAAGCAGATCGATCCGCTCGCGAGCGGTAAGTTTCCCCTGACTGTGTTGCCGCTCGATCTTGTCAGGCCCACCACCCAGACGAAGCTTCGCCTCGAGTTGCCGCAACTCATCGGTTAATTCGCGCAGACGCTTAGGTGATGGTTTTATGGCAGGCAGGACGTCAGTCTTTTTCATAGTTCAGACCGGCACACCGATCTCAAGAACTTTTTTCTGAAATTGAAATTCGCCAGACAAAATACCACGCGAAATCTCTTCAGACAACGCGCGTTCCTTCAGTCGTTCCGGGATGCTGGAGTGAAGTTCAGCCGTCATGACCATAACGCCCGGGTCAGACTATTTGGGTCGACGCCCGGCGGAATTCCTTCCAGAACTAACACCCGCGAGCCACGCAGTTCAATGACAACCAGGCCTTCACCAGTATGAAAACGGCGGGTGTTGGACTTTTGAATTTCGGAGTTCGGAGTTCGGATTTCGGTTTTGGAGGCAGATGACTCGGAATCGCCGGATTTGAAATCGACGGACTCGGCGCCCGAATACCGGAGTTCGGTGCGTTTGACGTAGGCATCAAAGAATTCGCGCGCGTCGTTTTCCGTGTCCCAGGCAGTCATTTGAGCGAGTAAGACGTCGCCCGATCTTGGTCCTTCATAGACTGCGTAACGATCCCCGGCCCACCCAGCTGATGCGCGTCTGGAATCGGCCGGTGCTTTCAGGAACTGGTCGAGAATCAGGTAGTAACCCCATTCACCATTGACGTCGTAGTCGATGCGCCGCCATGTGGTTGGTGCAGAGGGTTGGGGGTTGGGTGTAGGCGCGGGAGGCTTGGGCTCAACACGTCTTGACCTGTTGAGTTGCGTCCCTTTTCTGCGTACCGGCGCCTGGCCAGCGCCTGCATGAGCGTTAAACTGCGGTTTGCCAGGTGCAAACTGCCGACTGCCCACCGCCCACTGCTCACTGCCCACTGACGTTTGCCGTCTGCCGTTTGCCGGTTGCTTGTGTCCTTCGTTGAGTACATTCGTCACGTCAGGCAAGTGAATCTTCACCGGCTGCTCGTACGAGAAGTACTTGTCCGGGTGCAGAATCTGTTCCGTCGAAAGCGGCAACCTGTTGAAAGCCTGCGAGACCATGTTCCAACCACCGCGCTTGTAAAGTTGGGTGGCCCACCCGGAGCCTTCGAGGTAGGGAAAAACCAACGACTCACGCATTGCACGAGGCGCCTTGTTTATTTGTTCTGTCGCAATGCCGCTGGACAGGATCGTCTTGGTGAATGCCAAAGCCTCAAGCGGGTTCCTGGTCATGTAGATCGTCATTGCGAGTGTTGCGTCACCCTCGATTAAGGCGCGAGCGGCGAGTTCACTATCCGACTCGTTCTTCGGCCATTTCTCAAACCGCTTCAAGTTGAAATGCTGGTCCTGCAGCGCGTGAGTAAGCTCATGAGCCATCACCGGCTTCTGACCATCCAGCTCCAACCAGTCAGCGAGGTAAAACTCGCGTACCTTGACGTCGTAATAGCCCGCCACTTGCTCCGTCAGCAGCTTGATAATGAACGGACGATACTCGAAATCGGCGGGCACGAGACCAAACTTCCGCATCGTGACTTCGTTGGCGTGCATTTCGGCCGTGGTAGTCTGTTCATCCAGATTTTTGATGAGCATGCGCTCAATCGCATCGCGAGCCTGAGCCCCGCTCTTAACTGGCCGCAGGATCGCAAGTTGCCTGATTTCGCTGGTCGCTTTCAGTACTTCCGCAGTCGTTGCAACAATAGCGGCATTCCGGGCAGTACTATTCGTAACGCTCGCTTGTTGAGCGGGCCGGCTTGCCGAAGACGGCTGACTCAATCCCCCCAGACTTAGCAGGGCAGCCAGGACGAGAAGGGACAATAAGGGGCGAGTTTGCTTTGACATCTTAGAGTTTCGCTTTTATAGTCCGCTGAAACGTAACTAAAATTAGAACGACCTGAACAGAGTTTGAAGGCATAACCGTCAGATGACAAGTCCAGCACCAGAAACTGTCTACGGAGAATGGCACGAGACCTTGCTGCGAGTCCGCTACGCGGAAACAGACAAGATGGGCATTGTCTACTACGCCAACTACTTGATTTGGTTTGAGATTGGGCGTACCGAGTTTTGCCGCGCGCGTGGCTTTTCCTACCGTGACATGGAAGAGGACGACGATGCCTTCCTGGTGGTTGCCGAGAGTTATTGCCGGTACAAGGCGGCTGCCTACTACGATGACGAACTCCTCGTGCGGACCCATATCAACGAGATGCGTCGTCGTTCGTTAAGGTTTGGCTACGAAGTGGTCCGGGTATCCGACGGCACCATAATCGCCGAAGGCGAGACAGGACATGTCGTTACCGACTCAACCGGTCGGGTGCGTTCTTTCCCCGAGGGATACGCAAAACGGCTGCTGGCCCCGCCCATCGTGAAGTCACACTCCGCAGGCGAGGAAGTTCCAACCGCCGAGGGCCCGGCCTAGGAGCAGTGGGCAGTGGGCAGTGGGCAGTTGTAATTCTATTCACCCTCCTCATCAAGACTTTTCCTTTAAGCTAAGACCTGAAAGTTGCTTTCACCTTCCAAACCGCTCGACTTGAATTAACAGAGTTGGTCAAAAAGGAGGCTTTCAATGAAAGTAAAAAACTACCGAGATCTAGTTGCGTGGCAAAAAGCGATGGACTCAATAGAGGACGTTTACAAAGCATCCAAGAGCTTTCCCCGAGAAGAACTCTACTCGCTTACTAACCAAGTAAGACGGGCTGCGGTTTCAATAGCTTCAAACATTGCAGAAGGGCAAGGAAGGCAAACCACCGCTGATTTTCTTCGCCACCTTTCCATTGCTTATGGCTCATTGCGCGAAGTTGAAACGCAGATTCTTATTGCTTCGAGGCTTGGTTACTCGAACCAAACAACGTGCGACCGAGGGCTGCAACAGGCTGGCGATGTTGGCCGTCTGCTCAACGGATTGACGAAATCGCCAGCAAGATAATCCCGATGACGAGCCGGTTGCCGGTGGGCGGTTGCCCATGAAGCTCTTCCGCAGAGCACTCTAGCGGCGGCATGTCTTAACTGCCCCACCGCCCACTGCCCCACCGCCCACTGCTCACTTTCGAGGGCCTGCTACTGCTCGTGACTCAAGTTGACGCGTTCGATTCCACGAGCACGCCCCGTAGTCTCATCAACATCGATCACCGCGGCGCAGATTCGAACTTGCCCGGTCGAGTGTTCTGCCCGTCTCGCAACCGCCGTAGTGAAGCGCGCGATGACGTCACGACTGCTCATTCCAATGACCCCGGCGTAGCTTCCCGTCATTCCGATGTCGGTCAGGTAAGCTGTGCCTTCCGGCAGAATTCTGTCATCCGCAGTTTGAACATGGGTGTGGGTGCCCAATACCGCGGAAACACGTCCGTCGAGATACCATCCCATCGCCACTTTTTCCGACGTGGCTTCCGCGTGCATATCGACTATCCGGACTTTTGTCTCATTCGGTACGTTTTCCAGGAGGTGATCTACGGTGCGGAAAGGGTCATCCGCGGGCGGCATAAAAACGCGGCCCATCAAGTTAATCAGGGCCACTGGCGTACCCTTGATCGTTCCTGTCCAAATACCACTGCCCGGCGTGTTTGGCGGATAGTTTGCCGGACGAATCAGTCGTGGCTGTTTCGCGATATAGGGGATGGCCTCTTTCTTGTCGAAGATGTGATTGCCGGAAGTCATTGCATCAACTCCGGACTCAAACAGCTGTTCGCACAAAGAAGGAGTAACTGAAAAGCCGCCGGCAAGATTTTCCGCGTTCATGATTGCGAAATCGATCGCGTATTGTTCGCGCAGATCCTGGATCCTCTCCAGGACAGCCATGCGCCCGGGCTTCGCCACCACGTCGCCGATCATGAGCACTTTCATAAAAGCAGTAAATAATGAATTAAATCGAGCTAAGTCTTCGCGCTTAAACAGAAAAACCGTAAATGGAAAACCGACAACCGCGAATAGCAACCACTATTTACGATTCACGATTTACCATTTACGGCTTTTGTTGGCTGGAGGGAAATCCGCGCAGGTCGTTCCGAAGCCGTAATTGAACCTGCATGAACAGGTGGGTGACCTGCTATTGCCGCAGCCTCTGGCGATTCTTAACGCTGAAGAATTGCACTGGCGAACGGCGTCGGTCTCCCAATTCAACGGCGTTGGCTCAATCATCGTAACTCGGTGACGAGCCTCGCAGAATAATTCCCTCCGCCGCGGGGATACTAACACAAGCGCAAGAAGCGGTGAAGCGGCTTGTCTGATTTCGGATCAGAAATGCCTGAAATTTCAAATCTGAAATCCCCAAAACCCGGTCTCAAGTTGGAACGCGACTCATTCGGCTACAGGAGCGTCCAGACTTAATGGAAACCACAGCCGCGGCCTTCTCATCGATGCCAGGCTTGCGTCTAATCTCGAGTGATGTGTTTCGGTGGGGTAAGCGGGTTGCTAACCGAGCGAGATTCGTCCTGAGCCGCCCTGTTCCTGCTCGATATTGCTTCTGACCCTCAGCAGACGGTCGAGCATCTCGGCACACTCGGCGCTCCGCAAGGCCAGCTGGGCGTCGGCCTGTTCGTAGGTTTGTTTCTGGCGGTGAAGCTCGTCGGCTATGTGTAAAGCAGCCAGAATGGCCACTTTAAGCGAATCGACAGTGAGCGTTCCTGAGGAAATCTCACGCATCCGGCTGTCGACAAAATCCGCAAGTCTCGTGAGGTATTCGGTATCACCGTCGGAGCGAATGTTGTAGGTCTGGTTATAGATCTCAACTCGGATAGTGGGTGCAGCTGTTGTTGTAGTTTCCATACTGCTTTTACCAAAGATCTGGTCCGTTGCAGTGGTCATCTAAGCTCCTCCACGAGCTCGGGATCGAGAGCAGCGACGGCATCCAGCATCGCTTCTACTTTCATGCGAATGATGTCGCGCTCGGCGAGAAGAGCTTCAACTTGCTTCTCAAGTCTTTCCCGTTCCAAAGACCCGCTGCCGGCGTTGCTGCTGCCACGGTTGCGACGCATTTGTGAGAGTTCTTTCTCCAGACTCTCTTTTTCCTGGCGCAGCGTCTTGGTAAGCTCGATCGTACGATAGATCTTGTCTTCCAGGTGCGAGAATTTTTCCAAACCTGATAATCCAACCATCTTTCTACTCTCTCCAACAATCAACCACTTCCCAAGCAGTTGCGATTATGCGACTTCACGCTGGCAAGCGCAAGACTGAATGCGCTCTGAAGCGCGATTTATTTTTTTAGTGCAGCTTCGCGCCGAATTTTTTCACCAGCGAATCTACCAACTGACGATGTCGCTCTTCTACTTCATCATCACGCAGAGTGCGTTCAACCGAGCGATATTCGAGCCTCAGAGTTATTGAACGCTTCCCTTCGGGTATGTTGGCGCCTTCGTAAGTTCCAACCAGTTTGGTTCCGGCATAGTCGGTAGTGCGTTCGCCGTCAATTGCCGACACCAGTTCCGCAAAGTTCACCGCGCGTTCTACCAGCAATGTGACATCGCGACTCACCGACGGATAACGAGGCAACGGCCGGTACTGAATTGTTTGTTCAGTCGACTCAAGCAAGCTGGTGAGATCGAGTTCCGCGCAGTAAACAGGTTGGCGGAATTTGTAATCCGCAGCCAACGGCCCAGCCAGCCTGCCAATCGAACCAATCGCCGTGCCACCAGACAACAGGATTCGAGCCGACTGCCCTTCTCGCAGGTGTTTGACCGCGGCCCCTTCAAAGCTCAATGGTCCAAGCTTCATCGCATCAACGGCAGCCTCAAGCGCACCCTTCAGTTCGTAGAAATCAATCTCTCGAGGTGACTCGGCCCGACCCTCTTCGGTCGCGCCACCGGTGGCAATCAGGGCGAGCGCATCGCGTTCCAGCGGCAACTCACCCGGGGTCAAATGTGCAAAAAGCCTCCCAATTTCGAATAAACGGACGTCACGGAGGCCGTAATTCAGGTTATGACGAACAGATTGTAAGAGCCCGGCAAGAAGAGATGGTCTCATGCGTGCGGCGTCTTCAATGATTGGATTGCTCAAGGTCACAAAATGTGGACCCATGGCCGCCAACGCCAGGGTCGGAATCAAATCAAACTGTTCATCATGCGCCGCATCGATGAAACTGAAGTTGACAGCTTCGTCGTAACCGGAATCGGTCAGCGCTCGACGAAGCGCACGGCGTTTCAACTCTGCCGGCTGATATTCGCCTGACATGTTTGAAGGCGGCAACTCAGACCCTATCCGGTCGTAGCCAGCATGGCGCGCAATTTCCTCCACCAGGTCTTCCTCCATACTGACGTCGACGCGCCAGCTGGGAACGACGTAGGCTTTGACCTCGGAGGTGGAAGCATCCGCCGACTTAAAGCCCAGTCCCGCCAGCGTTCTCATCATCTCCGGCAGTTCGACTCTCAGCGAAGTCAGGCTTTCGACTCGCGATGGGCGAAAGTTGACGGTTATTGGCTCCTGCGGATTCGGATACACATCAAGCGCGTCCTCGGTAGCCTTTCCACCGGCAATTTCACAAATCAAGTCGACGCACCTGGCCTGGGCGCTCAATACGTTTTCACGATCCGCTCCGCGTTCGAAGCGCCTCGAAGCTTCAGTGTCCATGCCGAGTTTTCTTGCGGTGCGACGAACAGAATCTGGATCGAAGTACGCGCTTTCGATGAGAACGTCGGCAGTCGCTTCTGAGATTTCGGAGTGCAGTCCACCCATGATCCCCGCCAGCGCTACCGGCAAGTGCGCGTCTGCAATCACCAACATCTCGGGATCGAGTGTCCGTTCGACGCCGTCCAGTGTCTTCAGTTTCTCACCGAGGGCAGCGCGTCGCACAACGATCCTTTGCTCGCCGAGCTTATTCAGATCGAAGGCGTGCAGCGGCTGGCCCAATTCATGCAGGACGTAGTTCGTGATATCAGCAACGTTGTTAATCGGTCGCTGTCCAATCTCGGCAAGGCGCCTGGTTAACCACGCTGGTGACGGCGCAATCTTGACTCCGCGGACAACCCGGGCTGCATAACGCGGGCAGAGGTCTGCGTCTCGGATCTCAACCGCCGCAAGATCGCTCGTTTTCCCCTCAGTCTTCCCGACTTTGGAGGTTGGGCTTTGAACCTTGGACTTTTCAATTACCGCCACTTCTCGCGCAATTCCGACATGCGACAGGCAGTCTGGCCGGTTTGAAGGGACTTCCACGTCGAGGACCGAATCCCCGGCAACTTCTTCAACCGCATCGATGGCCAGCCCAACCATGGTGAGCCGCTCCCTCAACTCAAGCGGAGTCAGGGTCGTGCCGGTTAGTTCGCGTAGCCAGTTGTAACTTATCAACATGGTCAGTCAATGGTCAGTTGTCGGTGGTCAGTTGTTAGTTGCTGGGTTGTGGTTGTTTAGGCTTCTTGCAACTGCCAACTGGCCACTGACAACTGACAGGTTTAATCAAACTGCTCCAAAAAACGAACATCGTTCTCAAAAAGCAGTCGAATATCGTCGAGCCCGTACATCAGCGCAGCCATCCGATCGATTCCCAGGCCGAAGGCGAAACCTGAAAACTCGCTCGGATCTACTCCGGCAGCGCGAAGCACGTTGGGATGAACCATTCCCGACCCGCCGAGTTCTATCCACCCTGAGTTCTTGCAAATGCGGCATCCAGAGCCGCCACATTTGAAGCAACTGAAATCAAACTCCGCGCTTGGTTCGGTAAACGGAAAATATGATGGGCGGAAGCGTGTTTTGGTGTTTGGACCAAACATCCGCCGCAGAAACTCGGCCACTGTGCCTTTCAGGTGAGCCATGGTGATGCCACGGTCGACGCACAGGCCTTCGACCTGAAAGAACATCGGATTGTGTGTCGGGTCGGGAGTGTCGCGTCGAAACACTCGTCCAGGCGCGATCATTCGCACCGGAGCTCCGCGGCGCTGCATCGCGTGAATTTGCACTGTCGAGGTCTGCGATCGCAGGGCGAAACCATCGTCAGTGTAGAACGTGTCCTGCGGGGCACGTGCAGGGTGGTTTGCCGGGATGTTTAAAGCGTCAAAGTTGTAGAAGTCGGTTTCAATTTCGCGACCGTCTTCGATGGCATAGCCCAACGCTACGAAGATGTCTTCAAGACGCTCACGCAAAATCGTGATCGGATGAAGGTGGCCATGGCGCGGACGCCTGCCGGGCAGCGTGACGTCGAGGAGCTCGCGTTGAATCCGCGCAAGGTTGATATGACTGTTGAGGAGTTGTTCGGCCGCTTCAATTTTTCCGGTGATGTGAGCTTCGTTCTGCTGTACCAACTGGCCGAAAGCTGCTCGCTCTTCCGCCGCCACTCTCCCGATCATCTTCTTGCTGGCAGCGAGGGCGCTTTTCTTACCCAAGTGTCGCGTCCTCAGCTCGGCAATTGAGCGCTGTTCAGCTTCGGCCTGCGTCAGATTCAGTCCTCGCAGGGACGTTGGATCGGCCGCAAAGCTGGCAAAGCGTTCGAAGTCACTTTCGAACGCTTTGCGTGCCGCCTCAACCTGGGTTTTCGGATCCTGCTCGCTTTGGTTTTCCGCCATCGTCAGAATAGAACCGTGTCTCTAAGCTGCTGCCTTTTCTTTCTTGCTCTCCAGTGCAGTCTTGGCCTGGAGGGCAACTTCTGTGAACGCATCGGGCTGGTTTACCGCGAGATCAGCAAGCACCTTGCGGTCAAACTCCAAACCTGCCAGCTTCAGTCCATGCATAAGCTGCGAATAGTTGAGTCCATTCAACCGGGCGGCGGCGCCGATGCGAACGATCCACAAACTACGGAAATCGCGTTTCTTCAATTTGCGACCGGTGTAAGCGAAATTCAATCCACGCTCAACCGACTCCTTGGCCGACCGGTACAGCTTTGATTTTGTGCCGCGATAGCCCTTCGCCAGCTTCAATATCTTCTTGCGTCGCTCGAGACGCTTATTTCCACGTTTTGCCCTAGGCATGACTTATTTCTCCCTCTTCAAGCTTCGTGATTGCTCCTTAATCTCTTCCGTAGGGAAGCATTGCTTCGACGCGCTTCTGATCAGCTTTCGCAACCAGGGTATCGATGTCCAGCAATCGTTTCCGTTTGTGAGTCTTCTTCGTCAAAATATGGCGCGCATGCGAGTGCCCGCGTTTGATTTTTCCGGTCGCAGTAATGCGAACCCGCTTCGCTGCGCCCTTATGTGTCTTTAGTTTCGGCATAACTGACCCTCTATCTATTCTTAAATTTGAACTGCCCTCATGCCCTCCCTGACGGTCGGGCTACTGCCCCATACCCTTCCTCACGGTCGGGCTACTGCCCAGCCGTCACAACGATTACCCAACGAACTCTGCCAACTGCCTACTGGCGTCTGCCTACTGCCCACCACCTACTGCCTACTGGCCTCCGGCGCCGGCGCCGGCTCTGCCTTGGGGGCTGCCTTGTGGCGTCTGGGTCCGAATATGATGAACATCTGATTGCCTTCCATCCGTGGTCGGGCCTCAACCTCACCAATATCGGACAAGTCCTTTTCGAGTTTCTCCAGAATGCGCGACCCAAGCTCGCGGTGCGTCATTTCCCGGCCACGAAACCAGATGGTAGCTTTGACCTTATCGCCTTCTTCCAGCCACTCCCGCGCGTGCTTCATGCGATAGTCGTAGTCGTGGTCATCCGTGCCTGGGCGAAACTTAACTTCCTTGACCGTAATCGTTACTTGCTTCTTCTTTGCCTCGTTTGCCTTTTTCTTGGCCTCATACTGAAACTTGCCAAAGTCGATAATTCGGCAAACTGGCGGGTCGGCAGTGGCGGCGACCTCCACCAGGTCTAAGCCTTTTTCTCTGGCAGCGCGAATGGCATCGCGAATATCCATGACGCCAAGCTGTTCGCCCTCTTCGCCTATCACTCTTACTTCTGGAACACGAATTCTTTCGTTAATGCGTGCAATCGGCTGGCGCCGGTTATCCGGACGCGGGCCGCGACCTCGAAAGCCTGTAGCTATTGGTGCACCTCCTGTGTTTAGTCTGGAGTCTCAAGTCTGGAGTCGAGAGTCAAGAAATCCTGGCGGACTCTAGACTCTAGACTCTCGACTCAAGACTGTCGTTAGTCAACGCGCGCGTTTCAACCAGCCCACGCGCCATCCTGCTGAATTCTTCCAGCGACATCGCGCCGATATCGCCGGTTACACGTTCACGTACTGCGACGTTGCCTTGCTCCATCTCTCTGTCGCCAAGCACAAGCATAAACGGAACTTTCTGCATTTGCGCATCACGGATTTTGGCGCCTATTTTTTCGCTGCGGAGGTTGGTCTCGACACGAAAACCAGCGCCGCGCAGTTTTGCCGCAACTTCCGTTGCATAATCATTGGTCCGATCAGTAATAGGCAACACTGCGACCTGCACTGGAGCGAGCCACATCGGGAAGGCGCCGGCGTAGTGCTCAATCAACACTCCGAAGAAGCGTTCGATTGAGCCAAACAGCGCTCGGTGTACCATCACCGGCCGGTGCGGCTTGTTGTCCTCACCGATATATTCGAGTCCGAAACGCGCTGGCAGGTTGAAGTCAAACTGCACGGTCGTTAGTTGCCAGAGCCTTCCGATAGCGTCCTCAACCTTGATGTCAATCTTAGGCCCGTAAAACGCTGCCTCACCTTCCATTCGTTCATATGGAAGGTTTTGATCTTCAAGGGCCTGCATCAGCGCAGCCTCTGCCCGAGCCCACTCCTCGTCAGCGCCAAGATACTTCTTCGTTGTATCGCTTCCCTTGACCGATAGTTCGATCTTGAATTTCTGGAAACCAAACGCCTTCAGGAGGTCAAAGGCAAAGTTTATGCAGTCTACTACCTCGGCGCGCACCGTCTCGGGAGTACAAAAGATATGCGCATCGTCCTGCGTAAAGCCGCGCACTCGCATCAGGCCATGCAACGTTCCGGAGAGTTCCGCGCGGTAGCAGGTGCCGAGTTCAGCGTAGCGCAAGGGCAAGTCGCGGTAAGAATGCTGTGACGATCTGTAGACGCCAATGTGAAACGGACAGTTCATGGGCTTTAATCTGAACTCCGTTCCCTCCAGCTCCGTCGGGGAAAACATTACATCGGCATAGGTCTCTTCGTGACCGCTCTGCTGCCACAACTCGCGCTTCGCAATATGCGGGGTAAAAACAAGACCGTACCCTCGCTCCTCCAACTGTGCTCGAAGGTAGTCTTCCATTTGCTTGCGAATTGCTCCGCCCTTTGGATGCCAGAGCACTAGCCCTTGCCCGTACTGTTCCTGAATCGAAAACAGATCCAGCTCGCGGCCTAAACGCCGGTGGTCTCTTTTCTCGGCTTCCTCACGCTGTTTCAACCACGCGTCAAGCTCGTCCTGAGTGAAGAATGCGGTGCCGTAAATGCGCTGCATCTGGGGCTGGGTGGCGTCACCCTTCCAGTAAGCGCCGGCAAGCGAAAGCAACTTGAAGGCTTTCAGCTTGTTTGTGTTCGGCACATGCGGCCCCAGGCAGAAGTCGATAAATGGGGAATTGTCGATGTAATAGACGCTGACCGTCTCGCCGGCCTTCTCGTCGATCAATTCGCACTTCAGCGGCTCGTCGCGCTCCTCAAAAATCTTCAGCGCTTCGGCTTTCGTAATCTCGTCGCGCCGGTACGGAAGATTCTTGCTCGCAATCTGCCGCATCCGCTTCTCAATTACCGGCAGATCGTCTTCGGTAAGCGTGCGCGGAGCAATCACGTCGTAGAAATACCCATAACGCGGGTCGTCAAGCAGCGCCGGCCCAATGCCCAGCTTCGTTCCCGGGAAGAGGTCAAGCACCGCAGCAGCGAGCAGATGGGCGGTTGAATGACGCAATACATCGAGCCCTTCGAGCGTCTGCGGCAAGACCGGCTCGATTTGCAAAGCGTCACCGTTCTGAGGATCGAGGGTGTAGGCCAGGTCAACTTCACGGCCGTTCACGCGCGCGGCGAGTGCCTGTTTCGCAGCATCTCGATCCAGCTTCTTCAGCGCTTCGCCAACAGTTACGGGCGCGGGAATCTGCGCCGCCGGACCGTCGTTCAGTTTTACGTTAACTTGGCTCATTACTTTCGGGGCATGGTAAATGGTAAATCGTCAATGGTCCCATTCATTGGGAATGGACTCTGACGAAAGCCAATTGGCCTTCACACAACTAATGCCACGCCGCCACCGCTCCGGCCAGCATCTCCTACCATTTACTATTCACCATCTACGATTTACTGCTTTTGATCGGTTCTGATAGGAGCGCCTTCGCCGCACACCACCTTTAGAGGCGGCGGTTAGAAAACAAAGAATCGTGTGTGCGTTCGATTCATAGCGAAGGTCTTCCGGAGCTCTTATCAAAAATAGATAACGCCTTGCGGCGTAACCCTGTCTTTGAAGGTTGAATTTAAGCAAAGCAGGCGAAATAAGTCAATTAGAGTCATTTAAACGGTAGTGG
>JAXIOV010000079.1:0-77251 GCA_045403245.1 Pyrinomonadaceae bacterium | reverse complement strand
GCGACTGGCGATAATCGCTGGGCAGACGAATGTCGCTTGTAACAAGCTGGCTGACTTCATCAATCAGGTTCAGGTTTACATCAACAGCGGAAAACTTACGTCGGCTCAGGGCCAGCCGTTGATCAACTCGGCGGCCAACGTCAGAAATACGCTTGGCTGTACGAACAATCCGTGTACGTGACGATCTAATTTGGGGAGGAGAGCGCCAGCTATCTGACGCTCTCGCTCCCAAAGGCAAGTCTCGAGGCTTGCTTTCGGCTCAAAGAGAAATGGCTTGATAGTTATGTGTTAGATGCAACCATGGGAAAACTCGGCGCAACAGTGGCCGGAACGGATCCGTGTTCTACTGGTGGCCATCCCAAGCTTTCAACTGAAAAAAGGAGACTCCAAATGAACAAGTTTCGGTTCACAATCAAGATTTTGGCAATTGCGACCTTCATGCTCGCCTTTGCGTCCATGGCCCAGGCTCAGGCCTCGCGCACCTGGGTGTCCGGCGTCGGCGACGACGCCAACCCCTGTAGCCGCACCGCGCCATGTAAAACCTTTGCGGGCGCGATTTCGAAGACCGCAGCCTGCGGCGAAATCGACGCATTGGATCCAGGGGGCTTTGGCGCAGTAACAATCACCAAGTCGATTACGATTGACGGTACGGGGACGTTTGCCTCGATTCTGGCGTCCTTAACCACCGGTATCACCATCAACGCATTGAATACCGATGTGATCACAATCCGCGGTGTGTCGATTAACGGCTTCTGCAACGGCCTGCGCGCCATGAACATTCTCCAGGCCAAGACCGTGAACATCGAAGACTGTGTAATGTTCAGGTTTGCCGGCCCTGGCATCCGGGTTGCCGAGGCCAACGACCTTCAACTTAACATCAGAAACACCGTGATCAGGGACAATACGGGCGCTGGGCTCGACGCTACCACGACGACTGGCCAGGTCAAGGCGTCGCTGGAGAATTCTTCTTTCAACGGCAACCAACATGGCATTCTCGCGAAGGGCAATACCCGCATCACGGCCGAACGCTGCGTCTTTGCCGGCAACACCTCCGACGGAGTGCGCGCGGAGGGAATTGGCGGCGTCGGTGTTGTAAATGTTAGCAACTCAATGATCGTCAACAATGGCGCGAACGGTGTCCAGGCGTTGACCGGCGGTTCGGTGGCCCGCATCAACAACTGTGACATCATCCAGAATACCGGCAATGGAGCTTTGGTCGGCGCCGGAGGAGAGGTTGACACCTGGGGTAATAACAGGATTACCGGTAACGGCACCAACGGGTGCCCAAGCTGTACACCTATTGGGTTCAACTAAAGCGAAGTTGAACGCGTCAATATAACTCCGTCCACCAAACGAGTAGACGGACAGCGAAAGCGCTCGAGTTAAACGGCGAGGCGGCTGGTCTAAAAACGGCTGGCCGCCTTGTCGCGTCTTTTACAAAGGAAACTCTAACGCCTTTACTTGCCTGGGAGATAAGACCTTGCGTACACAGATGAGATTTGTATTCACTTGTTTGATTCTCATGTCGTTCGTGGCTGCACAGGGCGCTCCATTGGCCGGTCGCTTGCGCCGGTCGTCCTTGCCGCCCGCTCAAACTCCGAATTTTGCCGGTCGGTGGAGAGTCAAGTTTAATGTCCGGGGCATTGAGAAGAACCTGATAGTAGTTTCCCAGGCCAGGGGTGTTGCCACGTTTGTGCTGCTGGATACGGGCCTGGATAACAAACCCGTGACGGCTCCCGCGCCTGCGCTCTGGTCTCAACTGACAAATGACCGCGTTAGCTTCTCGGGCGAGGTCGAGTTACCCATCGGTACGTGTTGTCGTGAGATAGGAACACTAACCTTCAAGGGTAGGTTTAGTTCCAACGATTCAATATCTGGAAAACTGGTTTTTATCACCAGTGTTGATGATGAAGAGAGCCCCACTAAACTCCGCTCCGAGATCGGTACTTTCACCGCTACCCGCATTAGGGAACTGAAACGATAGATCCTGTTGGAGAGGCAGCCGACGCCGGAGCGGTAGGTTTCTTTACGTAACTTTGCGATATTTTGCGTGCTTGCGGTAAGTAACCGTCAACAACTAGCCGCAAAGAGCGCAGCGGGACGCAAAGGTTGCGCGAAGAATAGAAATCAAGACACTACCGCCGGGCGCGTTGCTTGACGCTACCTAAAGCCCATGGCTAGACTGTTGACTACTGCAAACAGCGAGTCCTTTCACGCGAGGAGCGACGTGCAGATTGAGGCTTGGGCCACTTTGCTTGAACGTGCTTCTGCAAGAATCTGATGGGTATTTCCAGTACTAACAATGACACCGCGCCGATAACTACAACTAAGCCCATCCGGGAAGCTCAGCTGGAAAACCCACCGGCGCCGGCCGCCCTGCCTGAACAGCCTCTAGTCGTCATCGAACCCAATAAAGCGTGGAGCGCCCTCGACCTCCGCGATTTGTGGGCCTATCGCGAACTCCTGTATTTCTTAACCTGGCGCGATGTCAAGGTTCGCTACAAACAAACAGAACTGGGCATTGCCTGGGCCATTATTCAGCCGCTGTTCACGATGTTGGTTTTTACTCTGTTCTTCGGCCGCCTGGCTGGCGTTCCTTCGGACAATGTGCCTTATCCCGTCTTTGCGTATGCGGGCCTGCTGGCGTGGACCTTCTTTGCAAACGCGATTACCAACAGCGGTAACAGTCTCGTGGGCAGTGCAAATCTGATTACAAAGGTCTACTTTCCCAGAATGATCATACCCGGGGCTGCGGTGGCCGCGGGTTTGGTTGATTTCGCAATCGCTTTTGTCATCCTGGTCGTGCTGATGATCTACTATGGGATCATGGTCACGTGGGGCATTTTGATGTTTCCGGTGGTCGTGCTGCTGACTACGCTGCTGGCTCTGGGCGTGGGAATGTGGTTATCGGCGCTGAATGTAAAGTACCGGGATGTTCGCTTCGCTTTGCCATTCCTGGTTCAGTTATGGATGTTCGTCTCGCCGGTTATTTACCCAGCCAGCTTCCTGCCGGCCAGGTTTCGCTGGCTTCTCTGGCTGAATCCGATGACCGGAATAATCGAAGGCTATCGTTCGGCCCTATTCGGGCGCGCCTTTAACTGGATCGCATTGGCTGTTTCAGCAGGGATCACTTTGATTTTGCTGGTCTATGCCTCCTACTCTTTCCGGCGCATGGAAAAAACCTTCGCGGATATCGTCTAGGCCAATGAAGCCAATTGTGCGAGCCACAAACCTGGGAAAGCAGTACAGCATTGGCACTCGCGATGCTGCCTACGACACTCTGCGAGAGTCGTTGGTCCAAGCCGTGAGGGCCCCTTTCCGGCGGCTGCGTTACGGCAACGGCAAGCGAAACGTTGACACAATCTGGGCTCTGAAGGACGCAAACTTCGACGTAGCCCCAGGCGAAGTAGTGGGAATCATCGGGCGTAACGGCGCCGGCAAATCGACCCTGCTGAAAGTGCTGTCGCGCATTACCGAACCTTCCACCGGACGTGCGGAACTTTTTGGCCGTGTCGCCAGCCTGCTCGAGGTTGGCACTGGTTTCCACCCCGAACTAACCGGCAGAGAGAACATCTATTTGAACGGCGCAATACTGGGGATGAAGAAGTCTGAGATCGAAAGTAAGTTTGATCAGATCGTCGAGTTTTCGGAATTGGCAAGATTTCTCGACACTCCCGTCAAGCGTTACTCGAGCGGAATGTATATGCGTTTGGCTTTTGCTGTGGCGTCACACCTGGAACCGGAAATACTGGTGGTGGACGAGATTTTGGCGGTCGGCGATGCACAGTTCCAAAAGAAGTGTTTGGGCAAGATGAGCGACGTGGCCACAGAGGGGCGGACCGTACTGTTTGTAAGCCACAACATGGTGGCGATCCAAAGTTTGTGCAAGCGAGCGCTGTGGTTGGAGCGAGGCACAATCATCGAGGATGGAACAGCCGGAGCGGTGGTGAGTAACTACTTGAACCACTCTTTTGGCCATGGTGCTTCACTCGAAGAGGCTTGGTCTGATGTAAAGACTGCCCCCGGCAATGATTCTGTGCGCTTGCATCGCATAAAAGTAGCAGCAGTGGACCCCTCGGCCGCCCAGCTAACTACGAAGATGCCATTTTCGATCGCGGTTGAATACTGGAACCTGGAACCGGATGCAAAACTGCATATCACTCTGCACCTCTACACTGAACATGAGGTGATTGCTTTTACTACCGGTAGCGCCAGCGGCGAACCGGAATTGGCAGGACGGCCGATGCCGGTTGGCCTGTATCGCTCAACTTGCCACCTGCCCGGCGACCTGTTAAATGTCGGCCGCCATCGCTTCAAAGTATTAGTTATTAAAGATCTCAGTTCGGTGCTCTACCAGCACGAGAGCGATGTCACGTTTGAGATACTTGATATGGAGGAAAGGGAGATCAGCACTTATGGGCGTGAGCCGGGAGTCGTCAAACCTGTACTGAAGTGGAATACCAAACAGATTGATCCGGCGTAAAAACATATATCTGGAACCACTCTGATCCTCGGCTTTCGACAGAGGACTACTCATTGGTCAAACAGGGCAGAGACGAAAACGCGCTCGACACACCGCCTGCGCCAGAGGCCCTTGCAGAGGCGACCGGCTACTTGCATCCGCTGTATTGCCAATCCTTGAGTGAATTCGGCGCTCCGCGTTTGCTGCCTGAAAGCGGAGGGTGGGTTCTCGAGCGTCAAATACCAAACACCGAACAGCATGATGCCATGGGTTGCTATCCCCTTTTTGCATGTCATGATTGGTCGCGACTTGGGTTTGACCTCCGAAGAATTGGTAACAGTTTAGTTTGCCTTTCGCTAGTAACGGATCCTTTTGGTGAGTACGATCCATCCTCCCTGGCGAATTGTTTCCCTGATCTAACGATACCTTTCAAGGAGCACTTTGTGGTTGATTTGGGTCGAGAGCCGGTCACATTTGTCCACGCGCACCACCAGCGTAATGTGCGTAAGGCACTCCGCACGTTGCGCGTCGAAAAGTGTGACAACCCGACGGACGCTCTCGATCAATGGACGGCTCTCTACGCGTCGCTGGTAGCAAGGCATAACATTACGGGAATGACCGCCTTCTCGCGTGAGTCGTTTGCGAAGCAGTTGAGTGTTCCGGGAATTGTGATCCTGCGTGCCATACACGATGAGTCCACGGTTGGAATGCTCCTGTGGTATGAACAAGGAAATCGCGCTTACTATCATCTTGGCGCTTACAACTCACGCGGTTACGAGCTCGGGGCGTCGTTTGCTTTGTTTGACTTTGCCATTAGATCATTTGCCGAGCGGGGATTCGCGTGGCTCAATCTGGGCAGCGGCGCCGGCCTCGGAACGGGCGGCGAGCAGGGCTTAGCGCGATTCAAGCAAGGTTGGTCTACGGGCGTTCGTACCGCTTATTTTTGCGGTCGTATTTTTGATCAGGAAGCGTATCAGCGGATACTGGAAAAGCGCGGGACGCAACAAACGCAGTACTTCCCTGCTTACCGGGCCGGCGAGTTTTCATGATTAGAACAAGCGATCTTAGGTAGGAGGCTTAATGGGTCAAGTGGATGAAACGGTGGGAAGTTTATTGGCTGACGTCCTTCAGATCCCGGCGTCCGGGATCACGGAGGATTTGGCGATGAAAGACGTCGAAGCCTGGGACTCTTTGAAGCACATGGAACTTATTGTTTCACTGGAGCAGAGCTTTGGCATTGAATTGACGTTTGAGGACATTGTGGCGATGCAGAGCGTCGGCGAAATCAAACGGGTGTTGAGAGAGAGGGGCGCAGTCAACTAGCATGGAGCTTCGCGGCAAAAAAGTGATCGTAACGGGCGGCGTGCGGGGCCTGGGACGGGCGATGGTTGACAAGCTCGTGGCCAGCGAAGCGGCCGTGACTGTTTTTGACCTTAACGCCGCCGGGCTTGCCGCGTTGGGCAAGCAACTGAGCAACGTAAACTGCGTTGAGTGTGATGTCTCAGATCACGAGCAAGTAGCCGCAGCGACCAGCCGCTATCATGAAGATTTCGGCGCTGCTGACGTCTTGATCAACAATGCCGGCATCCTCTACAGCAAATCGCTTGTCAAGATTACGCCGGAGGGAGTTGTCAGGCATGACCCTGCCATGTGGAACAAGGTCCTGGCAGCGGATCTAAGCTCGGTGTTCTACATGACTGCATTCATTGTTGAAAAGATGATTACCACCCGCACCCGAGGCGTGATTGTAAACATCAGTTCTGTTTCGGCGAGCGGCAATGCCGGGCAGTCGGCGTATTCGGCGGCAAAGGCAGGTGTAAACGCATTAACCGCCGTCTGGGCGAAGGAACTTAGCCCAATGGCTATTCGGGTCGTCGCTGTCGCGCCCGGCTTCACCGAAACCGATTCGACGAAAGAGGCAGTGAGCGAGACAGTGCTGCGCGAGACAATCAAGAGAGTTCCAGTGCGACGACTCGGCAAGCCGGAAGAAATCGCCGAGGGTGTTCTAAGTGTCATCAAAAACGACTTCTTCAACGGCAAGGTTTTCGAATTGGATGGAGGCCTGATCGTTTAACCCTCCGGATGGTTCATCGAAAACCCGGCAACCACTGAAGTGCACGACTACGAATACAATCTCGGGACTAGATTCCAGCGTTTGGCCGGCGAGCGAGCGCAGAGCATTGCCATCTGGCTAAACGAAGACCAGACCGTAACTTTTGCGGCGCTCAATAAACTCGCCAATCGCATCGCTCGTTTACTGTTGAATTGCGGCGTGACAACAGGGGACGTCGTTTGTCTCTCGGGCGAGAAGTCGGTCTACACCTTCGGCTGCTTGATCGCCTGTCTCAAGATAGGCGCGGTTTATTGCGTGCTTGATCCTGACAGCCCGGTTGAGCGCCTGCGCAAGATTTTTGCTACCTGCACACCAAAAGCGCTCGTGGCCGAACGAGAGTTTCTAAGCAATGTCGAGGAGCTGGTAGCCACAATCGGGGTGAAAGTCATCGCAAGAGACCCCAACAGTTTGGTCAAGCTGCTTGGCGACCTTGACGACTCGGACCTGGATCTAACTCGCGAGATCACCGGCACAAATCCCGCGTACATCATGTTCACATCAGGCTCGACCGGTTTCCCAAAAGGCGCCGTCATGACGCATGCCAATGTGATGAACCTGATCGATTGGTCACGCGAAACCTTCAGTATCGAGCCCGAAGACATTCTTACGAACGTCAATCCGCTATACTTTGATAACTCGGTCTTTGATTTCTATTCATCTCTCTTCAATGGTTCGCGGCTCGTGCCCTTCTCGAAAGCGGAGGTGAAAGACCCAAAGTTGCTGGTTGAGAAAGTGGATGCCGGCAAGTGCACCCTGTGGTTTTCAGTGCCTTCGTTGCTGATCTTCCTGCAAACGATGAAAGCCGCCGACGGGCAAAGAATGAAATCCATTACTCGTTTCGTATTTGGCGGCGAAGGATATCCCAAAGCGAAACTCAAAGCGCTCTTTGATTCCTACTCGTCAAGCGAACTTTTCAACGTTTATGGCCCGACCGAATGCACTTGCATCTGTTCGAGCTATAAACTCTCAGCCGCCGATTTTGCTGACCTGCAGGGACTCCCGCCTCTGGGCCAGATCGCGTCTAATTTTTCCTTCTTGATCGTCGATGACTCCGGCAATGTGGTCCGCGAGGGCTCGCCCGGTGAACTCTGTCTATTGGGGCCAAATGTGGGCAAGGGTTATTACAACGACAGCGAGCGAACGAAGATTAGCTTTGTTCAAAACCCGCTCCACAATAATTTTCCCGATCTAATGTATAAAACTGGCGACCTCGCGAGATCTGACCCGGTTGATAGGAAGCTTTACATCCAGGGGCGCAAAGACAATCAGATCAAGCATATGGGTTATCGTATTGAGTTGGAGGAAATAGAGGCAGCACTGAATTGTCTGACCTACATCTCTGAAGCAGCCGTATTACACAGCAGTAGGAACGGGTTGAGTCGCATCGTCGCGGTCGTATCTACTAATCGAGATTGCGCAGACCAACTCATAAGACAGGATCTGCGGCCAATCATCCCGGACTATATGATCCCCGCCGTTTTTTATCGTGAAGAGGCTCTACCCAAGAATCCGAATGGTAAAGTCGATCGACGTTACCTGATGGAAAAGTACCTCGAGCCCGAGGCAATACAAGGAAGTGCGACTCCATGAGCAAAGTCGTCATATTTGGAGCGGGCAAGATTGCAGATGAGGCCTACTTCTATCTGACTAATGACAGCCCTCATGAGATCGTCGCCTTTGCGGTCGACCGGGAGTATCTGACTGCGCGCGAAAAGCTCGGCTTGCCTATGGTTGCTTTCGAGGAGGCACAGGATAAGTATCCGCCCCACGGCTACCAGATGTTTGTCGCCGTCGGCTATCAGGATCTAAACCATTTTAGAGCTCAGAAGTACACCGAGGCGAAAGCCAAAGGGTACGAACTGGTAAGCTACGTAAGCTCGCGCGCGTCAAACGTTGGGAACGTGGCGATCGGTGACAACTGCTTCGTGCTGGAGTTTGCAACCATCCAGCCGTGCGCCACCATCGGGAATGACGTCTTCATCTGGAGTGGCAACCACGTCGGACATCATGCGAGCGTCGGTGATCACTGTTACATAGCCGGCAACGTCGTAATTTCCGGCAACACGAAGATTGAGCCGTATTGCTTTATTGGAGTAAGCACCACCCTGGGCCACGAGATTACCATCGGCCAGGAAAGTTTGATCGGCGCCGGATCACTCATAACCAAGAACGTGCCGCCGCAGAGTGTCTACATAACACCTGACACCCAAAAGTACCGGCTGGATTCGACCGCGTTCCTGCGACTGACGAAAATGAAGTGACCTCGACTGAGCCTTGAGTTCATAGGAGAGCCGCGAAAAACTGAATGAAGCCAGAACACGTAAAGCTTTTTGTTTGTCCCGAGTCGCGAACAGCTCTGAAGCTGCAACCTGGAGCGGTGGAAGCCGGCGGCGAAATCATTTCGGGCGTTTTAGTCTCAGAAACGGGGAACGAGTACCCGATTGAACAAGGCGTGCCTGATCTTACCTATCCGCGCGAACTTGCCGAAGAAGATGAGTACGCACGTTCGTTTTATGACGGCCGAGCGGAAGCCTACGACAAGAACCTGCACCTGACTTTCAAGACACATCGTGAAGATGAACAAAAGCTGCGCAACCAGTTCATCGATGCGTTGGAACTGAAACCAAGTCATCGTGTGCTCGAAGTTTCATGCGGCACTGGTCGAGACTCCGAAATTATCAGCCAACGCCTCGGCCCCGGCGGCCAACTCTCCTTGCAAGACATAGCTTCAGGTATGCTCGAGCGCTGCCACCAACGCATGGCCGGCACCTCTGTGCCGATTTCCTACTGTCTTTCAAATGCCTGTTATCTTCCCTACCCTGATAAATACTTTGACGCCGTCTACAGCTTCGGCGGCCTGGGTGAATTTTCCGACATCAAGCGAAGCCTGGCTGAAATGGTTCGAGTCAGCAGACCGGGGGCCAGGATCGTTGTCGGTGATGAGAGTATGCCGCCGTGGCTTCGCGAAACCGAATTTGCCGGGATTCTTACCACGACCAATAAGCAATTTCTTGCGCCGCTGCCTCTCGAAGAAATGCCCATTGAAGCCCGCAATGTCTGCCTGCGCTGGGTAATCGGCGGCGTCTTCTATTTGATTGAGTTTACGGTGGGCGAAGGCGAGCCTGACGCCGATTTCGATTTCGAGATTCCCGGGGCCAGGGGAGGGACTTATAGAACCAGGTATCTGGGCCAACTTGAAGGCGTAACGCCGGAGACGAAGCGACTAGCGGAAGCAGCGCGAGAAAAGAAGAACGTCAGCCTGCATAAATGGCTTGACGAAGTTGTCAGAGAAGCAGCGTTGAAAGATCTGGATGGTGAATCTCAGTAATCGGTCTTTGATATGAAGTGGCACAAACATGGTTTGGTTTTTGCCCCCGACGGCGCCGGCGGCT
This sequence comes from Pyrinomonadaceae bacterium, assembly GCA_045403245.1. Lineage (GTDB taxonomy): Bacteria > Acidobacteriota > Blastocatellia > Pyrinomonadales > Pyrinomonadaceae > PSRF01. The sequence continues at coordinate 67,284 of JAXIOV010000079.1, read as the reverse complement.
GGATGAATTCTCACGCGCAGGTTCCAACGCCGCTCGTCGGTGAGGGATTTGTTCGCGTCTATTTTTCGTCGCGTCCTGAATCCAGTATGAGCTTGACTACTTTTGTCGATCTGGATCTGGAGGACCCCAGCCGGATCCTGCGATTAAACCCCAATCCAATACTTGAACTCGGAAAGCCCGGTACTTTTGACGAGCACGGCATCATGCCCAGTTGTGCGGTCAGAAATGGTAGCCAGGTTTTTCTTTATTTCAGCGGCTGGTCGCGGGGCGCTTCGGTGCCCTACACAAATTCGACAGGACTGGCCATTAGCGACGATGGTGGACAAACTTTCAAAAAGATTAGCGACGGGCCGATTCTGGCAAAGAGCACTTCTGATCCTTTTTCAGCAACATCTCCCGTGGTGTTGAAGGAAGGAGATGCCTGGCACATGTGGTACTGCTCGGGCACAGGGTGGCTGGAGATCGCCGGCAAGTTTGAGCATACCTATGACATTAAGTATGCGCGTTCAAAGGATGGCATCGTATGGGAGCCTGCAGCGGCACCGGTGATCCCGCAGCGGACGCCGCATGAGGCCATAACCCGGCCCTATGTGGTGAAAGGGAAAGACGGTTATGACCTCTGGTTTTGCTATCGCGGAAGCGAGGACTTCCGCGATGGCCAAAACGCATACCGCATTGGCTACGCCCACTCGAACGATGTGCATAACTGGCGCCGGGATGACGGGGCGGCCGGAATCGACCTTTCTGAAAGTGGATGGGACTCCAGGATGATGGCCTACCCTGCCGTTGTTACTGTTAACACCCGCACGTTAATGTTCTATAACGGAAATGGCTTTGGGGTTGAAGGTTTTGGCTATGCCACACTGGCAGAGGACGTTCGTTGAAAATGATTGACGCAGCGAGCCCGGACTTCGCGTTAACGACTGAGCGCCTGGTGCTCAGACCGCTTACGCTGGATGATGTCGACGTGCTCTGGCCCGACATTTCAGATCCAGAAATCTCGAGGCAAATGGCGTGGGAAGCGCATACCGAAAGATCTCAGACTATCGAATTTCTGAAGCACGAGGTGGCGCGGCGCGAAGCCGGTAAAGGAATCACCTGGGCAGTTTTTAAAGATGGGTCGTTCTGCGGCATCTTCAGTCTGATTGGGCTGGTGCGAAAACACCGGGCGCTGACTTACAACAAGGCTGAGTTGGCCTACTGGATCAGTCGCCAGTATCAGAGACAGGGAATCATGACGGAGGCTGGTCGTCGCGTGCTTCAGTTTGCTTTTGGCGACCTTAGACTCCATAAACTCGTTGTCGGTCACTTCTCGAATAACCTGGCTTCGGAGAATTTGATCAAGCGTTTGGGATTCAGGTATGTTGGAGAACAACTCGAGGAGTTTCAAAAAGACGGCAAGTGGCACAATCACAAGCTCTACGAACTACTCGAATCGGAATTCCAAGCTACGGTGTCCTAATCTTTTCGGTCCAACACACTCTATGTCTACCAGCAGCAGCGCCAGAACAGTAAAGGTCGGAATCGATGAGCTCGCGGTGTTTGGAGGGAAACCCCTATTTGCCGAAGCGCTCCACGTTGGTCGCCCTAACATTGGGAATCGAGAGAAGTTTGCGGAGCGCATGACCGACATTCTGGACCGCCGGTGGTTAACCAACAGCGGCAAATACGTTAAGGAACTCGAACAACGCATTGCTGAGTTTGTCGGCGTCAAGCATTGCATTGCGATGTGCAATGCCACTGTGGCCCTCGAAATTGCAATCCGGGCGCTCGGGCTGACCGGTGAAGTGATCGTGCCGTCATTTACGTTTATCGCCACTGCTCACGCGCTTCAGTGGCAGCAAATCGTTCCCGTGTTTTGTGACATCGATCTGACCACTCACAACCTTGACTATCGCCGGGTCGAGGAGCTGATCACGCCGCAAACGTCGGGAATCATCGGCGTGCACGTGTGGGGACGCGCCTGTAACATTGAAGCTCTAAGGGAAATTGCGCAACGTAATAGTCTACGCGTGCTCTTCGATGCGGCCCACGCTTTTGCTTGTTCTCATAAAGGCGAAATGATTGGCGGCTTTGGAGACGCGGAAGTTTTCAGTTTCCACGCAACCAAGTTTTTCAACACCTTCGAAGGCGGCGCCGTGACCACCAACAACGACGAGTTGGCAACCAAAATCCGGCTAATGAAGAATTTCGGTTTCTCCGGGTACGATCAGGTCACCTACCTTGGCACTAACGGAAAGATGAGCGAGTGTTCGGCCGCGATGGGTTTGACCTCGCTCGAGAGCCTGGAAGATTTCATAGCGACGAACCGCCGGAACTACGAGGTTTATCAGAAAGGACTGGCTGGTGTGGCTGAGATACGTCTAATGAGTTTTGATGAAGACGAGAAATGTAACTACCAGTACATCGTCCTGGAGATTGATGAGGATCGAGCGGGAATTAAACGAGACGAGTTAGTAAAGATACTTCATGCCGAGAATGTAATTGCGCGCCGCTATTTTTATCCTGGTTGTCACAAGATGGAACCTTATCGCTCCGCTTGTCCGGATGCCGGTCAAAGGCTGCCGCTAACCGAGCGCCTGGTTGAGCGCGTGATCTGTCTGCCCACTGGCACCGCTGTTGCCCCCAGCCAGATTTCCGACATCTGCGAACTTCTCAAGTGGGTCATCTCGCGTGGCCCTGAAGTTCATAAGAACCTGAGCTACCTGCCGGCGTAGGGAGTTCGATTTGTCCCACGGAACATTTTTTACTCGCTTGGTGCGTGCGATCAGACGACACGTTACCCGCACAGTATTAACGCGGGCAATTCCGGTGAAAACAGAACGGCTGATAGTTTTTCTTTCACCGGGCCACGAGTTTCGTGCCGGCGGTGTGATGGCAATTGCGTTGATGTATCAGGAGTCTCGGACCCTGGGAGATCTGCATGACGCCAGCGTGGTTATGTGCACTGTGCCGGGTGATCCGCCGCTGCTTAAGTACACCTGGTTCGAAAATAGCCGTTACATGCTGGATTTGGAATCGGTGTTGAAGCGTTGCCGCCCGCTCGACTACTTGCTGTTACATATTCCTGATTTCACGGTCAATCAAGTAGCGCAATGGCTCGATTCAGTTTCGCAGACTTTGCTGCGAGACATTCGAGCTCTGCACCTCAACGTAATGGTTTTTAATATCGAATTGATCAAGGGACAGGATATCGCCGCCTTGAGCCGCTTTGGAAAGGTGACTTGCACCACTGCGCACGAGGCCTACTCTAACCCGGCCACCCGCGCAGCTATCGGCGTTCCCTTGCACCGATTGGTGATTTGCACGGGAGCTGAATTCTATTCCCGCTCGGAATTTCAAGAAAAGGAGTCCTTGCTGGTTGTCTCCCCAGACATACATCCCTTTCGAGGTGTAGTGCTGAATAAGATCGCGCAGGAGTTGCCCAACCTAAGGATTCAGGTTATTCAAGATCTCTCCTATGAGGAATATAAAAAACTGATCCACCGGGCGAAGTGGTCGTTGACTTTTGGTGAAGGATTAGACGGTTACTTCTCGGAACCTGTTTTTAGTGGAGGTATTTCGTTCGCCGTTTTCAACCCGAAATTCTTCACCCCAGCGTTTGCCGAGCTTGAGACTGTTTACCCGTCCTGGACAGCATTGGTTGATGGGATCACGAAAGATCTTCAGCGTCTGGATGAACCCGCGAATTACCACCGCTGCTGGCGGCAAGCCTACGATCTGTTGAGCGACCAGCTTAGTACTGAGCGCTTTCGGGATAACCTCAGAGCGTTTTATCGCGGAGAGTACACTTTGCCTTGACGGGCGCGCCCGAACGACAAAGCCGGCCCTGCCAAAAATGGTGTGGGCGGACGGATGGACTGAGCTATCAGGACAATAATGATCGGAACTAAGCGTGTTAATTGAATCTCGCAGATCGACGACAAATCTCTATGATCGCTAAAGCCACAAAGATTCACGGCGCCTTCATCCTTGAGCCGGAACAATTTGACGATGAACGTGGCTTTTTTGCGCGGGCCTGGTCAGTGCGGGAACTTGACGCGCTGGGGGCCGAGGGCCAATTTATCGAAGGCAACATATCTTTTAACAAACAGGTGGGGACGTTGCGCGGAATGCACTACCAGGCGGCGCCCAACGGTCAGGCCAAGCTGGTTCGCTGCACGCGCGGTTCAATCTATGATGTGGGTGTGGACCTCAGGGACGACTCGGAAACCTTTCGACAGTGGATCGGTGTTGAGCTGTCGGCTGAAAACCGTCTAATGTTGTATCTGCCGGGCCAATTCGCCCACGGCTATCTGACCCTGGTGAACGATACCGAGGTTTATTATCAGGTGACGAAGGCCTATTCTCCGGAGGCTGCACGCGGTTTCCGCTGGGACGATCCGGCTTTCGGCATACAATGGCCGGCGCTTGAAGCCCTGAACATTAACCAACGAGATCGAGAGTATCCCGACTACGAATTATGAAACGAGCCTTGATCACTGGCATTTCAGGACAGGACGGGAGCTATCTGGCTGAGCACCTGCTCTCGCTCGATTATGAGGTTTACGGCATTGTGCGTCGGGTTGCGCTCGAAGACCCAACCCGCCGTTTCACGCGCCTGGACCATCTGCTCGATCGTATTAGCCTGCACCCGGCAAGCATGGAGAGCTACCCATCAATTTTCAGTATCTTCAGCAAATATGAGTTTGATGAGTGTTATCACCTTGCCGCACAGAGTTTCGTTGCCGAATCGTTTGCCGATGGCTTCTCCACGATGAACACAAACATCAACGGCACACATTACATGCTTGCCGCACTGCGCGAGCTGCAGCCGCAATGTCGTTTCTACTTTGCCGGCTCGTCCGAGATGTTTGGGAAAGTGCGTGAGTCACCCCAAACTGAAACAACTCCCTTCCACCCGCGTTCGCCTTACGGCATCAGCAAGGTTGCCGGCTTCGATCTCACCCGCAATTATCGGGAGGCCTATGGCATGTACTGCGTCAGTGGAATCCTTTTCAACCACGAGTCGCCGCGCCGCGGTTATGAGTTTGTCACTCGCAAGATCACTTCCACTGTGGCTCGCATCAAAGCTGGTCTCGCAGCCGAGCTGCGCCTCGGTAATCTCGACGCCAAGCGGGATTGGGGCCACGCAGCGGATTACGTCCGGGCTATGCACCTGATGCTGCAACAACCTGCACCGGACGACTATGTGGTCGCGACGGGCGAAACTCACACCGTACGCGAGTTCTGTGAGCTGGCTTTCGGCAAGGTCGGGCTCGACTACCGCCAGTATGTGAAACTGGACGAACAATTCTACCGCCCCGCGGAGGTCGACTTGCTAATGGGTGACGCCACCAGAGCGCGACGCGTCCTGGGGTGGGAACCAGGTCACACCTTTGAAGAGTTGGTGAACGAAATGGTGGAGGCTGATCTCCGTACGGTATCCGATTCGACGAAAACTCGAGCAGAAGTCGCGAAGTAAGTTGACGCGAGCAGGTTTCTTCGTAACCACGTTCGCCTGCTGGTTCAGCCTGGACAGCAATGCCAAACAAGTTCTCGATCGCAATGTGCACCTACAACGGTGCGCGCCATTTGCGGGAGCAGCTAAACAGCATTGCCGCGCAGACTCGCCTTCCCGACGAACTGGTGATATGCGATGACGGCTCAACTGATTCCACATCCGAGATAGTCAGAAACTTTGCCGGCTCGGTCCCCTTTCCTGTCAACTTTCGCGTCAACGAGCGCAATCTGGGTTCGACGAAAAACTTCGAACGCGCCATCAACCTCTGCGCCGGAGTCTACATCGCGCTGAGCGACCAGGATGACGTTTGGCTGCCGGGAAAACTTGCTCAGCTTGAGGCTGAGTTTGACCGCGCACCCAACGTCGGACTCATTTTTACCGACGCTGAGGTTGTTGATGAAGACACGCGCCCGATCGGTCACACCCTGTGGGAGAAGTTGCCACTAACCAGCGAAGAGAGGCAGCGTTTGCGGAGTGGCAAGGCTTTTGACGAACTCCTGGAAGGCTCGACAATGACGGGAGCCACCATGGCATTCCGGGCCCGTTTCAAGGAATTGGTTCTGCCAATCCCCGACGATCTTATGATTATCCACGACGCGTGGATTGCCATTCTCGTCGCCGCGGCAGCGGAAGTTCTTCCTCTGGCCGCGCCGCTGATCAAATACAGGCAACACGGCAATCAACAGGTTGGCGCCCTCGAGCGCAAGAGCACTCCTCCCACTCAGGTCCTCGTCGCCGGATCGGTGCGAGAAGCATTGCGACGGGAAAATCTTTACGACGAAACCCTGGCCGTCGCCCGAAGCGTCAGCAGCAGGCTGCGCGAGAGACATGAACTCTTCAATACCGGGGAGGCGTCGGCCCGGATTGAGTCAAGGATTGCGCACCTTGAAGCTCGTTCGAGCCTGCCGCCCGGCAGACTCATGCGTGCGCCGCTCGTGCTGCGTGAGTTGATCACCCTTCGTTATCATCTCTACTCAAATGGTATTCAAAGCGCAGTCAAAGACTTCTTCGCTTGATAGGTTTGTTGTGGGTGCGATTTTTTACTGGAAAGGCTGTAGGGGCGCCACTTCGTTGGCGCCCCGGTTCTCGGTAGGGAGTGGCTAATTGGAGGAGCTCGAGTTATCTATCATCATCGTCAATTGGAACGGCGGCGAGTTTCTTCGCCGGTCGGTCGAGAGCGTCGTCACTTTTCCTCCGTCAATCGAGTACGAAGTCGTCGTCATTGATAACGCCTCTGCCGACGATAGTGTTGCCTTGTTACGCGCAAGTGAGCTGGCGCACAGGCTTGCCGGAAAGGGCCGTTTGCGGATCGTTGAGAGCCTGGAGAACCGCGGCTTTGGCCAGGCAAACAACCAGGCGTTCGCGCTCACTGATGCTCCTTTTCTTTTCCTTTTGAATCCCGATGCGGAGGTTACGCCAAACAGTATTGATAACCTGATCGCTACGGTCCGTAGCGGCGCGGGTGTGGGAGCGGCGGGCCCGAAACTCCTGAACGCCGACGGCTCGTTGCAAACAAGCGTCTGGCGCAATCCACCGGCAGCCTGGGAGATTCTGCTCTCACAGATGAAACTCTATTCGCTGCTACCGAGACGCTTCAGAGGTGAACTGTTGTTAGGGGGTCATTGGAACCACGATTCGCAAAGAAGTGTTCCGATGTTGAGCGGAGCGGCCCTGCTTGTAAGGCGAACAGTGATCGAAGAGGTGGGCGGGTTTGACGAACGGTTTCACATGTACGGCGAAGACAATGAGTGGTGCCTGCGAATGATCCGCGCCGGATGGCAACTTGTCTTCCAGCCCAACGCAGTCGTCCTTCATCATGGCGCCCAGAGTTCATTGCAGCGTTGGACCAATCTCGAAAAACTGCGCATTCAACTCGAAGCTAACTACTTTTTTCAGCAACAGACCGTGCCGCGCCGCCGGCTAATAAGCAACCAAATCGCCAGCTACATCACTGCTTCGGCGCAATACCTGGCGCGGCTTTTGCGCGGGATTCAAGCGCCGGAGATACAACTGGCGAGAGAGCTTCATTGGAAACATCTGAAGCGCGCGATATCGGAAGGCCGGGCCGTGGCCAACGTGCCGAACAAGTAGCGCCCAATTCTGGGGACGCCAATCTTCGGCCTGATCCGGGTGCATCCACGAACGCTTGTGGGTCGCCGCCTCGCAAAAAACCAGCGCTCGTCAGTCGCAGTTCCACACTCCGGTTTAGGTTTTCAACAGCGAACCCAGGTTCTCGATGAGCTTGTCTGTGTCCACGAATAGGTCGGCAGAATGTGGATTGGGCCCGATTGGCCGGCAAGTCTGATAGAGATAATCCAGGCCAAGCGCCGAAGCGAGTGTGAAATAGCAGTTTCTGTCCCCGTCTGAATTATGGCGTAACTCCAGAACGGTTGAGCCCTGAGGCATGAAGAGCATATTCGTAAGGCCGGCGCCGTGGTTCGAGACAAGGTAGCGGGCCCGCGAACACAGTTTTACCTGTTCTGCAAACGAATGATTCTCCGCGTAGATGATCTGGAAGCCAAACTGCTTCAGAACGCGCACTACTTCTTTCTCATTGGTGACCCTTCGTTTCGGCGCCCGGCTCCGGCTGATGTACAGCCGTTCACTTCCGCCCGGAGACGACGCGTCGCCGTAGGCTTCGAGCAGCAGGCCGCGCACGCCGCCAATAATTTCCTCGTTGTAATGACCGGAAGGGGCTGTGTGTGTCGGCAGGAACAATCGGCGACAATTGAACACTTCGTTCTGCCGGATGAATTCGACGGTGTTTACTCCAAACGCGTTGAGCGAAGACTGAACGAAATCTAGCGACTGGTAGTTCCATGGCAGCAGCAGGACAAGTTCCTCGCTACGATTTCGCATCGCAAATAACCTGGTCAAAGCATCAGTCAGCCAATGGAAATAACCGGCGCTCCAATCGTCTGTGATCCAGAGCACTCCATAGTCGACTGTGCGCAAGCGTCGCAGGGCATAGTTGTTGACAAAGAACTTCACCAGGCTTCGCCGCTTCCACTGTTCCATGTTTGCGGGAAAAGCAAACGATTCGGCCAACAGTTTGCGGCCCCTGAAGAGAAAACCGTCAGAGCTGATCCTCACATCGTTCAACTCCAGCAACCTTGTTTCGGGAATTACTCTCTCGAGGTCGTGACCGAAGAGTGGGAGGTTGTCCTGGTCAAAATTGACGGGCAGTCTTCGCCTTGAGATCGTCTGCGGGTAAAGCAATTGTGCTTCATTGTTGGTTGAGGGTTTCACGCCCATGGCTCATTCGGTCGGCCGTTGCCGGCGCGCCGGGGCACTCACCCCACCGGTAGGGGGGGCGGAGATTATGCTCCCCGCTCGCCCGTCCTGACGGTCGGGCTACTGCCCCGCCACACGCTTCTACTAATTAGCAACACAACTCCAGGACAATAGCGAACATTGACACAGTTTTCATGAGGCAGCAAGAGACCGTTATACTGTGTCTTCGTAGTAAGCTTCTCGAATAGCAGTTGGCCCATTGGCTCGTCAACGGGCGGCTGTGCTACGTTTGGTTTGCTCAGGACTTTTGCCAACTCAAAGCGGTCAGTCACGACATTTTCAACCAGTTCGGAATCCCGATGGCCCTTCAATCAACACGGATACGGAAAACAGCCAAACGAAGCGTTCAGCAGGCATTGCATCTCTTCGGTCTCGACGTGAAGTGGCACGTGCCGCAGCCCGCCCATGCCGTACCTACGTTGTTGCAACTCTACCGGGTGGATACCATCTTTGATATCGGCGCCAACGCGGGGATGTCGGGCGAATACTTTCGCAACCTCGGCTTCAGCGGGAAGATCGTCTCTTTCGAACCGGTGGACGTTTATTACCGTCAGCTTGCGCAGAAAGTCGCCGCCGATCCGCGCTGGTCGTGCGAGAAGATCGCGATTGGCGATCAGGATGGAGAGCAGGACATTAATGTGTCAGGCGGCTGCGGAGGCGCCAGTTCTTTTCTGCCAACCGTGGGTCACATCGAGGAAAACGAACCGGATCTCGCCGTAATCGGCCAGGAAAGGGTCAAAGTCGAAACTCTCCAGTCTGTAATGGCGCGACATTATCCAGAGGGCGATAGGCTCTTTCTGAAAATCGACGCACAAGGATATGAGCGGAGAATTCTGGAGAGCGCGGGGAGTGAGCTGGACCGCGTTATCGGAATGAGAATAGAAGTTTCCATGGTGCGAAGTTACGAAGGCGAGCCGCTCATCTGCGACATGTTTCCCTTCCTCTACGGTTTGGGTTTTAAGCTCTGCGGGCTCGAGGAAGCGTGGTCAAATCGACAAACCCAGGAAGTCTTTCAACTCGACGCGGTCATGCTGCGCACGGACAGGCTGCTGCCACACAATTCCTGAGTGGAGCCTTTGTCCGGCTTGCGAGCATTTGAAACTCAATGACAAAAGCACTGATCACGGGGATTACCGGGCAGGATGGATCCTATCTGGCCGAATTACTTCTCGCAAAGGGTTACGAAGTTCACGGCATCATCCGCCGGGCTTCGACTTTTAACACCGGCCGTATCGATCACCTTTACAAGGACCCGCATATCAACGGTGTCCAACTCTTCTTACATTACGGAGATATCGCCGACTCTACTAATCTCATAAAACTGCTCTATCGGATTCAACCCGACGAGGTCTACCACCTGGCAGCCCAAAGTCACGTCAGAGTCAGTTTCGACATTCCTGAATATACGGCGGACGTTACCGGTGTGAGCACGATTCGCATTCTGGAAGCGATCCGTGAGACCGGCGTCAAGTCGAAGTTTTACCAGGCGAGCAGCTCAGAAATGTTTGGTAAGGTAAACGAAGTGCCGCAGCGAGAAACAACGCCCTTTCACCCACGCAGTCCGTATGGCGTCGCGAAAGTTTATGCGCACTGGGCCACGGTTAATTATCGCGAGTCGTATGACATGTTCGCGTGCTGCGGAATTCTCTTCAATCACGAAAGCCCGCGTCGCGGCGAAACTTTTGTTACGCGAAAGATCACGCGGGCCGTGGCGCGAATAAAGGCCGGCCGGCAGCAGAAGCTTTACCTTGGAAACATTGACGCCAAACGTGACTGGGGCTACGCCAAAGAATATGTGGAAGCGATGTGGTTAATGCTTCAGCAGGACAAACCTGACGATTACGTGATCGCTACCGGACAGACCCATTCGGTCCAGGAATTTCTGACGGAGGCGTTTTCACACGCCGGACTGGACTGGCACGACCATGTCGAGATTGATCCGAAGTATTTGCGTCCGGCCGAAGTAGATCTTCTGATTGGCGACGCCTCGAAGGCCAGGCAGGAACTCGGCTGGGAATCCAGAGTCGCCTTCAAAGAGCTTGTGCGCCTGATGGTTGATGCGGATATTTCGATAGTGAGTAAGAAGGAGCACGAAGGGTTTGGTGATACCGGCGCCACGGACGACGCGTTGGCAACTGGGCAGTAGCCCCGACCATCGACGGGGCAGTCGCCCGACCGTCAGGGAGAGCTATCGGCCAGTTCAAAGCGAGAGAAAGAGATTTGAGCGAGCACTTTCCATACAAACGGGTGGTAGTCACCGGCGGCGCAGGTTTTCTGGGTCGCTTGGTCGTCGATCGACTGAAGAATGTAAAAGACGTCGAAGTGTTTGTGCCCCGCAGCGCGGAGTTTAACCTCGTCGAGGCTGAGGACATCAAGCGACTCTATGCACAAATGCGGCCTGACATGGTGATTCATCTTGCGGCGGTCGTAGGTGGCATTGGGGCCAACCAAAAAAACCCGGGCAGGTTCTTTTATGAAAACCTGATGATGGGAGCGCAGCTCATTGAACAAGCGCGGCTGCATGACGTTAAAAAGTTTGTCGCGGTTGGAACAGTTTGCGCGTATCCGAAATTTACTCCAACTCCGTTTCGGGAAGACGATCTTTGGAACGGTTACCCGGAAGAAACAAATGCCCCTTATGGACTCGCTAAGAAAATGATGCTGGTGCAGGCACAAAGTTACCGGCAGCAGTATGGCTTCAACACGATCTTCCTGCTTCCCGCGAACCTCTACGGACCCGGTGATAATTTCGACCCGGAAAGCTCGCATGTGATTCCGGCGCTCATTCGCAAGTGTATTGAGGCCCGCGAGAGTGGCGCCACATTTGTCGACGCCTGGGGCACTGGTAACGCTTCGCGCGAATTTCTTTACGTTGAAGACTGCGCGGACGCAGTGGTGCGCGCGGCTGCCACCTATGATGAGGGTGAACCGGTCAACATCGGCACGGGAAACGAGATCAAAATCTCGGAGCTACTGGGGTTGATCGTGCGCCTGACGCACTTTGAAGGTGAGATTCGCTGGCAGAGCGACAAGCCTGACGGCCAACCGCGCCGTCGTCTCGACGTGTCACGCGCGCTCGAAAAGTTTCAGTTCCGCGCCAGGGTCACGCTGGAAGACGGTTTGAGACGAACGATCGAATGGTATGAGGCTGCACGGCTCAAGGACACGTCAGGCGAAAAATCAGATTCCGAAGCGAGACTGCAAGAGTCGTTGCGGTCATGACGCGGCGTCGGAACCGCGAGCCGGCCTTCAAGGCCGGGACGGGGAGAAAAGCCATGCATACTGCCAAGGTGTTCCGCCCTCGAAGTAATCTTGCGTCGCGGAGCGACAGGCCGAAGTTAGCCCAGCCTTTTCAAGGCTGGGATCAATCGTGAGATACCTGACCTCGTCGCGTCAGCGACGATGGAAATCGTATTCCTAAGGAAGGTTCCTCAATCGTCGCTGACGCGACGGTGAAGCCTTATTCGTCTGATCCCGGCCTTGAAAAGGCCGGGCTACAGTCGGGCCGCCGCTACGCGTCGAGAACCAGATAGCATAGCGCAGCAAGAGGAAGCGTCCTCGGCCGCTTCGAGGCTAATTGAATTGGTCGAGGATCTCCGGAATGGCAGGTGGTGCTACTTCCTTCAACGCGGGCATTCGCCTGAAAGACGATCGCAAAGAGCAGAAGAGATTGAAACGGAAAACCAGCCAAACTGCCTGCAAGCCGTCGACAAACCCGATCTTCTTGCCTTCGTTGTAGGTGCGGCCGTAGTAGCTGATAGGCACTTCGTAGATTGCGCAACCGAGCTTGGCCACCTTCGCCGTCACTTCCACCTCAAAACCGAATCCGCTCGAGTTGATGATCATGTTGCGAATGATCTCGCCGCGAAATGCTTTGTATCCAGTCTCGATGTCGGTCATGTTGAGATTGGTCAGCAAGTTTGAGGAAAACGTCAAAACCTTGTTCGCCAGGTAATGGTAAAAGTAGAGGACGCGTGTCGCACGGCGAACCAGGAACCGGGAGCCATAAACCACATCAGCACGGTTGTTGAGAATGGGCCCGATGACCAGGGGGATCTCTTCAGGATCATATTCGAGGTCAGCGTCCTGAACGATGACGATATCGCCCGTGGTCATTTCGAATCCCGTCTTGAGGGCATGGGTCTTACCGAGGTTGCGAGCATGTCGCGCAAGACGTACTTGAGCATGGGCAGTGGCTATTCGTTCTGAAACTTCCTGGGTGCGATCGGTGGAGGCATCGTCGACAATGATGATTTCCAGCAACTCGGGCAGCCGCAAGAGCTTTTCAACCACCTCTGCGATGGTCGACTCTTCGTTGTAAGCCGGGATGACTACCGACAGACAACGTACATTATCTTTTTGAATAGGCATCATTAACCTTCAACGCTAACTTGTGCGCAACACAAAATTAGAAGCTCTCCTAACCGCTGTCAAGGAAGCCGCGTGTCAGGCAGCAACGGAATCAATCTTCCTTTCACGGCTCAATTCAAACAGTTCATTTATGGCATACTCTCGCCGATATGCATTATCACTTGATTGGAATTTGCGGAACGGCAATGGCCGCGTTGGCCGGAATGCTGCAGGCGCGCGGACATCGAGTCACCGGTTCGGATGAGAATGTCTATCCGCCAATGTCCACCATGCTCGCTGCGCTGGGGATCTCTGTTTATCAGGGTTACCGGCCCGAACATCTGGCGCCGGCGCCGGATTGTGTGATTGTCGGCAATGCCATCCCCAGAGGAAACCCCGAAGTCGAAGCAACGCTCAACCACAAACTGCTTTATCGGTCGCAGGCTGAAGTCGTAAAAGAAGAATTCATCAGGGGCCACCGGTCGCTGGTCGTCGCCGGAACGCATGGCAAGACAACGACCACCAGTATTGCGGCCTGGGTCATGGACCAGGGCGGTCTGGATCCTTCGTTCCTGATCGGCGGCATTGCGCAAAATTTTGGGGTCAGCTTTCGCGTTACCGGCAGTGACTATTTCATCATCGAAGGCGACGAGTATGACACCGCCTACTTCGACAAGGGTCCGAAGTTTATGCATTACCTGCCGGAGATCGGCGTCGTAAACAACATTGAATTCGATCACGCAGATATTTATCAGGATCTGGCTGCGGTAAAACTCGCCTTCCGCAGACTAATGAACCTGGTTCCCGGAAACGGCCGGCTTATTGTTGGCTGGGACAGCCAACACGTGCGCGACGTGGTCGCGTCCATGGGCCAGAAACTGTTCACTCAACTCGAGACGTTCGGCACCAGCGCGGACGCAAAGTGGCGCATGACGGGTGTGGACTTCTCCGGCGAACTAAGTAAGTTTGACGTCAGCCTCGAGGGAAATCACTGGGGGTCGTTTCAAACTCCGCTGATCGGAGACTTCAATCTGCTTAACTGTCTGGCGGTAATAATTGCCGCCGATGCCTGGGGCATTGGACGCGATAAAATTTCCGGCGCGCTGGAATCTTTCAAAAACGTGAGGCGTCGCGTTGAGATTCGAGGTGAAGAAAAAGGGATTACCGTCATCGATGATTTTGCTCATCATCCCACGGCCGTGCGGGAGACGCTACGCGGTTTGCGCAACCGCTATCGTGACCGGAGGCTGATTGCAGTGTTTGAGCCCCGCTCGTGGTCGTCGCGTCTGGCAGTTTTCCAGGACGAGTATGCGAATGCGTTTTCTGCCGCGGATTATGTGGTGATAGCCGGCGTTTTCGACAGCCAGAAAGTTGCGGAGAAAGGTGCGTCTCTCGACACGGAAAAATTAATCGAGGCTATTGCTAACCAGAACAAGCCGGCATTCGCTCTTCCCAACGCCGACCACATTATCGATCACTTGTTACCTCGGCTTGAGCGGGGTGATGTTGTCGCCATCATGTCGAACGGCGGCTTCGATGCGATTCACGAAAGGCTTCTGGCAAAACTAAAAAACGGGTAAAGGTCACCCCTTACCCTTTCCCCCTTACCCTTTCCCCCTTACCCTTCCTCCTACTGCCGGCCGCTTACTTCGCTCCGTTCCGGCTCTGAACGAGCTACCAGTAACGGTTTCGGTAAGGCTTTCATGCCGTTGCTGCCGCTAGCCATTTCCACTCGTGAGGTAAGTACTCGCCGGATAGGCTTCGGCAAAAATTTGGCAGCAAGCATCGCCGCTCCGCCAATTAGTTCGACTACGTCTCCGCCGCCCTTCCAATGCTCGCGAACAATTTTCGGATTGGTGCGCTCCATGAGTCTGAGCAGCGAAAGGGCGATCAGGTAGACGTCGTCAATCTGTCCAACAAAAGGAATCATGTCCGGGATCAAATCGAGTGGCACGATGGCGTAGATAACGGCGCCGGCAACCAGCGCCCGCTCCGTGATCGGCACACGGGAGTCCGCCAACAAGCGAACACAAAGCAGCAGCATGTTTGGGATAAACAACAGCAGGTTTTTTAACCGGCTTCTGGCTTGAAGTGCGGACATTAGGTCCTCCTGAAACAACCTTCACGATCGGCTTTTCTAGTCGACTAACGTTATCAAGTTAAGCTCTCGTAACGCAAACTGTGAGTTTTGTAAAGCAACCATTGGTTTGGGCCCAGCCGGCCGATTGCGCTCGAAAACTTTCAGCCGCAGATAAACGCGAATGAACGCGAATCTGCAAAAGAGTCGGGTCTTAATTTTGTAAAGCAAACTGTTAGTTTGCAATGGTGAATGGCATTCAACGCACGCGCAAACTAGCAGTTTGCGTTACAAGAGCCACCTGGGCGTTGACAACTATTGGGGAAGCTTGTCCTCTCAGCTGAGGTTAGCTAGACTCACCCTCGCACAAATCCCGGAGACAATCCCCTTCTATGGACATTCTCGACCGAATTCGCCAGCGCGCGGCCTCCCGGCCGCAACACATCGTCTTACCTGAAGGAAATGATCCCCGCACCGTAATCGCCGCGGCTACCTGCACTCGCGATCGCATTGCGCGTATCACCTTGCTCGGAGATGACAACACGATTCGTGAGACGGCGGCGCGCGAAGGTGTTGACCTAAGCGGCGTTGACGTCCTGGACCACCGGCGCGCTGCTGATTTCGAGAAGATGTCCGGGCTCCTCCATGAAATGCGTCGTGCTAAAGGCCTGATGGCAGACGAAGCTCGGACGTTGATGGCCGATCCGCTCTACTACGGGAATCTGATGGTGCGCCTGGGTAACGCCGATGGTTCAGTCGCAGGAGCAACGAATACCACTTCCCACACCGTGCGCGCGGCAATTCAATGTATTGGCGTGCGCGCGGGATTCAAACTCGTGTCCAGTTTCTTTTTGATGGCTTTGCGGGACAGTAGTTTTGGCCACAATGGTGCGTTGGTTTTCGCCGACTGCGGCGTAGTTATCGAGCCATCTGCCGCGGAGTTGGCCGAGATCGCAATCGCCTCGGCTGATTCCTGCCGGGCCTTGCTGGGTACAACGCCACGCGTCGCGATGCTTTCGTTTTCTACCAAAGGCAGCGCCAAACATCGTCTGGTTGACAAAGTGGTCGAGGCGACCAGGACCGCAAAGGCCCGGGCACCCCAACTCGAGATTGATGGCGAACTGCAGGCTGACGCAGCGTTGCTGCAGAGTGTGGCCCAATCGAAGGCGCCCGGATCGGCGGTCGGTGGTCAGGCAAACGTACTCATCTTCCCGGATCTTCAGTCCGGCAACATTGCCTACAAACTCACTGAAAGATTGGCCGGGGCAACGGCGATCGGACCAATACTCCAGGGACTGGACAAGCCGGCCAATGACCTTTCGCGAGGCTGTAAGGCGGAGGATATCGTCGACGCGGTGGCTATCACGGCCGTGCAGTCTCAGGCCCGAAAGTCCGCGGATTAAGCCTTCACAGTCCATGCCTGGCTCGCCGGAGAATCGATCAAGCTGACCGTTTCTCTGCAAACACTCGGTTGTTCCCGGCGTTCGGGGCAACTCAAAACGGGCGGTGCGTGCATCCAAACACCGCAACACCTTTTTCTTCTTCCTTAAGGCAGGCAAAAAATCTTGTTTTCTCCGAAACTCTATACTCTGCTGGCACTTGTCATGAGTGTGGGTTCCACGCTGCAGGCACAGCACAAGCCCAGTCCAAGACCAACTCCGCCGTCCGAACAGGAAGACCCTGTCAAGGTATTCACCGAAGAAGTACGCTTGCCGGTTGTGGCCGTGGACCAATTTGGCCATTACGATCCGACTGTAGTCGCCGACGACATTCTGGTGCTCGAAGATGGTGAAGCTCAGCAAATCAAAAGTGTCCGGCACGTTCCCGCAAACGTTCTGCTCGTTCTCGATACGGGCGGCGAACTCAGCGGGTTGGGAGGAAACTCAAAGCGAACAAGCTTGACCCGCGACGTCGCGGTCGCGCTTCTGAACCAGTTGCCGGCCGGAACCTGGGTAGAGGCAATGCAGTTCAACAACAGTGCGGAAGTTTTGCAGCCCTGGACAATAGACAAGTCCGTCGTTCTCAAAGCGTTGAAAACCAAACTTTCATCCGGCAAGCGATCGCGCTTTTCTGATGCAATCGTTGCTGCTGCTTTGGAGTTGAAGGACCGTCCTGAAGGCAGCCGTCACGTAGTGTTTATTACTGACGGGGTGGAAACGCCGGGAGGAAAAACCAATCGCTCGCAGGCGCTCAGACGTCTGGCAGCGGCACGAGCAACAATACATGTCATCAGTTACACGGAATTTGTGCTACAAAAAAATCCGAAACAAAAATCACCTGTGACAGCAGGACAACTGCCCAACTCCAACGATCCAATCCGATCCAATGATCCGACGCAGCCTCCCGGCACGACCCGCAGCCCATCTTTTGGCGTCTCAATCGGATTTGATCCGGCCATGCGCCGGCAACGAAAAGCTTATGAGGCTGCAGTGAAGAGTAGCCAGGAAGCGCTAAAGGAATTGGCAGACGAAACCGGCGGCCAGATCTTTTTACCCAAGACCTCCGACCAGATGATCGCACAGTCGCGAGAAGCCGCTCGCGAGATCGGTTCAGAATATGTGGTCAGCTACCGGCCAAAGCGGTCGCTAGCCTCGGCGCAACAAGGCGAATACAGGCGAGTAGAAGTGGCGTCGCGAAGGGTGGGGTTGAGTCTTCGATCGAGGCGGGGATATGTGGTGCCTGCCAGGTAGTTAACCCGTGAACGGAGACTTAGTTTGAGATCTGAAATTTGAGATCTGAAATTCAAACTGAAACCTGGAGTTTGAACTTGA
Source organism: Pyrinomonadaceae bacterium (assembly GCA_045403245.1). Classification (GTDB taxonomy): domain Bacteria; phylum Acidobacteriota; class Blastocatellia; order Pyrinomonadales; family Pyrinomonadaceae; genus PSRF01. Next base: position 49,289 of record JAXIOV010000079.1, on the reverse strand, counting down.
GATCTGAAATTGAAATCTCAGATCTGAGATCCGGGATCAACGGGCCTAGCTAACCACGGCCTCAAGTTGCGACTCAAGCATCTGAACCATCCGGCGCACGTCGACACCATCTTCCTTCTTCTCAAGCGAACGCTGGTGGAGAATCTCCCAATCTCGTTTGGGCACGCTGTGAAACGCTTCCACTACGGTAGGATCAAATTGCTTTCCAACCCAGGCATCAAGCTCCTCAGCAGCTGCTTCGTATGATTTTCCTTTTCGATACACGCGATCGCTGGTCATCGCGTCGAAAGCGTCAGCCACGGAAAATATGCGGGCACACACGTCAATCTCTTCGCCACACAAACCAAGTGGATAACCCGATCCGTCCCATTTCTCGTGATGCTGGGCGACAACCCGCGCCGCTCCTTCCAAAAATTCAATACCGCGCAGGATCTGTTGACCGTGCATCGGGTGTTCTCTCATGAGGACCCATTCTTCGTCGGTCAGCTTGGCCGGTTTGCGAAGAATCAAATCCGGCACTCCGATCTTGCCAATGTCGTGAAGTAGCGCGCCAAACTCGAGAGCCTTCATGCGACGGGCGTCGAGTCCACACTCACGTCCCAGCCGCAAACTATAGGTGACCACTCTCTCCGAATGCCCGTGGGTTTCCTGGTCCCTCGTTTCAAGTGCCGCGGTCAGCGCCTTCAGGGTCGAACGATAAGCATCTTCCAGCGAATTAAGCGCCTGGTCGAGTTCGGCAGTACGCTGCTCAACCAATTCTTCAAGGTGGTCTTCGTAACGCTGTTTGGCAACAATTAGGTCCTGGTGTTCGAGAGCACGCTTGACGACCGCTTCCACCTGACGCAGGTCAAACGGCTTCATCACATAGTCAAACGCTCCCAGCCGCAAGGCACCGATTGCGCTTTCCACAGTCTGCATGCCGCTGATCATGACCACCACACTATTGGGAGCAATGGCTTTCACCCGCGGAATCATGTCGAGCCCGCTCATTCCCGGCATCGTGATATCGCTGACGACTAGTTCAAACTCATCCCGCGACAGACGCTCGATCGCTTCTTCAGCCGATCCCGCCGTGGCGCAGCTGTATTCATCCGAAAACAAGTCGGACAGTATCGCAGTTATCTCTGCTTCGTCATCGACGATAAGAATTCGTGAACGGGTGACGTCTAGCATTTTGTTGTCGACTCCTGGACTTCTGGGGACACCCCCGCGAAAAGCGCCAAACGGGGAAAATTTTCTAAAGGCTGGTGAGGGACGAGGCTGGTTTCTACTTGGATCCCGCCCTCAGGGATCGGTCTAGCATTCTACAGATTTTGCCCGGTCGTGGCAAACACGTTTTTACACAGGCCTAAGCCTATGCTAGACAACAACTTGACTGTTCAGTGAAGGTGAGGTGCAGCCTGGTCAAAAGCCAAGGCGGCGTCCTCCAGACTATGCCAGAGGACGCGCACGTCGGAACTCGACAGGGATTTAGTAGCGGGCTGATCTCCTGCGCTTGCGGATTCCGTAGGTGTAAACGGCTGCGCCGCCACCACCAACGGCTGCGCCAATTAGCGCTCCCTTTTTGCCACCAGCGATTCCGCCAACCAGTGCGCCGGCGCCAACGCCACCAGCAGTGGTTAACTTATCGCGGTGCTTTTGCCAGAAGCTTCGGCCGTGCCGATGGCCATCTCCAATGCAACTGGAATGAGTGTGGTAGGTATTGCCGTGGCGGTGTCTAAACCTTCCGCACCTCGCTGAAGCTGGTACCGCCATAAGCAGCATAAACGTCAGCACCACCAATATGGAAAGCATCTTTTTCATCGTTCCGTCCTTTCGACAAATGTCGTTCGGGAGAGGTTGGTTCTAGCGAGGGGCTTTGTGGTGATTTTAGAGATGGGCCCAAATCTTGTCGAGGAAGAAGTCCATCGATAACGAAAAATCAGCGAATGCAAGTTGTTTGCAACACAATGTCCAGAACTTTGACACAAACGTCTGCCCCAGTTGGTTCTAATCCAGTTCTAAACGCCTTCGGTACCAGGGCTCTTCATTAGTCTTGCTCCATACTTTCCGGCCAGCCGAAGAGGTCGCAAGAGGTAATAAAGAAAGGAAAAACCACTCGGCAGTGCGAGAGCTGTCCAATCATTGACTCTGGGTGAAAAAGCCAAACGTAAACAGGCCTTAAACCTGTCGCGCTTGCGCTCTCTCATCTTCAAATGAAGGAGAGTTTCATCCCATATGCCTGACGAGGTCGGGTTCTCATCGAATAATCGCTTTTGCACCTGCTCGGCCTGCGCCCGAACTGCAGAGTCTGCGTTTACCGTTCGTAAAACGTCAGCCGGCACCGGGGCTTCCAATAAGTCGTTGGCGAGCCTGAGACCCAGAGAGAGGATTCGCCTGGTCCCCTGCCTCTCTGCGTTACTTAAGACCAGATCCCAGTCGATGCCTCGATTGTGATCAAGTAGAGCGGCAATATCTGAAATCCAACCCAGTCTTTCCCAAAAATGTGTGAAGCTGTGAAGGCACAAGATCAATAAAAGATCTTCCGCTGGGAAGGTGAGCAGTTCTTTGTTGCCAATCCTGATTGGTTCGAGCCGGTCCCAGAATCGATCAAGCTCAACCTCCAGTGAGTAGTATGGGGCAGTGATGTTCCAGTGAACATCAACCAGTACATTCTCCTGATTAACAAAGTTGCAGGCGCAATCAAACTGGAAAAGGGCAGTTTGCTGGGCCGCGGTCAACCTGGGTGTCGCCTGGAAACCCAGATCGAGAAGCGCATTCATAACCCCTGGCACATCGCGCTTATGGACCAGAAGGTCCAGATCGTTAAACTGTCTCAGTCCAAGATCCCCGTAGGCAATTTGAGCTAACGCCGGGCCTTTGAACGGAATGGTTTCGATCCCATTTGCTTCAAAAACCGCCAGCAGCTTGAGCAATTCTCCAGTGAGAGAGAGATTTTGCCTCGAGTTTTCCTCATACCTCGTTCTGAGTCTCGACAAGACTTGCGAAGGAACCGCTTCCGGGCAAACTTCGTTGACGTGGTAATACAGAAGCTGGACAACGCCATGCCGGTGAGCCGATGCCAGCAAGTAGGTCCAATCCAGATGGCCTGCAAGCAATTCCCGAACGCGCTGGATCTCAGACAGATCAAGCGACCTCCGAGCAACATAAGTGAGTAACTCGTGCTCCGGACGTGCGAGTCGCGACATGCGCCGGCTTACCGTCGCTCCGGCGTTAAGATTGTGGGTTGAATCAGGGAGGGCTACGATGATAGCGTATCTTAAATGACTGACCTGGCCGAAATTTTCGCCCGACAAAAATATGTGGTTTGGCGATCGTGCGTCAAGGATCCCGACTTGTCACTTCTTTACCGCTACGCCTGCAAACGTGCGCAGATCGGCACAATGTTTCATGACGGTACCTCGGCGGGGGCATGGTCGGCGCCTGGCGATTGCTTCATGGATGGACTTCTCGTGGATCTTCTTCCGCAAGTAGAGAAGGTCAGCCGTGTCAGACTGTTTCCCACCTACTCATACTTCCGCGTTTATTCCCGCGGGGACGTCTTAGGCAAACACACCGATCGCGAGTCTTGCGAAATTAGTCTTTCGTTATGTCTGGGTTATGAGTCTCCCCGACCGTGGCCGCTCTGGCTCGAAGGGCCCTTTGGAAGTTCGGCCATCGAACTGGCTCCGGGTGACGGAGTGATCTACCGCGGAATTGAATGTCCCCATTGGCGCGAACCTATGGACGGGGAACAAACGGCTCAGGTTTTCCTGCACTATGTCGACCAGAATGGGCCCTATGCGGAATGGAAATACGATAAGCGACCAGCTCTAACATTCAAAAGACCACGCCTGGCGAAGTGATGGAGAGAATTAGCTCGTCCCCGGTATCTCGTCTGATTGTCTGACAATAATTCTCACGGTGAGGCAAAGATCGACTTGAACAAGGGCAACTCCTTGATTTGAGTCGCCAGGTTTTCAACCTGCAAATCCGATTTGGCGGCAAATGAAGGTTCTGTTGCTGCCCTGGCTTTGATTTCGTCTACGGAAAGATCTTCCAACAACCCCTTACAAACAAAAAGAAAACGATCATCGAAATCCTTAAGGCCAAGGACGTTGGGTTCACGTGTGCCGAAGATCCGGGTTGCCGCCAACTGTCGTATCCAGCTAAGCACGAGTTCGATCGGTTCCTGGTCTGGAAATTTTTGTTTTACAAACTTGAGCAACGTCGCTCTGTCAGGCACGTTTAGGAGCAACGCGAGAAAGAAGCGGTGATCCTCGTCTTTTATGGTCGCGCGGCGCCTGGTGATGTCGTCTTGCCTCCATTCTTCCTCGAAGACCGGGGGCAGCAAGTCTGCCAGTTCACCGTGCCTGCCACGAGCACGGTCAAGCAAAGCCTGGAACCTGTCGGCGCTGCGAGACACTCCGAAGATATCTTCCAGGTCTCGATGACAAAGAAACTGAAAAGCTCTCTTTAAAACTGAGTAGGCAGTCTGAAAATCGGATGAGTCGATCAGTTCTCCGAGAAACCGGTCGGTCTCCGGGTGCTTCATTTTTAGAAGCAGCTCCACGGTCTGCAATTTCCGTTTTAGCGACGCATCTGTAAAAAAGGGGTGATACGCGAGAAAGGGCCGCACATAGGAAAACTGTACTGCCTCGCCGGAGGTCTTGTAGTTTCGGACCGTAATCGTCGCTGAAGGTCTCTCCAGATGAAACAGGGAGTGAATAAACTCGGAACCAGGATTAATCTCTCTGATGTCGTTGCGAGCGAGTAGGGAAATATCCTGGAGCAGTATCTTACCTGTCACGAAATGAGCGTTAATCTCCTGCTCCTTCTGGAAAGAATACCTGGTGTGGACACTACTCCCAAGCAACACTTGAAAAGCCCCGGAAAAAGCATGTTGATGAATACTGGTCGTGCCGTCCAGCCAAAAGTAAACGTCTATGTAGAACCTGGGTCCAACGTAGAGCGTTAGAGGTGGATCCCCAAAGTCGGCTTCGAGATCCATTTGCTCGGGCAGGTTCGGCGTCGTTTGGACCCAGTGAATAATTTCCCACGGATCCACCCGCTCGCTCAGTTTCATTTCGGCAAGTGCCTGGGCGGCAATTTCGGGGAAGAGTTTTTCGTTGTAGTTCTGGTCACGCCAACGACTCTCTACCAGCGTGCCAAGTTGAGTGAACGGTTCCATGTCCACTATTCCGATCTTCGACTTGAGGAAAGATATTTCTCAACAACCACGTTTCGACACCCGAACCAACAAAGAGCCCACTCGTGGCCGGCGGTCGCAAACGGGATGGTCTGGCAAATGACGTGGCCTCACTAACCCTGTGTATCCGGATGCGTGGCAGGCGCCTTAGTCGCGTCACCGACGACTGATTCGACGGTGTCCAGAATGGCGGGCAAGTGGTTCAGACCGGGTTGGAAGCAGATCTCGAATACCGGAGTTCCCGCAACCAGATCCAGGTAGTTATGAATCATCCGGCGTTTTCGCTCACTATCCTCCAACCCGAAAGACCACGCGTGACCCAGAACTGCTCCGAAGGCCTCCGCCAGCGAGAGCCGCCGGACGGAGACGGGCGAAACCGCCGCGTTTTCACGGCGCAAGACGCAGATCGCGCCAAGCGGAGCCGTCTCCTTACCCGGCGGACCGTCATTATTAGTCGTGGTGTTCGGTGACCGAGCCGGCTGCAACTCGAAGAGTGCCATTGCCGGCGGTCGAAGACGCATGCTGAAGGGGAGTGAGATAGCGCGGGCCGCGTGGTCTGAAATATCGAATGCGACCAGATCGTCAGCCCACAGTGGGTACCCTCGTTCGCTTAGTCCAAACGCAATCGTGGATTTTCCCGTCTCTGAGTCTGCGCATAATGCGGTTACACCGGCTGGTGAACGGACTGCACTGGCATGCATTACCTCCCTGCCACACACTTGCAGGGCCATAGGCAACACTCTTCGCCGGTATGCATCGAGGACTAACTCCTCTCGTGCCGTGCTGGCGACGGTAGCCGCAATCTCGTCGCCACGGCTTGAGAAACGAAAGCTCGCGAGTCCGGGAACGTGCATCCGGTACTCGTCGCCGACGCTCTCGGCATACGCGTAAACGCTGCCGTCGCCGTCTCGCCAGGTCTCAAACCGAGGATCTAATGTTTCTAATAGCGCCGGCCCGTTGGCGACCGTACGCTCGATCCTCAATTTGAGCATTGCACCTCGTCGGCAGCGACTCGCACCTCATCCTTGACCCGACGGCTTTTTGGGATCGCCAGGATCAGCAGGCGCGGTACTGAGCTTTCCACCTCCCGGGAACTGAACCAGATCTTTTGCTTCCCCTGTGTAGGTAAGCTTCATAGGTTCCCAGGCCTTTCGCTTGTCGGGGACGATTTCCTTCGAATCGTCGTTATCGGATTTCAATGGTTGATTGTCGTTTTTCAAATCCACCCTCCTTTTTATGAAACATGACTTCTAGTCCAGGATTCCAAATTCAATACAGACCAAACGCGGTGAGCACTGCTACCGTTCCGACGCCCGGTCAATAACCGATCCATGATAGGGTTCAGGATCCGCTCATCAATAATACCAAGATCCGCCAGCGTTCGCGCACCGCCGGATTGCTGCCAATACTCGCTGGCATCCCTGTATATCAAAGACGCGTAAAAACTGGTTGCTTCCACTTTGCGTTGCCGCTCAAAACCGAGATTTGGGAACCTCCGAGCGACCGACGCGCGAACCAACCCCTTACTTCTTCCATCCTGCATCAGCAGAAATGGCGGTGTTCTATATAACATATCTATGAGATCCGCGTCCCAGTATGGCTGCAACATTCGCATCCCAAGCCTTTGATAGACCTCAAAGATCTCTTCCTGCTCCCAGGAAACTACCGGATGTTCAAGGGCGGGCCGTATGTCCCGGATATAGAAGCTCTTAGGGGCTCGGCGTTGGTTTGCCTGTTCCTCTTCTCGACGAAGATCAAACTGGCGGCGGAGCGCCGGGTCGGGAGCCAGCCAATCCGGAGGGATCCACGGCGCCCGGCGAAACGACAAGCTGTGGCGGAGCTTTAAAGCCCACGGAGCATTCTTCTTAACAAGCCTGTGCAAAGGTGGCACCACGAGAGGTTGTGCGCCAAATCGCCAAAGGAGACTCCAGCCCAGTGCCAGGCTTGATCGTCGAAACGAACGCCGGTAGTTATGCCATAAGTTGTAAACGCCCGCAAAATCGAAGTTGCGCATCAAATCTGCCGACAGGAAAGGGCTCACCGTCAACCACTCGTCGCCGCCTCCTCCGGTCAGGATTGTTTGACACCCCCGTCGCTTGCCTTCCAGCGCCAGCCCGAAATACGCAGGCAACCAGGTGTTCATCAACGGAGCCGACAGAGAATTGCCCAGTTCCAGTGCAGGGCGTAATAGACCCTGCGGTCCCGTGGCTTCAAAAAAAGGCTTCACAACTTGAGGCAGCCCAAGCTGGGCAGCCACACCGCGTTGAACGACCTCTTCGTTAGACAGCGGATCCGGGAAAATCAACGATAGAGCCCAGGGCTTACCCAGGCCTTCCTGCTTGCTGAGAGCTGCGGCCACTGCTGCTATCGACACAGAATCAAGACCCCCGCTGAGAAAGACACTGGCCGGCCCAAATTGCAGACAACGGCTCACGGCACGATCCAGCAGGTCGTCAAACTGTTCTATGTCGTCTGCGGTTAACCAATTTACCTCGTCGTTGGGTGCAGGATCCCAGTAGCGAAGCGCTTTGCGTCCCTCACGGCTGACCCGCAGGATGTGTCCTGGTGGCACGCGCTTCACCGCTTCGTAACAGGTCTCATCCAATTTCGGGTAACGATCGAGAAGGTGGTCCACCAGTGCCGCACGGTTTAGGTCGCTCGAGACCGCAGGCTGCCGGAGCAGGACCTCGATAGATGGTGAGAAGATCAACTCGTCGCCACTCTCAGCATAAAAAAGTGGATGGCTACCAAGCGGATCGCGAACACCCAACAATCTTTCGGCGACGCTGTCCCAGATGACAACTGCGAAAGTGCCTCTCAGCCGCTCCAGAAAATCTTCACCCCACCTCACGTAGCCGGCCAGAACCAGCTCCGCGTCATTGCTTGCGGGTGCGACGAAGTCGCCCAGTTCATCTCGCAATTCGCGGCGATTGAATAGCGCCCCATCAAAAATCACCTTGCAGTCTGAACGCGCTGCGCACGCGGGGAGGGCAGATTCCGTTTCGCTGCCCAGGTAGAGCGCGCGTGATCCTTCGTGGCTGCCGACGAAACGGCCCACGTAACCCGGCGGCTCGAGGGGCAGCCGCTCAGCGAGCGTGGCAAACCACCGCGAGCCCCGTTGACCGAGTCGTTCGTTCTGCGCTTTTTCCTGGATCGGGTTACTGTTCATCTATGCTGACCAAATCCTCTTCCCTCAGGAGAGCGAGAAGAGTTTCGGTCTCGCCTGTGAATTGATCGGGGTCCACCTCAAATTCCTGAAGCATCTGCTTGCGAATTACAGCGATATCGGATTCGGCGTGGAGTAATTCCCAGAATCTCGCTGCCGTGCCATTTAGCTCGTAGAATCGATCGGTTTCCAGATGAAACAAAACGACTTCATCACCCAGACGCTTGAACAGCACGTTGAGGTTAGGTTTCACGGTTTGAAGCGGCGTTGGTTGGTTCAATTTGAGGGACATAATCAGTCTGAAATAGAGCAACAAAAATTACGTTAGTGAACGAGAGCTGTCAATAGACTCCTTAGATGTCATCGACCGGACCATCTTTAGTTATGTGCCGACCGGTTTCCCGGATCCGCGTACCAGCCGGTGCCGGGTCTTATTTCCTTCATTTCCCGACCCCGTTGAGACTGTTCCTTGAACAGCGAAAGAAAGTCAGGCTGCGCTCGAAACCAACCCGCAAAAGCTGTTTTGGAAGCTGTGCCTTCCACGTCACTAATGCGATGTTGGAAGCGACGGGACAATCGGAAGACTATAGCGTCTCCAAGTCCGGCGTTTGGCACTTCAGTTAAGATCTGGCTCGATGCTTTGTCTCTGATCTGAAGCATCCCCCCGGCGTAATTATCTCTGCTCAAGTTGATGCTCATGCCAATCAGACGATCTTCACCAATGTCGTCGTGCCATGAATCGTGGTGCCCGCTGTCCGGTTTCACCCGATATATTCTACCTTGAAAGCAACCGATCTGTTCGCACTGAGTTATGTCCTGAATTAACTGGAACAGGTCCCGGTCGTTAATCAAAAACATCAAAGCAGCCCCGGCTGTGCCGGGAGTCATACACAACTCTTTGTTAGATCCAATACTCTCGTGGACTCGCTCATAAAACTCGCCCCGATCAATCTGCGATTGAATGAATTGCAGAAGCTCACGATCGAGCAACCCGGGAAAAGTGATGCAATGTTGGCGATCGAATTCGGCACGTAGAGCGCTTACGTCCAATGCCGCGCCGGAATGGACCACACCTGAGTTTCCGATGTGAATCATTCCCATCTAATTCGTCATTGTCCGCGGCCTGCGACCAGGACCAGTTTCCTCTTTTCAGTTGAGGCTTCGGATAGAACCGGGTTCAGGCAAGATTCCGGAATCAGGTCGTCCAAAAACCTCCGCAGTTCGTCTTCGTCCTTATCTCGCACCAGTTCTCTCAACCGTTTCAAGGTCAGCTGAACCCTGTCTCGCTCAAGCCGGGCCAGCTTGTTGATAAAGATCTTCGGGTGTGAGGTGGCCCCAGTCTCCTCGGAGTCAAACCTCAGCTCTTCGTAAAGCTTTTCACCCGGGCGCATTCCGATCTCTACAATCTTAATATCCTCATGCGGCTTGAGACCCGAAAGCGTGATCAACGTCTCAGCCAGCTCCATGATGCGCACCGGTTCACCCATGTGCAGGATGAAGACTTCGCCTCCCCGGCCGATGGCGCTGGCTTGCAACACCAGTTGCGCCGCCTCGGGGATGGTCATGAAGTAGCGCGTCATGCGCCCATCCGTCAGCGTTAGCGGGCCGCCCTTGCGGATCTGTTCCTGAAAAATCGGAATCACCGAGCCGGCGGAGCCGATAACGTTACCGAAGCGCACCGCGACGTAGCGCGTTTGATACTCACCGTTGAGATCCTGGACTACGAGTTCGGCTGCCCGTTTTGAAGCGCCCATGATCGATGCGGGTCTAACAGCTTTGTCGGTGGAAACGAGGACGAAAACTTCTGCCTTAAACTCGCCTGTAAGCTCCGCCAGCAACCGTGTATTCAGAACGTTGTTCTTGACTGCTTCCATCTGATTTCGCTCCATGAGCGACACATGCTTGTGAGCGGCTGCGTGAATCACAACGTGGGGGCCGTAGGAGCTGAAAATCGCCCGCATCCTGGATTCGTCACCAACATCTCCAACCAACGGCACAATCGACTGACCAGGATGGGTTGCCCTCAGCTCATGATCGATCTCAAAAAGTGCAAACTCCGCCCGCTCCACTAACAGAAGATGCGCGGGGGAAAAGCGCAGCACCTGTCGGGCAAGCTCCGACCCAATCGAGCCTCCGGCGCCGGTGACCATCACCGTCTTACCTTTCAATTCCTTATTGAGCGAGTCGAGGTCTAATTGAACCGGGTCACGTCCCAGCAAGTCTTCGATCTGCACGTCGCGAATGCGGCTGATTTCAACGCGGCCTTCAATGATTTCGTAGAGTTCGGGGATGATTCTGACTTTGACTGGAATCGCTTCGCATATCTTTACGATGCGGTGGATCTGGTGTCGAGACGCGTGGGCGATAGTGATTACGACGTGATCGATCGCCGATTCGCGAACGAGTCGGGGTAAGTCCTGAGTGGAACCCAGAACCTTATAACTTTGAATAACCGACCGCCCTAGTTTCGCGCGGTCGTCATCAATGAAGCCTTCAATTCTCAAATCAAGATCACCACGGGCATCCATTTCTTTGGCGGCCAGCATTCCGGCGCGACCGGCGCCGATCAAGAACACAGACTTCTTGTGGTGACCATTGCCGTTGCCGCCAATATGTTCCCTCAGCTGCATTCGCTTCTTCGTGTATTCATACTCGGCGCGACGGACGACTCGCATCGCAAAGGTCCCGCCAAAAGCGAGCAACACATCGATGAAATTGACGGACAGCGGCACCCGCCACGCGCGGTGCGCATCCGGCAACGTAAACCGCAACAGGGCAATAATGAACAAGGAGCCGAGTGACGCGTAGAGGAACGACTTGAGGTGCGCCAGGTCCGTGTAACGCCAGATGGAGCCGCGAGCTCCGGCGATCGTCAACGCCACGAATTGCAGCAGCACGACCAGCGGCAGTTGGGTTAAGAAGTTTCGGACTTCGTCGTCGGGTATGCGGAAATCAAATCGCAGCAGATAAGCTGCGACAAAAGCGGCGACGAGTAGTGAAAGGTCGAGGACTACCTGAATTCCGGAGAAAAACAGGTACTTTCCAGGTGGCATTTCTCTCATTTTGCGGGGCTTCCTTTGATTAGAGTAAATGCTTAATCGCGGTCAAAATTTGAAAAAGAGACGCGGAGAAGTGGTGCTTTTTTAGGTTTTACTTGAGAAATTTCTCGCTGCCGTCACCAGAAACAACGATTGCGGCAATTGTGGACAGCAGCACCTTGACGTCAGTTCGCCAATTCCGGGCCTGGAGGTAGGCTACGTAGCCATTCAATTTCGACGGTTGCAGTTCGTCAACGTAGTATTTTTCCGTGTCGATTTTGACACTTGCCAACAACTTTTCCTCGTTACGCAACTGTAAGGTCACCGGATCTGTTATTCCCGGTCTCACGGCCAGGACGGTCTGCCAGATTGCGTCTTCCAAATTTACGTAACGCGGGACTTCCGGCCTGGGACCAACCAGAGACATCTCGCCGCGGATCACGTTCCAGAGGGTCGGCAGCTCATCGAGTTTTGTCCGGCGCAGAAATCGTCCAAGACCGGTTATTCGCTGGTCGTCGCTGGACGTGACTTGTGGTCCCTCTATTGAAGGCCTCATCGTGCGGAGTTTGTAGAGATCAAACAAGCGTCCGTGTTGCCCCACTCTTTTCTGACGGAAGAAAATCGGCCCTCCTGAAAAGACAACGAGGGCGAGCGCCAGCAACGCGAGTAGTGGCCCGAGCATAATCAACGCGACCAGGGCCATCGGCGCTTCGACCCAGCGAGGTATTCCATTCTTGATTCCCAGGGTGACCTCGCTTCTGGCCTTGCCCGCCGCCTCAGCGTGCATGACGAGAACAGATTCGCTTGATGGTGTGAATGACATATTCGATCTCGTCGTCGAGCATCCCAGGGAAAATCGGGATACTAACCAACCGTTTCCACATGGCCGTGGCCACCGGGCAGTCCTTCGGCTTCCACCCAAAAGTTTTTTGATAGTAAGGATGCAAATGCAGCGGCCGCCAGTGAACTGAACAGCCGACTCCGGCGCGCTTGAGTTCGTTAATGAATTCATCGCGGCCAATCTTCAGTCGGTTTAGTCGCAACTTGATGGCGAAGAGGTGCCACGAGTGGATCCGGTTTTCCCCCTCGGGCGGCAGTTCAATTTGCTCCACACCGGCAAGTTCTTCGTAGTATCGCCGGGCAATCGTTTCGCGTTCCTTGCGCATTGTCTCGGCGCGTCCGAGCTGATGAATGCCGATGGCAGCAGCGATGTCTGTCAGATTGTATTTGTAGCCCGGCGCGATGATTTTGTAATCCCAACTTCCATTGGTCGAATACCTGCCCCAGGCGTCGTGGGAGAGACCGTGGAGTGACATCAGTCTTATCCTTTGCGCCAGGCGGGCATTGTTGGTGACGGCCATCCCGCCTTCGCCGGTCGTGATTGTCTTGTTTGCGTAGAACGAGTAACACGTCACTGTCGAAGATCCGTTGCTTCGCTGTTGCCATGGGCCGTTAGCTCGCCGCCACGCCGCAGGAAAAGCATGCGCCGCATCCTCAACTATCCAGAGCTTATGCCCCCTGGCGAACTGCTGTAGTCGGTCGAGATCCATTAGCAGGCCGCCCACATGTACGGGCATCACGCCGACAAACTTTGTCGATTTTGGCGGGTGACCGTTTGCGAGATCCGCGTATTTCGAGGATTGCTTGTTCTTCAGTTTCCGCACTGCGTCGTCCAGATCAAGATTCAGCGTGTGCGGGTCGCAATCCACCAGGACAGGAACCGCGCCCTGGTAGCGCACAACTTCAGCCGTCGCAGCAAAGGTCATGGTCGGCACCAACACTCGTTGCCCGGCCTTCAAACCCAGGGCTTCAACCGCCAGGTGAAGCGCAGCGGTACACGAGTTCACAGCCACCGCGTTGGCCGCGCCTACGTTTGCGGCAAACTCTTCTTCAAAGCGTTTTACCTTCGGGCCACTCGTCAACCACCCCGATCGCAAGGTCTCAACCACTTCGTTGACTTCCTGCTCCTGGAGCGATGGACGAAAGAATGGGACTTGAAGCCTGGTCATAATGAACTAAATAAACAGTGAGCGGGTTTCGAGATGAGCACTATTCAAGACTTGTTTTTAACCAGCACGGCGATCAAGTGGGTCCGCAACGGCGGAATCGCTTCCAGCAAAGTTGCCAGCGTCCACGAGTAAGGCGCGATTAGCCGGGTCAGCGGAGGCGCCAGCGTGACGCTACTGATTTTCCCCTGTAGTGTCGGAAAGAGTTTTCTGATTTCAGTGCGACTGATTCCCCGGACATTTGGATTGCGCGGGTTGTTGTAGGCAAAGTCGTAGAAAACCAACGCCCCACCCGGCGCCAGCACTCGAACAATCTCGTCAGCAATCAGCCGGCGGACGTCGTTATCCAGGACGGAAGTAAACAGCGTCGAAGTGACTACCAGTTGAAACCCGTCGTTGTCCCACGGCAATTCAACCGCGTCTCCTGTGCGCAGGTCTGCTACCGGCAGGACCTCACGTGCTTTCAGAGCGCGTGAGGGATCCAATTCGATACCGTGCAGGTCCGACTCCTTAACGCCCCAACCAATCAACTCGCTCAACCAGCCGAGCGCGCCAAAACCGACCTCCAGGCACTGATCGCCCGGTGCGGGAAAAACTCCCGACCGCTGAAGCATAGCGGCGGCCTTGCGGTTTCTGACCTCAAGCATGAAGCGAGAAGAAGGCTGCCATGGTGCGTAGAGGTCGGAGCTTACTTCGCGGGCCCGGCGCTGATACTCAAGCTGGATACGCTCGCGTTCAGCGGATACAAAATGAGCCTGGCTAGACGCTTTCATACTTGTCCAGGGTCTGAAACAACCGTCACCGGTTGTGCCTGGTTTTGACTTACTCGCCAACGGTTCCAAAACCTCATCACCCCAAACAGGAACCCCGCCCCGTAGGCGAGATGAAGTGTCGCAAAGGAGATCGGAAGCAACGGCAGCAATTGCCAGCTGCCTTTTCGAGCGGCAAGTATCGAGGCAAAGATGGTTGCAACGGCGTAGAGACTCAATACCAGCGCGGTCAAATACCTGACGGTTGGGAACAGCGGCATCAGGAGCAACCCAATCAACAAGCCGGCAACGAAGAGTGGCGGTACAAACTGGCGTAGTTGCATCTGCCGCGGATGTTTCTGCATCACCCGCACTTTCCAGTAACCATACTGAAAATACTGGCTACCGAGCCCTGCCAGAGTGGCGCGGCTGTAATAGCGGGAGCGAATGTCTGAAGCCAGTAGGATCTTCACCCCAAGCTTTCGCAGGCGATAGTTGTATTCGTCGTCCTGATTGCGCACCAGCTCTTCGTCAAACGGTCCAGCACGGTCGACGACGGAACGCATGTAAGCCGGGAAGGCGACCGTATCTGTCAATCGCGTGCCGCTGTTAGCGATGCGAAAGGCGGAGCCGCCTACGCCGAAGCGAGAACTCATTGCTGTGGCAATCGCCTTCGCCGTAATCGATTCGCCAATCGTCTCAACTGGTCCACCTACGGCATTAACATCTCCCTGCAAAAGGTGCGAGACACACCGGCGAACGTAATCCGGGGCTACCTCGCAATGTCCATCAACGCGAACAATGATTTCCCCCTTAGCCTGACGCAGGGCAAGATTCAAACCAGTAGCCACAATCTTTCCGGGATTTTCCAGCAACGTGATCGAAACCCGCCGGTGAGTTTGTTTCAAATGCTCAATCACCTTGCGCGTCTCATCGGTTGAACCGCCGTCGGCAATCAGTATCTCCATCCGGTCGAGCGGGTAATCCTGAGAGACTACCGCGCCCACACTGCGCGCTATGAATGCGGCCTCGTTGCGCACGGGCATGAGTACGGATACAAACGGATCGGCCGGCGCTTGCTCGGCAGAGCAGTCAGCGGTTGGGTTTGGGTTTCGTGTTTCGCTCAAGACTGGTATGGATGCGTCGGCTTGTTGGTAGTCAGTTAATCTGTGTTTTCGGGAAAAGCCTTCGGTTCAAACTCCACCGGCTGGCGCAGGCGCCACCAACCAGCACAAACAACAGACCGATTGCGGGTACCATGTATCTCAAAATGGAGAGACCCAAAATAGTCATTCCCCAGAAATAGATCGTTATTAAGAGCGCACTGATGGCAAAGCCGCGATCAATACCTCCTCGTATCCAGGCCCAACGTATACTCCAGAGAATCAGACCCAGGTAGGCAATTTGAATTAGCAGAACCAGCCACTCTTGCCGACCGCTGTCAGTGCCATACCAGCTTCGTGCAATCTTAAGCAGTGAGATCTTCGTCACCGCTGCCGGGTGAGACCGGAACTCGCGCGCGACGACGGACCCGAGCTGCCCGACAGTTAAGATCTGGTTCGCTTCCGCAAGAATATTACCCATTACTTCGGCAACATCCGGTGAAACGCTGCTCTCTCCGCGATAGCCCTTGGGGTTAATGGCGAAGGTCAAACCGTCACGCAGGCTTCTGACGTCGTTGGTGCTTAACGCTAATACTCTTCCGGTTTTTGAATAGACGTATGCTTCCCAGGGCAATACCGCTACAAGGTTACCCAATAACAACAGGCCAATCGGCAGTAAGCGCACACTTGCATCCTCGCGCCTGACGATCCAGATAATTCCAGCAAGGACAACGCCAATGCCAATGGCTATGGGACGGATCAGCATGGCGGAGCCACAAAGCAATCCGCAGACGAAGTAGATCGCGCGCGCACGCGGCCGGCGAATTAGTCCAAACCAAAAGAGCAACAAGCCCGCATAGAGAACGACGATGAACGGTATCTCGCTATTAGGTTGTTTGGTGAGCCACAGAGCAAAAGGATAAGTCATCCAGAGGGTCGCTGAGACCAACGCCGCGCGGGTTCCCCAAATCAACCGCGCCAGAAAAAAGACGAGCACCGCACTCAAACCCATCCCGACCATGGCGAGCGCAGACAGACCGGTTTCTTCTGGTATGTGCAGCGCGTGGCTCGCCGCAAAGACCCCTGCCAGGATGAGTGGATGTCCGGGAGGGTATTCGGTCGCCAGGTTTTCGCCATCGCGAGTGAACCCGCGACCGGCGATCAGACTTCGCGCCGTTGGTTCATATGACGCAAAGTAATCGCTCTGTTCATTGACGCGATAATCGTTGGGCAAAACCTTCCAGAAAACGACTGTAACGAGCATCGAGACCGCAAAAACCGCGATCACCATCCAGCGAGACGAGCCGTTACGCTGTACAGAGCTATTGGATCGAGTGTCGTCAGATAGACGAATCTCGCTCTCCACCGCGGCGAAATTTTGAAAACTCAACATCTTCAGTAGGACAGACATTCCTGTCTATCCGTATTTGTCAACATTTTTATCTTCCACCAGCGACAGACAGGAATGTCTGTCCTACTAACTAATGTCTGTCCTACCAACTAATGCGCGCCGTTCATCAACGCACCGACGAGTTGCTCCAGGAGCTGCCCGCGCTTCTCTAATGGAAACTGATCAAGTATGCGCTGTCTAATCTGTGCCCTGGCCTCGTCTGGGAAGCCGAGCGCCCTGGCAATTCCTTCAGCAAGCACAGCTGGCTCAGGCTTCTCGACAAGGATTCCTGTGTCGCCGGTGACTTCCGGCAATGCGCCCACCCGGGTGACCACCGGAACGCATCCTGCCAGCATTGCCTCGGCCACACTCATGCCAAATCCCTCATGAAGCGATGCTTGAACATAAACCGATGCCCGGCGGTAGTAATCAGCGAGTTCTTCATCGCTCAGGCGACCAGTCAGAGTAACGTTTGGCGTAGCTATCGCACGGAGGTGATCGACCGAGTCGTCGTTCCACGCTCCAGCCAAAACAAAACTAACGTCAGGCATCAATGCGGCCGTGCGTACAAAAACTTCGTGGCCCTTGCGTTGGAGGTTGCTGTGATCGACATTTCCGACCGTCAGTACCATGCGTGCGCGTGGACCTTGTGGGAGCGCACCGAAAGGATCCGGCACGCCATGGTAGATGGCGCGTACCTGTTCTTTTAAAAATACGGTGTTGCGGACGGCTTCTTCGTGGCTGTAGCGAGAGTTCGTAACCAGACAAGCAGCAGAACGCATCGCGCGCCTGCTTACCCATTTCTTGATTCCACCACGCTGATGTCCGTAACCAATTTCTGGCATGTTCGCCAGGTCGTAACCACCAATAACCAGCAATGAAGGCTTGCCCAAAAGCCTTGCAAATTCCATTGGCAGACACGTGTGCCAGGAAGCAAACCAACCAAAAACCAGATCATGCGTCCTGACTTGGTGCCAGATTGCGGCCGGGTTCATCCAGGGCGACGGCAGATAACACTCGGTAACCTGATACCGTTTTCGCAGTTCCTCGAGATCCAGTCGCACAAATTGAGCTGGACCGTTATGAACAAAGAGAATGCGCACGGAAGGCGGCAAGGCCTCCAGTTTGCTGGACTCCCTGGTAAAGAGATCGTGACTGATCGTGCTATCCACAATCTTGAGCGTTGGGAAGTGGGTGATTAGCGACTGATGGAATGCGCTCACTGACTTTTGACCGCGGCTGCTGATCTACGTTCCCAAATACCTCTTCCATTCGAGCGACATATCGCTCGAGACTAAAGTTTTTCACCGCCAGTTGCCGCGCAGCAGAACCAAGGCGTCGTCCCAGATCGTGATCCTGGCATAATCTCAGCAATGAGCCGGCCAGCGCGTCCACATTCTTCACCGGCGCGAGCAACAATTGTTCGTCCGTATCGATCAGTTCGCTGACCCCCTCGATGTCGAAGGCAACAATCGGCAATCCCGATGACATGGCAGAAAGCAGTGTGAGCGGACTGGTATCCTTTTCGACGGACGTGAAAGCGAATACGTCCATCGACGCCAACACCTCAGGGAGATCGTGGCGATATCCCATGAACCTGACGCGGTCGCTCAGCCCAAACTTCGCCGTCAAGTCCAGCAATCTGCTTTGATAAGCATCTGTATCGAAGACCGGGTCTCCGACAAAGACCAGATAGGCGTCGGGAACGTCAGCTGCGATCCGCGCGAAGGCTTCGAGCAAATAGTGCTGACCCTTCCATGGAGTCATCCGGCCAACCTGCCCAATGATGGTTTTGCCGGGCGGAATCTCCAGCTCTTCCCTTACTCGAACACTATTGATGTCCGGCCGAAACACGTTTGCGTCGACACCGTTGAGGACCACGCTTACGCGATCCCCTGCGGAATTCAACTGACGCGCGATCGCTGCTCCGTCCGCGATGATATGGTCAGGCAGCACCCGAGCAGCCAGACTAAAGATTCGACGGTAAAGACTGAAGAATCGTTCCGAGATGAAATCCTGAACATGCCAAATACAGGGGACACCTGACCGGCGAGCGGCCAGGCCACCATGAAAGTGGGAGATTAAGCCTTTGGTAACAACCAGGTCTGGGTCTATTTGTGACAGAAACCTTGCCAGCCGGCGCGCTGAGACGAGCAATGCCAAGCTATTCCAAAGCCACGCCACTGGATTCGGGACGCGCGTATCGCGTCCGATTCGAATGCTGGTTGAGCGGACGGCAGGTTGAACAAGAACGTGTGTTCGAATACCCAACCGGCTGCAAGCTTCCGTCAGGTCACCTTTTCCGGAACAAACAACCAGAGGTTCCCACCGCTTGGGATCAAGGTGTTGCGCCAGGTAGATCGTGCTGAATTGAACTCCGCCCATTGCGGAGACCGACTCAACAAAGACTACCTTTCGCGGCAGGCCACCACTTACCACGGACATAGGAAATTCGGACATCTGGTTTTAGTTGTAGAGGGGCGACCCTCCGTGGGCGCCCTCTTTGTTTCCCTGCTAACTTTCGCCGACGAGTTCAGTAACCTGCCGGATAGTCTAACGGTCTCAACTCAGCGGACGTGCCGGGAGTGAACGTCGTAAACTCAGCGCTGACCACTTGAAACACAACTGTTTGCCGCAGCCAAACTTCAACCAGCACCCAGACAAACCACGCCGGTAATACCAACTGAGGTAAGACTGAGACGCCCTCCATCGCCAGCAGGCCTCCCACGCCGACGAATGAGAGTAAGAGTGAAAAACCAAGATCCCCCTCATTGATCCTGAGATATGGAAGAACTCGCCGCAGCAGCCGAATCGAGGTGTAGATGTATCCGCCGAGAAAGATTAAGCCTGCGATGATACCCAGGTTTGCAGCTACCTGAAGAAAATCGCTGTGAACCCATCCGGCGTTGCTCCAGCCTGTTCCCAACGGGGTCTCAATGGCCCTGCTGAGAGCGCCCATTGCGCGGTTCTTGCGATCCTGCGCACTGTGGTCAATCGGCGCTCCTCGAAGGGCTGCTAAACCCGAAAACACTCGCTCATTTGTGTTCGGTATGAACTGGTATCCAACCATAGCGACCGCAACGCACAGGAAGGCAACCGCAACGCCGTGCTTTCTCAGCCTTAGCAAAGAGGCGATCACAGTTTGAATCAAAAGCACGAGCCAAATACTGCGATAGCCGCCGATGTAAATCGCCAGTATTTGCATCACCGACGCAATGACAATTGCCACACGCGGCAACATTTGGCGCCACCACGAGCCCAGAACGATGGCGAAAGGCAAGGCCAACACGCAAACAAACGTGGCCAGCGGTCCTCCGTAGAAGGAGAATTGCGCTCTCGAAAAGCCTTCCGCGGTGATCGTCGGCGCCGCGGCCTTGCCCACGAAAGCAGGAACCATCTTGATCACGTCGGGGAACCAGTACTCGATAACGCCCATAACTGCGATCCAGGTGCTGGCCGCAAAAAAGGCGAGCAACAAATGTCGCCAGTAGGACTCGCGCTGGAGGACCACTGACGCCACGATCAAGAGAGGCACGATTAGTAAGAAGTTGCGAAACTCATTGAGCATCCGGTCCCAGGGAGCATCTCCCGCAATCATGGGCCACCAGGCCAATGCCCAGAACGGAATAAATAGCAGGAGCCAAAGCGGGAACCTCAACCGACCGCCGGCTAGTAACTCGTGGTGCGCGAGGCTGCAGCCTAAGAGGAGCCATAAAAGGAGTTCTGCGGGGTGAATGGGCAACTCCAATGTTACTGAAACCGTGCGATAGCCCAGAGCCAGCGTCAACGCCCACAACACAAAACCAAACCGAATGCCTGCCTCGCGGCCAAAAACAACGATGCCCCCGATCAATGCTGCAAAGGCCACGATCAACTCGCGATAGGAAAGTCCCTCTCCCACCGCGTAGTAATCCACGGCAACCGCGAGCATGACAATCAAGATTATCCCGAAGGCTGCCCTTTTCTTTCGCTGGAATCCAGCTGCGTGATCAATCATCTATATCCACCAACAACTGCCTTTCGACCGTTTTCCAACTCCAGGGTCTTTACCATCTTTGCGGGAACTCCGGTTACGACACTCGCAGGCGGAACGGACCTCGTCACCACCGCGCCCGCTCCCACCACGCTCGACTCACCAATTTCAACGCCCTGCAGGATGGTGACGTTGGCGCCGATGTACGCGCCTCTTCGAATGGTTACGGGCGCCTGGGTGGTAGCGATGAATTCGTCCTTGAGTGGACTGGTGCCGGCATCGGTATGGGTCAGGATCATCACCCGGTGAGAGACCGTGACATGGTCTTCAATCACGATCCTGTCCTGCAGATCCAGAAATAGTTCGCGGCCAAAATAACAATCGTCGCCGACTTCAAGGTTTTCATAGTAACGCCCACTCTTACTCTCGCTGTTGTGAATGACCACAGGCGATCGAAAGCGAACGCGCTGCCCGATTTCTGCTCCATACGCCCGCAGTGTTGGCGAGATCGCCTGGGTCGGCATAAACATCAGGGGAATGTTAATCCCCTCACCGCCATAGATTGCGGCGAATAATCTGGCCCAAAGACGGAAGAGGTAATACAAGAGCTGCATTCAATCCGATTCCCGTTGCACTTCGTTGAGTCTCAGTGGTGCTTCACCCGGGCTGGCGGCAAGCTCCAGCGTTTCTAATTCCCACAACTTCGCATGAGTCCAAAAGTCGTGAGTCGCGCTCAGGGCCGCAATAAGAAAACCCCGGTAGCCGGCGGTGAAGCCGAGTTTCCAGAAGTAGTAGTATCCGAAAACAGCCCAGGGACGAAGAATGAGTTGCGTCAAGTGAAACCGTTTCCCGCGCTTGCGCAATTCATCTGCCTGATAGCGCGAGTAGCGATCGATATTGCATAACTGTTTGCTGATCGAGGTCATTCCATAGTGCAGGACATTGTGCTTAAGAACCTCGATCTTCCCGGGCACTGAAACGTGCGCGTGAACTTCCTTGTCCTCAAACCGCCCTACATCGCGGCGGAAGACCCTCGTCTGCAAGTCAGGATAGAGATTCGCAACGCTAACCCACTTCCCCAGCACATGGTTCTTGCGCGGCAGCTTGAACGCCTGGACATCCGGAGCCGCTTCTGTGATTCGCTTGAGAATTTCTTCCCTCGCTCCCGGCTCCAAAACTTCGTCAGAGTCTATTTGCAGGATCCACTCGTGAGCACATTGCGGTATTGCCCAGTTTTTCTGCTTTGCAGACTGGATGTATTCGTGCTGAATGATGCGTGCGCCATACTCGCGGCATAACTCAAGCGTCCCATCAGTACTGAACGAGTCAACTACCAGAATTTCATCTGCCCACCGGATGGACTCCAGCGTTGCGCGGATTATCCCCGCGTTGTTGAACGTAGGCAGCAAAACACTAATCTTTCCCGGCATATCAAACTAAACAGCAAACGAAGCTAACGAGTTTCATCGCGGAAACAATGCTTTGTGGCGCGTCCGGAAAAACTCATACAGTTCGTTAGCGACAGTTTCATGGCCCTTGTAGTTAAAGTGCCCCAGGGCAATTCCATCGAATGAGTACACCTCATATGGATCACCATCAAGCTTCAACCGCAAGCAACCGATCGCGTCCTGGGTACAGGTCGCTTGCAGCTTCTCTATGAAGCTTAGCTCAAACTTGTTATAGACCCTCCCGGGCCTATCTATGATGACAATGTCAAAGGGGGTGTTTTTCCCAGCAAGCTCCGCTTTCCATTTTCTGATCAGCGCGATGGTGCCCTGCTCGGAAGCTTGCCAGGCCCCCGTATTATCTCGTTCCCGCCGCTCAGTAGCGGCCCCATGTTCTTCGGCGGACTCCTGAAGGCTCATCCTGATTTGATAGACGGCTTCGTACAGAGTGTTGATAAAAACCGAGTGGTCCCGGGCGGAATTGACGGTCCGCTTGAGCAAACCGGGTTTTTTACTAACGTCCAGCACTATGCCTGTGCCATCAACGAAGATGCCGGTCTCGCTGCCCGACGTCGACGAAACGAGGTCAAGGTTGTTATCGATTAGATCGTTACCCACAAAAAAACATAAGACCAGGTGATCTATCTTGATTCTGGGATCGAGGAACTCTTTCCACATGACATACTGGGCCGGTGTGCCAGTACCGGGAACGCCTGCATTAACAGCTTCTATTCGTTGTCCGTCGCCGGTCAGTTTTTTCTCCAGCAGACTGGTGAAGAGTTTCTCTGTTTCTACTTGCCGACCCTCTACGAAAGAATCTCCCAGAAACAGAATTCGGTAGTTATCGTTCGCGGCCTGGCGTTCACGATCATGAAATCCCAAATTGTTTGTCTCAACCAGGTTCTTATGCTCGTTGTAATTCATGAACCTGATATGAGGCGGGAGTTTGAAAATCCTGTCGTTGTACAGCGAGAGAGTCCTGGTATTGCCCAGTTGGAAAGCCCGCATGGTCACTTCGCCGAGCGACAGTCCAATAAGGACACTCACCACCACAAGAACCAATCTAAGCACGCTTCTGCGCATGCCTAAAGCACGCGGCGTGGCAGTTTCTCGTGTTACGTTGAAATCCGTGATAGCGTCCGCGCTCATTCAAATGCGTCCTTGCGAGGTTGCCAACCAGTCACCCACTCCCAGGCTCTGTTTCATTTCATCCGAATAGCGCCCGGCGATCACATCCCAACCATACTTTTCATGAACCATCATCTGCCCGTTTCTGCCCATTGCACTCGCCCTGTCAGGATCCCGCAGTAACTCAATCATCGCGCTCCCCAACGTTTCCGGATCTTCGGGTTCAACAACCAAGCCTGTCTTCCCGTGCTCTACAAGTTCCGGGACGCCGCCCGCTCGCGTCACCACCACAGGTTTGCTCTTCTGCATAGCTTCCAAAACCGCAATGCCGAGTCCCTCAAAATCAGTGGGAGTCTCGCGCGTGGCAAAAACGAAGACATTGCACTCACTGAGGAGACGTTCACGCTCACTGTCGCTCACCTGCCCGTAAAACTCGACGTGCCCGTTGAGCTGAAGCTGCTTCGCCAAGGCCTGCAGTCGGGGTAGTTCGGGTCCTGTACCCACAATCCGGTAAACGGCATCAGGTACTTTTTCCAACAGCCGGGGCATCGCTCGCAAGACTGTGTCCTGGCCTTTGCGCGGCACAAGCCGCGACACGGTCGTAAGGATCTTTCCGTTACCACTCCCGGTCCCGTTTTGCCGGGTTTCCGTAACGTCTACCCCGTTTGGCACGACTGAAACGCGCTCCCTCGGCACGCCAAGATCCACGACCCGATTGCCCGTAAAATTGCTGACGGCAAAAATTCGCTTTGCACCAAACAGGGCTTTCCGTCGCATCCAGGCCTTCATTCGTCGCGAGGCGAATCCGCGCGGGAGTTGCATCAACTCCATGCCATGCGCAATCAAGAAATAGGGAATTCGCTGCGATTTCCTAAAGGCGAGGCTGGCGATGTAGGCGCAAGGATCCCATCCGGTACACAGAACACTGTCCGCTTGCCATTCTTCGACCTCGCTTCTCAGGGTCTCGATCAGCGCGAGTTTTTGTCGTCCTTTAGCAAACACGGTGCCTGGATCATTCAGCTGAAAGCGCCTGATTCGCAGCGTCTCGCCGGCGTCAAACTGCTCTGCCCCGGGAGTTTGCGGCGTTAGGACCGAGATGTCTTCGCCCTTGCTCTGCAAGTGTCTGCTGAGCTGCCAACTCATCGTCTCAACGCCACCTACCGCCGGCGGAAACTGTGTGGTGAATACAACCAGTCGCATTGGTGTTTACTTGCGGGCAACGGAACCAAAGGACTCGCGAGCTGCTTGATAGACTTCCAGATTCTGGCGGGCCACCTGCGCTGGACCAAACTCTTCGAAACCTTTCGCCTGCCCGGCGCGTCCTAAACTTCCACATCTCTGACTGTCGGAAAGCAACTGCAAGATCGTGTCGGCCATCTGCAAGGAGTCTCCGGGTTCGACCAACAAACCCGTCACCCCATCATCGACCGTTTCGGGAATGCCTCCAGCGCGGGTGCAAACTACAGGTAAGCCAAAAGCCATCGCCTCGACCACGCTGATCCCAAAACTTTCATAAAATGAGGGCATCACAAATAACGAGGCGCGCTGGTACCAGTCGATTAATTCACTTTGATCGCGTGCTCCAATCCATTGAACTCCATCCTCGGATTTGCCATTGAGCTTCAGTCCATAGGTTTCGGGGGGGTGAGGCATTTGCCACGGACCAGCCAGCACAAAAGTAACCCGTGGATTACGATCGTGAACTTCCTTAGCCGCTCGCAGAAGCGTTTCAATTCCTTTGACCGGAGCCAGGCGCCCGGTGTACAGCACCATTGGTTCTGAGCCGCCATTCCGTTTGAAATGGGAGCCAGCCTCGAGCATGGTCGATGAAATGGGATTTGGAATTACTCGCACGCGGTCGGCCGGCCATCCCCGATGGTTTACGATCTCGTTTGCCTGAAACTGACTTGGCGTAGTGATCGCGACGGCGCGACTGGAGCTGTAGCCTTCCAGCGAATCATTCCAGCGGACGCTAAAATCCAATGGCATCCCGGCGTGCTTGCGAAAAGCAAACTCACTGCCGTGCAGCCGGATGACCAGCGGTGCGATCCGGCCCAGAAAAAGCGCGCCTGATTCGCTCGACTCCAGGACGTCGATCTTGTCTTCCGCTGCGATTCGGGCCACGCGGCGATAGAAGGCCGCTGACCATTCGAGTTGTCGCAACGGCAAAGTCGCAAAGCGTCGAAGCAGCGGGGCTTTAGACGCATACCAGTGCGTTGAAGGCAACCGAAAGTGATAAACCGTTACGCGTCCGTCTTCTTCTTTGAAGTTTCTGTCCTCTTTAGAATTGGCAAAAATGCTTACGCGGTGTCCCTCATTCACCAGGGCCGGAATCATTGCCCTGAGGTAAGCGGCCACTCCACACGAACCTCGATCGCCGTAGGGCGATTCTGTTGTTACGAATCCGATGTGCAAGTTTACCTGCAGGCCTTTTTGCGCGCTGAGAACATTACGTGACCGGCAAATTCCAATGGCGCTTTTTTGGTCAGCCAATCCATCATATGACCGCCGCCGAGTCCGATGAGCCTCGCTAACCAACTGCCCAGGAAGATTAGCGCTGACAAAGGAGCGAGCATGAAAAGCGCGGCGGGAATTGCGAGACGATCCGCGAAAGGAATTCCTGAACGTCGCAACCACGTCCACAGCATCAGTGAGAAGCCATTCAAGCCGGGTTTGACTTGGATGTCGGCAAAGCCGTGTTGCGTTAAGAGTTTTTCAAGGATCAGCGGACTCATGTTGAAGTAGGTGCGACCATGAACCGGCTCGAGAAAGGAAACACTGCCGCAAAACACGCCGCCAGGCTCAAGCACTCGCGCCGCCTCAGCAATGGCCTTCTCAGGTCTCTCGAGATATTCAAACACCTGCCAGGCAGCGACAGCCGTCAAACTTGCTGATTGCAGTGGCAGCGCAGCAGCGTCGCCTTCCAAACTAAGAGTCTTTGACTCGCCACGGTCCAAACCAAGCCAGCGGTACCCCCTGGTTTCAATCAAATCGCGGTGTCGACCAGTGCCACAGCCGAGATCCAGACAGTCGCCATTGCCAACCGGAAGCACCTCTTCAAGGTCATGCCATCGAAACGTTTTCAGGAACTCTTTGAAATCTCGAAATTTTGGCGACGAGGTCTTGAGTTTATGGGGATAGTTCAAGGCGGTCCGGTTACCATTCAGAGTGCCAGAGATCGGCGCGACCACGTTCCAATACCGCTCGCTGATTGGTCCATGACCTACAGCTGATCCAAAAGCGCGCAGTCGCTTTTCAAGATTGCGAACTGAACCGCCTAAGCCCCCACTTTGACTCGTGTAAGCACTTGCAGCTCTTAGCTTTGGTCTAACTGCAATCGGAACGGTCCTGGACAGCCAATTCAGCTCTCGGGGGTCGGGATCGTAAGCTTCGGCGTAAGGATAATCTTCATAGAAGCAAACGTGTTTTCCGGCAGCATTGAGCTCCATGCCGATAGTGAACAGCATTTGATGATCGAAGTGGCAGCCCAGGGAAAGTGGAAAATATGAAATAGTAGACGCCGGCAACTTTTCGAGCCGCTTGAGTATTCTTTCCTTGACGAGTTTCCGGGTTGATTGATCTTCAATTGACTCGCGTCCATGTAACTCGTCGTAGGTTCCACAGACGTAGCCTCCCTGGGGCGTGCGGCGGTAAGGAGCGTCGGCGAATTCCCAACGCTCGACATCCGCGACTCCCAGTTCGGTCAAGGCTTTCTCATCTTCCTGCCGACGCTGCTCAAACAAATTACCTGCCGGCTGCCACTTAGCGTGAAGATGACGAGCGAATGCTGACAACTCCCCGTCGGAATCGCCTGCAAACACAGTGACAACCCGAACAGATTTCTTCTGTGATACCAGCGAGTGAATCAACCCGCCGCAGGAAAGCGCCGCGTCATCCAGATGCGGAGAAAAAAACAGATGTGAGTTTGCTGCGGTCGGTGATTCTTCTCGACACCATTGGTAGAGGTGCTCGTTCAATGGCATTACATGTCGAACATCGAAGCTTGCCGCGCGCTTGACAGCAGCCTGGCCCATCTGTTCGCGCGAGCCGGCGTCAGTCAAAAGTTTGGTCAAGGCAATGGCCAGTGCCGTGGCGTCTCCTGCGCCCACCAGCTTACCGCTGACCTCCGCCTCAACAACTTCGGACAGCGCGCCTCCGGAAGTGGCAATGACTGGAGTCCCAAACATCATCGGCTCAAGCGCCGCAACCCCAAATGTTTCGTAATGCGAAGGAAGAACACTAACAGTCGAACGTCGATACCAGTCTGACAAGGCGTTCCACCCAACCAGCCCCAGTAGTTCAACCTGAGAATCCAGGCCATGAAGGTGGACCAGGGATCGAAATTCGGATTCTGACAACGAAGGGTGGAAATCACCGGCAAAAACAAAACGTGACTCGGGCAACAACTCCTTCATTTGAGCCGCAGCCTCGAGCAACGTCGCGATACCTTTACGGCGTTCGATGCGACCCACGTAGAGCACAGTTTTCGGACTGCGAGTTACCTGGGAATCGCCTTCCAGCTTCTCAATGCTGAGAGTATTCGGCACCACGACAATCGGCGGACGCAGCGAGCCCAATTCGTTCTGAATCTCGCGAGCATGCGCAAAACTTGGGCTAATCAGAAGCTTCACCCGGCGCAGAGCAATGCGCTGTAGTGCGCGGCTCAGGCGCACACCCAGAGATAACGACAACCCGGGTGTGTATTTGTGAAAAGTGTATTGCTCACCATGAAGGCGGATGATCACTGGCACCTTTCTGCAAAGCAGCGCCACCAGCAACATTCCGGTTTCGGTTCCTTCGATTAGATCTAACCGCCGGGTCTTGGCTGCCTGTCGAACGCCTCGCCACATGGCAAAACTGTATTCAAGTTCCCGTATTGGCAGGGCGAGCACTTTCCCGACCAGCGGCAGCTTCCCGGCAAACCAATGCAACTTGCCATTCCTCATCCGAAGAACCTGTGTGCCGCGCTCATCCGTGACGTCGAATTCGTCGTTCTCTGCCAGGTCAACTACGCTGATTGAATTACCTGCGTCGATCAAGCTATGTGCAAGCAATCGAACCTGGGAGCCGACGCCGCTCGTCGCGCAGCCATTTATTGGATAATTCAGCGATGGGAAGCAGATATTCATCGCGCCTGGTTCTAGTTGTAACGGCAAACTGTTAGTTTGTGTGGTCGGTGCCATTTAGTTAGTCGCTGTTCCAAGCCAACATCCGTACTTCGGTACGGAGCCGGCCCACACGCTGCGATAATCCAAGCAGCGATTCCCACGCTGAGCTCTTTCTGCCTCTCAAGACAGCGATCAAAATCTCCCACGACCAGCGGCCACACTGTCGAAGATCCCGATAAGCACTAAGACAAGTTGCCCGCCGCGAACGCGCGTTTGCGGGCATGTCGATCAGCGGCTGAGACGCGCCGTCCCAAAACAGACGTCTCAGTAACCAGCTGGGCCGTCGTCGCGATTCATCGACTGAATGCCAAACGACTGCCGCTGGTTCGTAGTAAACGACTTTACCCATCTGCTGAAGTTGGGCCACCGTCGCCGAGTCTTCGCCCGACAAGAGCGTTAACCCTTGCCGGCCCAAACTTGGATCGAAGCCGCCCATGTCGCGCAAAGCATCTTTTTCGAAAGCAAGGTTGGCGCCCACCAGGTATTCACCCTTCCCCAAAGAGTGCCCGCCATTGCCGTGATCCACATAGGTGTAGAGTGAAAGATGTCGCTCGGGAACCCAGCTCGGCTTTTCGCCGTGCCAATCCAGCCAGACGCGTCCACCGACGGCTGCCGGGGCCGGAGGCTGCTCAAATGCAGCCACCAACGCTTCCAACCAGTGAGCGTCAGCACGCGCATCATCGTCCATGTAGGCAACGTATCGACCGGTGGCGGCGTTTATTCCGGTATTTCTGGCCCGTGATAGACCTACCTTTTCCTCAGGGACATAGCGCAAATTCACCCGCCCGTTACCAAACTCTTCTACGACTCGCCGGGCTTCCGCTTCCACCGCGTTATCGACCACGATGATTTCGTATTGCTCGCAGGGAAGGCTTTGCTCGCACAGGCTGCGGAGCGCGTGGCGGAGGTAGTCCGGCCTCTTAAAAGTGCAGACAATCGCGGAGATTTTGATCACAGCTGTTCGCGTTCCCGGGTGGCGCCGGGTTAACTCTGAGCGATCGCACGGTCGTAAGCGGCGATCATTTTCGGTAAAACCTGTTCGACACTAAACGATTCTTCAATTCGCCGGCGTGCATTGTCACCCATGACTTTCCGCAACGACGGCTTGGCCAGTAGTTCTGCAATTCGTGATACCAGGGCTTCTGAATCATTGACTGGAATCAAAAACCCGCTGACTCCATTCTCGATCAATTCAGGCGATCCTCCACTGTTGCAAGCAACCACCGGGGTCGCGCACGCCATTGCTTCAAGCAGGGTGTAAGAAGAGTTCTCCCAGGTGGAAGGAAGAATGCAGAGGGCGGCTTCCTGATAGGCCTGGACCAGCTCTGCACGCGACATTTCTTCAAATCGCACCTGAGCTTTGTGAACCGGATCAAGCGATTCAAGAATCTTTCCGCGCCAACTTTGGCCATCGCGATCAAGGCCATCAGTTCCGACAAACCGAAACTCGAGCGATGGAAACCTGCGCAGCAAGATGGGAATGGCTGCCATCATCGTTTCGGCGCCCTTGTTGCGTTCCAGCCGGCCGGCGTAAAGCACTGTGTCTTTGCGAATTATCGTAGATGGAGCAAAGCTCTGCTTATTGATCGGATTAGGCACGACCAGAGTCGTCTTCTCGCTTAGCGTCAACCATGTTCGGGTAAGGTCAATCACCGCTTTGCTCGGAGCCGTCACCAGATTTGCCCGGCAAATGGATTGCTTTTCCAGCCAATACTCTCGATGACCACCTTGCCTGGCGTTGAGTCCGTTAAACTGGTCAATAAAGATTCGCGCAGTGTGGAGTCGCGTTACGAGTTTCGGCCGGCCCGGAAGGTAGCTGACAAAAAAACTGTCCGCTCTGCCCTCCGCGGCTTCGACGATGTCGATGGGCTGTTTTCGATGAATGCGACGGACCTCAAGCATCGCGGCCCAGGCGAAGCCGGGCCAAATTCGATTGAGCCGCCACAGCACGGGAATCGAGTCCCATCTGGGACTCGGCGACACCCGATGAACCTCGACGCCGCCATTGTTGGTGATGCTCTCGCCGTTGAGGGCACGTGAGACCACCGTCACGCGATGACCAGAGCGCACCAGGGCATGCGCCATCTCGTAGGTGTACGAGCCAATTCCTCCCCAACCCGTTTCCGGCGGGTACTCCTGGGAGATGTAGCAAATGTGCAAAGATTTCAAGAGGTTTCCGGTAAGCTTCTGACAACCCGCGCCGGCACTCCGGCTGCAAACACAAACGGCGGAATCGAGCGAGTAACAACCGCGCCCGCTCCAACTACGCTACCGCGGCCGATGGTGACACCGCGGAGAACAATCACGCGCGTTCCCAACCAAACATCCGACTCGATTCGCACCGGCGCAGCCTTGGCGGCAGTGTTCGCCACGCCATGGTAATCGTTGTCAAGTATCACTGTTTCGTCTCCGATAAGCGCGTTGTCTCCGATGCTGATTTCACGACTGCAAGCGATCCGCACTCCCTGGTTCAGGAAAACATTATTCCCCAAAGTCAGGCGTCCGCCGCTGGCGCAAGAGATCTCAACCATATTGAATTTGCGAGATCGAATGGTTAGACCGTCGCCAACTTCCATCGTTCCTTCCGAACTGGCCGCGCATGGGCCAAGGATGGACAAACCATTTCCCGCGGAAGCGCAATGTTGCCGAAAGCGCCACGACCACCATCGGATCTTTAGTTTGTTCCACACTGCCACCCGTTATAGCTTTACGCGCGCGCGGCGCGTATCTCCGGTTTCCGGTAAAACTGCTTGAGCACGCCAATCACCTGCTCCGGTGTGATTTTCCACAGGCACTCCTCTTTGACTTCGCGCCAGCAACGTTCGGTGTTGCCGTCGATTAGTCCACCCATACACGGAGCACAGGGAAGATCGGAACGCAACACGACATTTCTTTCATTTTGAGGCGCCAGCAAATCTGGATCAGTGGGGCCGAAGATCGAGATCACGCGCGGGACGCGCACCGCTTCGGCAAGGTGCAACGTCGAGGTGTCGTTCGTAATACACAACTGGCAAGAGCTGAGCAGCGCCGCCGTTTCGGAAAAACTCAGACGTCCGGAGATCGACTTCACTCTGGATCCAGGACGGCGCAGTATTTCATCGCAGACGGCATCGTCGTCGCTGTCGCCTGCCAGCACCACCTCGAAATCTTCGGTCGTCGTGAGAAAGTCGCATACGCAGGCGTAATAGTCGGCCGGCCAGCGCCGGGAGTTGATATGCATCTTACCGCCAGGCTGGATTACGGCGAGCGGTTTTGAGGTGTCGATATTTTCGCGTCGCAGCACAAGCTTCACAGTCTGCAGGTCATTTTTGCTAACCGGGAACTCGTAACTTCTATTTTCGGACAGGATTCCCAACGGCCTGAGCAAACTCAGATACACACTCGCGCGGTGTGTTCGGGCACTATCCACGGTTGTGCGATCCGTAAGCAGCCCGTCGTTCAACCCTGAAGATCCGACTCGCCTCCGAACGCCCAGACAATAGAGCAGCGCGTTGCCCACATTGCGATCAAAGGCAGCTAACCCAAAGTTAATTCCAATGTCGTATCGAGCAAACGAGAGTTTCAAGAGCAAAACCGGGTAGCACCAGATCGCGGCGAATACCAGTTTCATGCCGGAAGTGTTTACAAACTGCGAGATGATCCAGTGGCCGGGGTATGTCGGGAGAGTTGAAATTCCTGCAAGGCGTGGATGCGAGACAAACGCATCCTTTACGTAGCCGTGTAGTGTAATGAAATCGATCTTAACTTTAGGGTAACGGCGCTGTAATGCTGCCAACGCCGGAGTGAGCATCAAAGTGTCCCCGAGCCCGGCCAGTTGAATAACAACAATCCGAGCTGGCTGTTGCCTGCGAGAGAAAAGATTCAGCAGAGATAAAAGTGCAAACCTGAATGGTAAGACGACGAACAGCAACATAGCGGTGAGAAACCGCTCGAGCAGCCGTCGCTGTCGCCAGTCATAAAGTCTCTGGCGCAGGTTGCGAATCCCTTGTGACATTGATTTCAGTCTGAGCGTCGGCAGCCGTTGTAAAGCAAACTGTTAGTTTGGCACGGCTGCATCATCACGCTTCTACAGTGGCGGCGTGGCCCTGGTCGAATCGGACGTTCAACTCCGGTTCGCCAATGTTTGCGAGTTCTTCTCGAATTACTTCCAGGTAGGCGGCGCCGAAACAGTCATCAGGTTCAAGATAGTTGCCTTCGGCCCATTCGTTCCATGACTTAACAAAAACCAATCGATGATCTCTCTCACGTGACTGCACAACCTCGATTGCCTGGCGGAGATGACCCCGAAAGAGCTCGGGCGAACTGTCTACCAGCACAAGCCCCTTGCGTCCATGCCGCGGAGTACTGTCCCAATTTGGAAGCACCGAAGGGTAGTGCCTGGAACCAAATTGAATCGAGTTGAGAGCGTCTTGAATCAGCGAAGGGTAGTCCACGATTAATGGCAACCGCGACTGTCTTTTCAATAGCTGCTCCACTGGGCCACCGCGAAGAGTCCTGACCAGCCGGTCCAGTTTTCGTCTGGGCAAACTCTTCACAAAGGTTCCCGGCAGGTGATAGGTGAAACCATCGAAGCCAGGGGTTTCCGACCAAAGACGATCCACAATTCCAACGAAATAGATTCCCGGCAGCCCTGCTTCTACGGCCAACTCATTCCATAAATCCGTAAACCTCCGGGGCTCAGGCAGCGAGTCTGGCATGTAGACAACGAACAATGGCTTGCCGTCTACACGGATGTAACGCTCATCGCCGAAAGCATCCAGCACCGCATGGAAATGGCGAACGTAATCGTCGTCGCCGGGATATGTTTGTGCTACCAGGACCTTGTTGGGCTCGCCATTCCAAACTCCGGTCCACGATTCGTTTGCCCAGGCAAGACAAAAAGGAAAGTCAGGTTCGCCCGAACCAAGCACTTCCCGGAAAGGTCTTTCGAGCAACCGCCGTCCGGCAAACCAGTAGTGCCAGTAACAAAAGCCTTCAATCCCATGTTGGCGTGCTATGTCTGCTTGAGCTGCTCGTGCTTCCGGAACGCGAAGATCGTAAAAGCCGAGATCCGCGGGGACGCGCGGTTGATAGTGACCGTTAAATAGTGGACGGGCTTTAGCAACGTTAGTCCATTCGGTGAATCCGCGGGACCACCACTCATCATTCTCCGGGATCGGATGAAACTGCGGCAGGTAAAACGCCACCACTCTGGCTTTTGGTTCAACCATCATGCCGCTTGTTCTGCCATGTTGAGGGTCACCGGAAACTCGTCGCAGCTTTCAAGAGATCTTCTGGTTTCTTCCAGATATCTCCGGCCCCACTTCTGATCCGGTTCCAGATGATTTCCCTCAGCCCATTCGTTCCAGGCGTTTATGAACACCAATCGCTCGTCCTGGTTTTCAAAGCGACGCTGGGCCTGATTTATCGAATGGTCCAGCCAGCTCCGGTAAATTTCCGGAGTGCTGCCCAGGTAAACGCTTGCACCGCGTTTGCGGCGGGCCGAATTGTCCCAACCCGGCGAGACTCCCGGAAACAGTTTGTATGGTGGTTCCGCGCGATCCATTATGTTTTTAGCCAGATCCGAATAGCGCAGAATGGCGTGTTCGCAGTAAGGGTCTCGGAAAAACCGGCGCGCTTGCCTGTCCAGTCCTTTGAATCTGCATCGCAGCGGTCTGATCGGCTGCGTGCGATGGTTGCAGGTGGGGGGAAAGTCAACCGCAGCGTCAAACCCAATCGAGGCCGGATCGAAGTCCAGAGTACCAAGACTAACCACGGTGCAAAGATAGAGATCGGGAAAGCCTGCCTTGTTTGCTTCGCGACGCCAAATAGCTGCCGTTTCTTCCGGGTGCGGCAAGGAGCTCACGCGATAGATAAGTACCAGCGGGCGACCGTCGACTTTGATATATCGCCGATCTTGAAAGTAAGGAATCAGCGCGCGAATGTGAGCGAGATCATCTTCGCGCGAGTAAGTTTGTTGCATGAGGATTTCGTGCTCTTCGCCATCCCATCGTCGCGTCCAGTTTTCATTTGCCCAGCAAACGCAGAACGGAAAGTCCGGTTGCCCGGAAGCGAGCACTTCGTCAAGTGGACGCTCGAGTAACCGTTTACCACCAAACCAATAGTGGTAGTAACAGAAGCCGTGGATTCCATACTGGCGCGCGAGATCGGCTTGAGCTTGTCTGGTTTCGGGCGACCGTAGATCATAAAAACCCAGTTCCGATGGGAGGTGTGGCTGGTAATGATCTTTAACTAACGGACGTGCCCTGACTGCATTCTTCCATTCAGTAAA
This sequence comes from Pyrinomonadaceae bacterium, assembly GCA_045403245.1. Lineage (GTDB taxonomy): Bacteria > Acidobacteriota > Blastocatellia > Pyrinomonadales > Pyrinomonadaceae > PSRF01. The sequence goes on along the minus strand of JAXIOV010000079.1, from coordinate 14,664 downwards.
GCCCTTTCCCCACCACTGATCGTTTTCCGGGATCGGATGAAACTGTGGCAGGTAGAAAGTGATCAGCCGAGGGCGGCCATTGCTCGACATATCAAGATTTGATTCTGATTGTGAAGACATTCAGCGCTATTGTTCAGGCGTTCCCCAGCGAGAACGGACCAGCACGCGCCCATACCGGGCTTCGGGCAGGCGACCGTTTCCATAGAAGTCAACTGCATCAACAGCAAACGCCACGGCATCTTCCAGACAATCAATTAACAGATCTCCCATCGTGCCGGCGCTCAAGGAAAGCGTGTACCGTCCCGGCGCTAAAGGCAGCGCATCGATCTCGCAAGTCACCTTGCATTCACGATCCAGGGACGGCAGCGACGTATCGGAAAAATAGGTACTGATACTGAAAACTCTGCTTCCGATAGAGTCGTTGACGCCGACACCGAGCTGTGGGTTTCTAAGAGAGATCGTCGGGGCAATCGTAAATTCAAGCTTCATTGACTCGCCACAAACGAATCGGTCCTTCACGTTGTTGTTTTTATCCAGCAACCGAAGCCTCTTCAGCAACGGCACCTTGCGTGCCCCGCGCGCCGGATGCTGACTAAGATCAACGTCCGCGCTGCTCGATGGATTGCCGGAATCGATGTAAGCGGCGACGCAATCATTCACTTTTCCCAAATGCGCAACTCTTCCCTGATCGAGCAGAACCGCATGTCCGCAGAGCTTCTCGATTGCTGCCATGTTATGACTGACAAATAGTACCGTTCGCCCTTCGCGGGCGACGTCTCCCATCTTTCCCAGACACTTCTTCTGAAATGTTGCGTCGCCCACTGCCAGGACTTCATCTACCAGGAGAATCTCCGTCTCCATATGCGCAGCTACGGCGAACGCCAAACGAACGTACATGCCACTCGAGTAATGCTTGACCGGCGTATCGATAAACCGTGCTACTTCAGCGAAAGCAACTATCTCGTCAAATTTTTTGGTGATTTCCGCGCGCTTCATGCCGAGAATCGAGCCGTTGAGATAGATGTTTTCGCGACCGGTAAGCTCGGGATGAAACCCGGTGCCAACTTCGAGCAGGGAGCCGATGCGACCGTTAATGTCGGCGTAGCCGGCTGAGGGTTCGGTGATGCGAGAGAGAATCTTGAGCAGCGTGCTCTTTCCCGCCCCATTGCGCCCGATGATACCTACGACGTCACCATGCTTGACCTCGAACGAAATGTCTTTCAAAGCCCAGAGAGTGTCGGAAGCAGGGACGGGCTGCTGAGTCGCGGCGGTGGAACCATGGGAAATCGGGTGATGGCCATTGCCGTTTCTCGAAAATCGTTTGCCGGCCAGGTAAGCCAATTGATCGCGCAGCGTGTCGCGACGCGGTAGCAAACCGATCTTGTAACGCTTGCCCAGCCCGTCTATTTTGATCGCCAGATCGCTCATCTTTGAAACTTACTCAATTCTTCCGGTTAGACCACGTCAGCAAATGTCTTTTCCATCCGACGAAAATAGAAAGCGCCTGTAATAAGAATCAGGCACGCCGCCGTTGAGGAAACAGCGATGATCGGGCCCGGCGCAGTGTTCGTGCCCAACAAAGCCCAGCGGAAGCCCTCCACCACGCCCACCATCGGATTCAATCCATAGATCGTACGCCACGGTTGATTCAGCAGGCTGCTTGGATAAGCAATGGGGGTGGCAAACAACCAGAACTGGGTAATGAACGGCACCAGATGACGGACATCGCGATACTCAACGTTCAGCGCGGAAAGCCACAAACCGACGCCCAGTGATGTGACCAATGCGAGCAGTAGAAACAAGGGCAGCCAAAGCACGTTGGCCGTCGGCACGATGCCGTAGTAGAACATCATGCCGAGTAGCACCGTGAAGGCGATCGCGAAATCAACCACGCCCGAAACCACCGAGGCGAGCGGAATGATCAACCGGGGAAAGTAGACCTTCGTGATCAAATGCGCACTTCCAACGAGACTGTTTGACGACTGGGTGAGCCCGGTGGCGAAAAACGTCCACGGCACCAGCGCGGCAAAACTGAAGATTGGGTAGGGAATGTTGTCGGAAGGCATTTTGCCGAGGCGCCCGAAGAAGAGACTGAACACCACCATCATGAATACAGGCTGAAGAATGGCCCAGGCCGCGCCGAGAGTAGTCTGTTTGTAACGGACCTTCAGATCACGCCAGATAAGGAAATAGAGCAGCTCGCGATATTCCCAGAGCTCCTGCAACTTGAGCGAGACCCATCCCTTCGATGGCGCGATGCGAAACGTAGTCGCGGCCCGATGCGGATGGCTGCCAGCTGGTAATTCTGAGTTTGCGATCATTCTGCGAGTAGGAAAAGAGTTGGGAAGAGAAACAGTCTACGAGACGACCAGCGTTCCAGGCAGTCGCTGCTCGGCCCTTCGGGAAACAGCCAGGTTCTCAGTTTGTTCACTCCGGTCGTTTAACGTCGTGCGCACCGCCGCTATCACGCGGTCCACTTCGGCGTCCGTCAATTTCGCGGAGAGCGGGAGACTGACTGTCTGTCTGCCAACGCGCATGGCGTTGGGATAATCCTGGGGTTGCCAGCCAAATTTATGTTGATACACGGGGTGCTCAGGAACGCTCAAATAGTTCACGCCAACCCCGATGCCCGAAGCGGTCATCGCCTCAAGAAACGCATCGCGGCTGATTCCGGTGCGAGTTTCGTCGATCAAGATCGTGTACAGGTGGTAAGCATGGCGCGTTTCCGGCTCGGGCTCAGCCGGCAGTCCGAGCAGTAGATCGGCGAAAGCCTCGTTGTACCTGTTCCAGATCTGCTCCCGCCGCTGCCAATTCGAATCAACCCTTCCGAGTTGGTGAATTCCCAACGCCGCTTGCAGATCCATCATGTTGTATTTGAAACCTGTTTCCAACACGTAGTAGTGCTTGTAGCCCTTGTCGCTGAAACGTTGCCATGCATCTTTGCTCATTCCATGCAACGCCAGCATCTTGATCCGAGCCAGATCGTCTTCGTTGCGGGCCAGCACCATGCCCCCCTCGCCGGTGGTGACATTCTTGGTAGCGTAAAAGCTAAAACAGCCAAAGTCGCCAAATGTCCCGGTCTTGCGGCCACGGTACTCGGTTTCGATGGCATGGGCGCAGTCTTCAATGATTTTCAGTCCGTGACGCGCGGCGATGTCACCAAGCGCGTCCATTTTGCATGGACGTCCGGCAAAATGAACCGGAAGCAGAGCTTTGGTCCGTTCGGTGATCCGGGCCTCGACCTGCACCGGATCTATGTTCATGGTGCGCAGATCGATGTCAGCCAGGACGGGCGTCGCGCCGGCGTGAATGATGGCGTTAACCGTCGCGCAAAAAGTCATTGGCGTGGTAATTACTTCGTCACCATCGCCGAGGCCAGCAGCCAAAACACTCAAATGCATTGCCGCCGTGCACGAACTTACTGCCGCCGCATCGGCCACTCCTTTGTAACCGGCAAACTCGCGTTCAAACCGCGCCACGCGCGGACCGGTGCCAATCCAGCCTGACTCCAGACAGCGCTCGACTTCGTCGATCTCGCTTTGCTCAATCTTCGGCGCGCCAAAGACGATGAAGTCGGATGCAGCCATAGGGGAATTAGATAATTTCGAAGTTATGGAACTGGTGAGGTAATGAGCTGGAAGCTGCGAATGTAAACTTCACATTTAGAAAGGAAGGCTTGCAGCTTGACCTGCAAGCCCCACCTGCCGGCTTAACCGGCGTTTCGTTTCGCAACTCGCAGGGCCGTTAGCGGACTTGCGCGTTCTCGCCGGGCGTGTACTCGGCCTCCCTGTAATAATCGCGGTAGTAGTAATCGCCGGGGTCAGCCGAACGCACGTGGACGCGGTTCAGGACCACACCCAGGATCTTGGCTCTGACTTCCAGAAGGGCCTGTTGCGATCGCTGGATAACTTTTCGCGAACACTCATTGGCATGAATTACCAGGATCACGCCGTCGGCTATCGCAGACAACAAGACGCCGTCCGTGAATGAAGCAATCGGCGGAGTGTCGATTACGATATGATCGAAGGTCGACGCCAGCTCAACCAGAAGTTTTCGCATCTGTCCGGAGCCGATTAACTCAGCCGGATTAGGCGGAATTGGTCCGGAAGTCAATACGTAGAGACCGCTCTCCGCTTCCTTCTGTATCAGATTGAGCGTTTCCGCCTCGGTCATCTGATTTGCCAGGATGTTACAGAGTCCATCCTGGTTTTTGATGCCGAATGCTGAATGGATGCTTGGCCGTCGCATGTCGCCATCGATGACCAGCACCCGGGCCCCTGTTTGCGCCAAACTTACCGCCAGATTGATCGTAGTCGTGCTCTTTCCTTCAGAAGGAACGCAAGACGTAACTACCAGCGTCCTGGGCGCATGTCCGGGAGATGACAGCAACACGGAAGTGCGCAAGCGGCGATACGCCTCTGCCAGAGGTGACCGGTTATCAAGGTCCAGCAAGAGCGCGGAGTTGGCCCTGCTGTTTCCGTTGCCGTTGCCATTCCCGTTTCCGTTCCCGTCACGCGGTTTCAGCAACGATGTGGAAGTGCTGGAGAGCAGTCGCCTTGGCGCCGAGTATTTCATTACCGGAATGGTTGCCAGCGTTGGCAGGTGCAACACTTTGCTGACGTCCTCGGTTGAACGCACGCTGTCGTCAAGGTATTCCAATACCACTGCCAGACAGATTCCAAAACCAAACGAGAAGACGAAAGCCAGCAGGATGCCCTGAAGGCGATTGGGACCAATCGGAGCGCGCGGAGGTATCGCGTAGTCTGTAACGTGTAAGTTATTTGGCGTGCCGGCGAGGATCACGTCATTTTCTTTGGCCCGCTGCAACAAACCATCGAGCAGTCCCTTGTTTGTTTGTATCTCCTGCTGAATGATGTGGTAGTTGATTGCCGCTTCGTTCTGCGTACGCGTAGCGCCGCGCTGCTCTTCGAAAGCGGTCCGCAAAGCTTGCTCTCGGTTGAGGGCCTGACGATAACGCATCTCGGCCGCCTTCGACTCGGTCGAGGCTACCTTCGAATTCGCTTCCTGGATCTGTTTCTCAGCCAGGGCAATCTGTTTCTCAACCTCTTTAACCTCTGGCCACTCTTCGGTGTTTTCGGTCAAGAGCAGTTCCCGCTTCTGCCTCAATGTAGCCAGCTGCGCTTCCAGATCTTTCGCGCCGTTGGCGCCGAGGACTTCAGCCGCCCCAGGCTCTTTGTTGACGCGATAAGCGGCTTCCGCCATCTTGCGTTCGTTTTCCGCTTCCAGCAGTTGCTTGTTCAGGCCCGCCAGGCGGTCAACCACGGTGTTCTGCGCCGCATCAAGCGAGAGGATTTCGTGCCCCTTCGCATAGTTGATCAGCCGTTCTTCATCGCTGCGAATTTGCGATTGCAATTCAGCGATACGCTGTTGCAGGAAGTCGCCAGTGGTGCTGGTGAACCTGGTTTTTTGTTCCAGATTGGACAGCACGAAGGTATCGGCGATCGCGTTGGCGACCTTAGCGGCAACCAGCGGGCTGGCATGGTTAAACTTGATGCTGATCAGCCTTGTTCCCGTAAACTGCAAGCGCTCTTCTTTCACGGGCTCGACCTTGAGCCCCTGCTGAATTGCGCTGACGAACGGCTCGAGCCGCACCGCTTCACCCAGATCGTTGTTGGAACTTGCGGAAGCGACATCTTTGGCGATTAGCAGTTTGCCACTGTCTGCGGCTTTCTGGTTCATCACCGGGCTCGCCGACTTGCCTTCCAGACCAAACGTCCGCATGAGACGCTGAAATGCGGTGTCTCCTGCCTGCGCTCTCAGGAAGTCCTGATTGTTCTCCAGATCCAGCGTCTTCACGACCCGGCGGAGCAATCCCGGTTTCGAAATGATCTGCAGTTCGGTGTTGAAGTAAGAAGGATCAGTGAAGGTATCGACAATGATCGCATTGCCTCTTCCGGAGGTAAGACCCGAAGCCGGACTTTCCGTATCAACCTGAACCTCACTCTCCGCGAGGTAAATGTCTGGCTTGCGCGCCAGCATGACGGCGGTAGTGGCGGTGACGAGAAGCACAATACAAATCACCAGCCAGCGCCGTTTACTGATCGCAATCCAGACGTCGCGCAGACGAACACCTTCTTCCACGCGATTGGCTGGACCATAGCTTGGGTACCTGGAGCTTTCCACCAAAGGAAGACCCGCTGGATTGCGCGGAATCACCTCCAATGCCGTGGTAAGGTCCGATGGAGCCTTGGGGTTTTCGTTTAGGTCCATCTCAGTTCTCCTAACGTGTTTTGAATTAGTTTAATGATGATTATTACTTATGGAACGACCCGCACTGGTAGTTGCGAAACCGATGGAACGATGGTTCCGATCAAACTACGTAGCAGACTCTTCGCTCCGTCCGTCGGCACGTTCACAACGTCATTCGCCACCAGGGCGACATCCTCGGCTTTGTTCTTTTCGATGGCGCTCAGGTTTACCAGGATCTCCTGCTTGCCCGCGCTACCAGGCAGCTGCCTGATGATTCTCACTTTGTCTTTCTTCGTGGCGGGTGCCGTGCCCCCAGCCATAGCAATTGCCCTTGAAACCGTGAGCGGCTCCTTGAGCGGGATGGCAAGCGGTCTCAACACATTCCCGAGGACGTAAACCTGATCTGCGGCCGGCACTTGAATAAGATCGCCCGGTCGCACGAAAGGATTCGCTTCCGGCAAAGCATGCAGCGTATCGGCCAGGTTGTACGAAACGAATCCCGCGCTGCCTTCAGCGTCTGCGCCAGACTTGTCGCATAACGACCGTCCACCAGCGTGGACGACTTGTACCGTCTGTCCGGCACTCTCGGAAGGTCCGCCGGCAAAAGTCAGTAACTCGGCGAGCTTGACCGGACGCTGGAGTTTGAACTGAGCCGGACTACGCACCGCGCCAATCACGGCCACCGGTTGCGATTGAAACTCCTTGACGAAGACTTCCACGTGTGGCTGGCGCTTGTACTTCAAATAAAGCCTGGCGATATTCGCGGCTAATTCGGCTTCGGTTAAGCAGGCAGCTTGAATGTCATCCGCCAGCATCGGCATCCGAATCATGCCGCTTTGGTCCACTCGTACGCCTTCGCGAGAGAGTTCCGGCGCCCGCATGACGCGCACTTCCAGGACATCTCCGGGCCCAATCCGGTAACGTTTATCGGCCGGCTCGGAGGAGAGAGTGGGAGCGTCGCTTGAAGACGTCGATGCCAGCGCGTCGGGCGTCGTTCCCGTTTGGGCCATCGAAGTCACGACAGACAGCGCGACCAGAAGCCCAAAACAAGCTGACCGAACCACAACACTCCGGAGACCAAAATGCGTTTGGATTTCTTTCATAACAGCCTCACTCGTGATCGAAACTAAATTCTGACCGGCAATCCACTGATTGACGACTATCGTTTTTCTCTTTTGCTCTACCGGCACGCCTGTTCTTCGAAGTCACGTTCCGCATTCCTCAGACCGCCAGTTCACACACTCTTTACCGTGGCGTGACAGCACCGCCATTACGGCAGTTAAGAGTCACACGGGACCCCGAAGGGAAGCCTCTCTCGCGAGGCAGCATTCAGAAAAAGGCCAGCCGGATCCGCGCTATGGCGTGCGCTAACTTGTTGCCAGCTTGTCGTCGTAAAGTAGTTGTACCTACATGACTCTCGACTGTCTCCCTGTTCAAATTGCGTCATTGAATAGATAGCTACGCCAAAACTGGAGGAGACCTCGACAGCTTCGGGCTAAATCTAATTAAAAAGCATCACATGTTTGGTGTTTGGATCGTACCCGAAGGCTAAGCTGGAAATCCCTGAATTGCACGAGAGAGGAGTCTATGTCTGTGGTCTTTGGGTCTGGGGGATGATCCCTAAGAGCTTAATTTCTCAACGGGCGATCAAAAACTCGCTCACCTGGATCCACGAGGGTATCTCAAGCTTGCTAACCAAATGATTACGAGGCCAGCGACTCTAAATCATACTTCCTCGGCTGTCAATCTCATTCTCCCAGCTAGACTTGTGCCTCCCCGCCTTAACTCTTCAAGGGCACTACCTCCTCTTTGAACATGCTAATTAGTCATACGCGGAATCAAGCCCAATTTCCCAAAAGCCTAACTTTTATTAGGGTTTAACCAGTGCGAAACCTCCCTATTCTTCTTTCTTGACTGGCCTGAACGTCCGGTGTTAAAGTTTGTTGTGCGAGCTTAAGCACTGTTGCTCGCCTACCAAACCAGAACCAGAAACTCGGTTCTTCCCCACTCACACTAAAGCTTGTCCCACGAATAGTTCGGCCTCGCCTCTTTAAGTCGTCGACCTCCGTCGAGAAGTCGAACGCAATCATCGCTTCAGTGAGGAAAGAAAGTTCTTATGGCGATCAATGTTCCACGTCCCCTCGGCTCCCTGCTTCTGCTAATTGCGTGTTTTAGTCTGATCTCTGCTCAGGAACGCCCTGTCGTGTCTTCGGATAGCCCTGCATCAACCTTGCAGGCTGGTAATCGTGCCTCGTGGGTACCGGCCGACTCCAATGGTCCGTCCACAATAATTGCGCGGTTTGTTGAGGCTGAAACCAAAGGACGCGAAGCCCTAAACCAACACACCTTCAAACGTGACGTGGTACTTCAGACCATCGGTCCAAACGGAGAAGTTACCGGAGAGTACGTTCGCAACTCCCAGTTTCTTTTTGACGACCGGGGCCGGCGAATTGAGCGCGTGCTTTACCATCCACCTTCAACCATCCGCACCATGCGGATCACCAAAGAAGACATTCAAGACCTGGCGGAAGGCCAGTTGCTGGGTATCGACATAGTCGAGGCGAATAAGTACAAGCTAACTTACGCTGGCCGCGAGATTGTCGATTCACGAGAGCTCTTCGCTATTGACGTTTCTCCAGCCAGGCAGCCCAACCCCCACCGGATGCGGGAGCGGTTCTTTGTTGGACGAGTTTGGATAGATCCCATTAGCTTCCAAATCGTCAAAATCAAGGGAGTGGTACAGCCGCAGGGTAAGCAGCGCTTTCCGGTATTTGTGACCTGGCGCCAGCCGTTAAATGGGGCGTTTACCTTTCCCGCTCGCACCGAGGCCGACGACATTTTGCGTTTTCCAACCGGCGACGTTCACTACCGCGTCAAGGTCAACTACTACGACTACAAACAGTTTGGCAGTAAGGTCAACATCACCGAGATAGACGAGCCCGCTGAGACATCGATGACGCCACCTCCTCCTGCTCCCCGGGAGGACCTGAGTGAAGTTTGTGTCACCAACCGCAATGCACCTCCCCTGAGCCCTTATCACTGGCCGGCCGATGCTGAAGTGAAGGTTTACACCATCCGCAACATGTTCATGCCGGAACAGCGTCAGGCGTTGCTGGAAGCATTAAAAACCTGGACGACCGCGGGTCGCGATTCGGGGTCGGGCGTCAGCTTCACATATGTTGGTGAAACCGAGAATCTGGTCAATTGCCGTAACTGCCTGACCGTCAGAAAGCGTGAAGTCTTCAAGTATGACGGCGCGCATTATTCCTTCTTCTATCCATTGAGTTCCGAGGATGGGCGAGTCCTTGTTTCGGCCTGGATCGATCTTGATTTTGCCACCACCAGTCCGCATGCGATGCAGGGTTTTCTGGCGCACGAGTTGGGCCACGGCATGGGCTTGTGGGATTGCGAAAGCTGCAAGAAGAAACACACACTCATGAACGGCTTTCCCGGAATCAATAAGACTAACGGGCTGATTGCGCCATCCAGATGCGACGTGGAAGCTCTCAAAGGCGTTTACATTCAGGAGAGACAGCTCGCAGCAGCAAAAGCAATCGACGGCAAGAGCCGGCAGACCAACCATGCGTCCAGACCCTTCGCCTTGACCTCATCCGGGCCAGCCACAGGGTACGCATCCTTTCTCCTCAGTCTTCCGCAGCTCGGCGACGGCTCACCCTCACTCCGGTGGAATGTTTTTTCGAAATAGTCCCGTTTCGAGAGAAAAGAAATTGAAGCGAATTGGTTCGATAATCTTCATAACCCTCCTGGTGATGTTGGCTGTCAAGACGGTCGACTCCCAAACCAAGTCTCAAGTGGCGCCCTGCAAGCCAGGCAAGCAAGCACCAGGCACCGGCTTCTGGCGATGGCCGGCAAATGCGCGAGTGCGGGTTTTTATTCGCTCAGCAGACTTTGAGCCGGGACAGCTCTCCTATTTGCTTACGGCGCTGAACAATTGGAACACCGCGTCTGAACAAACGGATTCGGGCGTGAGGTTTGACTACCAGGGCAACACGCGGCTGGAAGAAAACGAATGTGAAAACTGCCTAACTGTCCGGCGAGGCCGGGTGTTTGAAAAGGTCAAGCACCGGGCAACGGAATTTCGAGCCTACAGTGCCAAGAGTGACCAAATAATCACCTACGCTTCAATCGTCGTCGATCCCGTCCTGACCAACCCGCGAGCCCTCCTGACTGCGATGCTTCACGAGCTGGGTCACAACCTGGGCTTGATCGATTGTTTTACCTGCAAACGGAATAGCACGGTGATGAATCAGTTTGACATCGTGAATGAGGCAGAGGATCTTGATCGACCCACGTCTTGTGATATCGCCCAGGTCAGAGAAGCCTACCGGGAACTGAAAACACGCGTTCGCACCTCGCGGAAGAGCCCAATACCTGAAGATGTTGGCGAAGAGCCGGTCGATGACGACACCCCGATAGTTGTTCCGGCAACAACCAGGGGTTCGGGTCAACCGCCCAATCAGTAAGATCTCGGAATTCGTTCGGAATTTGAGGCCGCGCACTTCAGCGCTGGACGGCTGAAACGCTTCATCGGGTTCCGTGTCCGATTGCTGCGTTCACAACTTTTGCAGCCAAAGGTTATCTAACCAGAGCCGCCCAAATATCGGACAAGGTGCAGGATTACAAATCTCGCGTTGAAGATTGATTTGAACGGCGTTGCCTGACTCGCCGGAATTGAATTCAAACATGTAGTCGCGCCAACCGCCGGTTGTCTGGGGTAACAGTTCAGACTGGCCGATCACGGCCTGATTACCGGCGTCAATGATTACTACCCGAGGCAAGCCGCCGCTTACGATGCCTTCCGTACGCGCTGAAAACTTCAGCTGATATTGGGTGCGCGGTTCAACCAAAACCAGTTGCGAAATCACCGGTGAGGCCGGGTTGGAATCACCTTCAAAGTCTACTTTGAGACTCGAGCGCCCTTGTCGCGGACCGGCCGTATCCAACGAGAGATGAAATCCGTGAGTCTCGTTGGCGACGCGCCAGCCAAATCCAGGCTCGTGCAGGTCCCTTTCCTCCTCATATCCCGGGTCGACCATCACCCCTGCTTTCCGTTCAGCGTGGCCCTCAACCCACAGATTGAAAGCCTCCTGGAATCGTTTCGCTTCAATCAAACCCTCCAAATTGCCGCGACGCTCCCCTTCAGGGGCATTACCACCTGAAGCAGCATAGACGGTGAGCGAGCCAGTCAGATCTCCGTGATGTCTCAGGAACCGGCCAAGCGTTTGATAGGCTCCCGGCGTTTTCGGCTGAATTGCCTCTAAGAGAAATTGGACATTGCCTCCCGAGATGCGCCAGGCCAGATCGACTACGCCCGGGATTAGCGTGGGATTGCTGGCGGCGGCGAGTCGAAGCTCTTGGAAAGCTTCATCTCTCTGCCCCGCCCTCAACAGAATGTTTCCCAGTTGCCAGTGGGGCTGAGCGTAATAGGGAGCCAGCGGTACTGACTTCCTGGCCGCTGCGATAGCTTGATTAGCGTCACCGCTCAGCTCTCTCGTGCGCGCGAGACCCAGCCACAAAACGCACCCGTCGGGACGGACCAGGGCAGCCTGGCCATACGCGTCAGCAGCTCCACGCATGTCAACACGAGCTTCGAGGACAGCGCCGCGTACAAAGTGGGCGTCGGGATCAGTCGGGCTTATCCGCACCGCCCAGTTAGCTGCATCAACGTCCTTACTCTGCGCAGCGTAAGCGGAGAGCAGGCTGGAAAAGCCGGCCCGGGCGGTATACCACGTCAGCAGCAGAAAGATGATGACTAAGCCGCCCGCCACGACAGTTTGTTTAAGCTGGTGAGGAGAGTCGTTGCCGATTTGGTTCTGGCCCATCGTTACTCCTTCGAGTCAGGGTTTCAGCAAGGTGATTGCTGGTTGGTTCGACGCTTCTCAAAAGAAGAAGGCGAGCTTTCCTCTTTTGGAGGGCTCGCCTTCTCATAGCCGTTTCATTCGCCGGATGATTACGGAGTGGACGGACTCGGGTTGCAGAAGATGATGCAAAGCGTCACCGCGGTGCCGCCAACAATCGCTGCTGTCGCCCGTGTGCCGAGGTCCCAGCTGGGAGGAACTGCCGCCGCACCGGCTGGGGGTAGACAGCTTCCGCCGGCTCCCGCACCTGCATTCGCGGCCGCACCTTTATTGACTACCAACGGCTGTCCAGTCGGCAGGCAAACATCGATCGAGCCGCCGGTCGTCGGGGTAATCTGACCACCCGCGGCGATCTCACCCTTAACGTCATTGGCCGTAGATACGATAACGCAGCCCGCCGTCAGGCTGACGTTGATGTTGCCTTTGCCGTTCTGATCAAAGCTGACAACCAGCTTGGTGTTCGGCGCAATACATACACTTCCCAGACCACCGATCGTGATCGTGGCACTGACGCCATCAGGAGTTTCGATAGTCGCTCCCGCTGGGATTGTTGCTCCGCTGATGGTGCTGACGCCGTTTACAAGTATCGGCTGGTTATCACGGGTCGTCAGGATGCCCATCAACTGAGTGTCCTGAGGCAGGGCCGCAGCAGTTGCTCGGCGGCCGTTTGGCTCAGCGAAGCTGACTCCGATATAGACCTGGGCAACGGCAAAAATTAGCAAGAGAGCGGCTGCCGTAGTGATCTTCTGATTTCTGAAGTTCATGAGTTTACCTCCTTGAATAGGTGGAGAAATTCTCCGTAATTCACTCGCCACCCGCACATAGCCTGAAAGGAAATGGGAACGGAGTATAACCCCAGTCCTTGAGTGCGTCAATTACTTAGTGCCTACTTAGCGCCTGGCTTCCCCGGCTTATCAAACCAACCTTCGAGCCGCCCCGATCAGAGGCCGCCGGAAGCCCCTGGCTCCTGGAAGCGATAACGATCAACGCCAGGAAGACCAGGGCGTTAGTTGTTATATGCAACCCAAAATCCACGAAACTGTGGATGGCCACGCCAAAAATCCCCGTCAGCGCCCCCAGACAACAGGACCGGAAAAAGGGATCCTGGGAACGCAAGTGTTTCCGAGCTCTTCTGAGAAAAACCACCGCAAACCAGGCCACCAGGGCACAGCCAATGATCCCTCCGCTGGCGAGCAGTTCCAGGTAATCGTTGTGCGCCTGTTGAGGCGTCATCGCTCCCGACGCGTTGTGATAACGCGTGATCGCAACCCAGTAGCCGCCAAACCCCACGCCCACAATCGGATTGGCCTTGATCAGTTGCCACGTCGCCGACCAGATTTCTTTCCGGCTGGTGTTGGCGTTGTACTGCATTTCCTGCTGGCTGAAGTCGGTGGTGGCTTGCTGAAAGTTAAAGACCACCGGCTCCCCACCCACCCAACCAACGCCATACGCAAACAGGCCAATCAAACAGATACAAAGAATAACTCGCAATACCAGACCACTCGCCAGGGTCTTAAGCCGGGACTGGCCGGTACTAGCTTCAGTTGCTGTCAAGTGGCGCACCGGGTCGAGCAGAACCACAATAAAAAGCAGTTGGCATAGTGATGCCAGGATCCCGCCGCGCGAATTGGAATAGACCAACGCCACCCACAAAACGATGCTTACAGATAACAAAACGACTAATCGGGCGTGACGTCCAATTGTTTCTGCAATTAATCCGAGCGTCAGCCCGAGACTCATTTCTATTAAGAATGCGAAGTGGTTCCGGTTAACAAACTGCCCAAAGCCTCGATCTTCCGGGGTAAGCCCTGGAAGGAAGAACCCCGGGTTGTTTTGCAAACTCTTGCGCATCATGCCGAAAAAGGCGCTGGTAAGGCCTACAGCGATGATCACATAGATCAGATTGCGCAAACGGGCTCTGGTTGAGGCATAACGCAGAAGTAGTAAAGCCGTTATGACCAGGGCCAGCAGGCGAATGGCAAACTGGTGCGAGCCATATGGGTCGGCGCTAAGTGACGTTCCCAGCCCGAGCGGGCCCATTTTCGAAAACAATGGAAGTGATTGAACCACCACAAACAAGACCAGGGCGAGAAGCGGAGCGAAGAATCGCAGGTCGAAGCGCACCCAGTTTTGTGTCAGGTAGGTCTCGATGACCGCAAGCGTCGCGATCAGGAAAACTACGCACTCGAAGATCGCTATCCACCAGGGCTGAACCGTTCCATATGGGATGGCAGTGAGTGCGATTGTTGCCAGCAGGGAATAGAAAATTATCGGGTCGAGAAGCCGAGCGAGCGCCGGGAGACCCGACTTTTGTTCGCGCGCTGCTTGCCTGACGACAGCGTTGTCCGCTTCTGGGTAGTTGTTTGGCAAGGTGTTAGTGACGCAAACGTGGCAAGTTGCTATTAATCAAAGCACGCCTGGATCATTGGGTGCGCGATTACAACTCGTAAGCGATACGGCGATCGTGGAGTCATTGGGCATTGTTTCTGGAGAAATAAAGTGTGGTGCCGGAGGTCGGACGTTCGCGCAAAAAACGCTAAGCCTCCGTTTTCTTCAACTTACAGATTCTAATCCA
>JAXIOV010000104.1:0-10819 GCA_045403245.1 Pyrinomonadaceae bacterium | reverse complement strand
AAAACCCCCAATCTAAATAAATAACCACAAACGGACTTTCGCCCTGGGGGGGGCGGGGGCGCCCACGGGGGGGGGGGCCCGCCGCCGCGCTGGTAATTCTGGTCGCGGCCGTCGTTTTCGTTGGCGTCTCCTATTACAAGCTGCGAAATAACAAACCGTTTCGCCTGAAGTCGGAAGCGCCCGAACTCTCCCGAGACATCAAAGGCATAGTTGATGGGTACAAGCAGCGCCTGTCGAAGAAAGATGGTTCGTACCTTTTGGTGAGCGCAGTTCGCGACATTACCTTCACGGACGATCATCACGAACTTCAGCAGGTCGACGTGATGTCCTACTCAGCCGGTAACGACAAGCCTGACCAAATCACGGCTGCCAAAGCTATCTACGACCCCCGGACTTCAGTGATTACTTTTCTCGGCAACGTCAAAATCGAAACCAAAGATGCCATGAAGGTGGCGACGGAATCACTTGCCTACGACTCAAACACCGAAATCGCTCAAACTGACGTTGCCATTTCATTTGATCGCGACAACATTTCCGGCCATTCGACTGGCGCGATAGTCGAGTCGAAAAACAAGAGGTTGGAATTGAAGCGAGACGTTGAGATTAATGTGGCGCCGGAGGTTTTGAAGGATCCTCAATCAAAGCCCTCATCTACACGTTCCCGTCCGGTAAAGATTCGCGCGGCCCATGCAGTATTTGAGGAGAATGCAAAAAAGCTGTCGTTTTCAGGCGGCGTGACGGCCGAGCAGGAACGCGACGTGATGAGTGGCGAAAACCTCTATGCACTCTTAAATGACCAGAAGAAGGTCCATAAGGTCGAGGTTCGCCAGAACTCTTACCTACGCTCGATGGAAGAGGGCCGGTCTGCTGAAGTGCGCTCGCAGGACATGGACTTCTTTCTTGACCAGGACCAGCGCCTGGAAAGGGCAGTAGCGATGGGCAACGCGGGCGGCCGCAGCCTTGATGCGGATTCAGAATTACAAATGGCCGGCGCCAGAACGCTGGAGGTTACTTTCCAGGCGTCAGGTGATCGCAGCCTGTTGAAGCAGATGCGCACGGAAGGCCGTTCGGTGATCAATCTTTCCGCGCCCAAATCGAAAGCCAACGATCCGAAAGCTGCGAACAAACGGCTCACCGCGGACGCGGTGAAACTGATCTGGCGGGTATCCGGTCGCGATCTCCAACAAGCGGAAGCCGTCGGCAACGCCGAACTGTTCGTTGACCCAGTGATAAAGCACTCGCAGGCTGACACCAAAACATTGACCGCCCCTCGCATCGACGTCGACTTTTTCGAAACCGGAAATCTCGCTCGCAGTTTCAATGCGTCGGGCGGCTCCAAAGCTGTGATTGAGCCGGTGCAAAAGGTTGAGAACCGGGGCATCCGTACGCTGACCTCTCAAAAAATGATCGCTTATTTCCTGAAGGACACGCAGGACGTGGAGCGGATGGAGGCGCAGGGCGACTCCAAGTTTAATGAGAATGATCGTAACGGAGTGGCTGCAAACATCTCCTTCGCCGCCGGTGACAACACAATTCGGCTGCGCGGTGGTGAACCCACGGTTTGGGATTCACGCGCGCGAACGAAAGCGGTCGAACTGGATTCAGACTTGACCAACGACGTCTCGTACAGTCGAGGCAAGACGGCGACCACCTATTACAACCAGGAGCAGACAAACGGCGCGGTTCCGTTTTCGAAAGTGAAGAGCCCGGTCTACATCGTGAGCGACCGTGGTGAGTTTCATCAAAACAGCGGCGTCGCTATTTATACCGGCAACGCGCGAGCCTGGCAGGACGACAACTTTGTGCGGGCCGACAAACTCACGATCTACATCAATGAGAAGAAAATGGATGCGGTCGGACGTGTGCAGAGCGAAGTTTACAATGCCCGCCGGCGATCCGCAGGGACCAATACAAGCGTACCGGTTTTTGCCTCGGCTGACTCGATGTCCTATTCAGAGCCGAGTCGTTTGCTGCATTACGAAGGCAGCGTAGAAATTCGCCAGACGCCCGATCGTCTTAGCAGCGGCACAGCTGACGTCTATCTCAACAAGGACACTAGCGAGGTTGAGAAGACGATCGCGCAACGTAATGTGGTCCTCACTCAGCCGAACCGGAAAGGCACCGGCGATTGGCTTCAGTATACGAGCAACGACGAAGTAGCGGTGCTTAAAGGAAACCCGGCAAGGTTTGAGGACGTGGAAAAGGGAAGCACCGAAGGAGGTCGTTTGACGCTTAATATGCGAGATGGGAGAGTGACCGCCGACGACGTGAGAGGCCCACAATCACCTGGCCGCGTGAGGTCCATCCACAAGGTTAAGAAGTCGTAGCTGCCTGATGGTCCGATTTTTGGAGTCAGTGGGGGCAACGAATATTCAGCCGCGGATTAACGCGAATGCGCGCGAATCTGAAACCAGAAATGAAAATGGAAGAGACAAAATCTGTGGCGGCAAAAATCAGAAAACCCTTCGTACCATTATCGTTTCCTGTTCCGTTTCATATCCGCGCTCATTCGCTTAATCCGCGGCTGATTTCAAACTGACCCGCCACTGGCATCCCAACATTCATGAGCACCCAGACCGAAGGAATAGATATCTCGGAGCAAAAAGGAGCGAGCACAAGCGAACGTGCTGGCGCCTTAACGCCTTCCGCCGGCAGGCCCACGCCCTCAGCTCTGGCCGCAGCAAGTTTGGTGAAGAGCTACGGGAAGCGTCGGGTCGTCGATGACGTCAGCCTTCATGTCGAAAAGGGTGAAGTAGTCGGATTGCTGGGCGCCAACGGCGCCGGAAAAACAACGACGTTCTACATGATCGTCGGACTCGAACGCCCCGACTCCGGTGTCGTTACTCTCGGCGAGCGCGACGTCACAAGGTTGCCGATGTACCTCAGGGCGCGGCTGGGTCTTGGTTACCTCCCTCAGGAGCCGTCTATTTTCCGTAAGATGACTGCGGCCCAGAACATTCTCGCTGTGCTCGAGACCATGGGCCTGCGCCGGCGTGAACGCCTCACCCGGCTCGAGGAGTTGTTGGAAGAATTTGGAATTGCCCACGTTCGTAACACGCGGGGCGACGCACTCTCCGGCGGCGAGCGTCGGAGAACCGAGATTGCCCGCGCCCTGGCCACTGAGCCTCAATACATTCTCCTGGATGAGCCATTTGCCGGAATCGATCCGAAAGCTGTCGACGACATCCAAAATGTCATACTTTATTTACGCAATCGTAGCATCGGCATATTAATTACCGACCACAATGTTCGCGAAACCCTTGGCGTCACCGACCGGGCCTATATTATGGCTGACGGTCAAATTTTCCGTTCGGGCGTTCCGCGTGAGTTGACGGAAGATGCTGAGGTGAGACGGCTCTATCTTGGCGAGAAATTCCGCATGTGAAAATGGTACCGCGCAAATCCAGCTTCAATCGAGTATAATCTCTCCGCGCGTTCCATCGCGTAAACAACAGACAAAGCACCCGATTTGAACTGAGAAATGTCTCTTAAACTAACTACCAGCCTCTCTCAACGCCTCGTGCTGACACCGCAACTGCGGCAGCGGATCGAGATGTTGCAGATGACCACTCTCGAGCTGACTGATCTGATCCAGCAGCAGTTGCTCGAGAACCCGGTTCTTGAAGAGGTGGCCACCCAGGAAGAGATCGGTGAGTTAGCAGAGAAGATTCTCGATCACTTGAGCAGCGCTGATCCGGGCGCGGCTGAGCAGCCGCAAGTGGAAGTCAATGAGCCCGAGCTTGGCAGCCCATCGTCAAATGGATCAGGTGATGTGGAATCATTGTCGACCGCTTCGTTTGAGGCTGGGGAAGGGGAAGGTTCCGAGGCTCCGGCCTTTGAGGCGGGCGAAGACTCAGGGAGCGATGAAATTGCGGATGAAGCCTCGCGGGATGCATTTGAGGAGATCGACTTCGGTCGTGAATTTCAGGACTACCTTGACCCCGGATATAAGACCCAGGAAATCGAATACAAGGAAGACGCTCCCACTTTCGAACAGTTTCTGACTAAAGCACAATCGCTTGCCGATCATATCGAATGGCAACTCCACATGAGTTCCATCGATGACGACGTTTGCGAGGCGGCCATCAGCGTGATTGGAAACCTCGATGCCGACGGCAGGCTCAACGCGACCAATGAAGAAATAGCAGCGATGGGAGGCTGGACGGAGGAAACGGTCGAGCAGGCGCGGCAGGCAGTCTTGTACCTGGATCCGGTTGGTTGTGGGGCGCGCGACGTCAGAGAGTGTTTATTTGTGCAGCTGGAAGTGTTGGGTGAAAGCGATCGGCTGGCTGCAAAACTGATCGCCGAGCATTTGTCGGATCTGCAGCAACACAAACTCCCGCACCTTGCCAAGCAGATTGGTACTGACGTCGAAACCCTGCTGGCCGAGTTGGAGTTTATCCGGACGCTCGATCCATACCCCGGAAGACGTTATTCGTCGGACGAGCCTATTCTGATTTCGCCGGAGATCTACATCGAGAAACTCGACGAGGGCGATGAAGACTACATCATCTATTTCGCTGACGACGGCAGCCCGCGTTTGCGAGTGAGCCAGCAGTATCAGCAGATGCTGGGGAAGTCGGATGTCAGCAACGAGACCAAGAGCTTCATTCGTGAGAAGATGCGCTCGGCGGTGGACCTGCTAAGAAATATCGAACACCGCCGCCAGACTATTTACAAAGTGGTCGAGTCGATCGTAGCGCGGCAAAGAGATTTTCTCGATCACGGCGTCCAGCACATCAAGCCGATGATGTTGAAGGATATTGCCGAAGACATCGGGATGCACCTGTCAACGGTTTCGCGAGTTGTCAACCGTAAATATGCCCACACCCCCCAGGGAGTGATCGAACTGCGCCGGTTCTTCACCGAAGGGATGCTGAATGAAGATGGCGAGGAGATCTCCACTCGCATCATCAAACTGAAAATCAAGAAACTGATCGAGGAAGAGGATACCCACAGCCCAATCACGGACGATCAGGTGGTGAAGATTTTGGCCAAGGACGGTATTAAGCTGTCGCGACGCACGGTGGCGAAATATCGCGACCAGATGAGTATTCCGGGCTCGCGCGAACGGCGGGCTGTGGTTTAGAGTGAGTAAGCAAAACAGTGCCCCCTACTAGGTCTTGAGGTAAAGTCTTTCAGGCAATTATCTTGAATTTAGCGAGGAGGGTTTGTCTCGATGAAATTTGAATACACCGGTCGTCACGTCGAAGTTTCTCCCGCCATCCGCAAGCACGTCCAGGATCACTTCAAAAAACTGGATCACATTTTTAACGGAACTGAGCCCTCAACCCACGTAATTATCAGGGTAGAGAAAAACCGGCACATCGGTGAACTGGTGGTCTACTGGCGCGACCATACCTTGACAGCGAAAGAAGTCAACGCCGACATGTACATGGCGCTTACCCGGGCGATGGAGAAGGTTGAAAAGCAAGCGCTTAAATTGAAGAAGAAGATTATCGATCGGAAGCAAAACGGTCCCCGCACTTCCGCGGTGGCGCCCAGTCCTGATGGGCAGGTTGAGGCCAGCCCGCGTTCGCCCAGAATCATCCCCACCCGGCGTTATTCAATCAAACCAATGACCCAGGAAGAGGCGGCGATGCGATTGACGTCCGATCCGCTTCAGTTTGTCGTCTTTAGCGATGCGGAGACGAAGACGGTTGGGGTGATGTACAAGCGCAGGGACGGGAACTTTGGGCTAATCGAACTCTAGATCCCATTGAGACGCTTAGTTCTCAAACAGCTTGATGGTCCACTCTACAAGTCGTCCCTTGCTCATCAGAGACTGCGCATAAATGGGACGAACCAAAAAGAAAAGGCAGCGATCTCCTACCAGTGCGCCCGACGTTGTCATTATCACGGGTCTCAGCGGCTCCGGAATGTCTTCGGCGACAAACGCGTTTGAGGATCTCGGCTACTTCTGCGTCGATAACCTGCCAATCACCATGCTGCCCACCTTCGCCCGGCTGGTGACCGAAGATCCGGATGAAAAGGGCATCGAACGCGCGGCGCTCGTGATCGATATACGGGAGAGGACCTTTCTCCCGGACTTTGGCAAACAATTAAGCGCATTGCGTGACTCAGGTCTCAACGTCTTCGTGCTCTTCCTCGAAGCTTCGGATGATGTCCTGCAACATCGGTTCAGCGAAACTCGCCGCCCGCACCCAGCAGAAAAGGAGAAAGGGTTGCTGCAGGCGATCCGGGCTGAGCGTTCAGCGATGGCTCGTATCCGCGCCGAAGCCGATCAGATTATCGACACGTCAGAGCATACCGTTCATACGCTGCGGGCTCATCTCCTTGAGAGATTCAGTCCCGACCGCCGGGGCGGATCGATGCGGGTGCAGCTGATGAGTTTTGGTCACAAGTTTGGAAACCCGGGTGATCTGGAGTTGTTGTTTGACGTCCGGCATTTGCCAAACCCGCATTTCGTTCCAGACTTGCGACCGCTCTCTGGCCATGACCGGCGGGTGGTGATGTATCTCAGGTCGCAACCTGAAGTCGAGGAGACGCTGCGTCGTTTTGAGGATCTGCTCAATTATCTTTTGCCGCTATACAAGCGCGAAGGAAAATCGTATGTGACGGTGGGAATTGGTTGTACCGGCGGTCGCCACCGCTCGGTAATGGTGGCAAACTCCCTCGGACGCAGCTTGCGCAGGTCGGGTTTTGACGCGCTCGTGGTCCACCGCGACGTGAGGAAATCGAACCTTAAAGGTTAAGACGACAGAAGGTAATCAGCCACGGCTTTACGCGAATTCGCGCGCGGATTCAGCTAGCATGAATCAAGCATAACTCTTGGCCTTGCAGATCCACGCTTCTCCGCGCGAATCTGCGGCTGAAAATTTTCCTGGAGAAAATTTGAATGAGTAACGCATCGGACCCTGCAACTAAGAGTGACGAGCGCAGAATCGCCGGCGTGATTGTGACGCACGGCCACCTTGCCGGGGAATTGCTGGCCGCTGCCGAAATGATTATCGGGCCAATATCCTTTATCACTGCCGTCTCGATCGGTTGGCATGACGACGTAGACGCCGCCCGCGACGAAGTCCAGCGCGCTATCACTCGCGTCTCTCAAGGGGTTGGTGTGATGCTGTTGACCGACATGTTTGGCGGAACACCTACTAATATTGCGTCGATGTTTCTTGATGATGGAAACATTGAGGTCGTGACCGGAGTGAACCTGCCGATGGTTATCAAGCTGGCCAGTCAATCGCCGAACATTTCTTTGCAGGAGACTGCCCGCCGGGTTTGTGATCTTGGCCGGCAGGGTATTTATCTCGCGGGAGATCTGCTGGCGCCGCCGGAAAAGACTGGTTGAGACAGATGATCGAACGCACACTCCTGGTGAAAGCACGTTTAGGGTTGCACGCTCGAGCGGCGGCAAAGCTGGTTCGGGTGGCCAGCGGCTTCCAGAGTAGAGTCCACCTGCAACGGCTTGACGGAAGTGCCAGTGCGGATGCCAAGTCGATTCTCAGTGTCTTGATGCTGGCCGCAAGTCGGGGCACGCGGCTCCTGGCGAGCGCGGAAGGGGTTGACGAAGAGCTGGCCATAAACGCCATCGATGAGCTCTTTTCCGATGGGTTTGGGGAGTTGGAAGCGGAGTCCTCGTCATGACGGAACGACCTCGCGAGATACGTTGCCGGGGCCTGGGCGTTTCGGAAGGGATTGTGATCGGTCAGGTCCTGAGGATGCACGAGGGCACCGAGCACGTTTTCCGCTGGCGGATCGACGAAGCTGAGACCGATGCTGAACTGCAACGCTTTCGCGATGCTGTGAGGCTGGCCGGCAAACAGGTTCTGGCAATAAAAGAACAAGCCGAGAAGCGTCTTGGAAAAGATCATGCCTACATTTTCGATGCCCACCTGCTCTTGCTTGAAGACGACAAACTGATAGGCGATATCGAGCAACAAATCACCTCGGAACGAGCAAATGCCGAATGGGCCGTCAAGTTTGTTGGAGACCGGCTGCTCTCCCTCTACTCAGAAATTAAAGATGACTACCTTCGAGAGCGTGGATCAGATATCGATGACGTGATGCAACGCTTGCTGGTGGCTCTAAGCGGAGGGCCGCCCCGGAAACACAATCTCGCCGAAAACGCAGTTATCGTGTCGCAGGACCTCCTTCCTTCCGCGGTCGCAGAACTTGGTTTGGAACAAGCGCGCGCCTTGGCTACCGATTCCGGGGGTTGGACCTCGCATACGGCGATTCTGGCCAGGGGCATCGGCATTCCCGCCGTTGTCGGACTGCGAGATTTCTACCGGCGCACCAGGACCGGCGACAAGATCATCGTCGACTCATTTCGCCACGAAGTAATCCTGCACCCATCAGACGCGACCCTTGCCTCTTACCAATCAGAAACTGCAGACCGGGTGTCGAGAAAGGGGAGCGGGGAACCCAAAGAGCGCGGACCGGTTCGTACCGTGGATGGGGTTGAGATTAGTTTGCGGGCCAACATTGAAATTCCTGCGGAATTCGATGGCGTCAAAAAGTTTGGAGCACAGGGAGTCGGGTTGTACCGCTCGGAATTCCTGTTGGCGCGCCGGGGAATGATGCTTTCAGAAGAAGAGCAGCGACTCGCCTACGAAGAGATAGCGAAGCTGGCGGGCGAGGATGGCGCTGTCATTCGATTATTTGATCTGGGTGGGATCAGCTTGCGGGATCTGATCCAGGAACCCGAGAAGAATCCTGCGCTTGGGCTGCGCGCCATTCGGTTCGGGTTGAACAATCAGGAAATGATGCGCACTCAGATTCGCGCCATCCTGCTGGCGGCCAAAGCTGGCCATTTGAAGATCGTGCTCCCCATGGTCGCCGACCCAAGCGATGTCAGACGTGCTCAGGCGATCATTGACGATGAGGTCCAAAAGCTCGTTGAGTCTGGACGAGCGCCCGGCGAGGTGAGCGTTGGAGCGATGATAGAAGTGCCATCGGCAGTTTTCCTGGCTGACAAGATCGCGGCTATCGTGGCCTTCTTCGAACTCGGCACAAATGATCTGGTTCAATACACGCTGGCGGTAGATCGCGGCAACGATGAAGTGGCCGACTGGTTCCGCACGCTCCATCCGGCAGTTCTGCAGAGTATTGATCGCAGTCTCAAAGCTGCGCGTACAGCGGGCATCCAGTCGATAGTCTGCGGGGAGATGGCTTCTACGCCCGCTTACGCCGTCTTGCTTGCGGGTCTGGGCGCGGACGACTTAAGCATGACGCCATCAGCCATCCCAAGAGTTCGGCGAGCCCTGGCCGGCATCGATTCGCGAGAGGCCCGCTCGATTGTCGAAGAGTGCATGGAATGTGACACTGCTGACGCAGTCGAGAGTCTCGTTCGCGAACGCTTCAGAAAGCTGTGGCCCCACCTCTTTTCTGCCTCAAGCTTACCGGTGCCGAGCGCTGGTTAGCGCGCTCCGAGCCGGGGCAGTAGCCCGACCGTTAGGGAGGGCGTCGAATGTACTTGTAAGGACGCCCTTTTTGACGGTCGGGCTACTGCCCCGCCCCCTCTCATCGACACTAAGCACCACAACAGGACCCTATTCCGCTCCTGGTGTTTCCACTGCGAAATCGTTGGCAAATCAATCAGATCCGCAACGCCGCCTTCGTTTTCCTGGCGAATACCCCTTCAGTTTTCTGAGAATTTCGCCCTTTTGGTGATTTATTAGTAGCGGAACGCCTTTCGACTCATGTCGAACTGCGTGACCCCTTGAGATTCTGCCCCAATCGAGAGAGGAACAATGAGGAAACTAGTTCTTGGCGCAACCGCGCTGATGGCTGCCATCACAATCACGGGTTCCATTCAGGCCCAATCTCAAACTACCACCACCAATGAGGTCGCTTCTCGGCAGCGAGTGGCAACTGCATCTCCAAACGCTACGCGGGCGCGAACGCTTGGATCGGTCGTTCTTGCGTCCGGCGGTGACTCAACCACTGAGCCTCTCCACCCTCAAGTGCCGGTGGAGATGAGTGGCTTGAAAAAGGGCGGGCGCTCTCGCTCAACAAACGTGGCCGGCCAAAACAAGTCGTCCCAGCCGAATTCGGCAGGATCCTCGTTGGCGCCGGCTGGAAACCAACCCGAAGTGCCCGGTAAAGCATTGCCGGCGCCTAATTCCGTTTCGAGTCCCGCTGTAGTTACCATTGCCTCCAGTCAGGTGTATCGAGTCGGCATTCGCGACGTGTTGGACATCAGGATCACAAACAACCCGAGTAACGAATCGACGCTTTTTACAGTGCTCGATGGAGGTCTACTTGACTACCCGTTTGCGGGTAACCCGATCGCAGTTGCCGGAATGACAACAACTGAGATCGCCAACATGCTTCGTTTGAGGATCAAAATTTTCGACGACCCCAAAGTTGTGGTCACGGTTCGCGACTTCGCCAGTCACACGGTGAACGTGTCGGGCTTTGTCGCCTCACCGGGCAAGAAGTCCCTTCGCAGAGAAGCGATGCCACTGTATGCAGTGCTCGCCGAAGCTCTGGTTTTGCCGGAAGCAGGGCGCGCTACGATCACGCGTCCGGGACGTCCGGCCATGACGGTTGATCTCAAAGACCCAAACCTTTCGGCGACCCTTGTGTTGCCGGGTGACGCAATCAAAGTCTTAGGCTCACCGTCCGCACCGACAGAATTCTTTTTCATTGGTGGCCGAGTCAACTCACCGGGCCAGAAAGCGTTTCACGTTGGACTGACCCTGACGCAGGCCATTCTGGCCAGTGGTGGCACCAAAGCAAGGACCGCCGCCCAGGTTCGGATCTCACGACAGGGCGCCGACGGTCGATTGGTTAGGGAAGTCTATAACCTGCGCAGCATTCAAGATGGAAAGTCAGCTGATCCGGGTTT
>JAXIOV010000148.1:0-3342 GCA_045403245.1 Pyrinomonadaceae bacterium | reverse complement strand
GTGACTACGCCATAGCCACCGTCTTCGAAAATTTTGACCTCAGCGACATTGCGCTTGACGGGATTATTGTCATAGTTGATGTGAGTAATCATCCTGCGCTTATCTTGAGGCAGCAGAGCAGGATTCG
Organism: Pyrinomonadaceae bacterium; assembly: GCA_045403245.1. GTDB lineage: Bacteria > Acidobacteriota > Blastocatellia > Pyrinomonadales > Pyrinomonadaceae > PSRF01. The sequence goes on along the minus strand of JAXIOV010000148.1, from coordinate 3,215 downwards.
CTCTCTTGATGAGAAAGTCATCGGCTAAGACGCGCCACAGGAACTTGTCCCATTCCTCAGTTCCGATTTTGTTCTTAGCTTCGGCAGCGAAAGTATTCAGGTTTAGTTGTTCCAATTCGAGATTGCTACTCATTTTCGGCTCTCCTGGTTCTTAACTTCATCCGCAATGCCGGCGACTGCTTGAAAGTTGAGTAGCCCGCGCAAGCGGCGTAAACTCTGTCCTAAGCGGGAAGGTCGTCCCCGACTTATTCTCGTTACGCGAGGGCAAGTCATTTTAATCCAGAGCGTGATTATTTGAACGTCGGTGTTTGCTGTTCCCAGCGTTTAGCCCGTCCACTCTCCACCCCCCCCAAAGGACGATGCTCGTATTTCACCGCTACTGCGAATTCTTCACTTCGCAATGGCACTGCAGGAAGGAGGAATGAAAATGAAAACGCACGGGCGCTTCTTCGGTTCGTTGTTGGTCGTTGCCGTTGTAGGCACGACCGTATGGAGTTTCTCTCAGGGACGCCAAATGGGAGGTGTGGGAATCACAGTCTTTGACGACCAAAACTTCCGCGGTCGGAGTGCTACGTTTCGTCAAGACGTACCCAATCTCGAACCCCTGGGAATCAATGACAGAATTTCGAGTCTGCGAGTAGGGCCGGGAGAGCAATGGGAGGTGTGTGAGCATGCCAACTATCAGGGTCGCTGTGTCGTTGTTTCCGGAGCTGAACCCGATCTTCGCACAAACCGCTGGAACGATCTTATTTCCTCAATGCGTAGAGTGGGAAGATTCCCGCGGCCGCCTTTCGAGCGTGACCCCTACATAGTTCTCTTCGAACGAACCAACTATCGGGGCAATCCGAGGAACTACAGCGAGGCCGTACCATCCGGTCTGGGCCGGCGGGTGCAAAGCGTAACGATTGGAAGAGGAAGCTGGGAACTTTGCGAAGGAAACAACTTTACTGGACGTTGCGTCACTCTGGATCAGAGCGTCCCCGATCTGGCGACCTACAACTTGCGCAATCGCATCTCTTCGTTGCGACCGGTTGGAGAGTCGACGCCTCCACCAACCAGCGATTGGTACATCGTTCTCTACGACCAGACAACGTATCGCGGCAATCCCACGAATTACTCCGGGCCGGAGTCGGATCTTGACCAGCGTGCGCGAAGCGTGACTATTGGAAGAGGGGTTTGGGAAATCTGCGACGGCAGGGACTTCACCGGTCGTTGCGTGACTTTGAACCGAAGCGTGCCCGACCTGCGCGTCTATAACTTGCGTAATCGGATCCGTTCGTTGCGACCGGTCGCTCGGCAGCCACGTAGAGGTGATTGAAGGCACTTGAACTTGTCGACGGCATGCGACAAGACTTTAGTTTGAGTCGGACTGATGGATCCTTCTGCAGGATGACAAACTTGAGATGCGACGGTGTCCAGCAGACCCGGTCGCTACCGCTCCCGGTTCCGATGCGACGGTTTTGACGCAGTCGTCATCTCTCATCCCCCACCAGAACGAACCCAGCCCAGTAAAATGGATGACTTGTGTCGGGTTTATGGAGGAGTCTTAAAGCGGCCTGACGCAACGCTTCTGATTTGATCGCTCTCACTTTCCTGTTTCTTGGCGCCGAATTAAGGTCCAGTTCATTGGCTCACACTGCTGGCGCTTTGTTGCCGGAACCGCTGAATGAGTTTTTTGATCAGCTCGGTGTCTTTCGCATCGGGCTGGATTTTCAGAAACAACTCCAGCTCGTCAGCAGCTTCCTTATATCTCTTGAGCTGGTTGAACAGCAGCGCCAACTGCCAGTGAGCATCCGGTGATTTCGACGCGGCTAATTGATCCGCCTGCTTTAGATAGGTCTCAGCCTCATCCAACTTGCTTGTCTGACGTAGCAACATTCCCAACCACAGATTCGCGTTAACCGATTTTTGGTTAAGAGTGATCGCACGTCTCATCGACTCGACCGCTTCAGTCAATTGCTTGAGGTTGTATTGGGCGACCGAGAGCGCGTACAGGCTTTGATACGCTCGCCTGTTGACTTCGATTGCTTTGGTCAGCACTGAAATCGCCAGCTCATACTCCTGCTGTTTTACGTACTCGGTGCCCAGCAGTTCCAGCGCTTCGAAGTAAAGCGGAAAGAGCTCGATCGCTTTTTTCAATATCTCCAGGCCTTCCTTGCGCTGGTCAGTCCTCTGCAGCAAAGCGGCTCCCCGTTCAAATTCCTTTCGAGCTTGCTCAGGAACTTCCTGAACAAAGACTGCGCCGGCCGTGGCGCTCATCGAAGTGGTCTGTTTCGTTGCCAGAACGAAATCCACCTGCTCAAAAGCTCGCGTGCGCTCGAGCTGGACTCGTTTTGTTTGGCCAAGGTAGCTGGTCCCATAAGTCTGTACTCTAATCTGGAAAACTCCAGCGGAGAGTCTTTGAAAACCAAAACGTCCGGAGCCGTCAGTTTTCGCCCTTTGAAGTACCGAATCTACGTCGTTGAGAAGTTCTACATACACATCGGGAATGGGGTTACCACTAATGTCGGAAACGTGTCCGCTGATCGAATTGGCCCCCTGGGCAACGAAGGGATTCGACAGATTGGTCGGGACGGAAGCCCCCAGCAATGTTATGAAGATGCCGAAGAGTAGAGTCACCGAAACCTCGTCGAGAATTGAGTCGGTTGATTATGCTCGTCCCCGGCGGCTGGAAGCAATTTCAATGGAGCTTGAGACCCACTCCCTCACTCACGTCTCGCCGGAAGAAACGCCAGAGAATGAGGAGTAACGCGATCACCGCAACTGCGACGAAGATGTAGATTCCATATGTGCCAAAGAATCGTGAGGACAGAACCTTCAAGATACCGAGAAAGACGAGCATCACAAGGATCCCGAAGAAACGTCCCGTGAGACCACGTCGAAATATCCACCCATGGCTGGGAGGCTCGGGAGCGAGTTCCTCGTAAGACGCAAACGCGGGTACGGCCGGTTCCTGAATTCGCGCTGCTGGTTGCGGCTGGAGAACACGCTTTTTTCCACACTGCCAGCAGAAAGAATACTTATCCGCAACCTCTGCTTTGCAATTGGAACAGTGCCACATGATTAGCGGCGCATTCTATCCTTTCCGAACCCTGAGTCAATGGCTGAAAAGGCCAAAGGGTGTACATCACTGCGCGTTAAACGTTGACGGCCGTTGACCACGGCGGGTTATGCTATTGATGCCCCGGCTGCGTAACGTTTATCGGATCTCCCCC
>JAXIOV010000220.1:0-23942 GCA_045403245.1 Pyrinomonadaceae bacterium | reverse complement strand
AGCAGCTTTCGCGCTGGGCTTTAGCGGACGAGCAACAAGCACCGGGCAGGGCGCCTGGCGAAGCACTCGATCGACGTTCGAACCAAAGAGCGTACGCATTCCGAAGCCGGCTCCGTGAGCGCCGATACTGATCAAGTCGATCGCATTCTTCTCGGCGTAGTTCAGAATCTCCCGATACGGCTGTCCGTCGCTGATGGCTTGTTTGACGTTGCACCAAAGCTGAGCTTCGGAAGGCACCACCCTCTCCAAACGCCGCGCCGCATTGCGGTAGGCCGACTCGCCTTGCATCGGATACCAGGCAATCTCAGGTTCATTCACATTATGCGGAGCTAAGACATGCAGCAAATGCAACTCCGCCTGGTATTCCTGAGCAAACGACAGCGCGTACTTTAGCGCCAACTCTGAATAGTCGGAGAAATCGTAGGGGACCAGCACGCGGCGCAAGCTGATGTCCTTGCTGAGCGGCTGCACCCAGTCGCGCTCATCCGTATGTGTGACCAGAACCGGACAGGGTGCGGTGCGACAGACCGACTCAGCCGTAGACCCAAGTAGCGCCGCGCGATGTGGTCTTCGACGAGAGCGCATGACGATGAGGTCTGCCTCGCATTCCGTTGCGGCCGTGCCAATTGCTTCGCCAACGTCGTCGCCCTCGATTAAGAGCCCTCGCCAGTCAAGGTCTGCCATCGCCGCGGGCGATAGAAACTTAAGCAGGGCGCGCTGGAAGATGTCCTCACCTTTCTCCTTAACCGGTGCGGACGGGACCTGGCCATCGTGAATCGCAACAGCGCTGACTAGTTCCCCGGCTTCCGGACGATAACAGATGGTCAGCTTTGACTCATAAGCACGGCTCATTGCCAGGGCATAGCGTAGGGCCTGGTCCGAATTGACTGACAAATCTGTAGGGCAAAGGATGCGTCGAATATCGATCAATGAAATTGAAACCCGCAGGCGGCCCCTCCTAGCTCTCCGGAGAGCAATGGCTGTGCCGCTTGGTCACGCGCAGAATTTGAAGAAAAACAACCGATTGCGACGGCCAGATCCAGGGGTCAGTTGCGCGCTTTTGCCCGATTCTTTGCGGAAGTTTGCGCAGGCAGGTGCTCATTCAAAATAGGCAACCAACCTGTGCAACTACTAACGTGCCTCCCTTCCTCGCGGAACACGGCTTGCTCCTGTTTGCCATGGCTTGAAGGCAAACTAACTATGCAAAACCAGATCACGATACAACCCATCGATCTCTTGCGACCGAATACCGGGCTGATCCGCAAAACGCCTGTTCGCTTCAGGCAATTGAAACACATGATCGGCAACACGCCGTTGCTGGCCATCCGCTTCAGGTTCAGAGGAAAGGAGCGGGTGATCTACGCCAAGGCTGAACACCTCAACATGACGGGCAGCATTAAGGACCGGATGGCCTTTCACATCCTAAAGGAGGCGTACGCGGCAGGTCACATTAAGCCTGGTGACACCATCGTAGAAGCAACCAGCGGCAACACCGGCATTTCGTTCGCTGCGATTGGAAGGGCGTTGGGCCATCCGATCGTCATCTTCATACCCGATTGGATGAGCCAGGAGCGGGTAGCTTTAATCAAAAGCCTCGGCGCCCGAACGGTGGCGGTCAGTCGAGAACAGGGCGGCTTCCTGGGCAGCATTCGCATGACCGAGGAACTCGCGCAACGCGAAGAGAATCTCTTCCTGCCTTCACAATTCAACAATCCGGCGAATGTAGAAGCTCACCAACAAACCACCGGACCGGAGATGTGGTGGCAACTCCACGCTCACTCAATTGAACCTGATGCTTTTGTCGCCGGCGTTGGGACTGGCGGCACCATCATGGGCGCCGGGCTGTTTCTCCGGCGGCAGAGTCCCAAAATCAAACTGTATCCGCTTGAGCCTGCTGAATCGCCGACGCTTTCAACCGGATGCAAAGTCGGTCAACATCGCATCCAGGGGGTCTCCGACGAGTTCATTCCTGCGATTCTGAATCTCGAAGAACTTGATCCGGCGATCAGCGTGTCTGACGGTGATGCGATCTTAATGGCCCAGAAGCTCGCTGCGGGCCTGGGACTCGCTGTCGGCATCTCTTCGGGCGCAAACTTCATCGGCGCACTGATGGCACAGAACCAGCTCGGTGACGACGCCGTGGTGACCACCGTATTTCCTGACGACAACAAGAAGTATCTCAGCACGGCTTTGCTTCGCGATGAACCGGTCAAGGAGAGCTACCTGGCGCCGGACGTGGAGTTGCTCAGTTACGAAGCCTTCAAGAGAGTGTGCTTCACGTGCTTTGATGAGGAAGACTAGGCGTACAGAGCCGAGCGGGTAACGCCGGGTGTCAAAAATCAAAACTGTTGATAACTCGCAGTAGGAAGTGGCAAAGCGCAGTGCGCCCCCGCTCAAGTTGCGCACTTTCCTCCTAAGATTGAAACTTCAACTCCAGGTTGGCGACGGTTGAAACTAGAACTGTTCATCATCATGACATCCTTACACTCTTACTGCACAGACCCCATCTTGGACATTACACAACCAGCCCGCGTTAGCGGGCGGCAATCGACATAGGTAGGCTGTCACCAGCTTTCCCTGTCACACCACCGTGCATACGGGTCCGTACACGGCGGTTCCGTGACTTAAGCCAAGAGGCCGGAGGTTCGCGTCACGTTTCGCCGATGGAGGCTTCGCCGCTCCCAGGATCCTTTCGGGCTTCACCCTATCCGCCCCCGGCAAGCTCAGCCGAAGCTGATTGGCTGGCGCATGGCCATCCATGAGATTCGTGTGCTACTGCTCACGATCACGGTTCGGGCCTTCGTCCGTTGTCGGACTACTGATGCCCTCTGCTGACTTCTGCCACGGGGTCAGGACGCTTCACAGCATCCTCAGTCGCGTTTCGCGACACGCAGCAGATCTCCCGAGGTAAGCTCGACCGCCTTCAGCGCACCGCCGCCGGATTTACAACCAGCGTCCTTGATGGATATAGGCTTTGCTGTCGATAGCCAGCTCGCCTGACGCCGTATGCCTCTTATCCGGTTCTTGTTCATCGGCTCGCGCCTTTGCTCCACGCTTCCTTCAGACCTCGCCTCGCGACGACGCCCTTGCGCTTCGCTAACCCTTCACCTCCATCAGGTTGAGTAGAGGACTCTCACCTCCAACCTGTCGAACATGCTCGGCACACTATCAGTAGCCCACGCCGCTAGCCGTGGGCAGGCATTCATAGAACGAAGCGGGCGACATAATTACACCTGACCCCTGAGATGAGCGACTATCGAACTTGATCGGGGGCGCGCTCCGCTTTTTCCCCTTCCAGATTTCGAGTTTCTGGTGAACGAAGATCCACTACTTCGCTTTATATAACCCTGGGAGCTGCTTGCGCAGGTTTTCTAATTTGGGCAGATCGTGGATGACGATATACGGCTCATCTGGATGATTGACGAGGTAGTCCTGGTGATAGCCTTCCGCTTCGTTGAAGGATTCGAGAGTCGAGACTTGAGTCACGATCGGCCCCGCAAACACCTTGGCGCGGTTTAGTTGGTCGACATAGGCTTCCGCCACGCGCTTTTGCTCGTTGTCTGAGAAGAAGATGGCCGAGCGATATTGCGTTCCTCGATCAGGTCCCTGACGGTTCAGTTGAGTCGGATCATGCGCCACCGAAAAGAAAACCTTGAGGAGTTGACCATAAGAGATCTGCGATGGGTCATAAGTGATTCGAACCGATTCGGCGTGACCCGTTTCCCCTCTTCCAACCTTTTCATAGACTGCCGTCTCAGGTGATCCGCCCGCGTACCCTGAGGTCACGTTCGTGACCCCTTTTACATGTTCGAACACGGCTTCTACACCCCAAAAACAGCCTCCCGCCAGCACCGCTGTCTGCTCACCCTTGGTCTTTGCTAAAGGTGTATCCACGGCCGGGTCCGGAATTGCCGTGGCGGAAGCGGTGGCCGAGCTGCAAGCCGCTATCGTGGCGACAATCGCAAAAATAACAGCACTTAAAGCAATATATTTGTACATGATTTGCGGTTTCCCTCGTGACTTAAATACGCAATGTCCGGCTAGTTTGGATTGGAGCGAAGTGAACCCGCAAGCGATGGTCGGAACAAAGCGCTAACTCGCGGAAATGCTTTTGTTTGCAACGGGAAGGTTGCGAGGAAGTATCCGGAGGTGGGAACGCGGCAACTTGGAGGTGCACCCTGAAACAGGGTGCTGAGCCCTTTTCTATCGTGATCCGGTGGTCTCCACTTCGTTCCGACCACCAGCTACGCTCTGCAGCCCTCCAGCCCGAATCCGTGGGTCTCTGAACGCTCTTGTCCCAACAGGAAGGGGGTGCTGGATAACGCGCGCAAGAGACATTTCTTCTCTTGCAATTCGCTGACGCGCATTTTCACGAGCTGAGCAAACGCTGCCGATTCGCCAGATTTCTATTTGCGCACTCGCAAATAGGTCCAGCCGCACAGCAATCCGAAGAATGCTCCCACGCCGGCGGCGATTCCGACCGACTGCCAGGGATGGCGCTTAATATAATGCGTTGTTTCATCCAAACAGTCTTCGCCGGTCTCAACCCCTCGTCTAAGGATTCGCTCGGCCTTCCTTTTCCCAATCTCAGCAAGTTCTTCCGCCAGCATTTTGCCCTTGGCCGCCCTGGCTGCCAGATGCTCGAAATTGAATTCTCTGCTGCTGCTATTCTCAACCGTTGTAGTTTGCATTCGCTTTCTCCTCAACTCCTGTTACCAGAAGTCGCGTTAAACGTCTCCGGCATGGTTTACCGCCATCGCCAGAAATGCTAATAGATCGAAGCCGGTTATTTCGCCGCCGGTTTTATCTTCTGAAGCGTCACGGTGACAGTTACCACCGGCCCAGTCGTGCGATTGTACGAAACCCAGAAACCCAGGCTGTCGTAGCGCTCGAACCTATAGAGTGATCCGTTTGCGGTCCTGTCCAACTCCCCGTGGACGACCGTCTTTAACTCCGGAGCGTCGATTCCGCCCAGGTAGTCGATCGAGATGGTCACCACTTTGGAAGCGGCATCATAGACAATCTGCGCGGTCTCGTGGTCCGAGAACACGTAATAATCCTGGTCAGTGTCTGTGATCGTGGGCGTGCCAAGTTTGGCGCGCGCCTCTTCGGCGCTCATGCCGAGTCGCACCCCGCGGTATTCTGTGTACAGCGGTGTCTGTGGCGTGGCTGTCCCGGCGTTAAAGGCGGTCTTAACTGTCTGGGTCTGGCCGTTCGCGTAAAAACTCATAACCAGAATCAGAAAGATCGCAAACAACACAGTCAAGAAGAGTTTGGTTTTCCAGTTTCGACTCATTTTTCCGTACCTCCTAATTTGAAAAAGACTTCCTTTAGCCCCACCAGATTTGTGACCTTGTGAAGCTCAAGGCTCATTACTGCTATGCGTCATGCATTGGAACTAGTGCTTACAGACGTCTTGCCCACCGCCCACACCTCACTGCCCCGGCGCATCTGCAGCATGATCTGCTCCAGCGGCTGAGGCGGCGGACCGTACATCACGTAACCTGTCCTTGGGTCGTAAGCCCCCTGATGGCAGGGGCAGGTAAGACAGCGCTGCTGTCGATCGAATTCGACCGAACAACCCAGATGAGCGCATTTCCGGCTGTAGGCCAGAAATTCCCCATGCTGAGTGCGCACGAGCACAGCAGGATCATGCGGCGTTGGATAACTGAAGTATAAAAACGCCCCCGGCAGCAGAGTTTCCCCGCCTTCAATTTTTTGTGGTGGGTACGCGACCGACGGAGTCTGTCCCTTCAGTGTTTGACCGGACAGATTGTTCGCTGCCAAACCCAGTCCGACTGAACTCAGCAACACCCGGTTGCAAAAGGTGCGCCGGGTAATCTCGCTGTGCGGTTCGAGGATCTCTTCGCTTTTCATTTCCAGCCTTCTTTCTCACGCGCAATGCGCTTTGATCGCTTACGGCTGAATCGCTACTTTCAAAACCCCATCCGCTCGTTCTCCAAAAAGCTTGTAAGCTTCGGCAATATTTTCGAGTTTGAAGGTGTGGGTCAGCAGCGGCTTTAGATCGACGCGGCCGTGGCGTACAACCTCCATCAGACGGCGCATGCGCTCTTTACCACCGGGGCAGAGCGTCGTTACGATCTTGTGATCGCCAATACCCGCCGCGAATGCTTCATAGGGAATCTGCAGCTTGCCTGAATAGACACCAAGGCTCGACAGCGTTCCCGCCGGTCGCAGGCTGCGCAAAGCACTTTCAAAGGTCTGCTGAGTGCCAAGTGCTTCAACGGATACATCAGCACCCCCGCCGGTCAACCGTTTTACTTCGGCCACCACGTCAACCTCGCGATAGTCGAGGGTTATGTCTGCACCCATTTGTTTTGACATCGCAAGACGATGTTCATCTCCGTCGACGCCAATGATTAACGATGCCCCCATCAGTTTAGCGCCGGCCGTGGCGCATAAGCCGATTGGTCCCTGCGCGAATACAACGACCGAGTCCCCGATTTTGATTCTGCCAGCCTCGGCGCCACTGAATCCTGTGGAGGCAATATCCGCAAGCAGGACGACCTGCTCATCCGTCAGCTCGTCAGGGATCCTGGCCAGATTCGCCTGCGCGTAAGGCACTCGTAAGTATTCAGCTTGAGCACCGTTGATTGTGTTGCCGAAACGCCAACCACCGAGCGCCTCGTAACCTTCGCCGTGTCCGCATTGCGAAGTGTGACCCGACAGGCAGCCGCGGCATTGTCCGCATGGGGTAATCGCGCCTACCAATACGCGATCTCCAATTTGGTACCCGGTCACGCCTTCGCCAAGTTCCTCAATCACCCCCACCGGTTCGTGACCGATTACCAGACCAGGCGCAACTGGATATTCGCCCCGAACGATATGCAGATCCGTTCCGCAAATGGTTGTCAGCGTTACCCGAATCACGGCTTCACCGGCTCTGGCTTCAGGTTTTTCAACCTCTTCGACCCGGATATCGTCTTTGCCGTGAAAAACGTTGGCCTTCATTTTTGCCATCGTGAGTTCAATCCGCTCCTTGCGGATTTCGCGGCGCAACCTTTTGAAAGCTAGTGTCTCGTGAGCATTCGTTCCCAGCAGTCGATGCAGAAGGAGATGGCCGGATCAAAATCCAGCTTTGTGTCTTCAATCCATCTGCCGCACTTGCTGCAGTTGCCGTATGAACCTGACATCAATCGATCGAGAGCGTCGTCGATCTTGCGCAACCTCGCCTGGAGCAACTCTCGATGCCAGCTTGCAGTTTGCCTGGGGTCCGGCGGCGACATAGCCTGGGTCACTGGCTGAGTTTCAACAGCCGGCGAAGACTCATGGAGTAGAGCTTCGCAAATGTCCTCGCGTTCGGAGTGCAGCCGGTTCCAGACAACCCCGCCATTTTGCTGAAAACAGTTGTTAATTACGTGAATGTTCGGATTGGCGCTCATCGTTACTTCCTCCAATAGGTTGAACAAGCGGTCTTCGATTCAACTACTTACCTAAACCGCGGCTTTATAATGCAACGAAGGTGCCGCCCACTTGTCGGGCAAATTGTTGGTGTTTGAGGGCGCCGGTGGCAGTGAGGCTGAGGAAAGTTGCGCTTTCTGTGTGGAAAAGCGCCCAAAAGTCTAATCGGGTAGTTGATCAGATTCGAGTAAGCGACCTGTTACGATCTCGGGTTAAGGAATTCCCACCAGCCTGAGTACCAGTGGGCCGGTAGCGCTTACGAGGACGCAACCCAGGACCATCAGAATCAGCCCGGGAACCGCCAGGTCGGAGAAGGTGATCCCGCCCTCGCCATAGATCATCGCGTTTGGAGGTGTGCTGATCACGAAAGGCATTCCGAGAGAAGCCGAGATCGCGATCAAGATAGCCGTCGAAGGCGCAGCATCGATGCCCGCCGCCAAAGGAATTAGCATCGTTACGGCGGCGGTATTGCTCATTAGCGCCGATAGCAAAGCCGCACTAAAACAGAGGACAAACAAACGCGCCATGTGTGGCATTTCCTGCCAGGGCACTGCACTTCCGGCAAGTTTGGCGAGTCCTGCCTGGTCCAAGAGCGTTCCCAGCGCGATTCCGCCGGCGATCAATCCCAGTGTAGACCAATCGATGCGCTTGAGATCTTCGCGCATCAACAGTCCGGTTCCAAACAGAACAGCCGTTGAAATCAAAGCGACGATCGCCGCGGAAGTTCCGTGAATCGGCTCAGTCAACCACGCCGCCACGGTCAATCCGAACACCAGCATTACGAGTCCACCGCGAGCGTCGGGTGGTTTTACGTCGATGTCTGGCAGTTCAGTTGAACCGCGAAGGTTGAAACGCATCGCCAGAAATAGGCCCCCGACCACCATCAGGCCCAGTGCCAACGGCAGCGCAAACAACATCCAATCGAAAAAGGTCACTTGCATGCGATTGGAAACGGCCGCGATGGCGATTGCATTGGGTCCAGTGCCGATAGGCGTAGCGATGCCACCGAAGTTTGCGCCAATGGCGATACCGATGAGTGTCGCTCGACGAAAGCGATTGCTTTTGTCGACCCCGGCAAAAAGTGGATGAAGAGCCACCAACATCATTGCCGCCGCCGCAATGTTGGACATCCACATCGAGAGTGTGGCAGTGGCGGTTATTACCAGAGCCACGAGAGCCACACGACGTCCTCGGGAGAGTCGAACAGCAAAACGGGCTATTAGATTATCTATGCCGTGGCGGCTCGCGGCCACGCTGAGGGCAAATCCACCCAGGAAGAGCGCCAGGACAGGATTGGCGGACCAAGCCAGGACTCGCGAAACGTGAAATTGCTGTCCATAACCGCTTAGCAAGAATGGGGTCAAAGCCCAGAGAAGCAGGGTCGGCACATAAGGAGGGACGACTTCAGTCAGCCAGAGAACCAGACAGGTTCCTGCAATTGCAAGCACTCGAGCCGACACTGGATCGGCTACCCAGAACCACGATGATAAGACAGCCGTTACGACAAGGATGCCTGCCACAATCCACCGGACAGTCAAACTCCTGACGCCGGGTTTGGCGAGACTTGACGTCGGTTCGCAGCTCAAACCGTTTCCGATTGTTTGCGCATTTTCGAGTTTTTCTTGAAAACCCTGGCCATGCACGATTACCCCTTCGACTTTGCGGTTGAAGACACCTTTTCACCGCTTTCGCTCGTGGGTCGACAACGAACTACCTCGACGGAGCACTTCGCGTGTGAGACTACGGCCAGAGAGACCGAACCCAGCAGAAAACGTTCCCAGGCGCGGTAGCCGTGCGAGCCGACAACAATCAGGTCGGCACCCCAGCTATTCGCTTCGTCCAGGATCACAATCCGCGGCGGCCCCGGTATAGCCTGGCCATCGACAGCCCCGGCATCACCTAACTTCGGTTTAAGTTTCTTCAGTGCGCTTTCAACAACCGCATCTGCATGTTTCCGAACCGAACGGTCCATCTCGTCAAGGTAGCTCGGCGGCAACGCTAAGGCCTCAGGCATTTGCGGTAACGGCAGCTCAAACGCCGTCACCACCTTGACTTTGGATCCGGCGGGCCATGGCCTGCGGGCAACTTCTTCAATCGCCAGGTCGCTGCACGGCGAGCCATCAACCGCTAATAGAATCTTCATTGCCTGCTCCTCGGCTTGTAATGATTAACCGCTCACAGCGTACAAAACACAACTTCGGATTCGACGGTTTTCTGGCAAGTGATACACAAAGACGCGGCCGGGTCAGCTGCCAGGCGCCGGCGGTCGATTTCGGCCCTACAATCCGTGCAGCGACCATAAATGCCATCCATCAGACGATCCTGCGCATCATTGATCTCCCGGAGTCGGGTTGTTAATTGTCCCCGATGATGCCATTCAATCTCACGCTCATATTCTTCCGAAGCCTCGGCTTCCAATATTCCGCTTACTTCGGCGTGGCATAACGGACCCTCCGACAGGATATCACGCGTTACTTGTTCCTTTTCGCTCTGCAACCGTTCCCAGATCTCGCAGCCGCTACGGACCACTGGACCATCCCCCAAAACTCCTACAGTTTCAAGCATTGAGCTTTGCATAATTTTTATCCACCTGACAATCAGAGTACGTTCCTCAGGCGCCAGCCTGGTGTTGGTGAGACACCTGGGTGCAAAACACATTCCTAAACTCATGATCATCAAGAATAGGCCAAGTTCCGCGATATGAGCTCTGGCCTGGCGGCTTGAGCTGCGTCTTTCTGCCGACGGTTTGGGAAACTTTTCGCACACCAGGTCCCGGTGGAGGACTTGACTCACCAAAATAGAGGGAAATCGGAGTTGTTGAGAGAGAGGCTTTCGGCACGTGCGTTGCACTTCGCAGGTGGGTTGTTTCAAGAGTCGGGCCGAGAAATGGCCGACAAATGTAAAAGGAGACGAGATGAAGAGTCTTTTATTGTTCACCGCACTTCTTTGTGCTGTAACGCTGAGCAGCAGCTCAGCGACCTCTGTTACTAACCCTGCCGGTGAAGCAAAACGGGACCGAGGAACAGTGAAATTCAGCCAGCCGGTCAAACTTATGGGCGTAACACTGAAGGGTGAGTACGTGTTCGTACATGACGACCAGGCGATGGCGCGCGGAGAGTCGTGTACGTTCGTCTACAAAGGCGTCGCCGAGACACCCGGAAATTTGGTCCTTTCTTTTCACTGCACACCGGCAGAACGAACCAAAGCTACGAACTTCACAGTTCGATCGGTTCTGATTTCGCCGGGGCAGCATGAGCTGAGGGAGTTCCAGTTTGCCGGCAGCACGGAAGCCCATATGGTTCCGGTCGAGCACGCTGGCCACGTGACCGTCGCGCCGGTAAACTAAGCAGATCGCACGCGTTACGCAGGTTTCGCCAGCAAGCCGAGGGCGTTACCCCGAATATCGGCCCTTACGGCCTGCCGGGCGGTAGATCGCTACTTTGATCTGGCGAGTAACCGCCTCCGCAACCAGCGGCAATTCATTCAGAGATTCCTGAGTGGAAGAAGTCGGAATCATGCTGTTTGTAAAAATGAAAGGAACCTCAGGATGAATTTGGTAACGCCCGCGCCGCGGACGGTTCAAGCCGGATCGCAGGCTGTGTCGATTGCCGGCCAGCAACTACTTGATGATCCCTTACTGAATAAAAGCAGCGCCTTTGCCGAGGCAGAGCGACGCGAGCTGGCTCTGATGGGCCTGCTTCCGTTGCATGTTTCGACCATCGAAGAACAGCTTGCGCGTGTTTACGAAAATTACCGGCGGAAAGATAGCGACCTCGAACGTTACATCTTTCTCACCGCCCTGCAAGATCGAAACGAAACGCTTTTCTACCGCCTGTTGCAGGAACATGTCACCGAGATGATGCCAATCATCTACACGCCGACCGTCGGTGACGGCTGCCGGCAATACAGCCATGTGTTTCGCCGGCCTCGTGGTCTTTACATCTCTTATCCTTATCGCGAAGAAATTCTTTCGCTGCTCAACAATGCGCCGGCCGCACAGGCTGAAGTAATCGTCGTGACCGATGGAGAGCGCATCCTGGGGCTGGGTGATCTGGGCGTCGGCGGGATGGGAATCCCAGTCGGTAAACTTTCGCTCTACACGCTCTGCGCGGGTATTCACCCTGCAAAAACCCTGCCGATTCTTCTTGATGTCGGGACGGACAACGAGGAGTTGCTTAGTGACCCTCTCTACCTCGGCTGGCGGCACGCTCGTGTACGGGGCAAAGAGTACGACGACTTCATCGAGGCATTTGTCTCAGGGGTAAAAGAGAAGTTTCCAAACGTATTGCTGCAGTGGGAAGATTTTTCAAAGCACAACGCTCCCAGGATCCTCGAGCGATATCGCGATCGGCTTTGCACTTTCAATGATGACATCCAGGGGACCGGTGCGGTTACCGTCGCTGGTTTGATGGCCGCGACAAAGCTAATCCATAGCAAACTTAGTGAACAGCGGATCGTCATTCTCGGCGCCGGTTCTTCCGCGATCGGTATCAGCGATCAAATCGTCGCGGCGATGATCGCCGAAGGCGTTACCGAACTCGAAGCCCGCGCAAAGCTATGGCTGGTCGACAGTCAGGGCCTGGTCAACACCGGCAGGACAAAGGTTGAACCCTACAAGCAAAAATATGCCCAGCCAACGGCAAGCACGATCGACTGGAAGGTGGACGACCCTTCTCACCTCACCTTCAGCGACGTCGTCAGGAATGCGCGGCCCACAATCCTGATCGGCACCTCGGCGCAACCGGGCGCCTTCAGCGAGGGGATCGTTCGCGAAATGTCGAAGCACGTCGACCGTCCCGTGATCTTTCCGCTTTCGAATCCCACCTCGAAGAGCGAAGCAAATCCTTCAGATCTGCTCGACTGGACTGAAGGCCGGGCGGTTATCGCTACTGGAAGCCCTTTTTCGGAGATCACTCGAGATGGCCGCGTCATTCGAATTGGGCAGTGCAACAACTCGTTTATCTTTCCAGGCGTTGGGCTGGGAGTAATCGCGTCCGGCGCCCGCAGGGTAACAGACGCCATGTTTGTTGCGGCAGCTCGCGTGTTAAGCGAATTTGCGCCTTCGCGTCATGCCTCTGAGTCGCCACTTTACCCGCCGCTGGAACAAGTGCGTGAGATCTCATTCAGAGTGGCGCTCGAAGTTGCCCGCGAGGCCCAGCGCGCCGGGCTGGCGGACATTGACATGGACCACTTGGAAGAGACCGTCAGATCAAGGATGTGGGAACCTCAATACGTTCCGCTAAAGCGCGCCCTTTAATGAATGTGTCGCAGTGCGAAGGAGCTGCTGTACCTGCCCGTTTTGGTCCAGTTGAATAACACCGGCATTCAACTTCAGGAAGAAGACCTTATGACACACAGTCTTACGTTGAGTCAGAAACACAAAGGACAACCAGCTCGACTTCCTTCATGACAGAGCAAACGAGCACGAGGTTCGGTGCGGCGTGTGCGCAAGGACCATTTATGTTGACAATGCGATCTTTGCCGCCGGCAGCGACGTCATTAAGTCCGGATTAGAGAACCCGTTTCGATGTGAGATCTGCATTGAAGAATGCGACTAATCGGCACCGCTAAGGCTTAGTAATCGAGCTACCGTCGAACGCCAAGTAGAGGTTTCGGTTCAACGGCAACAACTCGGATGCGAGCATCAAGAATCGCGGCACCCTGCTCGTAAACTACAAATGGGTTCAAATCAAGTTCGGCAATCGGGGGAAGGTCTTCAACCATCGAACTCACTCGCAGCAGTGCATCCTCGAGCGCACCCACGTCACCAACCGGAGCGCCGCGAAAACCTGTCAACAACGGATAGGTCTTCAAACTGCGAATCATCTCCCCTGCATCTTCCGTTGAGAGTGGGGTGAGCCTCACAGACACATCCCGCAATAGCTCCACCTGAACGCCCCCAGCGCCACACGCGACAACCGGACCGAATTGCGGATCGTGCACTACGCCGACGAGCATCTCAACTCCAGCCCGCGCCATTCGCTGGACGACAAAGGCTGTTGGCGTTTGGCCCATTGCTTGAAGCTGTTGCGACATCTCGGTTGCAGCAACGCGAACGTCTTCAGCTCCGTGCAGATGAAGGCGAACCGCACCTGCTTCTGTTTTGTGAATTACGCCCGGTGCAATCACTTTTAGGGCCACATTGCCATCGATTTCCACCGCGGCTGCACCAGCCTCTTCCGCGGTCGCGACGATTCTTTGTTCAATCAGAGGAAGTCCGTAGCAAGACAGCAAGGCGGCAGTTTCCCTGGCATCAAGCCAACCGTCGCCACGTAACAGAGCCGTTGCAACCACGGAGGCGGCTTCATCTCGCCGGACGTCCGTGAAAGTGGGCGCGGAAGCCTCAGGTCGTTCACGCCACTCGCTGTAACGAGCCGCACGAGCCAGGGCAATCGCCGCAGTTTCGGGGAACGAATAAGATGGAATCCGCGCATCACCGGACAGCAACTCAGCCGGTGCGCCAGCGGCGGACAGAAAAACTGTCAATACCGGCTTGCTCTTACCGATGGTTCGAACAGCTTTGACGATTGCTACGGCCACATCCTCGGCGCGCGTAACCAGCGGTGGAGTGAAGATCACTATCACCGAGTCTATGTTATCGTCCGCGGCCACTATTTCAATTGCTCTGCGATAGTCCTCCGCTGACGCTGAGGCAATCATGTCGACCGGATTAGTCGCGCTGGCCCCCGGCAGGAGAAACTCTCGCAATCCCTCCTGGCTGACCTTGTCGAGCACAGGAACCTCCAATCCTCTTGCCTCGCAGGCATCGGCGCAAAGAATGGCCGGACCTCCCGCGTTCGTAATGATGCCAACACGGTGGCCTCGGGGCAGCGGCTGATTCACCAGCAGCGAAGCTACGTCGAAGAGTTCGGCCAGCGTGTCCGTACGAATCACACCTGCCTGGCGAAACAGGGCATCGACGGTGATATCGGAGGCGGCGATGACCGCGCCCGTGTGGGACGAAGTAGCTCGCGCGCCTGCAGTTGAACGGCCGCTCTTCACCACAACAATCGGTTTCTTCCGCCCAACCCGACGTGCAATCTCCGAAAACTTCTTTGGGTTCCCGAATGACTCGAGATAAAGCAGGATCACGTCGGTACCGTCGTCTGATTCCCAGTAACGCAGAAGATCGTTTCCCGAGATATCAGCTTTATTGCCGACCGATACAAAAGTTGAAATACCAAGCCCGAGTGAATTTGCATACTCAATGATGGCTAAGCCCAGGGCGCCGCTCTGCGAAGAAAACCCGACTCGCCCCTGAGGGGGCACCCCGGGTGCGAAAGTCGCATCAAGTAAGACTTGCGGGTCTGTGTTCGCGATGCCCATGCAATTGGGACCGATCAAGCGCATACCGAAAGCGCGGCAAACGCGCAGCAACTCCGACTGGCGTTCTTGTCCTTCCCTTCCCGTTTCCGAGAAGCCGGCTGAGATCACAACCAGGGCCTTGACTCCCTTTCTTCCGCACTCGGTTGCAACCTGGATCACGTGGGCGGCGGGAACGATGATGATCGCGAGATCGATAGGGCCCGATATTTGCTCGACTGATTGGTACGCAGGTACGCATTGAATGACTTTGGCGGTCGGATTAACCGGAAAGACCGGGCCATTGAAGCCATAACTCAACAGGTTGTGGAAGATCTCGCCCCCGATTGTTCCACGCTGCCGCGACGCGCCAATGACTGCCACCGCACGAGGATTGAAAAAAAGCTTTAACGCGTTGACAGCAGCGAGTGTCTCGCGTCGCTCAAAGCGTTCAATTGCTTCCGTGCTCAAGGAAGTGGGGAAGGTTACATGGAGTTGGCCAGCGGTCGCGTCCACTTCGATGGGAAAGCCTGATTCCCTAAACACGTTGAGCATCGCGCGGTTTGCTGCGACCACCTCCGCTTCAAACACTTGAACTCCCCTGGCCGCGGCGACCTCGGCAAGTTGGCCGAGGAGTATGGTACCCAGGCCCCTTCCTTGAAAGTCGTTCGCAATCGTAAAAGCGACTTCCGCCCGCTGTTCATCGATAAGAGCATAGAATGCATGTCCCACGACACGCCCTTCAGCACCGCTCAAGGCGAGCAAACCGAATGTTCGATCGAGAGTAGCTTCGCGGTGGGCCTCAACTGCGAGCGCAGAACCTTTCGTCAAAGAATAGAAACGCAACCAGAGCGATTCTTCCGAGAGTGATTGGAGCAGAGTAAGGAGCGCCGGCTCATCTGCCGGACTCATTACGCGGATGCGCGCGGTTGAACCATCACGCAATACAACGTCGCCGTCCCGATGTGATGTAAGCGGGCGGCAATCTTCAGCTACGTTCCGCCCCTCACCTATCAGGTCACGTGAGTTGAACGGTTCCTGACTTTTAGGCATTTTGTTGCTCGTTCCCTGGACAGATAGTTCCATATTCCTTAACACCCCGCAATCAAGGACCAAACCCTGATGTGAATCCCATCGATCGCCGCCTCTACTCACCTCGGCGTTCCAATGGTGGAAACGTGACTAGTCGCCTTCAACCTTGTCGAGCCACCACACATTGTCATAATTCAACGACGCGCTACGAAAACACTCGTCGGCCACAAAGGTTTGCCGGCTGTCGGACAGGGTATACCGCACCACGATTTGCAACACGCTCCTGGCGTGATTGAAATGCCACGTCCCGTAAAGTCAGGCTTCCGCATCGTTCTGCATGGCTTCGAAGCGTGCGACGTTTCTTTCGATCGTCCAACCTTCAAAGCATCAATGAATTATCAGTTGGAGGCTTACACGCCGACAGCTGCGACTTTCGCTTGTTCCAACGGAAGCGGATGCGTGCAAATCGCTCTGTAAGTGTCTACCACATCGACGTAGGACAGGTCAGGCGCCTCTGTGTCCTTCCCTTCCTTGGCCCACAGAACAACGTCACTCAACGACAGCATGCCCTCGAGTGTGCCATCCGCAGCAACCACTGGCAGGCGGCGAACGCGGCGATCCTGCATGGTCTCCAACGCAGTCCGCACATCATCGTCAGCGCTCGCTGAATAAACCTTGCCGCTAATGACATCCTCAACCGCAATGTTTGAAAGATTTCGTTTGTTTATCGCAGCAGCCATGCAGATGTCCCGATCAGTTATCAGTCCGACCACCCTCCCTCCATCCTTGACGACTGGCAATATGCCGCAATCGTAGTCCCACATCCACCGGGCAACTTCCGACAGCATATCCGTCGGAGTGCAGGCCGTTGCATTTGAAGTCATGATCTCTTTGACCTTCATAAGGTTTCTTCCACCTTTCACAAAGACATTCTCTCTCAACGTTAACCGAAGCAACGATTATGCCGCCTCGGCCACGGTGAGGAGTCAGCGCTTATCGGCTATTCGGGATTTGACTGCGTAAAGTTCCTCAGTACCGGTGAGAGAAAACGCGCAAAATCCTGTTCGGATAGGCCTCACCCCCCGTCAGATGAGAACTGGAAGTTGGCATGAATAATGCAACTAGAATCTGAGGAATAGACCCTGCCCGAGTCGATGGAGGCGAAATGAAAACACGAGAGATACCACGAGAAGAATGGCGGATGTTTTTCGACAAGCTGAGCCGGCGACAGGAAGGTTGGGAGGTTGAGCTCGAAGTCTTCGGGCCGCAAATTGGCGATCAAGTTGAAGAGCGCCACATGTTCCTTTCAGGCATAGCCGTGGAAGTGACAGACAAACCCGACAAGGTCGACAAAATCGAGATCATGATGGCCGCAAAACCGAGCGAGCATGTCACGCATATGATCACTGCTCCGGTCCTGGTTGAACTACGGCAAACGGACCTCGGCATCGATTCTACATTGCATATCAAGTCGGCCGACGGAACTACAAATCTCTTACACCTTGGCTAGGGAGATCGGCTGTCGGACGACCCGGAGGTGCTTTGAGTAGCGAAGTCCTTGTCGATTACTTCTGATTGTTGAGTTTAGCGTTGTGCTTTCGCTCCGCGGTCTCTCGATTGGCGAGTATTTTGCCACCCGAGACCCGCTTTCAGGCTCGGTCTACTACCTCATGCTTTTAGGATTTGCACTCATGCCACTCTTCTTGGGTGACACGTGTCAGGCCAGCAAACTCTTTAAGAGTACACCCGCTGCGTAGGCGAGCGCTGCGGCGATCGCCCCCACCAGCAGCGTCGTGAGGCCCGAACGCCACCAGGAATCCGTGGACCATCTACTCTTGACCGATCCGATGGCGACGAATACCACTCCGGTCATGATCAGGGATAACTCGAGCGCATGCGAGAATTTGAACAGGAAGGGAAATAGTGGGACGAACCCACAAACAAGAAACGCGCTAAATGTGCAGATTGCCGCAATCCACGGAGAGCGTACCGCATGAGGGAGGCCATACTCTTCGGTCAGCATAGTGCGGACCCAGCGTTTTCGATTGGCAGTTATCAGTTGGACGATCCGCTGCAAATCCTCTCCGCTAAAACCCTTTAGTTCAAAAATCTGTCTGACTTCTTCTCGTTCACCTTCAGGGTTTTGATCGATGTGACGATTCTCGATCGCCTCGAGCCGCTGCAAGTCGTCGAGCTCGGCCTTGGTGCCGAGAAAATTACTGGCGGCCATCGAAAAGCCGTCCGCAAACAAGTTCGCAAAACCCAGCACCAGAATGATCCAGGTCGAAAGTTGCGCGCCGGCTACACCGCTTACCACAGCGAAAGTGGTGACCGCTCCATCGATCCCGCCATAGATCCAGTCCCGCAGATAGTTTTGGCGTGGCCCGGCGGCAAGTCTTGCCGCGATCGCTTCATTCGAATGTTCATGTTCCATTAGCGTTACCAAAACTCCAGCCTTCGGAGCATTCCCCCCGTAAACGCGAGCGACTTGATTGCTGAACGCATTGCAACCTGCGAGCGCGCCGAAAACGCACAAGCACCGTGGAGAGGGTTATGCAACGTAGGTGCCGTTGTCCCAGTATAGGCGGATTGTTTGGCTTAGCGAGTCATCAGGAAGTTCGGCCCCGTTGTACCGTTTGTGTGGGAGAATCTCCCCCGCTACATGCGGCATTTGCCCAGGTTGTTACGAAGCCCTCAGAAACTCCGACAATTCATAGCGGCACAGCCGTTGCAAACCCGAAGTCAGATGGACACAAGACAGTGCTCGCTGAAGCGAGTGGGGATGAAGGTCAATTTTTGACCTGCTATTGGGCCAGTAGAAGCGACTTTAGCTTACGAGCTTTTCGATTCAAAGCCGATTCGCCGTTACAGAGATGCTCTGCACTCCCCCATTGGGTGTGAATAATCCGTGTCGTTGTGAGTTATGCCTGGATGCCGGTCCAGTTTAAAAATCGCTGATACCAGAATTGAAAGAATCGTTCACTTCAGAAGGAGGCTTGGTGCTCGATCGAGATCGATTCTACCGGCGACGTACGGATGTACGCGTCATTCGTGCAGGCCTCAAGCCGGCGGCCAATCGCAAGCCACCCCGTCCACAGGATTGAACCATTCAAGCTGGACCCAACAACCCTGGCTTCTACCGGTTCAAGGATGTGCCGGCCACCATCAAACAAGGCGCGTCCGGTTTCAGGATCCAGAAGGAAAATTCGATAACAACTATTAGCGGTTCTGACTGTAATAGTGTCGAAAGGCGCAAGGGTTCCAATATCAACGCCCTGGAAGGAGTGGCCGTTTTCAGTTTCATTCTTCAAGCGGCAGACTTGCGCAACCTCATGGAGTTCTCGTCCGGGCCCGGGTGCGGTTGCCAGTTCGGGGTTTCCATCCAAAGCGATATCGTCAATTTGCCTTATCATCACTACCTCCAGGTTCCCGACCGTGCAACAGACGTGCCCAACACCGTTTCAAACCTCAGCCCGTTGCCGGGGCCGTTAGTCTCCAGCGTTCCATCAAAATTTTCTGGGTAAGTGAGAATTATTCCTCAGCCTTAGGGCCAAACTCCGCACGATGGTATTGCCCGAAGTCAGCGGTTCTTAAGAAATCGCTAACGGCACAACACTTGCCGTTCGGAGCCCATCAACATGGCTTCCCGCGCATGATCTTTGATCTTATTGTCAGCGCAACCACGAGACGAGCTTTACGTGAGTGATTGCAAATGAAAGAGCTCACAATTGATTAGCCATGGGCCGAGGGCGGAACTAGGCGGGAGAAGCTTTTCTTCGCAGCGCGCGCCACGGTATCACCAAAAGGAGTGATCATGAAAACCACAAAATTATTGGCTTACGCCATGGCGGTCTTAATAACCCTTGCTCTCTCGAGTGCGGCTAAGGCGCAAAAGGCTACGATAGTTTCATTCAAAGGAATTGAAGTCACGGCAGGCCACGCGGAACCGGGGGAGGCCTATGGCTGGATGTGTTATGCGAGAACCACGGGCGACTTGCCGGGCAACTTTACCCTGACCATGGACTTCGAAGGCACGAAGGAGCCTGGCACTGTCAGCGCAGTCACTGGAGGCGCCTGGACACTTCCGGTTTACGTGCAGGCCATGAGAGGAGCTTCCTACATGGGTGTCCTTTACGGGAGAGTACTCGGGGGCGATGCAATTTGGGGCAAGGAGAAAAGCACAGTTGAGCTCAAAATGATCATCGACGGCGGCACACAGACCCTGCTTGATTTACGCGGAAATGCGGTCCTCTACGGTACGTTCAGCTACGACTCAAAAGGGGTTCCCACATTCGAAGGTTCGATCTACTTCGAATTTCAATAAACAATCTGCCTCTAAGATCCAAAACGAAAGGCCACCCGGAAGGTGGCCTTTCGAATTTGGAGTTGCTTACTGAGTTTCGCGACTGTTTATGCCATCCTAAGCACGTCAGCCAGAGCCTTGAGAAGTTTCTCGGCCGTGTAGGGTTTGTTGAGAAACACTTTGACTCCTTCGAGTGACGCTTCACCCGCCTGATGTCCCACCGCCAGGCCGCTGGCGGCAATGATCTTGACCTCAGCATTCATTTTGAGCAGCGCGCGAATTGTCGACGGACCATCCATAAAAGGCATCAACATGTCAGTCAAAACAACAGCGATATCGTTGCGGTGCTCCGCGTACAACGCCACTGCCTCTGTGCCATCGCTCGCAGTTAAGACCCGATAGCCAAAAGTTTCCAGGGTGCTTCGAGTGATCTGTCGAATCGCTTCTTCGTCGTCGACCACCAGCACTAACTCGTCGTGGCCCAGCGGCAGATCTATTTGAGGCTTAGAAACTCGCGCAGCGTCGTCAGTTTCAAACGCCGGAAAATAGACTCCAAACTGACTTCCCTTGCCAACTTCACTGTAGACATTCACGAAGCCGCCGTGGCTTTTAACAATTGTCAGTGCTGTTGAAAGACCTAAACCTGTGCCCTTGGTCATATCTTTAGTGGTAAAGAAGGGCTCAAAGATGCGGCTCAGAACTTCGGGCGCCATGCCTGTGCCTGTGTCGGCAACCGTGATCACGACGAATCGCCCGGGTTTAGCTTCAAGGTGCATTCGCGCGTAGTTTTCGTCGACAAAAACATTTTCTGCCCTGATCGTAACTGAGCCGCCACCGGGCATCGCATCGCGGGCGTTGACGCAGAGGTTCATTAACACCTGGTGAACTTGTGTTGCGTCCGCGGAGATAATCCAGAGATCGTCGGCTACCCGGACCGTGATCTCAATCGACTTGGGAAGCGTTTCGCGCATGATCTTCACTATTTCTTTGATCAGATGCTTTGGCTGCAATGCCACTCGCTCCCCTTCGACTCCGCGGGCGAAAGACAAGACCTGACGCACCATGTTGCCGCCGCGCTCGGCGTTGGTTTTCAACACGTCAAGGAGTTGTCTGGTGCTCTGGTCGGTCGCTTTTAGTTCAAGCATCTGGATCGCCAGAAGGATTGGTGACAGCACGTTGTTAAGATCGTGAGCAATCCCTCCGGCCAAAGTGCCGATAGATTCCATGCGTTGCGCGCGAAGAAGCTGCGACTCAATGTGTTTCCGCTCGGTGATATCCGTGTTGATGACAAGGATTGAGCCGGGCTGGCCGTGCTCATCGCGAACCAGTGTCCAACGGCTCTCTATCACTATCTCCTGGCCGTCTTTGCGCACCTGCCTCAGCTCGCCACTCCACTCACCTTTGACCTGAACCTCTTGTTTAGCGACCTCAAAGAGCGGGGGAGAATCCTTGAAAAGCATTTCGCCGGCATTTCTGCCGACGGCTTCTTCTGCCGACCAACCATAGATTCTTTCCGCACCTTTATTCCAAAAAAGAATGTTGTGATTCAGGTCTCTGACCAGAATTGCGTCCTGGGCCTGATCCAGCAGTGCGGCCTGTTGGCCGATCCGCTCCTCTGCCAGCTTACGCTGAGTTATGTCGTAGCGAATTGCGACGTACTGGTAGGGCTTACCGTCCTGATGAAGAAACGGGACTATAGTCGTGTCAACCCAGTAGTAAGTTCCGTCTTTTGCGCGATTCTTGATCTCGCCACGCCAAACTTTGCCGCTCGCAATAGTGGTCCAGAGATTTCTGATGAAGTCTTTCGGGTGGTAGGCCGAGTTGATGATGCGGTGGTCCTCTCCGAGCAGTTCTTCCCGTGGGTACTTCGAGATTTCACAAAACTTGTCGTTGACATAGTTGATGATTCCTCGTTGATCGGTGATGGCCACGATGGCCGACTCATCCAGCGCAAACTTGATGTCCGCCAGTTCCTTCAACGAGCGCTTGAGTGCCTCTTCGGTAGTGACGTCTGTCCCGAGAAGGTCACGCGTGAGAATGTCGATGCCGGTAGTCATCTTGTATCTAGGATGGCTCAGCAGCCAGACTCTCCGCGTCCTCAAGTTTCTTGAGCCGATATCTTAACTGGTCGCGCGAGATACCAAGCAATTCGGCGGCCCGGGTTTGATTGCCGTCACTGCGTTCAATCGCCTGTCTGACAAACGCCATTTCAACTTCCTCAAGTGAGATCCCATTGGCCGGCAACCAAAATTGAGCGGTAGAGCCTGAGCCGGATGATTCAGCCGTCGCGCTCGTTCGCTGAGCTGAGCCAGCCGAGAGGGCCGCCGGGAGATATTCCATCGTAATGAGATCGGCGTCCTCGAGAATTAAGGCCCGTTCAATCACATTCCGCAGCTCGCGCACATTTCCTGGCCAGTCATACCGTCGAAACATGGAGCCAACTTCAGGGGCCAGGCCGTTGATTTTCTTCTTCAGCCGCAGTCTTGAGCCAATTGAATTTATGTAATGGTTCGCCAGGAGTAGAACATCATCTCCACGTTCGCGGAGAGGCGGGATATCGATTTGAATAATGGAAAGGCGATAGTAGAGATCGAGTCGGAAGCGCCCGGCTTCGCTTTCTGTTTTCAGATCGCGGTTTGAGGCGGCGACCACTCGCACATCTAACGGAATGTCCTTCAACCCGCCGACTCGCCTGAAGGCTCCCTCTTCCAAAACGCGAAGAAGTTTCGCCTGGAGCGAGAGCTCAAGCTCCCCAATCTCATCCAGCAAAAGAGTCCCGCCTTCAGCCTGCTCGAACAGTCCTTCCTTCCGGGCTTTTGCGTCAGTGAATGCTCCCTTCTCATACCCGAAAAGCTCCGACTCAATCAGCGTCGCCGGGAGTGCGGCACAATTGATGGCCACAAAAGGCCGTTCTGCCCGGTGCGAACCGTAGTGAATTGCTTTCGCGACCAGGTCCTTGCCGGTGCCCGATTCTCCTTGAAGCAGGACAGACGACACTTCACTCTCGGCTACTTTGGCAGCAAGCGAGAGCATCTTTTGCATCGCCGCCGACTGGCCCACAATCTGTTCAAAGGCAAACTGCTGAGCCCGCTCTTTTCTGACTTGCTCAACTTCACGCCGCAACTGGTGGGCTTCAATCCCGTTCCGAATTGTCACGCGCAGTTCTTCGAGGTTTACAGGCTTGCTGATGAAATCGTAGGCGCCCCCCCGAAGCGCGGAGATCGTATTGTCGATGAGAACATTGCCGGTAATCATGATGACCACGACGTCAGGCCGGTCTTGCTTGATCTGTCGCAACACATCCAGACCTGAGCCGTCAGGAAGATCAATATCGAGTAAGACTGCCGCGGGCAGTTCGCCATTGAACTGCGCCAGAGCTTCAGCAACGGTACCAGCCTCAAGCGGTACGAAGCTCCAGCTCCGCAGCGCCTCGCTCAATGTCCAGCGAACCGCACGGTCGTCATCGACTACAAGTATTTTCTCTTTGGTGCTTTTCAGTTGAAGCTCACTTTTCTCTTATTTCGTCGGTCACAGGCAGGTCCACTAATTATATTCGCAGCACCTGCAATAGAGAAGTAGTTCCCTCGCTGAGTAGTGGGGTAATTGTGCGTTGCAGTCAAGAACTGCTTCGAATCTGTTGGAAACACCGCTGGGTGGTTACGGGCCTGCTGAAATCACGAGCCAGCTTGGCGCCTTCAGGTGGCAGCCCCGCGGGCCTATCGGCCAGCCGTCTTACGGCTGGTTCACCGCCGCGTAGTTTTTGTCGAGGCCGCTTCAGCGGCCTTTTTCGGATTGCGGCTCGGAGCAAGGCCGTTGAAACGGCCTCCAACTCATTCCTGGCGGCAGCTAACCAGCCGTAAAACGACTGGCCTATTCGCCCTTT
>JAXIOV010000218.1:0-24204 GCA_045403245.1 Pyrinomonadaceae bacterium | reverse complement strand
GTGACAGTCTCGCGCGTGCGCTCGTGCATGATGAGGTCGAGGCTCTCGGCATCTGCGGAATTGACCCCGGCCACGAAGCGATAGCCGCGTCGGGGCACTGTTTCGATATAGCGCGCGCCGCCGTTGTTATCTTCCAGCGCTTTCCGCAACATCGACACGGTCACCTTCAAATTACCTTCTTCGACAAAGCTCCCGGCCCAGACACGGTTCATCAATTCGTTTTTCTCGACGAGGTGCCCGCCGTTTTCGACCAGCAACAACAACACGTCGAAGGCCTTCAAGGTAAGCGGCACAGGCCGGCCATCGCGCAGGAGGACTCGCTCTTGGCAGTCCAGTCGAAACGGACCGAATTCGAAAATTTTATGAGCCGGTGTGGTCATGGGTGACCTGACGATTCTTTAACCTCTAATTAACCGGTCTTAAAGGACTCTTTAACCGGACGGAGATTAACGTCCGCCACGAGGTAGGGGAAAAACGCAACTTCGTAAGTCAGGAGCCGGAATGAACCTGAATAGGAAAAAAGCTCCAGGACGCTTGTCGAGGGCCATTGTAAAGCTGGCGGCCAAGACAGGCAACAAACTCCTGCGGATCAGGAACAACGACGGAGCGGCGGGTGCGGCTCACGCCAAGGAGTTCAATCGCGCCGCCGAAGACTTTGACGGCTACGTGAGGCTCAGCGAGCGCACCACGATCACCGTCGAGAAAGAACGACTGCTGGTCGTGCGACGCGAGCTGAAATGAATTTCAACCTGGCGGCGACGCCCAACCCACTGGTCACGCCGCTGAAGCGCGGCGAAAACGAACGGAGAAACAAACAACTATGAAGACTCGCACTCATTCAGTGCATCTCGACGAAAGAGACCACCAGTCGTGTCTTCATCAGCCTCAACTTGTTACTGCAACACACAAACTAAGAAGGAGAAAAGATCATGACAAACAGAAAAACACTCGCGGCTCTTGTAGTCGCAACGATGCTCGCAACTCTCATTGCCTTCACCGGCACACGGTCGAACGTTAGCGCTGAAGGAGCAGCAACCGCCCCTTCGTTGGAAGGCTCATGGGAGGTCACCGTGATGCCAGATGGAGGAGCTCCGATTGTGAACTTTGCCACCTTTACCAGTGGCGGAGGAATTATCGGCACTGATCCTGATCCGAATTTGAGTACGGGACTTGGGACGTGGGTTAGGACCGGAGGTAACGAGTTCGCCGTCACGTTCGTTCACTTCTTGAGCGATCAAGGAGCAGCTATAGGCACCGTGAAAGTCCGGGCGGTAGGACAACTCGATAAGCAAGGGGACACAATGAGCGCCCAGTTTAGGACGGACGTGATCATTGGCGGGAATGTGGTTCAGTCGTTTTGCGGAACGGTGCAGGCGAGGCGCATGAGCGTCGAGACACTGGAAGTCTGCCCATAGGTTCTGCATCAGAACCGGGAGCCGTAGCGACCGGGTCGCTGTCGCGGGACTATCTCCCCTCCCTCTGGGAGGGGACTTTAGGGGAGGGCATGCGAGGCACCCTAATTTTTCTGTCCCGGCAGCGTCAACACGCGTGTTACCTCTCAACTAGACGCCACCTATTGGACCATCCGTAAGTATCGTTCTCACAAGCCCTCCCCCGACCCCTCCCAAAGGGAGGGGAGACCTCCCTCTGCCTGTAGGAGAGGTTCGGGGAGGGCTAAGCTCAGATCCTACCCTTTCCCGGGCGAAGGAGTTGAACCCGTGACACTACCCTTCTTCCTGCTTAATTGAAAACCTTTCCACGCGGATGCTAGACTCGCGCGTGCTATTCAACCTTCAATTCGAAAGTCCAATAAAAAATAGATCATGCAGGCTCTGATTCTTGCCGGCGGTAAGGGCACGCGTCTTCGTCCGTTAACTGTCTACACTCCCAAGCCGATTGTCCCAATCTGCAATCGTCCGTTTTTGCTCTACCAGATCGACACTCTACGCCGCGCGGGCATCACCAACATCACGCTTTCACTCTCATATCAACCAAACAAGATCGAACATCTGCTCGGTGATGGCTCCGACTATGGCGTCAAACTCAAATACACGGTAGAGCCGCAACCGATGGGTACGGCCGGCGCCTACAAATTCGCGGAAGAGCATATTCGCGAACCTACGGTAGTCTTCAACGGCGACATACTCACCGATCTCGACCTCAAGACCGTGATCCGTGAGCACACCGAACACAAGGCAACCGCGACTATCGTGCTGACTCCGGTGGAGAACCCGTCAGCCTACGGGTTGGTAGAAACTGAAGCAGATGGCCGCATCCGTCGATTCCTCGAAAAACCGAAGGCCGACGAGATTACCTGCAACACTATTAACGCCGGAACCTATGTGCTGGAACCGAAGGTGCTCGATCTGATTCCCGCAGGTGAGAACCACTCTTTTGAATACGGGTTGTTTCCTGAGCTTCTCAAGCGGAAGGAAACTTTCTTTGCACACGTTCCTGTGCGCACTTACTGGATCGACATTGGCACGCCGGAGCGTTACCTGCAAGCACATCACGATCTACTGGGCAATCGTGTCGCACGCATTCACCTTAAAGACCGGCGCGGCGATTTTGATTCAGCAACCGCTGCTGAAGTCGACGAGCTTTCGATTATTGGTGACGACTGCCAGATCAAGCCCGGCGCCCAGATAATAAATTCTGTGTTGGGCCAGGGTTGCTTCGTAGAGGAACGCGCCCGCGTCGAAAACTCGATCATTTGGCCGCACACGCGGGTGGGGACAGCGGCGCTAATTACCGGTGCAATCGTCGGCCGCGGCTGTCACATCGGCCGCTCAGCCGTGGTTGGCCCGGGATCCGTGCTGGGCGACAAGACTTCACTGACCGACTACACCATCACCGGGGGCGCGTCCGAGTGAGTGCTACCCCTACTATTCCAATAAAATTTGGCACTGATGGCTGGCGAGCAGTCATCGCACGCGAGTACACGTTTACAAATCTCGAACGTGTCACCCAGGCATTTGTAGATTTTCTCCTCAGCCAGCGCTCAGCATCGGCGCTCTTCGTCGTCGTCGGTTACGATCGGCGCTTTCTGTCGGAGCTGTTTGCGCGCAGGGCAGTCGAAGTCCTTGCCGGCAACGAGCTCCGCTTTTCGCTTTTCGGGGAAGCCGTTCCGACTCCGCTCATATCATGGGCCGTAAAGGACCTTAAGGCAGACGGCGGCATTGTTATCACGGCTTCGCATAATCCGTATGACTTCAATGGCTTCAAAATCAAAGCGCCTTGGGGCGGCAGTGCGGCGCCAGAAACGACTGCGATCGTTGAGAAGCTGGTGGACGCAAACAAACCGAAGCGCGGTGAGGTGTCGAATGATGGCCACGAGTTACTCGCCGCAGCTGTTGAGAGTTACCGCAAGCAGATTGCCTCTTACATCGACTTAGCGCGCCTGAGTGCAGCCGTTGGGACCGTGATCGTTGATCCGATGCACGGCTCCGGCGGTAATTGGGTTGAAAGTTTTCTGGCCGGCAGCCGGCTTAACGTCGAAACAATCCGGGCGCATCGCGATCCTCTGTTCGGAGGAGTAAAACCGGAGCCAATCGACAGCAATCTGGGAGCACTCAAACAGCGAGTGCTCGAGAGTAAGGCAATTGTCGGCCTGGCAACGGACGGAGATGCCGACCGGGTCGGCGCGGTGAATGAACTTGGCGAAACAATGACGATGCACGACGTTGTCCCGCTGATTTTGTTGCACCTCGTGCGCCGGCGCAAAATGACGGGTGGAGTGGTCCGCACGTTTTCTCAATCGGTGCTCCTGAAACGCATCGCTGCTGCTTCCAACCTCAAGCTTCACGAAACGCCAATTGGATTCAAGTACATCGCCGATCTGATGCTGAATGAGGATATTTTGATCGGCGCGGAGGAGTCTGGCGGAATTGGAGTCAAGGGTCACATTCCGGAACGCGACGGAATACTTAATTCCCTGCTCTTCTTCGAAGCGATTACAGAAGCGGCAAAGACTCCGTCGGAGATGCTTCACGATCTTCATCGAGAGTTTGGGGAGTTTCATTTTGGTCGACGAGACTTGCGCGTCGAAACTGTTCGCGGTCAGGAGCTGGTCGCCGAACTTGGCGCGAAGCCGCCGCCGGTCTTGTCGGGGTATAAGGTGGCCAGCGTAGAGACGATGGATGGAACTAAACTCCTGCTCGATGATGAGTCCTGGCTCTTGTTCAGGCAATCGGGGACTGAGCCGGTTCTTCGAATTTATGCCGAGGCTACCAGCAAGCCGAAGGTGCAGGAACTGCTAGGCGCAGGACAAGGCCTTGCGGGCGTGGGCTAGTTGAATCATCCTTTTGAATCTAGCCGCGGATTAAAGCGAATGAACGCGGATCTCAAAAAACATAACATCCGAAACGAGCCAACGAGCTACACCGGTCCAGGAACCTTTCGACGCTTGAATGCCAGAACTACCTGAGGTCGAACATGTCGTGCGTGCGTTGCGTCGCTCGGTACTTGGGCGACAGATCGTTGCGTCTGAAGTAACACTCCCAAAGCTAATCTCACCAGTATCAGTCAAGACCTTCAATCGAAAACTAAAAGGGTCGCGGATAGCTGAACTAGCTCGACGTGGCAAATACATTCTCATTGAGCTTCAAAGCACCATCGCCCTTCCTGGCAGTCGGGTTAACGCCCGTTTGCGGGAACACAAACGTCAGCAAGACCTGGTGTTGGCGGTTCACCTGAGAATGACCGGTAAGTTTCAAGTGTTATCGCCTGACGATCCGTTGCCAAAACACACCCACGCCATCTTCTATCTTGATGACGAGCGCCGGTTGGTGTTCCAGGACCAGCGGAAGTTTGGCGTAATGCGCCTCGTGACAAAGACACAGCTCGCACGCACCAAAGGCATTAGTCAACTTGCTCCTGAGCCTTTTTCGGCAGACTTCAGTCCCGAATATCTCAAGGCGACTTTTGGTCAATCACGACGTACGCTAAAAACGTTGCTGCTGGACCAAACGAAAATTCTGGGCCTGGGTAACATCTATGCTGCCGAGGCGCTCTTTCGCGCGGGCGTGAATCCATTCAAGGTTGCGGCCGAGCTTTCGGTGAAACGAGTTGAGCGTTTGCATCAGGCGATTCGAGATGTCTTGCGCGCGGCGGTGTCAGGCAATTCCAGCAAACGCCTCAATCTCGAGGACCCGAACGGATTTTCGTATAGCGAAGCGTTTGGACGTGATTGGCAGGTTTACGAACGCGAAGGTGAGGCTTGTAATAGATGTGGCAGGCGCATCCGCCGCCTGACGCATGGCGGAAGATCCACCTACTGGTGCCCGAAGTGCCAGCGAAGGTGACCATCCGCAGATTACGCAGATTAAGCTTTTAACAGTCCAGTGGCGCACCCGATCCCTCGCTTAACTATTTTGTGTTGGTTCTAACTCAGAGTGAGCGAACGTGCGGCAGAATAGTGAACTGCAATAGCAAAGTAAGAACGACTAATTTGTTCGCGTCATTGAAACCAAGCGATACCCAACCGTCTTCCTAATCTGCGTAATCTGCGGATAGGCTTCAGAGATTCGCCACCACAAAATCTGCTATCATCTGGCGCATGTGTTTCAGCAACAAAGGATCCGTCACCCCGTGACGCGATTTCGGATAGACCATCAGCTGAAACGGCTTTCCCGCCTTCTGCAGTTCGTACGCAAACTGCACCGTGTTCTGAACGTGAACATTGTCGTCCATCAGCCCGTGAATCAGCAGCAGTTTTCCTTTGAGGTCTTTTGCGAAGTGTACTGGTGACGACTTGCGGTAACCTTCGGGATTGTTTTGCGGCGTCTGCATGTATCGTTCCGTATAGATCGAGTCGTAGTTGCGCCAGTCAGTGACTGAGCCGCCTGCTATTCCGAGTTTGAAACTCTGGCTGTGGGTTAAGGCATAGCTCGTCATGAACCCCCCGTAGCTCCACCCCCAAATGCCAATGCGCGAGCCATCGACGTAAGGCTGGCTCTTGAGCCATGCGATGCCGTCCTCCACATCTCGTAATTCCAGTTCGCCAAAGTTTTTGTACACCGGCCAGGTTGATTCGAGACCTTTTCCACTCGCAGTTCGGTTGTCGCAGATCCAGATCAGGTAACCCTTCTGGGCCAGCAACTGATGCCACATGTAAGTCAAACCGCCCCAACTGTTTTTCACCTGTGGTGCATGTGGCCCACCGTAAGTAAATTGCAATACCGGGTACTTCCTGGCCGGATCAAAATCGGGCGGTTTAATCATCATTGCTTCCATCGGATAACCATCGCGCGTTTTCACTTGAAGAAACTCGATCTTGCCGAGTTTGTATTCCTTCAGCGCATCAACCTTGTTCTCGTTGATCACGCGCACCAGCTTGCCGCCAGTGTCGTAAACGCGCATTTGGGTTGGCGTGTTTACGTCGCTCCAATTGTCAATGAAGAGTTTGGAATCCGGACTTACGACTACTTTGTGGGAACCTTCGCCGGCTGTTACCCGGGTCAGGCCGGTGCCGTCGAATTTGACGCGATAAGCTTGTGGCGCGATGGGACTGTGTTCAGTAGCTGTGAAGTAAAGGTAACCCCTATCTTCATCAACGCCGTCGAACGAACTCACTTCCCAGCGACCATCCGTTATCTGCCGCAACAGCTTTCCATCTGCGCTGTAGTGATAAAAGTGGTCCCAGCCGGTGCGTTCGCTCTGCCATAGAAACGAACCGTCCTTTAGAAAGGTCGGATGGTCATTTATCCCGACCCAGGCTTTGGATGTTTCGTGCAGAATAGTCTTCGACTTGCCGTCCAGGGCATCGGCAAAATTCAGATCGAGAAATGTTTGCTCTCGATTCTGTGCCTGGTAGACGACCTTCCTGTTGTCAGGCGTCCATGTGACACGCACAATCAACAGGTCGCTCGGTTGATATTTGTAGGTATCGACCCATCGGGTCGCACCACCGGCAGCATTGATCACACCGAGCTGCACCAGCGGATTTTGATCACCGGCTTTTGGGTATGGAGTAACTTCGACGTTCTGATGAAGCGGGATGTGATCAACTACCGCGAATTCGGGTACTGGGTTTTCATCCAGTCGCAGGTAAGCAATCTTGGTCGAGTCGGGGCTCCACCAGTAAGCCTGAAAATTTCCGCGGCCATACAGCTCTTCCTGATAAACCCAGTCGAGGCGTCCGTTGAGGATCTTGGGGCTTCCGTCTGTCGTCAGCCGCCGCTCGCGTTGGGAAGCAAGATCGTAGACGAAGAGGTTGTTAGCGCGCACAAAGCCAACCATGCGGCCATCCGGACTAAACGTTTCTCCAACCTCTTCCTCCGGGTTGTAAGTGAGCCTGACAGCCTTATCGCTGCCGAGCTGGTAATAGAAGAGGTCGTTGCTCCAGTCAATTAACACTGCTGACTCGTCGCTGCTCATTAGATAAGCGCTTCGATTTGCCAGCCGGGAAGCATCGGCGGCGCTGATGCCCGCCAGAGCAGCAAACGCAGCTTGCATCTTCGCCGTGTCAAAAAAAGGCACGGCCTCGCCGGTGACCGCATCCACTTTCTGGAGTCGCGGCACGTTGCGCTTTAATGGATCGTTTGTGAGAAGAAAATGCCGGCCATCGTTTAGCCATTTGACGGTTGGGGCGGTGCCGTTGAAGTTGACGCGCTTGACGGGATCAAAAATGTCGTCAATGGTCAGTTGCTTTTGCTGACCTAGAGCTAACGAAGCATGAGAAACAACAAATGCGAAAAGGAAAAGGACGAATAAGCGATTGCGCAACGAGGGTCTCCTATGGTTGGGTATGTTTCAATTGGCCTTTGGCGTCAGCTTTCTAATCAACGGCGTGAGCGCAAACAAAACCAGGGCCGCGAGCATCAACGAAGCCGATGTAATAATGAACAGCATGGGCATTTGATCGAGTTTTTCCGGATCAACGCGTCCGCCTACAAGCCCGCCAATAAGATTGCCCATTGCCGACGCGAGAAACCAGATTCCCATCATCTGACCAACGAATCTCCGGGGTGAGAGCTTCGTCATCGAAGACAGACCGACCGGGCTGAGACACAGCTCGCCAATAGTCTGGAAAAAGTAACTGCCTACCAGCCACCACGGCGAGACTTTGATAGTCCCACCGCTTGCCACGACCGCATTGGCTGCGAAGATCATCATCACGAATCCCAGGCCCGCGAAAAATAGTCCCATCGCAAACTTGGCAGGACTGGACAGTTCTCGTCCCTGTCTGGCCATTCGCACCCAAAGAGCAGCGAAGACTGGGGCGAGCAGAAAGATGAAAAACGAGTTTACCGACTGGAACCAGGTCGTAGGTATTTCAAACCCGGCGACGACCCGGTCTGTAAAGTCGCGCGCAAACAAGTTAAGCGAAGTTGGAGCTTGTTCGAAGGCTGACCAAAAGATCGAGGCAAAGACAAAGAGGATGAAGATGACGCTTATGCGTTTTTTCTCTTCGGTGCTTAACCCACCGGCAACAAAGAGGTAGCCAAAGTAAACGACTGCCACGCCGACGAGTATGTACGTCATGTTTTGGCCGATCACCTGAGCGTTGAGCGGCAGAACACCTGTGACGGCAAGGACGATCACCAGGGCCAGGACCGCCAGTCCACCCCCCAGGATGAGTTTGATAGCTCGAACCTGTTTAGCCTGGACCAAGGGATCCGGGTTGCGAGTAGGCTCCAGGCCCAGGCTGCCAAGTGTCTTTTTGGCCAGGATTGAGAAGGTCGCCAAGCCTATCAGCATCCCGACGCCGGCAGCGCCGAAGCCAAAGTGCCAACCAAACTTTTCTCCGAGGAGTCCGGTGACGATCTGCCCGAAAAATGCACCGACGTTGATCCCCATGTAAAAGATCGAGAAACCTGCATCGCGGCGTGCGCCGCCCTCCGGGTACAAGTCACCAACGATTGCTGAGATGTTTGGCTTGAGTAGACCGGTTCCCAGGACAATCAAGATGAGACCAAGGAAGAA
Organism: Pyrinomonadaceae bacterium; assembly: GCA_045403245.1. Classification (GTDB taxonomy): domain Bacteria; phylum Acidobacteriota; class Blastocatellia; order Pyrinomonadales; family Pyrinomonadaceae; genus PSRF01. The sequence continues at coordinate 15,279 of JAXIOV010000218.1, read as the reverse complement.
AGGCACCTTGCTGTGAGCAAATGATGACAGGCCGATCGAGATGTGGCCGCATGAGATCAGCACCGCGCCGGTCATAATCGCGCGACGCAAGCCCAGCAATCTGTCAGCAACCCAGCCGCCCGGAAGTGATGCGAGATAAACACTGGCCGCATAAATTCCCACGATCGCTGACGCCTGTGTGCGGTCCATACCGAAGCCGCCACTCATCACCGCCGCTGACATAAACAGCACCAGGAGCGGGCGCAGCCCGTAGTAAGAGAACCGCTCCCACATCTCGGTGAAGAACAATGTGGCGAGTCCGCGCGGGTGTCCAAAGAAACCGCGATCATCGCCGGGCGTTACGGGACTTGCTCCAGTTCCGTCGATAGCTGTGCTCATGCAGTTGTCCTTTTAGTCATTCCTGCGAATTAGTCATTCCTGCGAAACATTGTCGGATGTTCATCAGATTCCGGGCATAGCTTTCTTCAGTGGCTTGAGAAGTATAAGGAGCACGAACGCCATGATCAGCGCGCAGGCGCTACAGAAAAGCCAGAAGGTTGAATGGAGCCAGTCGTCCCACAACTGGCCGATCTGCGTTAGTTTGTTACCAAATCCGGTCGCGACAAACCAGCCTCCCATCATGATGCCGCGCATTCTGACAGGCGCCACCTTGGAAACCAGTGAGAGCCCCATCGGTGAAAGCATTAGCTCACCGGCTGTCAACACGCCATAAGCGCCAAGCAGCCAAAGGGGCGACATCTTATAAGCGTATGGATCGCCGCCCAGTGGGACAGATGCCTCGCCTATCTTGGCCGCGACGAAGAAGACGACGAACGCCAGGGCAGTCAAAACCATGCCGAAGACCATCTTCGTCGGCGTGGCCGGCTCCAGTCCTTTCTTGTCAAGCCATCTCCAAAGCGTGATCAACGGAAAAGTCAGTATGATGACCCACCCCGGGTTGATAGCGTTTGAAATGATGCCGGTTACCTTCCAGTCGGTATTGTCATTGCCCCAGTAGGTTATGGTTGTTCCGTTTTGATGGAAGACCATCCAGAAGACAATAACGATCAGAAAGATCACGAGCAGCGCGCTCACGCGTTTCCAGTCCGGAATCGCTTCAATGGCTCGCTGGTTGCTCACCCCGGCGGGCGGAGCATCAACCGTTACAGCGGCCACATTCGCGACCGTCTTCGGGCCCTTGCTCGATGGACGCTCGGCCGATTCTATGTGCTTCTTCCAATACCAGAGAACAAAGACCGAGATCGCCATCCCACCGGCTGCCACCGCGAAAGCCACGTGAAAGCCAAAGCGACCCTTCACAAACTCAGCCACGACTGGCGCGAGGAAAGCGCCGACGTTTATGCCCATGTAGAAAATGTTATAGGCGCGGTCCTTCAAGTGACTGCCTTCGGAGTAAAGGTTGCCAACCATCGCGGAAACGTTTGGCTTAAAAAAGCCGTTGCCTATTACGAGACAAGTCAGTGCGGCGTAGACCACGCCAATCGAGCGGAAGGAAAGCAGCAAGTGTCCTGCCATAAAGAAGAGGCCACCAATCATCACCGACCTTCGGTAGCCTAACTTCTTGTCAGCAATCCAGCCGCCGACGAGTGGCGACAAATAGACGAACATAATGTAGTTCGAATACAGCGCTTGCGTGTCGTCCACCGACCAGCTGAAACCCTGGCCAGTCGTGTCGCGCATGTACAACGCAAACATCGCCAGCATCGTGTAGAAGCTGAAACGCTCCCACATCTCAGTAGCGAACAGCACATAGAGCCCCTTAGGATGCCTGTCAACACTGGCGTCGGCGGTGGCCATAGTTTTAGCTCCTCAAAAACACTGGACTCAACGACATTACGGGGAGTTGCACGGGGATAGTGCCACGCATTCAGCCAAAGTTTCCGGCCCATGTCAAGCAGGTTTTCCGCTGGATAGTGGGTCAATGCGTGTATCATCGATTGTGCCATTCTGGATGGTTCGCAAAGGGCAGGCGTTAACCTCAGGCTCCCTCACGGATCGTCAGAGCCCGCCGGATCAAGGCAACCCATTCGGCTCAGGGCAATGCGGAACTGAAGCCGGGACGTATTCGTATTTGTTTGGTAGATGGGCAGAAGGTTATTGACACGAACCGCCTCTGGTATCCGACCCCAAGTAAGATTGTAAAAAAGGTACGCGCACTGCTCGGAGAGTGAGTAAAGACCCGTTCTCTCAACCAATCCCCGCACTTCTCAAATTGGGACAATTACCGCCCCGAGTCCCTGTCTTGACAGCCGACCGGATGGGAGCGTATAAGCACGAGTGTAGAACGTGGTGAGTTAAGGCGACTTGCGGCCACGTAAAACAACCCGCTAAACAGCTCGGGCAATCCCAAAAGGATCGATCCCGAAAACTTCAGGAGTTATCGAAGTCCCGCGTTGTTTGGCGCGGGATTTTTCGTTTCGTCAGTTGTGAGTTGTCAGTTGTCAGTTGCTTCCGATGCCGATCTTGCCACTGACCACTAACCACTGACTGGCTAGCATCAATGGAAAACTTTAGGAATCTTCTCGAAACCGATAGGATCCACGTCTTTGACGGGGCGATGGGGACGATGCTCTACGCCAAGGGCGTCTATATCAATCGTTGCTACGATGAGCTAAGTCTGAGCAACCCGGATCTCGTTCACGAGATCCACTGCGAATACATTCGCGCCGGCGCCGATATCATTGAGACCAACACCTTCGGTGCGACGGCCCACAACCTCAATCAATATGGTCTCGCAGACAGCCTGCACGCCATCAACATCGCCGCGGCGCGGATCGCGCGTGAAGCTGCTGGTGACACAACCTACGTAGCCGGCGCTATCGGCCCCCTGGGCTTGCAGATCGAACCCTACGGCCCGACTTCCTTCGAAGAAGCAAAAGACATGTTCAAGGCGCAAGCCTCGGCGCTTCTCGAAGGCGGCGTGGACCTGTTTGTGCTCGAGACGTTTTCCGACATCTCAGCGATGCGACAGGCCATCCGCGCAGTTCGAGAGCTTTGCGATTTGCCAATCATCGCCCAGATGACAATCCTGACCGACGGCAACACTTCCTTCGGCACCACACCGGAGATATTTACAGCCCGGCTTGATGAATGGGGCGCAGACGTTATCGGTCTGAATTGTGGCGTTGGCCCCGCGATCATCCTGAACGCATTGGAAAAGATGCGCGCCGTTACCAAGAAGAAACTGGGGGCCCAACCAAACGCCGGCTTGCCGCGCGATGTGCAGGGTCGTCAGTTTTACATGTGTTCCCCGGAGTACATGTCCAAGTTTGCCAAGCGCTTTATCCAGGCGGGCGCGAAGTTCATTGGCGGCTGTTGTGGCACTACTCCCGCCCACATCAAACTGATCAGCGACGCAGTCCGGGCCGCGTCACCGCGCGCGCAAAAATTGGTGGTGAATTCAGGGGCCCTGGTGCACGTGGATGAAATCACGCCTGCTGATCTCAAGATCGTTCCACCCGAGGAACGCTCAAATTGGTCGCGCAAGATCGTCACGGGTGAGTTTGTAACTTCAGTGGAAGTGTTGCCTCCCAAGGGCATGGAAGCTCAGAAAACCCTCGATTCAATTCGGCTATTGAAAGAGGCGGGTGTCGACGGGGTAAACATACCTGACGGCGCTCGCGCGCAGTCGCGGATGAGCGCAATGGCGACCGCAGTATTGGTCGAACAGCAGATCGGCATCGAATCAGTTCTTCATTACTGCTGTCGCGATCGAAATCTGTTGGGCATGATGTCCGACCTGTTGGGAGCAGCCGCGTTGGGAATTCGCAACCTGCTGCTGATAACCGGCGACCCGCCGAAGATGGGACCTTACCCGGACGCGACAGCGGTGTTCGACATCGACGCGATCGGGTTGACTAACATGGTCAACAAACTCAACCACGGTCTCGACATCGGCAATAATCCCATAGGCCAGCCTACCGCGTTTTGCATTGGCGTCGGCGTCAATCCGGGCGCGATCAATCTCGACGAGGAGATTCGGCGTTTCGAATACAAAGTGGAGGCTGGAGCGCAGTATGCGATCACGCAGCCAGTGTTTGACACCGATCAGCTTCGCGATTTCATCAACCGCATCGAACACGTGCGCATTCCCATTGTCGCCGGCATCTGGCCGCTGGTTTCGTTTCGTAACGCGGAATTTCTGCACAACGAAGTGCCGGGTGTGCGCGTGACCCCAACGATCATGGAGCGCATGCGCGCCGCTTCTGCCATTAGTAAGGAGGCGGGACGCGATGAAGGTTTGAAGATCGCGCGCGAGTCGCTGCTGGAAGTGCGCGACATTATCCAGGGCGTTCAGGTATCAGCGCCGTTTGGCAATGTGAAGTATGCGCTGGAAGTTTTTGGGGCCCTTCCAGGGACAATGTCAGCCAGCGCCCAGGCGCCACCTGGCAACTAACTATCGCCCAACCCGGTAGTCAGTTTGGAATTGATTAGCGGTCAGAGATTATGCTAGTTTCCACTCCGTTTCCCGGCGGCCCATCGTCTGAAAGTTTAGCTGACTAGCAGCCACGCCATTACCGTAATCGTATTTCGAAAACAGAGTTATCCGCTGCGACTCCCCATCGCGCTCAAACGCTTCTTTAGAAAAACTCTAAACCCGTCACCCACCTTCTTAAAAAGGAGTCTTCCAATGTCCCGAACTATCTTTACCCCTGCTTCTCCACGTCAGAGATTCCAGTTTCCGACAGCTGCGCCCGGTATCCTGCGCCATACACGCTACGTAGCGTTTCTGATGCTGTTGATTGCCGGTGTGGGTTTTGCACACAGCGTGCAGGCCGCCACGATCACGGTCAATAGTCTGGGAGACACACTGAACAATGCTGACGGTGTGTGTTCGATTCGCGAGGCAATTATCAACGCAAACAACGATGCCGCAACGTGGTCAAACTGTGCCGCTGGTTCCGGTGCTGACACGATCAATCTACCCGCCGGCACGATCACTCTGAGCATACCGAACGGGCCGGATTCATTCACGATGGAACAACTATCGCTGACCGGGGACCTGGACATCACGAGCAACATGACCATAAACGGCAATGCCGCAGGTACGACGATCAACGGCGCGGCCCTGGATCGTATTTTTGACGTCAATCCCGATACCGACTTCGATCCTATCACCTCAACACCGTTAATCGTCGTGGACATTAACAACCTGACAATAACTAACGGACGACAGAACGACACTGGAGCTCTGCTGGTACAGCTCAACGCCACGGTGACGGTCGACAATTCCACGGTCTCCAATAGCAGGTCGTGGGCTAATGATGCCGGAGGGGTTGGCAACAACGGCACGCTGACGATGACCAATTGCACCATTAGCGGCAATACCTGTTTGCTGGTCGCTGGCGGAATCCGGAATGATGGGACCTTAACTCTGATTAGCTGTACCGTGACGAATAACGACAGTGATTTCAATAACCTCAACGGCGGCGTTTCAAACTCTAGCGGCACAACCACGCTGCGAAACACAATTGTCGCCGGTAACGGTGGCGTCGACGAGCCAAACCTCAGAGGCAGTTTTATCAGCACGGGCTACAACCTTATCGGCGATTTTGGAACCAACCTGCCAACTATTGTCGCGACCACTGGAGATCAGTTCGACGTAAGCGACGCCACCGTCCAACTCGGGGCGCTTGCTAGCAACGGCGGTCCGACGCCGACGCATGCGCTCGGGGCCGGCAGCATCGCGATCGACCAAGGACACAGCAGCGGGACGACCACAGACCAGCGCGGGGAGACGCGACCGTGCGATGATCCCGGCATCACGAATGCAACGCTTGGTGATGGCAGTGACGTCGGTGCGTTTGAGGTTCAGGGTGTTTGCGCGGTTGAGTTACCACCAGACGCTGTAGACGACAACGTATCAGTGGCCGAAGACAGCGGGGCCAACATAATCAACGTGCTGGCTAATGACAGTGATCCAAACATGGATCCGCTGGTGATCACTGCGGTTAGTGCAGCCGCCACTGGGTCCGTTATCAATAATGGAAACTCGGTAACCTACACGCCTAACGACGACTTCTGCGGCAGCGACTCATTCACATATACCATCACCGATGGGAATGCGAACTTTGACACGGCGACCGTTAACGTCACCGTGGATTGCGTTAACGACCCGCCGATAGCCAACAACGACAGCTATAACATTAATCAGGACACGACCCTCACGGTGTCGGCCCCGGGTGTGCTCGATAACGACACCGATGTCGACGACGTGTCATTCACGGCCGTGTATGACCTGGGCAATGGTCCTAACCACGGAGTTCTTACGCTCAACGCTGATGGATCGTTTGAGTATGAACCAGACCCGGGCTTCACTGGCATGGATACGTTCAATTATCACGCGGACGATGGCACGGATGATTCAAACGTTGCCACGGTGACAATTACGATTAACGACACTCAGGCGCCCGTGATCGAATGCAGTGTTGAAACCGCATTGCTGTGGCCCCCAAACAGCGATCTGGTTAACGTTGGGTTTAACGTCACTGCCACGGACAACGACGGATTGCCACCGGTGATGGTGATTGACGTTTTCAGCGATGAAGACGATCAAACTGACTCTGGCAGTGGTGTCATGTCGCCGGACGCCAGGGACATTGCTAATGAGACCTTAAGGTTGCGGGCGGAACGACGCGGCGATTCAGACGGGCGCGTCTACATTATCCGGATCACGGCAACCGACTCATCTGACAACACCAGCGTGCACTACTGCACCGTAGTTGTGCCGCACGGCAAGAGCACTGCCTCGATCAACGATGTAAACGCACAGGCAGCAGCAGGAGTGGTGGCATTCATCGCTAATGGAAACAATCCACCGGCAGGTTTCTTTGTGGTCGGTGACGGTCCAACGATCGGATCGAAACAGTGAAGGAGTTTTTTTAAGGGACACGCTGCGCGCGGCTTTGCCGCATTCCGTGCGGTGAGCCTGGCTTACCGCAAAACCATATTCTCCTTTGGAGGCTGCGCCTCCGAGGTTAATTCCGATTCGATGACGAAGCGTCTTAGGCGCAGCCTTGTACAAGCTGTCTTTACGCGGTAAGCCAGAGGCTTACCGAACGGAAAGCGGCAGAGCCGCCCGCGAAACTTACCGAAGCCTTTTCGGAAGGTATTTACGGCCAAATAGTATTCAGGAGTGCAGCCAGCCGGTATCCGCCCCACGCAACTCGTTTGCGAACGACCTTGATAGCCCGCGCATTGTAGGCAGCACTCGGTCTGCGGTCCGGTCTTATGTTTTTGTAGGCAACACCCTGCCCTAAACCAAAACTCTCGTTGGCCCAGCCGCTAAAATCGAACGGCTCACCCAATCTCAATTTAGGATCACCGGCGGGATTACCTAGCTTCGCCTTGGCGACTGCGGCGGGAATCTGGCGAAGCGGCGGCGGCTTGAAGTTTGGCCCTGTTAGCGGGAATACACCAATGCCTCCGTCCCAATAGCTGTGGAGGTTGGTTTTTTGAAGCGTCCCAGTCTTGTCAGGAACTAAAATGATAAATAGATTGCCGCCGCGGTCGCCATCGGGCTTAGCGTTACTGACCCGCGTGGCACAATGCAGAGGCTGGTGAATGTCACCGACAAAGTGAATGATGAACCGTAGCGCCTGGGCTTGAGCGTTCTTGTCGCTACTCGTCTTAAGGATGTTTACGTTGTGTTCCAGGCCAGTGACGATGTTGTTCTCAGGAAGGTCGGTCGGTAGCGGGGTGCCATCAATGGAGAAGTGCTTGTCGATGAAGTGAAGTTCTTTGAACGAATCAAACTCCTGAAACGGTCTCAGGTCATCCGCCCAGTGTGCGGCGTTGATGAAGTTCAGGCTCTGCGTGGTGACTTCTGTGGGCGCTATCGGGATCGCCAGCAGTTCATTTGCTTTGGCTTTAGCTCGAGGGTTCAGCCGGCTAAAAGCGATCGACGCAGTCATCATGTGTCCGCCCGCTCCCCAACCGAGAGATAGCGTCGGAGTACCAAGAACCAGGGCTAAGACACCGATTGAGATTATCCCGTTCTGTACACGTCGCCTGTTTTCATTTTTCATGGGGTTTCCTCCACTGGAAGGTAGATAAGCGGATATCTTCGGTTTGGAGAGCTGTCGTAACCTGGCGGCAGATAAATGCTGACACGCCGATCTGCTGACTCTCCCGTAGCAGTTTTCTCCAGCGACACGCCGTGCACGTTCTCGCGCACCAACCTTCCGTCTTGTGCCGGCGTTGATGACGCAAGCAGACCCGAAAGCGCAATCGCCAACAAGAGGCTGCCGACCGAGCGGAATGGCAAGCGACCGAGGAATTTTCGCCGCTTCAGATTGTTCATGCGGATGACTCCGATTAGAACTGTTTTAGCCGCGGATTAACGCAAGGTCAGTACCGTCTGCGGTAGCAGATGGGTGTTTTTCAGCCAGCGTGATGACCCGTTCGCTACCGCAAACGGTACTGACCTGCCCGATAGGCGCTAATTCGCGTTAATCCGCGGCTGAATACTCGGTTCCCTACCGGCCGCTCTCCAACACATGCGAAAGGGCCTGGGCCAAGTCTGGATATTGAAACGGATACGAAGCTCGCAATAACAATGTCGGTTCGACCCGCTGACTCGACAGCAATAACGCATCCGCCATTTCACCAAACAACAGGCGCAGGCCAAACGCAGGGATCGGAAACAACGTAGGACGCGATAAGACCTTCCCGAGCGTCCTGGTAAACTCCAAATTCCTTACGGGATTCGGTGAGACAAAGTTCACCGGACCGCTAAGCGAATCGTTCTTGAGAGCAAACTCCAGCGCGCCTATCACGTCATCGAGCGCGATCCAGCTCATCCACTGCGTCCCATCGCCGACTTTGCCGCCAATGCCCATGCGAAACGGAGGCAACATCTTCTTCAGCGCTCCTCCGTTTGCGTCAAGTATGATTCCGAACCGGCAGTCAACAGTGCGAATTCCCTTCTCTTTGGCCAGCGAGCTTGTTTCTTCCCACTCGACACACACCTTTGCGAGAAAGTCATCGCCGGGGGCGCTCGCCTCGGTTAACACTTCATCGCCGCGGTTACCGTAGTAGCCAATCGCCGAGGCGCAGAGAAACGCTTTCGGCGGCGCGGTAAGGTTTGCGAGGGCGTCAGCGAGGAGCTTCGTACCTTTCACGCGGCTTTCGCGAATTCTCTTCTTCTTTTCATCGGTCCAACGTCCTTCGGCAATACTTTCGCCCGCCAGATGCACGACCGCGTCAAAGCCCTCCAGCCGCGCAAGCTGGATGCTGTACCGGTCGGGACTCCATTCAATTTCCGAGTCGGAGTTTGGGTAGTGCCTCACGAGAGGAAAGACCTCATGGCGGTCGCGCTCGAGTGATTTGATCAGGGCCGTTCCAACCAACCCATGAGAACCGCTAATCAGGATTCGCATCGATTTCACCTTGCCAAGAATTTTGCTGGGCGGTGATTTACCACCCGGTTCGTTGATACTTCTTGTCGCCCCAAACGAGCTGTAGAATCCGTCAGTATCCCCTCGTCAACCGCTTCCATTGATTCAGTCTTTTTATTCTATCAGAACCGTTCTCAGTAGTTTCGGGCTCGGTAGGTCATAGAATCCGCACTCAGATAAATTCCAGTGCATCGCGCAAGTCGAGCTATTGCTTTTGTTCTCGCCGTTTCGTTTCTCTGCCTTCATTCCTGGCAGACCGCTCGCATGCAATCCGCATTGCGCCGAATAACCAGCACCTCCGAAGAAGGAATTAATCTGAATCCCTCCATTAGCGGCGACGGCCGCGGCGTTGCGTTTGAATCGACTGAAGATCTGACAGGCGCTGGCGGCAGATCTGGTTTCAGAGCGATTCGCGCCAATGTCTCAATCGATCCCGCAACGTTTTTCGAGATCGGCGCCACGCGAGCGCCGGCGCCCGCTATCTCTCAAGATGGCTCGCACATCGCCTTTGCATCGAAGGACGATCCGCTGGGCAGCAACCCCGACCACAACTCTGAAATCTTTCTCCATGACGGTGCCCGGCTGATTCAAGTCACTGACACGTCGCCGGGCGACACTTCCAACCGCCACGTGAACGGCAACTTTCAACCGTCGATTTCCGATGACGGGCGCTACATCGCCTTCTCCTCGAACCGGCAGTTAAGTGGTCACAATAGCGACGGCAACCTGGAGATCTATGTTCTTGATTTGCTTGCCCCGCAAACGTTTGCGCTGCTTACCGGCTCGACGGGCGTCGCGGGCTCCAGCGAACCCAGGATCAGCGGCAACGGCACTGCCGTCGCCTACATCTTCGACGGCGCCGTAACCCCTGGCGTCTTCCGCCAATTGAACCTGATAAATCGAGACGGGCTAACGCCGGCTCAGGTGGTAGCGACCAGCGTCGACTCACTTGCTTTGACTCCCGGCCGGGCAATTAGTGATGACGGCACCCGGATCGTTTGGTCAGCGCGCACAGCGGCCAACACCACTCAGGTATTTCTTTTTGATGGTCGCAATAACAACACGACCAGACAAATTACGACCCTGGGTTCACGCGCGACCGACGTCCCACTTCATCCTTCAATCAGCGGGAACGGATCGCGCATATCTTTCGCCACGCGACGCAGCGTTGCCGGCCAGGGAAATAACTCCGACACGAGCGCTGAGCTCTATGCGTTTGACATTCCTTCAGGCACGTTCGGTCGGGTTACGAATGTCGACTCTTCGAGCGCTGTCGCCGATATTGTTTCGTCAATGAGCGACGACGGCAGTGTCATTGCCTTCAACTACCCGCGCATTCTCTCGGGCGCCGTTTCCAACAGCGATTTTGCAAACAACTCGGAAATCTATGTCACCGGCACCCCCGTTCCACCATCATCCGGAACACTAACGGTTCTAAACCGCGCTTCATTTGGTCATGAGCCATCTACCACAAAAGCCGTGGCGCCCGAGAGTATCGCCGTTGCCCTGGGCACCACGCTGGCGTTTGGCTCCCAGCAGAGTCAGCCCGGATCTGATGGTTCATTTTCTACCACTGTTGCCGGAACGACCGTGACAGTCAACGGCCAGTCCGCGCAGATACTTTTCGTTTCTCCGAATGAAGTCCACTTTCAGGTCCCGGCCGGCACGTTGCTCGGCCTGGCAGAAGTTGTGGTAACCAACTCCGATGGTTTTCAAAGTCGCGGAAACGTCACCACACTTGCGGCGGCGCCCGGCATCTTTACTGCCAGCGGTGACGGTCTTGGTCCGGGAGTGTTCCTCAATGCGGACACGCTGCAGGATGGTCCGTTTGATCCAACCAGCGGAAACTTGCGTCTACTGATCTTTTGTACCGGCGTTCGCAATGGCGCGGCGATCGCTGTGAGCGCCGGGGGGAGCCCACTGACGTTTGAATCTGTGGTCGAGTCGACAACCATACCCGGTCTGGATGAGGTCCACGTGCTGGTGCCTTCGGACCTGCGCGGCGCAGGTACAGTTGAACTGAGAGTACGAGCCGGCGGACGCGACAGTAACCCCGTCACGGTGATGTTTGGTGGAGATTCCCGCCGCGATGTTCTGATAAATGAGTTTCTCGCAGATCCGCCGGATGGATCCTCCGGCGATGCGAATCACGACGGCGTCCGCAACACTAGTGATGACGAGTTCGTCGAACTCTTTAATACTACAACCCGTGATATTGACCTCAGCGGCTATCAAATCCTCTCAAGGAGCAACACCGCAACGTCAGACACGCTCCGCCACACATTCCTGGCCGGAACTATTCTGCGCCCGTGCGCGGCCATCGTGGTTTTCGGAGGCGGATCTCCCAATGCGTCGGACCCGGTTTTTGGCGGCGCCCAGGTGGTAACGACGTCAACCGCGGGACTCTCACTTACTAATGGTGATGGCGTGATCACGCTCCGCGACTCGAACGCAACAACGGTTAACTTCGTGGCATACGGCAGCTCTACCGGGCTTGATGCAGACAATAACCAATCGCTGACTCGCTCACCTGACATTACCGGACCATTTGCCGAACACGTCGGCACGAGCGGAGGCCAGACTGCGTTCAGTCCGGGTGTCCAGTTGACAGGCGCGCCTTTCAGTTCATGTGCGCCGACAGTCGCGCGGGTTGAGGTATTGCCACCGTCGGCAACAATCGATGCGGGCGCACAACAACAGTTCACCGCCATGGCATTTGACAGAAGTAACGAGCAGATTCCCGGGGTGATCTTTTCATGGCAATCAAGCAACCCGGATGTGGCAACGATTGACCAGCGCGGACAGGCGACTGGCCAATCGGCAGGCACAACTGAAATTCGCGTTACCGGGCGCGGCGTCACGTCGATGCCCGCGAGCCTGACTGTGAATGCGACGGTTCCACCCGACGTAGTCATCAACGAGGTTGATTCAGATCAAGTTGGCACGGACACCAGCGAGTTTGTCGAACTCTTCGATGGCGGTTCCGGGAATACGTCGCTTAACGGATTGGTGGTTGTTTTCTACAACGGCGGCGATGACAAGTCGTATGCCGCCTTTGATCTCGACGGTCTTAGTACTAATGCGAACGGATACTTCACGCTTGGGAATGCCGCTGTCCCGGGAGTTGACACAATCTTCGCAGACGGCCTGATGCAGAATGGCGCCGATGCAGTCGCGATTTATGTGGGAAACGCTTCCGATTTTCCGAATGGAACAACCGTAACCACGACCGATCTGATCGATGCCATGGTCTATGACACCAACGATGCAGACGATGCAGGACTGCTTGTGTTGCTCAACACCGGCCAACCGCAGAGCAACGAAGACTCAGGTGGCACAGGCACTGCAAATTCAAATCAGCGATGTCCGAACGGTACCGGAGGCCCTCGGAACAGCTCTACGTACAACCAGTTTGCGCCAACCACTGATGGCGCCAACATTTGTACCGTGCCTCCGAACCTCTCGATCAACGATGCAATAGCAAACGAGGGTAATGGTGGCACAACTACTCTTAGTTTCATTGTCAGTCTGTCGGCGCCCGCTCCTTCAGGAGGCGTCACATTCGACATTGCCACTACCGACAGCACTGCGACGGTTTCTGATAACGACTACGTCGCCAAAAGCCTGACAGCTCAAACGATTCCGTCCGGCAGCCAGGAGTTCTCTTTCGACGTTACCGTGAATGGCGATGCCACAATTGAGACCGACGAGACCTTCATGGTGAACATCATTAATGTGAGCGGTGCGACGGTGACGGATGGTCAGGGCGTTGGCACGATTCAAAACGACGATAGTCCCAGCCTCTCAGTCGATGACGTTTCGGCGAATGAGGGCGACAGTGGAGCGACTACGTTTACTTTCACCGTTACATCGTCTTTACCTGCTCCTGCCGGCGGCATCACTTTTGATATAACGACCGCAGCCGGTACCGCGGAAGACAATAACGATTACGCAGCACGTACTCTGACAGCCCAAACAATTCCAGCCACTCAAACAACTTTTACTTTTGACGTCATCGTCAATGGGGACACTCTCGTCGAATCAAACGAAACGTTTTTCGTGACCATTGGCAATGTCTTCAATGCAGGTGTCAGTGACCCACAAGGTCAGGGTACAATTCAAAACGACGACTCTGCCGTCCTGGTTATCAGTCAGGTTTACGGCGGAGGTGGAAATTCGAGCGCGACTTACCGGAACGACTTCATCGAGGTATTTAATCGCGGGACCACCACCATCGACTTTTCGGTGACTCCTTATTCGGTGCAATACGCAGGGGCAGCAAACAACTTCTCAACTAACAAGACGGACATTCATACGGGCGTTCTTCTGCCCGGCCATTATTTCCTTATTCAGGAAGCTTCGGGTGGAGCGAATGGTGTTGCATTGCCCTCGCCCGATGCCGCCGGAACGATCAATCTGGCCGCGACTGCCGGCAAAGTGGCACTCGTCAAGGGCACTGTCTCCCTTACTGGAAGCGGATGCCCGCTCGGAGTCACCATCGCCGACTTCCTCGGCTATGGAAGCACCGCAAACTGTTTTGAGGTTGCCCCGATTGCCGTTTCCGGGACGAACTCAAACGCTCGCTCGGTGATCCGAACCGTGAGCTGCACCGACACCAATGACAATCTTGCCGACTTCAGCAATCCCACGGCCGCCCCGGTTGCCCGCAACACGGCTACCACACCTGCTCCTTGTCCGTGACAACCCACGGCGCACCCCCTCCGTCACAAGTTGTCTTTTTAGTTCTAAAGGTCTATTCAAGGAGGGACATGAGGGAAACATTATGAACCTCTCAAAACTGCTCTTGACCATCGTGCTGGTCTTTTCAGTTTCCAGCTCACTCATCGAGCAGCCATCGATCTCAGCACAAACCGAATCCTCCACCGGAAACCAGCTGGCGGACACGTCATGGCGACTCACCTCGTTTGTAACTGGGCGCGCACAGACGCCGGCTATCGAAAGCGTTGCGACGACGCTCGCGTTTGGCTCGGGCGGTCGCGCCAGCGGATCAGGCGGCTGCAACACTTACGGGGCCGACTACCGCGTGAATGGGAACCGGCTTTCATTCGGAAGTATCGTCAGTACAATGAGGGCTTGTGTTGACCCGGGCGCGAATCGACAAGAGCAACGGTATTATCGCGCGCTCGAGTCCGCAAGCAGGTTCAACATCTCCGGCAATCGCCTGACGATCTTCCACGACGGCGGCCGAGGCACCTTGACCTTCCGGAACGAGTCGACTTTGACTCCTTCGTTGGCGAAATATGAAGATCTGACTAACCCGACGGCGCTGCTCGCTTCGTTTTACAATGCAGTCAACGCCAATGATTACGGGCGCGCCTATCGTTATTGGGAAATCCCACCAGGCCGGCTTGCCGACTTCGAAAGAGGCTATCGGGATACGGCAGCCGTTCAATTGATCGTGCAACCCCCAACACACTTCGATGGTGCAGCGGGAAGCTTTTATGCGGAAGTCCCGACGGTTATCGTCGCGCGTCAACGCAACGGCAGCGAGCGGATCTTTTCTGGCTGTTACGTGGCGCGAAAATCGAACGTGCGCGAGGGAGAAAATCCATCGGAAGGCGTCTGGCGTATCTACAGAGCGAGCTTGTCACCTGCTGCGGCTCGTGCGTCGATCCCAAAACTTCTCGCTCGAGCGTGCGCGGATTGAAGGGATGAAGCGCGATTACGCGGATTCAAAGTCTGGGGTGCAAAGAAACTCTGGTGTAGTCCCTCGTAAGAATTTCTGACTTGAACTGCCTTACCGCGAAGCGGTTAGGTCTTACAGCCCAGGGTTGCCGCTTCGGCTACCCTGGGTTACAGAGTTGAGTAGACGATTCAACCGCAACGCGGTTGCGTCTGAGTCGCTTGACTCCACCAGAAA
>JAXIOV010000112.1:0-34041 GCA_045403245.1 Pyrinomonadaceae bacterium | reverse complement strand
CGAGTCGTCCCACCAGTGGACCACGACATGCGGCACACTTTCGCCTCCCGCCTCCGGCAGACGACCGGCAGCACTCCGGCTTCCCGACGCTGCCTCCTCAACTCGACGATTCAATTCCCATAGGACCGACGGCGAGCGGTTTCGTCCTCCGTGATTGTTTCCGCAATGTTCCCTGCCACGCGGACTCGCCGCGGGAGCAGCGGCGCCACGCTTCCTCGGACCGCTCCCGCTCACTGCGGAAACAACCCTTCATGGATGCGGCGCTCTTTCGCCTCTCCCCGCCGGCAGGGCACCGGCAGCACTCTCACCCGCCGACGCTGCCATCTCAACCAATTCACGTCACAGTCCGGCGGCGGTGCGGTGCCGCAGTGGGAGCCCGCGTCGAGGTCGTCAGCCTGTGGGGCTCGTGGGGGTGCGGGAGACCGGCTTGATGTGGGCGAACATGCTGCGGGCGTTCCAGGTTGGGAAGGCTCTTACGAGCGACGGGGAGCCGTCGAGTTGGATGCGGCCCTCGCGGGTGGCTTGGGCCCAGGTGAGCTGGCCGGCGTGCCTCGACGAGGACCTCTACATCACGGCGGAAGCCGAAGCCTTCGTCAAGTGGCACGCCGGCCAGCTCACCTGGGCCCAGGCCACCCGCGAGGGCCGCATCCAACTCGACGGCCCCTCGGCGCTCGTTAGAGCCTTCCCAACCTGGAACGCCCGCAGCATGTTCGCCCACATCAGGCCGGTCTCCCGCACCCCTACGAGCCCTGCAGGCTGACATCCTCGACGCGGCCTCCCGCTGCGGCACCGCACCGCCGCCGGACTGTGACGTGAACAGTCTCCCATGCCTTAATACGAAGCTTCGAGAAAGATCCGAGGTAGGCCAACTAGATATCAGAGACGGAATACTGATTCTCGTATGAGTTCGTCGTTCACAATGGCGAGACAACGATTATTGACGCCACCGATACCAATCCATAGAATTTCTACGAGCCACAAGAGAACAACGGGCATTCCGTGTTTTGGATGGTTCCTTGACTTGAACTGAGTAGATTCGCGATCCGTTTTCCCACCGGCGGACCTGGTAGAGCCCATGTCTGGTTCCGAGAAGTCAATCGAGAGTCAGCGAGCCGGAGCCGCATTGCGGGAAAGTGATGAGCATTATCGCGCTGTGGCCGAAGCCGCCACGGATGCGATCATAACCATCGATTCAGGCAGCACCTTACTTATCGTCAACCCAGCCGCGGAAAGGATCTTCGGTTACTCCTCTGAAGAGATGATCGGCCAGCCGCTCACCATGCTGATGCCGGAGTATATGCGTCATCTGCACAAAGACGGAATCAGGCGCTACTTGGAAACTGACCGGAAACATATTGGGTGGACAGCCGTTCAATTGCCCGGCTTGCATAAGAGCGGCGCCGAGATTCCACTTGAAATCTCATTTGCAGAATTCAACAAAGATGGGCGGCGCTTCTTCACGGGAATCGCGCGCGACATCAGTGAACGCAAGCGTCTACAAAATAGGCAGGCCAGGTTAGCCCGCCATGCCGTCTTGCACGCCGAAGTAAGCGCGGCAGTCAGCGAGAGCGAGAAGTCTTTGCGCGCAATGCTACAGATTTGCGCAGCGGCTGTGGTGCGCCACCTCGATGCGGCGTTCGCGCGCATCTGGTTGCTCAACGAAGAACACAAGGTGCTTGAACTTGAGGCAAGCGCGGGGCTTTACACGAATCTTGATGGCCGGCACGCGCGCATCCCTTTGGGTAGCTTCAAAATCGGTTTGATAGCCGCGGACCAGAAGCCCCATTTGACCAACACCGTGCAGACAGACGAGCGCGTCAGCGACAAGGACTGGGCACAGCGCGAAGGGATGATTTCGTTTGCAGGATATCCGCTCCTGGTTGAAGGCAGAACGGTTGGCGTTATTGCGATGTTTGCGCGACAGTCTTTGGAACTGGACACCATCGAGGCTCTCGAATCTGTGGCGCCGACCATCGCCCAGGGCGTCGAGCGTAAACGAACGCAGGACACTCTGCGAGAAACACAGCGGCTGATTCAAGCAATCTTCGATAACTCCTCAGCGGTTATTCATGTCAAAGATTTGGACGGACGCTTCCTGCTAGTCAATAGAAAATTCGAGGAAGTGGCAGGACTGCAGTCGCAAGAGATCTTAGGTAAGACCTCGTTTGATCTGTTTCCTCTGAATGGGAGCGCTTACCATGCTGGCGATTGTCAATTGATTGAAACGGGCGGTGCTTCGGAAACCGAGGAGGTACTAAGGACAGATCGCGGTGATCGGGTCTTTCTTACTACGAAGAGCTTACTTTCTGATGAAAGGGGTGAGCCATACGCTTTGTTTGGAATTTCGGCGGAGATAACTGAGCGTAAGAAAGCGGAGTCGGACCTGCGGGAGATGCAGGCCGAGCTGGCCCACTTGAACCGGGTGATGACCGTAGGCGAACTGACAGCTTCGATTGCTCACGAGATCAACCAACCGCTCGCGGCGATCCTAATGAATGGTAATGCGGCGCTGCGTTGGCTAGCGCTCGAGCCGCCAAATCTCGCCAAGGCGCGCGACTCGGCGGAATTGATAATCCGCGATGGAGACCGCGCCAGCCAGGTAATCGCGCGGATTCGCGCGCTGCTTAAGAAATCGCCGCCGTCAAAGACCTTGCTCGACGTTAATGAGTTCGTCAATGAAGTGGTGGGCCTGACTCAGAGCGAGATTGTTCGGAACACTGTCCGCTTGAGCGTCGAGTTCGCAGATGATCTCCCAAGAGTACCCGGCGATCGAATTCAGTTGCAGCAGGTGTTGTTGAATCTGATCGTTAACGCGGTCGAGGCGATGCTCACCATCGAAGATCGTCCCCGAGCTTTGCTGATAACGACCGGAAGCTGTATTGACGCCGATGTTCGGATTGCGGTGAGTGATAACGGACCGGGAATCGATCCGCAAACGGCCAATCACCTTTTTGATGCTTTTTCTACCACGAAGCCCGACGGCATGGGAATGGGTCTCGCCATCAGTCGTTCAATCATCGAGGCGCACGGCGGGCGTCTCTGGACCGAAGCCAATAACGAGGTTGGTGCGACTTTTCAATTCACCTTACCAATCGCTGCGATCGATCCATGACGGCGACGAAACCAACAATCTTCATCGTCGATGACGACCCATCGATTCGTCTCGCCCTCGAAAACCTCATCAGTTCAACCGGTCAGCAGGCTGGAGTCTACGCTACCGCCCAGGACTTCCTCCACGAATGCCCGCGCAATCCGGCGGGCTGCTTAGTTCTGGACGTCCAGATGCCGGGCCTTTCGGGGCTGGATCTTCAGAGTGAGCTCAACCGTGCCGCCATTTACCTTCCTATAATCTTCATCACCGGGCATGGCGATATTCCAACGACTGTGCGCGCGATGAAGGCCGGCGCGGTCGAGTTTCTGACCAAGCCGGTGAGCGATGCGGTGCTATTGACCGCGATCGATCAAGCACTCGAACGCGATCGTTTGGCGCGCTCGGATCGAGCTGAGGTAGCGGAACTTCGCGAGCGTTATGAGCGGCTCACACCTAAGGAGCGTGAGGTGATGGTTCTGGTTGTGCGGGGTCTGCTCAACAAACAGATCGCTCTCAAGCTAAATAACAGCGAAATCACCATCAAGCAGCACCGCGGAAAGGTCATGCAGAAGATGCGAGCTCAATCGCTTGCAGATCTGGTGCGCATGGCCGAACGTCTCAATGGCCCCGGCTCTCCGCCCATTTGAATCACGTGCCAGATGCGTCTGTGACTTCCTCGCACCCACCTCATACGAAGGTCTGATAGAACCCGGCTCCGTCAAAGTGTAACCTCGCGCAATAGGGAACAAGACCTTCTCATTGAGAAGAAAAGAAGGAAGGCATTGGATTGAAGCATAAGCCTCTTATCGCGGTTGTGGATGATGATCAGTCGGTCCGTGAAGCTCTTGAGAATCTCATCAGCTCGGTTGGTTTCGAAGTCAAATTGTTCGAGTCGGCCGAGGCTTTTCTTGATTCAGATGCGCCGGAGAACACTGACTGCGCGGTGTTGGACTTGCGCCTGCCGGGGATAAGCGGCCTCGAATTGCAGCGAAGGTTGGCGGCTAACGGACAAAGTATTCCAGTCATCATCATCACGGCACAAGGTGACGACAATTCCCAGGCCGTGGCCGTTGCGGCCGGTGCAATTGCTTTTCTTAAGAAACCCTTTAAGGAAGAAGTCCTGCTTGCCGCTATAGACTCGACTCTAAAGCAAAAGTTGGGATGACAAGGCTCTGAGTTAGCACAAAGAAAGGAGACATACAAATGAGCACAATTACCACGAAGGATGGAACGCAGATTTACTACAAAGACTGGGGCACCGGCCAGCCGGTCGTTTTCAGTCACGGATGGCCGTTGACGGCAGACGCCTTTGAAGACCAGATGTTTTTCCTGGCCTCGAATGGCTTTCGATGTATCGCCCTTGACCGAAGAGGCCACGGACGCTCGGACCAGACCTGGCATGGCAATGATATGGATACCTACGCCGACGATCTCGCCGAACTTGTTGAGAAGCTGGACCTTAAGGATTCGATCCAGGTCGGCCATTCAACCGGAGGCGGTGTGGTCGCTCGCTACATCGGGCGCCATGGGACCGAGCGCGTCGCAAAGGCAGTACTTATCAGCGCTGTCCCGCCGCTGATGGTAAAGACACCGGCTAATCCTGGCGGCTTACCGATAGAGGTTTTTGACGATCTCCGGAAGAGCATCCAGGCCGACCGCTACCAATTCTGGAAGGAGTTCTGCAACACCTTCTACAGCTTGAATCGCCCGGGCGCTAAGATCTCCGAGGGCCTGGCCGACTCGTTCTTTCGCCAGTGCAGCATGGCAGGCTTCCCTGCCAGCTACCTCGGGACCAAGGCATTCTCGGAGACAGATTTCACCGAAGACCTTAAGAAGTTTGACGTACCGACGCTCATCATGCACGGTGACGATGATCAGGTAGTACCAATCGCTGTTTCCGCGCTCCTCTCGGCAAAGCTCGTCAAGAACGCGATCCTCAAGGTTTACCCCGGATTTCCTCACGGCATGTGTCAAACGCAAAAAGACGTGATCAATTCCGACTTGCTTCAGTTTGTCCAGCAGGCTCAGCGAAGCTCGACAACGGCAGCGTGAGGCTAAGGCGCTGCGGCAGATCGTGTCGTGCGCTCTGCCGCTGCGTCAATAGGAGGATGAAATAAGAGGCCGTCAACGCGGGAGGAATTATGACAACGCGCGCAGAATTAAGCGCCGCCGACGAATACGGCCATGGCCACACCCCTCTGATGCGAGCGGCGCTGGATGGAAACACTGAGAGAGTAAGAGAACTGATCCATCAAGGCGCGGATATAAACCAGAGAGACGACAGCGGCCGGACAGCGTTGATGTTTGCCGTCATCAACACGCACTACGAGACAATGAAAGTGTTGCTGGAATACGGCTCTGACGTCAACGCCAAGAGTAATAAAGGAGGAACGGCCTTGATGGGGGCTGCTTTGGCCGGTGATCTCAGGATGGTTCAAGCTTTATTGGATAAAGGTGCTGATTTACACGCCAGACTGCCTGAGACAAATCAGAGTGCCATGACACTCGCGGCGAGCCACGGCTATGACGAGATCGCTCGCCTGTTGAGTCAAATTGATTGAGAGTGAAAGGGTGCCACACTGAAAGTATACGCGGGGTTGCCGAGAAGAGGGAACGCACTTGGGATTGTGATGGAATTCAAAGAGCTGTTTGACTTATGCCTGGCTGAGCACCACTGGCATCGTCGCGGCTGCCGCGGGTGTTGGATGTGTGATGACCCAACCGCGCTGCAAGGTAACGCAATAAAGGAAGCGCAGCGCATACAGCTTGATTGAGATAACTCCATGAGACGTTGGAGCAAATCAGCTTGAGGTAGAGGAAACTGCTCACATGCCTACCGCGAAGCGGTTCTGTCCAACAGGACTTCTCGGGAGGTGAATTCAGGGATGAAAGTACTAATCGCTTACGACGGTTCAGCGGCTGCTGATATTGCGATCGACAGTTTGTATCGCGCAGGATTACCAATCGAGCACGTGGAGGCGTTAGTTGTCTCTGTCGCTGAAGTTTGGCTCCCCCCTCCGACACGCGACGAAGTGCTTGACGACACCTTTCCTCTACAGATTCCAGCGGGTCTCAAACGAGCCCGCGAACATGCGGCAGCTATTATGGCCGAAGGGGAAGAGCGGGCTGAGCGTGGCAAAAAACGTGTGCAGCACGTTTTTCCTGATTGGAGCGTAAGCCCTGAGGTTGTCAATGGCTCTCCTGCCTTTGAGTTGCTGAATCGTGCGGAGGAATGGCAACCCCAATTGATCGTCGTCGGGTCGCATGGACATACCGCGGTTGGCAGGTTTGTGTTGGGCAGTGTGTCGCAAAAAGTCTTAACTGAAGCGCCAACTTCCGTGCGCATCGGGCGTGCATTGACGGGCGTTGGCGACTCAGCACAGCGCATCATCATAGGAATAGATGGGTCACCGGGCTCAGATACCGCCGTGCGTGCAGTTGCGGGTCGCAGTTGGAGGCCCGGAAGTGAAGTGCGTGTCGTGGTCGCCGAGGATCTGATGAAGGCGTTTCCAGTCTCTCTGCTCGCTCCTCGAGTCAAACAATTTGTGGATGAACTAAACGCAGATGAGCGTAGTCAGGCAGAAGAGTTGGTCACAGAAGCTCTGAAACAGTTGCGCGCCGGGTTGGACCAGAGCGTGACCCTCTCATCTGTAATTGACAGCGGCGATCCGAAGCAAGTGCTTGTCCGGCGCGCCGAGGAGTTTGGTGCAGACTGCATCTTCACGGGAGCGACAGGTTTCAGCAACCGCATCGAACGGTTCGTTTTGGGTAGCGTTTCCGCAGCAGTGGCGGCGCGCGCCCACTGCTCCGTCGAGGTAGTACGTTCCCCGCAGGCTCGGAGGTGATAACTGATGATCACAGTGGAGTATCCGCCGGGCGGCGCTGATCCCATCCACCGGCACAATGCAGATGCGTTCGTCTATGTGATGGAGGGTTCAATCGTGATGCAGGTGAAAGGGGGGAAGGAAGTAACGCTGACGCCAAGCCAGACCTTTTATGAGGGCCCCGACGATGTTCATCTCGTTGGCCGGAACGCAAGCAGCACCAAGCCGGCAAAGTTTCTGGTGTTACTGGTCAAGCACAAAGGCGCTCCGGCGCTAGTGCCAGTGCCGGAATAAGTCAGCAAAAACCGCACATCAAATTCGAGTCTGTCTCAGAGATCACCAGTTCGGACTTCGGACGACAAACGAAAGTTCACACATGAGGAGGTTAACTATGACGACGAAAGAAAAATCAAATACGAAGATTGTGGTTATTGGCGGCACTGGGCTCATCGGATCAAAGGTCGTAACGAACCTCGGTGAGCAAGGCTACGAGGTGGTGGCGGCGTCACCAAACTCGGGGGTAAATACCTTGACCGGCGAAGGACTCGCCGAGGTTCTTGAGGGCGCGTCGGTGGTCGTCGATGTGTCGAATTCGCCGTCGTTCGAGGATGCGGCGGTCATGGAGTTCTTCCAGACATCAACTCGCAACTTGCTCAACTCCGAAGCGGCCGCGGGTGTAGGCCATCACGTGGCCTTGTCCATCGTCGGCTGTGACCGTTTGCCGGACAGCGGCTACATGCGCGCGAAGGTTGCTCAGGAGAAGCTGATCAAGGAGTCCTCGATCCCTTATTCAATCGTACGGGCGACGCAGTTCTTCGAGTTCGTGAAGCGGATCGCCGACTCAGCCACCGAAGGCAACGCGGTTCGCTTGCCATCTGTCGGTTTCCAGCCCTTGGCGGCCGAAGATGTCGCCAGTGTGGTGAGCAAAGTCGCTATTGGATCGCCGTTGAATGCAATCGTTCAGGTGGCGGGGCCCGAGCGGTTCCGTTTCAATGAACTCATTCGCCAGGGTCTCGTCGCCAGCAAGGATCCGCGCGAGGTTGTTGCTGACCCGCACGCGCGCTACTTCGGCACTGAGTTGAGCGATGGCTCACTTGTTCCCAGCGGTGACGCGCTGCTCGGCGAGACGCGCTTCGAAGACTGGCTGAGCCGGTCCGAAGGTCAGATCCAGCCCGCCAACCCGCAGCCCACAGCTGCTGCTCGAACAGCAGGAGACTCAAAATGAGCGAAGAAGACTTGCAGTTGCTGATAACACTAGATGATCCAGGGGAGGCACCGGAAGAGGATACCTTCAACCATCTTCAGGCCAAAAACACCCTCGAGTATTGGCTCGGTCAGCGGTTTCCGGCAGGGTGCCGGCTCGAGCAACGAGCTGAAGCCGTTAGTGATAATGACGCTTACAAGGTGACATTTGGTCAGGGCGATTGGACCTGCACCTTATCAAGATTGACCGGCCTGACGAATGGTTCAATGAAAGCTATGGATGGAAACGTGGTTGAGCCGCCAAACAATAAATTCGACATCGAGGTTTGCACGGTCACCCAACGGAAGAATGGGGAGATTGTCGAGCAGAAGGTGTTTTATGACTTGGTCGGAATGCAAAAGCAAATTGAGGTCATGTAAGCATTTTGGACCATCGTTCTGGTTTGGCTTTCAAGAACATCAGGAGGACTACAATAATGAGATGCTGTTCGCATTTATCTGAAATTAGCAATGTTACTGCGAAAACCCCGAACGGTTGTGAAGAGTGTTTGAAAATGGGCGACCAATGGGTTCATTTGCGACTTTGCGTAACTTGTGGTCACGTCGGCTGCTGTGATGATTCAAAGAATAAACACGCGACAAAGCATTTTCATTCAACCAATCATCCCATAATCAAATCTTTCGAGCCGGGTGAGGATTGGGGCTGGTGTTACGTTGATGACCTATTTTTCGAGTCGTTTCCAGGATCGTTGATGACAGAATGGTGCGGTGCGCTCGGCGTCACGCCTTGAGAAGAAGCCGGAGACGAGCTTGCAGAAGAAGATGCCAAATTGAAGAGGCTCATGAATCAACGCGCCACAGTTCGAAATCACTGCCTGTCTCCGGGGCGAGCCAGAGCGGCCATCCATGCACCGCTTGGCCCGGCAACCTATGCTCGGATGTTTCCCGAGCTTCCTTCGTTTGAGGCCGATGAGCAATTCCTCCACGCACCCGGCCGCGCAGGCGGTCTCTGCGATTGCGGAGACACCGATGACAAAACGGGCAGTTAGTGATTCGTTCACCGACTGCCGTAACTGTTTGATTCTCTTATGGTGCCGAGGGCGGGAGTCGAACCCGCACGACCTTACGGTCAACGCATTTTAAGTCCATTCGAAGGCATCCGGTCTCGGAATTCGATACCGCAGTAGTCCTGTCTTACCTATTTCGTGCTGCGGAGATGCTAACTTCAGCCAATCTTGATGCAGTAGTTCTGCTTGCTTCATGTGATGGGTTGGGAAACCACCATCTGTCCGAGCAGCGTTGAACTCCCGGGCGAGAATGTTGGTTGCCAGCGTTGCGATCCATACTTACCATGTTCGATCTCTCCCAGCCCCATCGTGCGGAGCGTGAGTTCGACCGGCTGGGTCAAGGCTTTACCAAGGGCCGCTATCCCATATGTAAGAGGAGTCATGAGGAGCGAGCAACCAGAATATAAGTATGACGTTTTCATCTCCTACAGCCACGCTGATAATAAGTGGGTGCAGGGCTGGCTGATGCCTGAGTTGGAAAAGGCCAAGCTGCGAGTTTGTATTGATTCCCGTGATTTCGATTTAGGTGTACCGGCTATAGTCAACATGGAGCGGGCAGTAGACCTCAGCCGACACACCCTGCTGGTACTGACTCCCGCCTGGGTAGCGAGCCAGTGGACCGCATTCGAGTCGCTCCTGATCCAAACATCCGACCCGGTTGGCCGTCGCCAGCGCCTGATCCCACTCCTGCTCAAACCGTGCGAGCCGCCGCATCGCATCGCCATGCTTACCTATGCCGACTTCCGCAATGAGGAGGAGCAAGCATCTGAGTTAGCACGTGTAATCGAAGCGGTGGGTGGGAACCCCCATCTGTCCGAACTGGACCAACCATTAGGCCGCTTACTGTACAAGACAGCGACTCCTGATCCACGCGTTAGCCGCCATATCATCAGCTTTGACACGCTGATTGCCGACAAAACCGAAGGGTTCGTAGGTAGACAGTTTGTCTTCGACGGGCTGGATGCTTTTCTCGCGAAAGAACGATGCGGCTACTTTGTAATTCGCGGTGAGCCGGGCATTGGTAAAACATCCTTGATGGCGCAACTCGTCAAAATGCGCAAGCCCGTTCACCACTTCAACATTGTTCAGCAGAACATTCGATTACCAGAGCAATTCCTCGCCAATGTGTGCGCTCAACTTATCGCCCGCTACAGTTTGAGCCTGACTATTGCCGACGAGCCAATGCGAACTAGCATGCTCCTGGAGCAGTGTTTGCGAGCTGCAGCTGCCAAGCCCGCCAATCGACCTTTGATCCTGGCGGTAGACGCTTTGGATGAAGCTGAGTGGCGTTTGCTGGCGCCGCGCGTCAATGTGCACTACCTGCCGCCTGTGCTGCCGGAAGGCGTATATGTGGTCGTCTCGACCCGGCCGGATAGAGACATCCCTTTGGAACTCGCGCTACGTCGCGACCTGGATATCGAGCCGGATTCAGACGGCAACCTACTCGACATACGCGTTTATCTGGAACAGTATGCCCGGCGTAGTGGAATCCAAGCCCGATTGAAAGCATGGGACATTGACGCCCCCGACTTCGTGACCAACCTGTTGCAGAAGAGCCAGGGCAACTTCATGTACCTGCATTACGTCTTGCCTACGATTGAGGCCGGACAACTGGGCCGCGAGGGAGTGGGCGAATTGCCGGAAGGCTTGCAGGCTTATTACCGAGGTCATTGGGCGCAGATGAAGGAAGAAGTGGGCGGCGATTTCAAAGAAACCCACGAGCGCGTCATCTGCGTTTTGGCAGTGATGACCGAGCCAGTTAGCCTGGACGAAGTGGCAAGCTGGACAGGAATAGAGCGCCGCGAGGTGCGCCGTATCATCCAGGCTTGGGAGCCTTTCCTGCTGGAAAGCATGTTCAGCGATGAGCGGTTGTACCGACTGTATCACGCCAGCTTTGCCGATTTCCTCGCGAAACAAGTTGACTTACGCGACTACAGCGATCTGGTTGCCACCGCCATTGAAGCCAAGATTGAGCGCGCGAGACTGGGTCAATGAGAAATCCCTATCTTGTCTGCACTGACCGTGAATTGCGAGCCTTACCCACCCAATGGATGCGCGCTGAACGTTGGACCAAAGTAGGCTCACTTTTGTATGACCAGCAATTCCTGGAAGCAAAGGTAAGGCAGCTGGGGGTTGACGAATTATTGCAAGATTACACGGCTGCGTTGCCTCTGTTGCCACAAACGGATGGTAGTTGGCGCGAAAGACTAGCAAACACCAACAGAGTGCTAAATAGGGAAGCGCACCGTGTACGTGATTGGAGTCCGAACGAACTGCCGAGTTTCTTCCTTCAGCAGATTCGCAATTGTTCACTCGAACTTGGTTATGGCGAGTTGGTCGGTCGCACCGACGAGCAACTCGCAACGTGGAGATTGGCTTATCTTCGTGAACGGTTCCCGATTGGTCGCGAGTCGGAGTGCCTGGTCCGTACTCTCGAAGGACATACACAAGGCGTGAACTTAGTTGCACTCGCGGCGGATGGGCGCCAGGCCGTCTCAGCATCAAACCACGAGTTAGCAACCACCAAGGAAGGGGAACTCAGAGTCTGGGATGTGGTGACGGGCCAAGCCGTGCACACCCTCAAAGGGCATACAGCAGGCATGACGGCGGTCGCACTGACAGCCAATGGGCTATGGGCTATCTCAGCATCTTGGGATAAAACACTCAAAGTGTGGGATCTGGCGACGGGCAAAGCCGTGCACACGCTCGAAGGGCATACAGAAGGCGTGGCCGCCGTCGTCCTGACGGCGGATGGGCGCCAAGCGGTCTCAGCATCTTACGATAAGACGCTCCGAGTCTGGGATCTGGTGACAGGGAAGGCCGTGTACACACTCAAAGGGCATCGAGCGCCTGTAACGTCGGTCGCATTGAGCGCGGATGGGCGCTGGGCCGTCTCGGCCTGCCAGGACTACCACGAGTCAAAAGATATGACTCTAAAAGTCTGGGATTTGGAGACGGGCAAAGTGGTATACACGTTGAAAGGGCATACAAAAGGCGTGGACGCACTTGCACTGACGCCGGATGGACGCTGGGCCGCCTCAGGATCCTTCGACGGTACGCTCAAAGTGTGGGATCTGGCGACGGGCCAAGCCGTGCACACGCTCAAAGTGCATACATTCGGCGTGACAGCCGTCGCACTCACGGCGGATGGGCGCCGGGCAGTCTCAGGATCTCACGATAAGACGCTCAAAGTGTGGGATTTGGCGACAGGCGAAACCGTGCACACACTCGAAGTACAGGGAAGTAGCGTGAAAACGATCTCACTTATCGCTGCGGAGCGTTTGGCTGTCACAACAACCGAATATGACACGACATTCGAAGTGTGGGATCTCGCAACGGGACAGTCTGTGCGCACGCTTAGGGGACACTCTCAACATGTGAGTTCAGTCGCACTGTCTGAGGATGGCCGATGGGCTGTCTCAGGATCCGAGGACAATACACTCAAAGTCTGGGATCTGGCGATGGAGCCAGCCGTTCAGACCTTTGAAGGACACACAGCCGCTGTGAGCACAGTTGCGGTGTCAGCGGATGGGAGATGGGCCATCTCAGGATCTCACGATAATACGCTCAAGCTGTGGGACTTGGTGACGGGAAAGGTCAAGCATACGCTCAGCGGGCACACGGGTTTCGTTACAGGGGTAGCACTGTCGGCAGATGGACGCTGGGCCATCTCAGGATCCTTCGATAATACACTCAGAGTGTGGGACTTGGCCGAGGGGCAAGCCGTTTACGCAGTCGAATGGTGGGGAACCTCTGACGCACTTGCTCTGAGTGCGGATGGGCGATTGGCCGTGTTCGAATCCACTGATAATGCACTCACGGTTTGGGATGTGGCGAAGGGACAGACTCTACACACGCTCAAAGGGCATAGACACGTCGTAACAGCCATCGTGATCACGGCGAATGCACGATGGGCGATCTCAGCATCCTACGATAAGACACTCAAAGTGTGGGACTTGGTGAAGGGCAAAGTCGTGCGAACGCTCAAAGGGCATACAGAAGGCGTTGAGGCAGTCGCCCTGACGGAGGATCTGCGCTGGGCTGTCTCAGCATCTTGGGACGAGACCGTCAAAGTGTGGGATTTAGCGACGGGCAAAACCGTGCGCACACTCAAAGGGCATACGCGTGGCGTGGACAAGGTTGCAGTGACCCCGGATGGACGCTTGGCAGTCTCATCGGCGCACGAAAAAGGATCAGCAACCAATGAAAGGACAGTCAAAGTGTGGGATTTGGCGACGGGCAAAGCTGTGTTCACGCTCGAAGGACATAAGAAAGATGTGAACTCTGTTGCACTTACGCCAGATGGGCAATCGGTAATCTCAGCATCTTACGACAAGTCACTCAGAGTTTGGGATGTGACTACAGGAGCATGCAACCCTATTTTGCCGTTCGATTCATCACTTGAATGTTTTGCTACCACACCAGATTGTAAGACAATCGTTGTAGGCGACCAGATGGGGGCAGTGCATTTTGTGGAACGGGTAGTTTAGGTGTCGTCATGTTAGCGTCATCCTTATCCCCAAGAACCGCCCGCTTAAGACACGACAAAACGAAAAACGAACCGCAAGTTATTTGTAACAGTGAGATTAGGATTGGTGCCGAGGGTGGGAGTCGAACCCACACGACCTTACGGTCAACGGATTTTAAGTCCGTAGCGTCTGCCATTCCGCCACCCCGGCTTGTGAAGGAAAATAACACGAGCACAAAGTGGCAACAAATGTTCGTTGGCTCTCGCAGATCAGAACGCTCCCATCAATCTCACCATTCAGCTTGAGCAAATTCGCAGGTTGGGAACGTGGGCAGGCGAAGAGCGCGCCCACTCCAGCGCAGCGTCCAATTGTCGCCCAAAGCGGTCGCCCTACTTTAGTAGTGTCTTAGTTTGAGAATCTCTTTGCGCACCTTCGCGGTTCTTCGCGCCTTTGCGGTAAAAGCTTTTGAAAACAATTAACCGCAAAGTGCGCAGAGGAGGCTTAGATCACGCAAGGAGTTGAGGCTGAGATACTACGTGATATTGTCTGTTCTGCTTTACGTGGTTTCGAAAAGGTAATATCTTTTGTTAAACAGCCTATTGCTGTCGCCCTATGACTGAAGAGCAGGAAGTTTTTCTCAAGCATATCCAGAAGAAGGGACTCAAGCGCACCGCTCAGCGAGATCTTATTCTGGCTATCTTTCTTCGTACCGAAGAACACCTTTCAAGCGATGATCTTTTCCGGTTGGTCCAGAAGGAAGATCCAAATATCGGCCAAACCACTGTCTATCGCACGCTCAAGCTCTTAACTGAAGCAGGTCTGGCTCGTGAGGTTCGATTCGGCGACAACCGCACCCATTACGAGCATAACTATAAGCACCAACATCACGACCACATGATTTGTTCCGAGTGTGGACGAATCATCGAATTCTTTTCCGCTGAACTCGAGGCGCTTCAGGACTCGATGGCTGCAAAGCACCGCTTCCAGATTACTCAACACCTTCTCAGGATTATTGGCATCTGCGCCGACTGCCGGCGCGCGATGAAAGCAGCTGGAAAGGAAGAGGCGCCGCCGAGCCCTCGTCCGGGCCAGGCCACCGCACGAGCGCGCTAACCCACCACAACCGGATTCAATAAAGTCCCGGCAATCGCGATCGCGTTCTAACCAATACTATTTCGCACTTTCAGTGCTCTTTGTTCGCGTAATCCGTGGCCAAAGTACCACAGCGCTTGTTGCGCCTCTTGGTTTTGCCTTTTGGAGGGAATAGGTTAACTTTCAATTCAATCCAGCTGGCGGAACCGAAGAGTGAGTAGCATAAGCAAGAGTATTGATGACATACACACATAGAAACGCAAAATTTTCTCGGGCCCGGGTAAGGAGGTGCGCGCTCGTGGCCTGCCTCATTGGAGCCACGATCTTCTTAACTGGCTGTCCCAAAAACGACTCCAAAAACCCCGCGCCATCATCGCCATCGAGTAGTCCTTCAAACGTGCCAAGCGCGTCTGCCTTTGATGGCGCGCGCGCGATGGAACACGTCCGCAACCAGGTGGAATTCGGTCCACGACCCCCCGGCTCTCCGGAACTTGCGAAGACTCGCGAATACATTATCGCCGAGCTCAAATCGTATGGTCTGACGGTTTCGACCGACGAATTCAATGCGGCAACGCCTCTCGGTGATCGCCAGATGGTGAATATCTCGGCGGAGATTCCGGGCGAATCCAAAGACGCAATCATCGTCTCCAGCCACTACGATTCGAAGTACTACAAGGACATTACCTTCGTCGGCGCAAACGATCCTGGTAGTTCAGTAGCCACGGTACTTGAGATCGCGAGAGTGTTGGCCGCAAGCAAGCAGAAACCCAAGTTGACTCACTGGCTGGTTTTTTTCGATGGCGAAGAGGCTTTTTGTGAAGGTTGGGATGATTGCAGTAAGCCCGGCGCCCCCGATAACACCTATGGCAGCCGTCATTTTGTTGCTCAGCTGGAGAAGAAGAACGAACTCGCTCGCGTCCGCGCGATGGTCCTGCTGGACCTCATGGGACACAAGAACTTGGAACTCGGACGCGACACCATGAGCACGAGATGGTTGCAGAACATCATCTGGCGCACGGGTCGGGACCTTGGTTACGGCAAGTATTTTGTTGATCGACCTGAAGGAATCGGCGGCGACGACCATGAGCCGTTTCTGCGCGCTGGAATCGATTCGGTTGACCTGATTCAGTTGAACGGCTATCCCTACTGGCACAAAGCCGGCGACACGATTGACAAGGTCTCGAGTGAGAGCATGAAAGTCGTCGGCGATACAGTCGTGGCAAGCCTGCCACGGATCGAAGAGTATCTATTGAACCGGAGCCGGTAAAAAAGGGAAACAGGAGGACAGGGGAAAAGGGGAAGGGGGAAGGGGTAAAGGGAAGAGAAAACGACGAGCCCGTTAGGAAACGACAGTCACTTAGAAAAGACGGCAGTCCCTTTTTCCCCCTTACCCTTTCCCCTTTCCCCTTTTCCCAGGCGTTTTGATCTTTTCGCCAGGTTTTGATCCATGGCCACCAAAAATAGACGAATAGCGGTGATCCCTGGCGACGGGATCGGGCCTGAAGTCATTGCCCAGGCGGTTCGAGCGCTCCAGCGCGTTAAGGAGACTCATGGCGTAGATCTCGAGTTGGTCCAGTTTGATTGGGGTGCTGAAAAGTTTTTGACTGAAGGCGTCTCGCTGCCGGCCGGAGCGCTTGAAATGCTGGCGGCGGAATTTGCCGCCATTCTGGCCGGCGCGTTTGGCGATCCACGAGTTCCTTCAAACCGTCATGCTGAAGACATTCTTCTCGGCATGCGGCGCGGGCTTGATCTTTATATCAACCTCCGTCCGGTCCGTTTGCTTGATGCACGACTGACGCCCTTGCGGGATCGGAAAGTGGAGGACATAGACTTCGTGGTCTTTCGTGAAAACACCGAAGGCTCATACTGCGGGGCAGGCGGGTTTCTGAAGAAGGGAACTGAGCACGAGATCGCCATGCAGGAAGAGATCAACACGCGACACGGAGTGGAGCGGATCATCCGCGCGGCGTTTGAGTTTGCCCGCGCGAAGGGACGAAAACGCGTGACGATGGCCGACAAGTCAAATGTTCAGACTTTCGGCGGCGATTTGTGGCAGCGCGTGTTCAAGGAAGTTGCCAGGGGCTTTCCGGAGATCGAGGCGAATCACCAATACGTCGACGCGATGGCGATGTTCATGGTGCTCAACCCCGCGCAATACGACGTGATCGTCAGCAACAATATGTTTGGGGACATTCTGACGGATCTCGGAGCGGCAATTCAGGGCGGGCTCGGGCTGGCCGCTTCCGGGAACATACATCCCGGGCGCGTTTCGCTATTTGAGCCTGTTCATGGCAGCGCGCCGGCGCTTGCCGGGAAGGGCCAGGCCAATCCAGTGGGTGCTATTCTGACCTCAGCGATGATGTTAGAATACCTCGGTCACAAAGAAGCAAGTCAGGCAATAGAGAAAGCAGTCCGCGACTCCATCTCTCATCAGGAAACGACCAGCGACCTGGGTGGTAATCTCTCTACAGAACAGGCAGGCACGGCGATTTGTAACAGGCTGTAAGAGACGGACCTGCAAATAAGACTTTCGAAAGTATCGATGAGACGTTTCTTCTCAACCACACCCTTTCGCGGACGACTGAGCAGGCTTCAGTTTGGCCTGAGCACAGTGTCGCCGCTCGCTCGCGCCAGATTATGGCCGGTGTTAGTGGCCCTTCTGGTAATTGCCATCGTATTACAGGTGAGCGGAGTCTCGCCGATCATCGTCGTTCTAGTATTGGGAGTAGCCTGCGTCATCGCAATCGCGGCCTGGCGGTCGGCGAGACGCAAGACCGAGGTCATCTTCGGCTTTTACGTTTCGGCTAACGAAATACTGCAGAGTGAAGACCGCAGCCGGTATCGTTTCGAAATTGCCGATGTCATTGATTCAGGCGAGAATATCGTTCGTTCGATGCCCGATCCACCTCCGCTCAGTCATTTCGCGCTTGGTGCTTTGTATAATTCTATTGGCGATCACAACGGGGTGGTTGAACATCTGGGCATAGCAGCCGAGGGCGAGGTATTGAAGGAGAGTGTTCACGTGTCGCCTTCGCGCCTCCTTAGACGGTACGTGAAACGATTGCGCCAGATCGAGCGCACTCCGGAGCGTGCGCCAAAAGTCTATGCTGCAATCAAAAGCCTGGAGGGGCTGCACCAACTGCGTGCCGCCCGAATGCTGGCGGAAAGTCAGCAGTATCTGAAGAGACTCGTCGAAGCCTACGACAGCCAGGCTTCGACTTCTCAAAACGAACGGCCGATCTTTATTGAGCGCTCACTGCGTTCGCTTACCCCGCCACGGCCCATCTCTGAACTACTAAATGACATTTATCAGGAAGAGCAACCAACTTCCTGATTCGTCTCCTCGGTGTCTACTTCTTGCTTCAAACTCTAACAGCCGAAATCATCGCGATAGGTTCGGAATTACTGGCCCCGGATCGAACCGATACCAACAGTCTGTGGCTGACCGAAAAGCTGAACAGTATCGGCATCGAAGTGAAGCTGAAAACAATCGTCGGCGACGACGATTCCAGACTCGAAGAGGCGATCAGAGACGCAACCAAACGCTCGAAAGTGGTGATTACTACCGGAGGTTTGGGACCGACTGAAGATGACGTCACGCGCAAAGTTGCCGCGCGCGCTCTTGGCCGCCGGCTGCTGCTTGACGAAACAATCCTCGAAGACCTGCGCCGGAAATTTCTGAGTTTCGGCCAGGTAATGCCTGAACGAAACTCGCGCCAGGCGATGGTCATCGAAAAAGCCGAAGTGTTGCCGAACCCTAATGGCAGCGCGCCGGGAATGTTCATTGAACACGGTGGCGTTGCGATTGTCCTCCTTCCCGGACCACCGCGCGAGATGCGTCCGATGTTTGAGAATCACGTGCAACCGAAATTGGCGGGCCGTGCCGGTTCGGTGAAGGTTGTAAGGCGCATGCTCCGCGTTGCCGGTCTCGGTGAGTCGGCCGTCGACGAGAAGATCGCCCCGATTTATACGAAATACGAAAACCCGCAGACGACCATTCTATTTAATCAGAGCGAAATCGAGATCCACCTCACCGCGCGTGGGCGAACTGAAGAAGAAGCGAACACCGCCCTCGATCGCTTGTCAGAACAGTTGGAGGAGCGGTTGGGCGATTCTGTCTTTTCGTTTGCCGGTGAAAAGATGGAGGAAGTAGTCGGTCTAAAGCTGACCGTGGGTGGATACACCGTGTCTGTTGCTGAGAGTTGCACTGGAGGACTGGTGGCGCAACGCTTGACGGAGGTTCCGGGTTCATCAAAGTACTTTGTTGAAGGAGTAGTTGCTTACTCGAATGAGGCCAAAACTCGCGCGTTGCGTGTTGACCCCGCGTTGATCCTGGAAAATGGCGCGGTGAGCGCGCCGGTTGCGCGGGCAATGGCCGAAGGAATTCGTCAACGCGCGCGCACTGACTTTGGCCTGTCGATCACCGGAATCGCCGGTCCTGGTGGTGGCAGTGAAGAGAAACCGGTTGGCCTCGTTTTCATCGCGCTTGCCGACGACATACAAACCAAAACCCGCAAGCTGCAAATTCCCGGCGATCGTCAACTCGTACGCTGGCGTGCGTCGCAGGCAGCGCTGGACATGCTGAGGCGCAGATTAATTTAAAACGCAGTGACCTCGCGTATGCGAACTGCTTATTTGAGCATTTATCGCATTCACGGTTACTCGCCTCGAAGCGGGAGAATGAGGTTTTGGAGCACACTGCAGGAGTCCTGAGTTAGTTTGTCGGTCTTTGGCTGAAGAGTCGGATTAGTGTGCCTTACGAACCAACGTAGATGGCTAGGGGTGTTCAATCGCTTCAACAGCAAGATCGAGGTCTAGATCCGGCCAGTAGAGATGGTTGTTGTCCAAAAGCTCTACATTGTGGATAGTCCCAACAGAAGCATCCTTGAACCGGGGAAAGGTTTCAAACGGAAGGAACGACTCCTTCTCTCCAATCAATACCCAAATCCCGCGCTTGTCAATTTGTGTGACCTCAGGTGCTAAAGTGCTCTTGCCACCGTCGTCTGATCTCATCTTGGTGTTCCTCGATCAATTTCTGAGCTGTACTTATTTCGCCTGATCTCAGTCCGTAATTCTGTGCCAATTCTACGCTGGGTTCAAGCCAGAACTTAGCCTGACCGTTCGCACAATAAACGTGCACGTGCATTCGTGGTTCTTCGTTTGAAAAGAAGGAGAATCGAAAACCTTGTTCTCGAAAGAGTGTGGGGCTCACAATTTACTGCGCTAATGCCGGATTCTGACTCGGATTTCGCAGGGAGTATGAGGTTAGGAAGGTCGTTTGTTCCAGGTCTTGTCGCGCGTAGTCTCGGTTGCTATATTGCCAGTTTCCTTGCATGCCTCAACGTATTTTTCGATGGAGTGGTGCTACGTGCGATCTGCGGCCGTCATCGTTCTCGCGTATTTGATTGGCTCGATGCCTTTCGGGTATTTGATCGTGCGAGCAACACAAGGCGCCGACGTTCGCGAAACCGGTTCAGGTGGAACCGGAGCCACGAACGTGTCCCGGCGTGCCGGGAAAACCGCCGGCGTCATCACGTTGCTGCTTGACGCGTTGAAGGGGGCCGCGGCGATATTGATGGCGAAGGCGATTCTGGGAGTGGCAGCTTTCAAGATAGGCACAGTCTCGGGCGAAGGCGGTGCGTATTGGTGGGTCAGCGCCGCCGCGGTCGCTGTGATCCTGGGTCACATGTTTCCGGTGTGGCTGCGTTTTCGCGGCGGCAAAGGAGTGGCAACAGGCATTGGGGTTTTTCTGCTCCTGGCGCCAACGGCGATTGCACTTGCAGGTGTCCTCTTCATATTGATTGTCTGGTTGACCCGGTATGTTTCACTCGGTTCGATCGTCGCATCGGCAGCGTTACCGTTGTTCGTTTTGCTGCTCAACTACCGGAGTCCGTCATCTGAGTTCGGGCCGCTGATCTCTGCTGCAACAGCTGCTGCCGCGCTGATCGTTTTTGCGCATCGGGCGAATATTGTCAGGCTGATTGCCGGAACGGAGAGTAGGTTCAAGTAGAGGGACAGCGCTACGTATCAGAACCGGAAGCAGTGGCGACCGGATTGCTGTCGCTTCAGTTACCAAGAACCCACGCTCCAACACGCTCGAAAAAGTTGCAAGGATTTGCGGCTTGCCGCCGCCCAGTGCGGAGAGGCCCCGCCTTTCCGAGAGAGCCATTCTTCTTTTTTTGAGGCTCAGCCTCAAAAAAAGTAGGAGAACTCAACGGAAAGCCATAGGCTTTCCGCACTGGGCGGCGGCAAGCCGCAATCCTCTGCTATGTTGACTAGAAGCAGTACGAGACGTTGGCTGAACCGGCGAACCCAAGCCGGTCGCCGCCGCTTCCGGTTCTGATTGGTTCTATAAGTGAAAATCGCGATCATGGGTGCGGGTAGTTGGGGGACCGCGCTGGGCATTATGTCAGCGCGGGCCGGCCATGTTGTCTCGCTATGGTCGCGTAATACGGCGGTCGTTGAATCAATCAATCTCCGGCGCGTAAATCCGATTTATTTGAGCGGCGTGCCTGTTCCGGAGCGCGTTCGCGCCACCACCAAGTTGTCGGAGGCGTTAATCGACGCAGACCTAACCATTCTGGCGGCGCCTTCGCATGCGACGCGTCAGCTCCTGGTGGGCATGAAGTCCTCGCTGCCAAACGCGTCGATCATTGTAAGTGCGACAAAGGGAATTGAAATCGAAACCGGAAAGCGCATTTCGCAAATTGCCGACGAAGTGCTTGGCCGGCAGGCAAATCATCGGTTCGTTTGTTTGTCAGGTCCTTCATTTGCCAGGGAAGTGATTGAAAGACACCCGACGGCTGTGGTTGCTGCCAGCAACGACGCTGAGGCGAGTTCAATCGTCCAGTCAGAGCTAAGTCATGAGAACCTCCGTATCTATACCAACGCAGACCTCGTTGGTACTGAGTTGGGGGGTTCGGTCAAGAATGTGATGGCAATTGCCGCCGGAATTGTCTCGGGGCTCGGCTTCGGTTCAAACAGCATTGCCGCATTGATCACCCGCGGCCTGGCGGAAATGGCGCGGCTCGCGCTTATTGAAGGCGCAAAGAAAGACACATTGATGGGGCTGGCGGGGCTGGGTGATTTGGTGCTTACCTGCACCGGCAATCTTTCGCGCAACCGGTTTGTGGGCGAGGAGTTGGGAAAGGGCCGCACTCTGGAACAGATCACCTCGCGCATGAATGAGATTGCGGAAGGCGTCAATACGACACTGGCGGTAAAACGACTCTCCGATCGCCTGGGAGTTGAAATGCCGATCACTAATGAAGTCCATGCAGTACTCTATGAAAGAAAACCGGCAAGAGATGCGGCGGAGGAGTTGATGACCCGACCATTGCGCGTTGAAGCCAATTAGTGATTAATGTTGTATTGGCTCCGGGTAGTGAGTCAGTTTAATAATTTCCAGAAATGCAATGTCAGACAATCTAGTGCGAACCACATATCGTTACAGAACCGAGCGCGGTAGCGCCGGGTCCCTAAAGTTTACTTCCGTGATATCCGTAGACAGATTGCGAAAACCGAGCTGAGCAATGTGATTTACAGCACCTGGCGCTACCGCGCCCGGTTCTGTAATGACCTTGTTTACTCGAAACTTATTATGCCTGTTGCGACCGAAGAAAAAGTACTGGCAACCAATCGGGCCGCCTTTCACAACTACCATATTCTGGATAAGTATGAGGCGGGGATTGCCCTGACGGGCACTGAAGTAAAGAGTGTGCTTGATGGGCGCGTCCAGTTGAAGGAAGGCTACGTCGGAATCCGGGACGGCGAAGCGTGGTTGTTTAATGCCCACATTTCGCCTTATGCTCATGGCAACCGCGAGAATCACGATCCGCTGCGAACCCGGAAGCTACTGCTGCACCGGCGCGAGATTGAGAAGCTGGATCAGGCGACCGTCAAACAGGGGATGACGCTGGTGGCCACCCGCGTCTACGTCAAGAGTCGAAAGATCAAGGTCGAAGTGGCAATTGCGCGCGGCAAAAAGATGTACGACAAGCGCGAAACTGAGCTGCGACGCACTGTCGACCGGGAGACTCGCGCGCAACTCAAGGAGCGCAACCGTTAAAGCTCTTCCAAGATCTCATAGGAGCAGGCAATCAAATGGAAATTGAAGCTTCAAGTGGTCCGTACCAGGATTTGGACGTACAGGCGCTGGCCGTCGCTGTTTTCAAGGATGAGAAGGTTGACGAGGGTCTCTTAAAGACACTCGATGCGAAGACCGGTGGCATGGTCAAATCGGTAATTGATCATGAAGAGATCAAAGGGAAAGAAGCAGAAACAGTTTACCTTCATCTGATGGGCAACAACGAGCTCAAGGCCCGGCGACTCTTGCTGATAGGGGTGGGTGACCGCGGCGAGTACACCGTGGCCCAGGCTGCTCAAATGGCGGGCACAGCGACGCGGACGCTACGCAGCAAGAATACGAAATCGATTGCAATCATTCCGCGCCTGGAAGGCAACCCCGAAGACGTCGCGGCGACTGTAGTCGAAGGTTCCCTGATGGCGCTTTTCGAGCCGGACAAGTACAGAACGGTCGAAAAGGAAGAGCGCGAGATTCAACGGCTCGTGGTTTCAATCGCAGGAGCTGACGACAACGCCCTGAAGCGAGGAATTGAGCGCGGCAGGATAGTGGGCGAAGCGACAAACTTTACACGGGACCTGGCCAACGAACCGGGGGCCTACATGACCCCCAGCATCATGGCTGAACGTGCGCGGGAGATGGCCGCCGAGTATGGCTTGAGCATTGACGTGCTTGACGAAGCGCGCATGGAACAGGAGGGAATGGGTTCATTGCTGAGCGTCAGCCACGGATCTGACCAACCAGCAAAGCTAATAGTGTTGAAGTACACACCCGCAAACCCCGTTGGCGGGAAGCAGGGCCTGCTCGCTCTGGTAGGGAAGGGAATCACGTTTGACTCAGGCGGAATCTCGCTAAAGCCCGGCGAGAACATGGAGTTGATGAAATACGACATGACCGGAGGCGCTACCGTACTCGGCGCGATGCGGGCGATTGCTCAGCTGAAGCCAGGCATTCCCGTACTGGGAGTGGTGCCGGCAGCTGAAAATCTTCCTTCGGGCAAGGCGACGAAACCCGGTGACGTCGTCCGCGCCATGACTGGAAAAACGATCGAGGTGATTAACACTGACGCTGAAGGCAGGTTGATTCTGGCGGACGCCATCGCCTATGCCAAGAAACTGGGAGCGACCAAAGTTATCGACATGGCAACTCTTACTGGTGCGGTTTCCATTGCGCTGGGTGATGTTAACGTGGCAGTCCTCGGCACTGATCAAGCGTTGATTGACGAAATAATCGCGGCTGGCAAAGAAGTTGGCGAAAAGTATTGGCAGCTGCCCCTCGACAAAGAGTATTCGCAGCAGATCAAGTCGGACATTGCCGACATCAAGAATGTCGGCGGCCGGCGAGCCGGCACTATTACCGCCGCCGCGTTTCTCAAGGAATTTGCCGACGATATTTCCTGGGCGCATCTGGACATTGCGGGCACCGCCTGGGGCGATGAGGCAAAGCCCTATCGATCGAAGGGACCGACTGGCATTGCAGTTAGAACGATGATCCGAATCGTAACTCGTGCGGCGAAGGAAAATGGCAACTGACCCATTACAAGGTGTTTTCTATTGTGGACAGCAGTTGTTCACATTTGTAAACACTGTTTGGGCTAGTCCTTGCAAGAGATTCAGTATTCTTTAGGCTTTTTCCGTTCCGCGGCTTTGGCACCGAAGTTGAGTCGTAACTGGCAAAAGCCAGAGGGGCGCAACCACTCACCAAAAAAAAAGACGTCCTCGCCCCCCTCGACGGCCGCTTCGGGGAAATTTGAAGCTAGCTCCTCTGGCACCCTCACCCAACTCACTTCCAAACCCATCACAGTTACCAGTTCCACCTCTGGAAGGTGCTATAATTTAGACGGTTTCCGGCATCTCATCGTTTGGACTTTTTCGAGAGTGGCGGGCGCAAGGTGACTGATTACTACAAAGTTTTGGGACTCAAGCGGACGGCGTCGAAGTCTGAGATTAAGTCGGCTTATCGAAAACTGGCCCGGAAGCACCATCCCGATCACAATGCCGGCTCGGAAACGGCGTCCCGCCAGTTTGCCCTTGTTTCCCGCGCTTATCGGGTCCTGATGGATCCCCAAGAGCGCGCTTACGTGGATCAGCAACTTGATGCCATGCACAAGGCCGGGTATTCGATCCTCAATTCCGACAACCCTCATGCACAGAGAGCGCGAAATCTGGCGGCGCAGGCCAGATGGGATCGCGTCGTCGACGAAGTGCTAGAGCAGGATCGCAGGGAGGATCGAGAGCGCCAGCGAGCTGTTTTTACGACCGTTTCGCTCTTCCTTTCGACGTTCTTTGTGGCGATGATGAAGCCACACCTGTGGGGAACATTCGATCATGTCGGACGGGCAATTGTGCTTACTCTGTTTGTGATCGGCGTCTGGCATCTTGCCACGAGATTGCGAGAGTATTTCGCTCACTACACCTACCAGCCTAAATTGATTCTGGATTCGATCATGCGAGATGAGGAACAGCCGGAACAACCTTTCACGAGATTTTCAGCTTACACTTTCCTTCTGGTTGGCTACGGCTTGAGCGTTGGCATCGGATTGATTATCGGTTGGCAGGCCCAGGATTTTTTCAGCGACTTGACTTTGCTGTTTCGCCAACGCGCCGATGTGGTGCAGTCAAGCATGCTCTTCGCCCCGTCGATAGCGTTGATTATTCCCGACCTCGTAGTTTATCCGCCGATTGCCGTGTTGATTGTCGACTCGATGCACGCCCTGACCTCCAGAATCGACTGAACCAGCAATCCACACAAAGCAAATGCGAACCCAAAAGAGCTGCGCCTGTATTCTGTTTGCCCTGGCGGTTGGTTTCTCACCACTCACTGCGAACGTTTCGATTTGGGCCATCCCTGCGCCCGTTCAGGGTCAAGGCTCAATGACGCCTTTGCAACTGGAGATTGAACGGCAGAGGGTGCGATTGTCCTCCGGGGACGTTGAGGAGCGACGCGACGGCGTAACCAGATTAGGTTCGATGCATCATCCCGATGCCTCGCGCGCGGCTCTCCCGGCGCTAAAGGATCCAATGCCCATTGTGAGGGCGACGGCAGCAGTTGCGATTCTCAACCTACCCGCAGAGGAGAGCTCGATCCATTTAGTTCCACTCTTGAGCGACAAAGCCGAGTTTGTTCGCCGCGAAGCCGCGTATGCATTGGGCAGAACGCGTAGCGGTACGGCCGTGCCTTTTTTGGTCGAACACCTTAACACTGATAAAGAGGATGGTGTGCGTGCGGCGGCGGCAGTTGCCCTCGGACAAATTGGGAACCAGGCAGCCGTGCTTTCTCTCTCATCGGTCCTGGATCCGCAGTTGGGATCTACCGAAGCCGGGAAAAAGAAGAAACGCAGGAAAGAACAAAACCCTTTCGTGTTGAGGGCGGCAGTCAACTCGCTGGGTCAAATCAAGAGCAGCGTGGCGGTCCCGGTCCTTATTGCGTTGTTGGGAGATGAAAAAGCACACGAAGACGTCAGAAGAGAAGCAGCAAACGCGCTGGGGATGATCGGAGATACATCGGCGATTCCTGCGTTGCAATCCGTGCTGAACTCGGCGGACCCTTATCTTGCGGAAGCGGCCTACAACGCGGTGCGCCGTCTTTCAAAACCGCCTGTCCCCGGCGGTCACTAAGACAAAAAGCACTCAAGAAACCAATAGCGCCGGACACTTGCTCAGTGTCCGGCGCTTTCGGGTTTCGGTTAGAGATTGATTAGTTTTCGGTCTTCTCTCCGCGGCTCTGGCTTTTCTTGGCAGCCTTGGTGGCCTGCGGAATTGGCAGGCCGACGCCACCCGAGAGCGATTCCTGCACTTCCGGCTCGTCCTTCGGCAACGGCAGATCGTGAATCAGAGCACCGCCGGAACGTTTCGAGAAGATCAGCTTATGGGTGTAGTCATCAAGATCGATGTGCACCAGGTCGCCAAGTCCGATCTGACCAGTCGCCACCAGATTCGAAAGTGGGTACACGAGGAAACGTTCCACTGCACGCTTCAGGTGCCGTGCGCCGTATTTGAAGTCCAGGCCTTCTTTCAAGAGTGTGTCTTTTGCAGTATCTGAACACTGGAACACAAACTTGGTTCCGGCGGACTGCATGATCCGATCCTGAACAGCCTGAAGCTCGAGGTCAAGAATCTGTCGCAGGTGGTGTTCCTTCAAAGACCGGAACACAACCACCTTGTCGATACGATTCATGAACTCCGGCGAAAACTTTCGGCGTGCTGCTTCGACGGCCGTCCGGTAAATCTTCTGATCAACGTCGGTGTCGTTCGGGTTCTTCGCACCCTTACCTGGGGCAAAGCCGATACCACCGGAGATTAGTTCGGACATTTCCCTGGCGCCCAGATTCGACGTCAGCACAACCATGCAGCGCGAGAAATCTACGCGGCGATTGTCACCCAACGTTAAGGTCGCCTTATCGAGAATGCCCAACAGCAATTGCCACAAACTGTCCGACGCCTTCTCAATCTCGTCAAAAAGAATCAACGAGAGTTTGATATCGTCAGTGTGCATGCGGTCAAGGTTCTCCTGCGTCAGCATTGGAGAAGTCTCGCGATGCCCTAAGTATCCCGGCGGCGAGCCAATCAGCTTCGCGATTTCGTGCGAATGCTGAAACTCAGCACAGTCGATCTTCACGATCGCGTTTGCGTCGCCGTACAAAACTTCCGCGGCGGCTTCAATGACGCGGGTTTTCCCCGAGCCCGTCGGACCGAGAAACAACATCGTACCGATTGGGCGGTTGGGCGGATTCATACCGGCGAGAAAAATCTGGTAGAGACCGCTCATGCGACGCACGGCGCGTTCTTGACCTACGATGCGAGCGGAAAGCCGCTCCTCGAAGTCCTGCGCGCGCGGACTTTTTTGATCAGGATCCAGGAAGACTGTGCCCATGGTTTCGTTTAGTTTGTTCAGCTCCATCTCGGTAATCATATCGTCCTCCCTGCATGCGCGAGACCCTCAAGCTTCCCTTGAAAAGTACTCAATTTCGGCTCGGCCGCTAGTGGCCCGCCTCCATTAATGCAAGGAACGATCCGCTACTGTCATTGATGCGTTGGTGGATGGCTTCGTTTCCCGCTTTCGCATATCGTGAAGCCGCCCGCGCAATCCGAACCGATGCTATATATACGACACGGGTCCAAATGTCATCACAAAATATGGCGTAAAGATTAAAAAACTGATTTGGGACAGCGACAAAAGCGCTTTAAAGAAGCTGACAATTCATGTCAGACAAACACTGCCAATAATTGTT
The DNA here is from genome assembly GCA_045403245.1 of Pyrinomonadaceae bacterium. GTDB lineage: Bacteria > Acidobacteriota > Blastocatellia > Pyrinomonadales > Pyrinomonadaceae > PSRF01. The sequence goes on along the minus strand of JAXIOV010000112.1, from coordinate 5,982 downwards.
TGTGAACAACAATTGAGCTGCGAAGAACAGGTGAGTACACGTTTTGACGCAGCTTCCGCCCAAAAGGTAACGGCCCAAACAAACAACGCCGTTTGGGCCGGAAAAACTCAAAAAGTTGTGACATCCAAGGGGATGGTTTCAGTCGTAATACTCAAGCCCTAAATGCGTGATGAGATCCTCGCCGCGCAGGTAACGCAACGTATTTTTGAGCTTCATCAACTGGATGAAAACGTCGTGTTCCGGATAAAGCCCGGGCGCGGTTTGCGGCGATTTGAAGTAGAAGGAAAGCCATTCCTGAATTCCTTTCATGCCTGCGCGTTGCGCCAGGTCCAGGAACAGCGCGAGATCCAGCACGATTGGCGCTGCCAGAATCGAGTCGCGGCAGAGGAAATCAATCTTGATCTGCATCTTGTAACCCAGCCAGCCAAAAATATCGATATTGTCCCAGCCCTCCTTGTTGTCGCCGCGCGGAGGGTAATAGTTGATCCGAACTACGTGCGAAAAATCCTTGTACAGTTCCGGGTAAACTTCCGGCTGCAGGATATATTCCAGAACGGATAGCTTCGACTCCTCTTTTGTTTTAAACGACTCAGGATCGTCAAGCACCTCACCGTCGCGATTGCCCAGGATGTTAGTCGAGTACCAGCCGTTCAAGCCAAGCATGCGCGCTTTCAATCCCGGCGCCAGAATAGTCTTCATCAAGGTTTGGCCGGTCTTGAAATCCTTTCCGCAGATGGCCAGGTTCTTTTGTTCGGCGAGCATCCTCAGCGCCGGAATATCGACAGTGAGATTGGGCGCGCCGTTGGCAAATGGAATCCCAGACTTCAACGCGGCATAGGCGTAGATCATGGAAGGCGCGATCGCTTTGTGATTATCGCGCATGGCCTGTTCGAGAGATTCCAACGTCTTGTGAACGGCGTGGGGCTTAAGGAAAATCTCGGTTGATGCCGCCCAAATCATCACCACGCGGGAGCACCGGTTCTTTCGTTTCCACTCAGCGATCTCCTCTATCAGCTGTTCGGCTAACGCGAACTTGTTGACACCTTTCTTGACGTTGGTTCCAGTGAGACGCTTGACGTAGTTTTGATCGAAGACCGCCTTCATCGGCTTGATCTTCTGCAAAGGAGCTTTCAGCTGCGCCAGCAAGTCTTTCTCGAGAACGCCGGCATGTATTGCGGCGTCATATGCTGAATCTTCAAAAATGTCCCAGGCCCCAAAAACCATGTCTTCAAGTTTTGCCAGGGGCACGAAATCCTTGATCAGTGGAACACGGTTATCGGTTCGCTTCCCCAGACGAATCGTACCCATCTGCGTCAGACTACCAATTGGTTTTCCAATACCTTTCTTAACAGCTTCAACGCCCGCAATGAATGTGGTGCTAACTGCGCCGAGACCGACTAGCAGTACTCCCAGTCTGCCTTTCGGAGGAATGATGTCGGCGCCCTGTCTAACTGGCATTATTGAGTCTCCTGTTCAGTAAAGTTGTGGTGCGAATGATACAGATGTGCGCCTTCGCTGTCATCTGAGGGCAAATCTGCTATTGGTCCAGGTTAAGCAACAATTTTTCAAGCGGAGGGTCGGTGAGTTCCTAAACTTTCTCGCGGTGGCTCAGCATGCTTGCAGGATCGTTTGTGATCAACGCTTTTATGCCCATGGAACGGGCGCGCTCGATCCAGAGCGGATCGTCAACGGTCCACACCACGGTCGCCAGACCAATTGCCAGTGCCTCCTCAACCAGACGAGGCACAGCGAGCGTGTAGTGAAGGGCCAGTTCGTCCGCCAGGTGACGCCGGGCGATTTCAATCATCTTCACTTTGCGCAGCGCGATCGACGGTTGGCGAAACCTGGGCTCAAACAATGCCGCGGTACGAATGCCCGGATCTATCTCCTTGATCGTCAGGATTGCAGGCAAGTCAAAACTCAAGATAACCACACGATCCGAAAATTGTGCCTGCTGAGTGGTTTGCACCACTTCCCGGGCAAGCGTGGCGCTCTCCGAAGGATCACACTTCAACTCGACATAGAGCAGTCCGTTGTTTGAAGAGAAAGACCCATAAACCTGGGCCAGCGTAGGTATTTTTTCGGTCAAATACTGTGATGATCCACCCTCCTTGTTTGTGAACCACTTGCCAACGTCGATCTTCTGCAATTCAGCGGCGGTAAGTTGGTTGACCCGGCCGCTTGTTAGTCCGGTTCGTTTGAGATTGTCGTCGTGAATTACGACCGGCACGCCGTCGCGCGAGAGTCGCACATCAAACTCAACCCCGTCCGCGCCTTCCTGCATTGCCCGGGCAAACGCACCAAGCGTGTTCTCCGGCGCAACCGCAGAGGCCCCTCGATGACCAAGAATGAGTGGAGTTGGGGGCATGGTTCCGCGTCAATAGTGAAGGTAGTTGGTTTTCTTGAAGTTGTGTGCAGGCCACCGAGTATTCAGCCACGGATCAAAGCGAATGAACGCGAATCTGCAGAACAGAAAAGAGAATATTGCCGCTCCAGGCCTAGCCTGAAGGATGTTGATCCTGTTGCTTCTCTTTTCAGGTTCGCGTTCATCCCGCTAACCCGTGGCCAAATCCCAAACTGGCCGAGTGCCGGAGCGCAGCATAACTTGACGGGTGAGAGAAGACTAGAGAGAACAGGCAATCAAGGAGTCACTAATGATGCAGTCGGTGTTTCAGCGCCAGACTTTTGAATCACTTTCCGTAAGGTAATATCAAATGTGCCATGTTCGGTCTTGATTCGAGCTTTCACTGGGACGCGGCGTTTGTCGTTGGTCATCCAGATTGACAGTTCACCCTTGGTTTCAAGCATCTTGCCGGGTCCGAAGAGTTGCGGATCCACCTGGACGGTTTCGACGCGGCCAAGCACGGTCTTCATGCGCTTCTTCTCGACAACCTTGACCGGGACCTGAAACACGCGGCCTGAGTCGCTTACGGTTAATTCGAAGGCTTCCCCAACCTTGAGCGGCTGCGTACGCAGGTAGTAAATGGCCGACAACACATCCTGGAGACGTCCGCTGAACGCGGTTGAGGCAGTTCGGGGTTCGCGTAAAGGGTTGTTAGGATCGCGCTCGACCCACACGACCTGACCTTTAGCGCGGTCATAAACGGTCTCGCTATTCCGGGCGCGTTTGCCCTGCTCATCGACGCGGCTCGTCTTTTGAACCGTAAACGAACCGGGTTCTACAATCGATTCAACCCTCTGACGGAATTTGAAATTGAAGAGTCTGGTGAAAAATCCTTTGCTCGTTACATCGCCTGTGAATTTCAACGAATAGGAAGTGCCGTTGTGGGGTTTTGAAAGCGATTCTCGGCGTGCGGTGAAGCGAAATTCGGCGACGTCTATTTTCCTGAGCACTGAACGCGAGATCTCGCCGACGTAAAGAAGTTCCTCGCCGGCTTCGAACGGTTGAGGCTGGATCCGTTCCTCCGATTTCGATGGCTCGAAACCGACGGTCGTGGCAGTCCCCGAAACCCCGGCCGTCGCGGCAATTATTGCGACGAAGGCAAGACCGATAGTGGCAACCAGCAGCTTTTGAGTCTTAAACCTCATTTAAAGTAGTACGCCTTAAGAACCAACAAGGCCCACGCCGCCAGGAGACCGAGCGCTGCTCGATACTCGCGATACCGCAGGTAGAGACTACCATCAAATGTCGTCCGCTTTTCGCCGGCTCGATAAGGCGTCAATCTTGGAAAAAACAAAGGCACCCCCCGCGCGTATTCCTGAAAATCCTCGCCAAAGAGCTGTGCCAGCGTGCCGGATTCGACGCGCATAACCGGCAAATAGATGCCAAGAAAGAGGACAGCAAACAGGAGACCGAGCAGCCATACCCCCGACCCAATCGTGAATCCCAGGCCCAGGAGAAAGCTGCCGAGATAGAGTGGATTGCGTGTGTAGGCATAAGGCCCCGAGATCGCGAGGGCTGAATTTTTCCTTATGTGACCTGCAGCCCACGCTCGCAGCGAGAGTCCCAAAAGCGAGATAGCTGCTCCCACAGCCAGAGTCAGCGGCCGAGGCCGGGCGAACAAAAGAAAAAGCGCGGCACATACAAACCCCAGCGGCACGCGCCAACGCTGAATCCAGGTTCCACCTCTACTCAATATTGATGATCTCCAAACCTGTTTGTAGGACAGGCATTCCTGCCTGTCCGTGCCTGTCCTTTATCTGTCCATGATGGACTAAATCAGTCCAAGATGGACAGACAAGAATTTCTGTCCTACGAGCAAACTAGCAGTTTGCTTTACGAGAAACTCGCCAGCACAGGCAGGGACGTTTGTCCTGCCTTTAGTCGTCGGCCGACTGCCTGTAACACTCTTTCAACTTCTATGTCCATGCAGATCCACTTCGAGCATGCACGACGGTGACAATCCGTACGGCAGTCAATGTCGACCCGTTCCACGCAAATATCCGCGGCGCGCGGGCTTCCATTCCGCCACCATTCAGTCGGACCGAAAAGACCGACTACCGGCGTTCCGGCGGCAATAGCAAGGTGGGTCGGTCCGGTATCGCCGCCGACGTAGGCGCGTGCGTTCCTTGCGAGTTCATAGAAACCTTTCAAGGAAAGACTGACCGCAGACGCTTTACCAGTCTGGGTGGCGCGCAAGACTGCCTGCGACAATTCAGCCTCGCCGGGCCCGTAGGTCACGAGCGAAAGAAGTCCATGGTGAGTCCACAACTCATCGGCAAGCCGGCCGAAGCGTTCCGGACTCCAAAGCTTGGTTGGCCAGCCCCCACCCGGATTGAGCAGGACATAGTCGCCCGCCGGGGTCGCCGCTTTGGCCTCACCTTTATGAATTTGGTTGGTCGCGATCGAAAACTCAAAGTCCTCAGCGGCTTCTGGAACTGGGATAGCCAACGCGCTGCGGACGAGTGCAAGGTTCTTCCGGATGACATGAATGTCCCGCGGGACAGCTATGGAGTGCGATCGTAGAAACCGGCTGGCGGGTTCTCTCAGCGCATCGCGAGAGAAGCCAAAAACACGACGCGCGCCGGAAAGGCGCGCAATTGTTGCGGATTTGAGTAGTCCCTGGAAGTCCAGGGCGAAATCGAAGGCCGAGGCGCGAAGCCGACGTAACTGCTGGCGCGGTGCCCGCAGCGTCTCCCCAGACATCAACCCGCGCCTCAGGGCCTTCGTGTCGACTTCGATGAGGCGATCAAGAAGTGGGTTGTCTCTCAAAATTTCTGATGATTTTTGCTCGACGACCCACGAAATTTCAGAATTGGGTATAGCTTTTCGTATAGCCGCGAGCGATGGGAGGGTATGTACGATGTCCCCGATGCTGCCAAGTTTTACAATAAGAATCCGCATTAATGCCTCTGAGCGAAGTGGGCAGTAAGAGCGGGAACGCTCCAGGCTTCAAGATCCTTGTTTCAAGGGCAGAGAATTGCTCTGGGTTTCACTGCCCACTGCCGACTGCTAACAACGCACTCTCCTGAGTATTTCCGTAGTTGAGTGGTCTTTCGGATCCCCAACAATCGCCACGCGTCCACCGTATGATCGTACCACATCGCGTTCAGGAACCGTTTCTGGGGTGTAGTCGGTGCCCTTGGCATGAACGTCGGGTTTTAGCGCCAGCAGCAGCTCGGTGACCGTTGCCTCGTTGAAAATCGTGACCAGGTCCACGGACTCCAGTGCGGCGATGAGTTCGGCCCGCTCAGTCTCCGGGAGTATTGGCCGGCCCCGGCCCTTTACCGCTTTTACCTGTTCATCCGAATTGATTGCTACCACGAGCAGATCTCCCAGCGCCCGTGCCCCTTCGAGATAGCGAACATGGCCGGCGTGAAGGACGTCGAAACATCCATTGGCCAGGACGATCCGGGCTCCCTGACTGCGAGCAGTCTGAATCCGATCTAATAAGGTGGGACGATCCACCACGCGGGCAGTTTTATATATGCTCATTTGCAGAGAACTCCGAATGGAGTTCAAGACGGTGCAAGCTCGAATCGCGTTCCGCATCAGGACCGGGAGCCGTAGCGACCGGGTTC
>JAXIOV010000204.1:0-20736 GCA_045403245.1 Pyrinomonadaceae bacterium | reverse complement strand
GACGGAACCGCAGTCGGTCCATACCTTCCCTCCCGGCCTTTTGCTTTTTCACGCAACGCCTTCAAAACTTTTTCCGGAGTAATCGGAACTTCGTCGATGCGCACGCCCACCGCGTCGTAAACCGCATTGGCGACTGCCGGCGGTACCGGCAACAACGGGCCCTGTCCGACTTCTTTCGCGCCATACGGTCCGTTGGGATCGGGATCTTCAATCAGATACGTTTTGACGTCGCACATCTCCATCGTCGTCGGGCTCTTGTATTCGAGCATCGATGGAAACTTATGCACGACGTTGCGATTGCCGCGATAGGCCATCTCTTCCATCAGGATCTCGCCCAGGGCCATGTAAACGCTGCCTTCAACCTGTCCCATCACGAGCATCGGATTGATTGAGCGACCGATATCATGGGCTATCCAGACTCGCTCGACGGTGACAAGGCCCGTATCTGGATCGACGTCTACTTCGGCCACTGAAGCGGAGTAACTGTAAGCAGGCGAAGGGCCGACGCCTGCGCCTTTGTATTTGCCTGGTGACCGCGGCGGTGAGTAAGAACCAACCGTGCCAATCGTGCCAAATTTCGACTCCGCCAGCACGACTGCCTCCGCAAACGAAACTCCGACTTCCGGGTTCTCGACATCGAATACCCGGCGTTCGCCAAGCGACAAATTTTCTATCGGCACGCCGAGTTTTTCGGCCACGGCCATCACCAACAGCTCGCGCGCTCTTTCCGCAGCCTGGATCGCCGCGTTGCCAGTCATCAGAGTCACGCGACTTGAATAACTGCCAAGGTCCACTGGAGTCAGATCCGTGTCTGCCGTTACCACTCGAATATCGAAAGGATCGATGCCCAGGACCTCCGCAACGATATAGGCGAGAATCGAGTCGGAGCCCTGACCGATATCGATCGAGCCGCACATCACGCAGACGCCGCCCTGTCGATCGAGGCGCAGCTGCACGCCTGACTGCGGCATGTTATTCCAGTAAATCGGCAACCCCGCGCCGCAAATATACGAACTGCAGGCAATGCCGATTCCTTTGCCATAAGGAAGTTTGCGATTGTTTTGATCCCAACCGGAGAATCTGTTTTTCCATTCAGAACCAGCGACGACTTTGTCGATGCACTGGCCCAGACCCATGCTGCCGATGCGCAGGTAGTTCGCGGTGACTGAATTTGGCTTTACCAGGTGCTCGCGGCGCATCGCTGCCGGATCGAGTTTCAGTTGTTCTGCAATCTTGTCGAGGTGAACCTCCAGTGCGTAACGGGGCTGCGGCGTCCCGTGACCACGTTTTGGACCACACGGTGGCTTGTTGGTAAAGGCGCGCAGTCCCTGGAATTTGTAACGAGGCACGTCATAGGTCACCGTTTGCAGGGCGCCGGTGTAGAACGTACTGGCGACGCCGTAACTGCCATACGCGCCGCCGTCAAGAAACGACTTGAAATGCATTCCGGTGATTGCGCCGTCTTTCTTGACTCCGGTCTTGACCTGCATCAACACCGGATGCCGGCCACGATGACAGTAGAAAACTTCTTCGCGGGTCAGCGTGTTCTTTACCGGACGGCCGGTCATCATCGCTAATTTGCTCACTACAACTTCGTGATTAAACGGGTCGCTCTTGCCGCCAAAGCCGCCGCCGTTGGGCGTGGCAATCACGCGAATATGACTGGCGGGGATCTCCAGGACTTTGGTCAACGCCCGGTGAACGTAGTGGGGCGTTTGCGTCGAGCTCCATAGCGTTAGTTTCTTGTCCGCGTCGTAATGGGCAACAGCCGCGTGTTGTTCCATCGGCAGGTGCGTGTTGCCCTCGTAGAAGAACGTGTCCTCGCGAATCAGATCTGCCTCAGCGAAGCCCTCTTCGACGTCGCCAAATTCCAGCGAGACTTTCTTATGGACGTTTCCGCCATCGCCGTAGTCGTGGATACGCGGCTCTTCGATCATTACGGCTTCTGCGATTGAAGAGATTGTGTTGAGCCGTTCGTATTCGACCTTGATGAGGTTCATCGCATCGAAGGCAGTGTCCTCGTCGATTGCCGCCACCGCCGCCACCGGATCACCAATAAAACGAACTTTGTTGACGCAGAGCGCATGCTCATCCTGGCTAACGGGAAGAATGCCATAAGGAATGGGCAGATCTTTGCCGGTAATAATGGCGAAAACGCCAGGCAACGCGAGTGCTTCGGAAACGTCGATGTTTTTGATTAGCGCGTGCGGCTCGTGACTGCGAAGAATCTTGCAGGAAAGCATGCGTGGCAAAACGATGTCGTCGGCAAACTTGGTCTGCCCCGTGCACTTTGCGCGGGCGTCTACCTTCCGAAAAGGCTTGCCGACTACGTTTAGCGGCTTTTCGTTTCTGTTTCCGTTCTTAGCCATTAACTCAATTCGAACTTCGCAGAAATCTCTCAGGTTCGTTGCGAGACACTTGATCTTGAACTACCAAATCAATCCTGATTGCTGCACCATCTGCTCAGACTTACAAACCGAAGACGCTTTCCTTTGGCAGCTCCGTCTCTTCGCCGCGCAGGCGTGCCGCGGCCAGCTCCACCGCTTCGTAGATCTTTATGTAGCCGGTGCACCTACAGAGATTGCCTGAAAGGGCTTCCTTAATTGCATCGCGCGAAGGATTGGGATTCTTTTTCAAGAGCTCTTCAGCAACCAGCAAGAAACCTGGCGAACAGTAACCACACTGCGCGGCGCCCGTGTCTGCAAACGTGGTCTGCAGCGGATGAAGTTCCGCACCCTCCGCCATCCCTTCAACGGTTTTGACTTCCTGTCCTTCAGCATCCAGGCCCAACATCAGACACGACAGGATCGCGCGACCGTTGACAAGGACCGTGCAGGTGCCACATTCGCCGAGTTCGCAGCCGTGCTTGGTCCCGGTCAGGTTCAGATCTTCGCGCAGGACTTCGAGTAAAGTCTTGTGCGGCGCAAAGGCTGTTTCGGTCGCCTCGCCGTTGAGCGTGAATTTGATGTGTGATTTAGCTTTCCTTACTTCCATTTTTCTAGTTGGCGTCGGCTAGGCCTAGCCCACATTCCATGAAGCCGGCTCGATTGTCTGGAGGTCTCTTGCACCGTGGATCACTGCCAGAATCTCGATGAGATCGTTCTTGATCTGATAAATAATGCGATAGTGTTGGTATAAAATTTCCCGAATGCTTTCGTCATCAGCCTCTGGTAACAACGCGCCCCATTCTAGGCTGACCAGCCAGGTTTCCGGTTACAAAAATAAGTCGGTCCACGAATCTACTTGCATACAACTCGGAGTCTCTGGCTATGTAGGCGTGCAGTTCGCGAAGATCTTCGACGGCGGGCTCAGTCCAGACTATCTTCATTCGCGTGCAAAGAGCTCTTTCACTTCTTCGTGAGAAACAGTGCGGCCCTCTTCCGCGGCCTTGATGCCTTCTTCAATTTTCTTTTTTACATATAGCCGGTACATTATGTCTTCCCAGGTTACCTCTTCGGGTAGCCTGGAAATTACCTTCATCGCTTCTTCCTTGGTTGTGCTCATGAAGTCTCCCGGCTGTTAGCAGTTCTCAAAATATAACACAAAAGCTGCGTGGACTAAGTCTTCGCCAGATCGACGACTTTCTTCGTTTTGTTGAGTACGGTATTGTCGATTAGCCGGGTCTTGCCAATGTAGGCCGCTACCGCGATGAGGGTCGGCCGCTCATCAAGCTTATCCAATCTCTCTAACGTTTCCGCATCAACCACACTCACATAATCGAGCCGGGCGCGCGGTTCAGTTTCGATGGTTGATCTGACAACTTCGACAAGCTTGCCCGCGTTACGTTCGCCCTTCTTGAATGTCTCCCGGGCTTTGCTTAGAGCCTGGTGGATTATCGTCGCCGACTGCTGTTCTTCGCCAGTCAGGTAAAGATTTCGCGACGAGATGGCGAGTCCGGAGTCTTCCCGGACGGTAGGCAGGATGACAATCTCAGTATCAAAAGCCAAATCTCTAACCATCCGCTTGATGATCAAAGCCTGTTGAGCGTCTTTCTGGCCAAAAAAAGCGAAGTCAGGGCGGACAGTGTTAAGCAGAATAGAAACCACGGTCGCAACACCGCGAAAGTGGTTTGGCCGCGATTCTCCCTCGAGGACTTTGGAGAGTCCTTTGACATTGACGTAAGTGGCAAAGTCCTTTGGATAGATTTCTTCAGCTGGCGGCGCAAAGATGTAGTCGACGTTGTAGTCAGTCAGCACCGCGGTGTCTTTCGTGAGATCGCGTGGATAGTGTTCGTAGTCTTCGCTGGGACCAAACTGGGTTGGATTAACAAAAACCGAAACTACAACTAAGTCACACATCCGGCGCGCTTCGCGCACCAGGCTCAGGTGTCCTTCATGAAGCGCACCCATAGTTGGCACCAGGCCAATGGTCCGGTCCTGCTCGCGGCGAATTTTGCGCGCGACGGAAGTCATGCGCTGGCGGCGATTTATGATTTCCATAACAGGTGAATAGTAATTGGTAAATGGTGAATAGTTAAACCCGGGTGTGATTTGTTGAAACCACGTTCGGAGTTATTGACGGAAAGACGCGGTCGAGCGGGTAGGATTGAGAATAGGTTTCGGCACACGAAACCTTTTTCGATTCCCGATTTACCATTTACGATTTACTGTCTTTTAGCTTCAGTTCTTCGGCAGCTTCCGCCGGCATAGCATACGACTCGTCGTCCGAAGGATAGGTACCGTTGCGCACGTCATCGGCGTAGCGGGTAACAGCTTCGGTCATGGCTTCACCCAGATTCGCGTACGGGCGAACGAACCGCGCCAGTTTCCCAAACGACAAGCCGAGCATGTCGTGCAATACCAGCACTTGAATATCGCAGTGAACTCCGGCGCCAATGCCGATCGTGGGAATGCTGATGCTTTCAGTGATCAGTTTGGCAATCTCGCGAGGCACCACTTCCAGAACAATCGCGAACGCTCCGGCGTCTTCCAGAGCGCGCGCATCAGCAATCAACTGGCGCGCCGTCGCGGTCGTCTTGCCCTGCACGCGATAAGCGCCCAGTTTGTTAATTGACTGCGGCGTCAGGCCGATGTGGCCCATCACCGCAATTTCCTCGTCAACTAAACGCTTCACAAGTTGCACGCGCTTATGACCACCCTCCAGCTTGACTGCCTCTGCGCCGCCTTCTTTCACCAGCCGCAAGGCATTTCTCACCGCATCATCCGCGCCGGTGTGAAACGACCCGTAGGGCATGTCGGCAACCAGCAGAGCGCGTTGCACCGCACGTCGGACCGCCTTGAGGTGGATCAGAATCTCTTCCAGCGTGACCGGCACAGTGTTGCCATAACCCAGCACCACATTACCAAGGCTGTCGCCGACCAGGATAATGTCGATGCCGGCCTCGTCAACAATTCGTGCGGTCGGAAAGTCGTAAGCAGTCAAACATACCAGACGCTCTCCACGCTGCTTGCTGGCTTTCAGCGAAGGCGCTGATACTTTTTCGGGACGCTCAGGCTTGAGATATGGCATTTTTCAGCTCTCTTTGCCGCTCGGCGGCGGCCAATTAAACGGCCATTTAATGGCTTAATTCGAGATTTGAAAGGGGTGTTAACAAGGGAGGCCATTATAACGGCAAAAGCCGAAAAAGGGGAAAACACCCGGAGTGGGTAGTGGGGTAATAGTGTGTTGCTGTTTCAAACCCATATAGTCCTCACCTCAAGTCCAGACAAATCGAGAACCGCCCGCCATAGGTGGGCCAAGCCGGCAGCCAGGCGTTTGCAATTACCCCCCGCGTTGGCGAATCAGAACCGGGGAGCCGTAACGACCGGGTCGTTTGCCGTCGTATGGCTGATCCCGCAACAAAGAGGCAGTCACGGGTGACCCAAACAGAGTTGAATCCCCCGACAGAATTGCCTATGACCACGTTCAAATCGGCGCCCAAGGTGAGACTCTACCGAACCAGGGCGTGACCGAATATTCGGTTGCCTGATACGGTCTTTAATGCGACGCGTGCCACAGTTTCACGTCTGATTGGTCGGGCACAGCTTCAAGCAATTCCTTCACCGTCTTATTCAGGACGGGATGAACCACTCCAGGTACAAGTTCTGCCAAAGGTGCCAGGACAAATCGGCGCAGATGCATTCGCGGGTGCGGCAGCTTTAGAAACTCCGTGTAGCTAGTCTCGTTTCCAAAGAGCAGTAGATCGAGATCGATCGTCCGAGGCGCCATTGGCGCATCCCGCGTTCGGCCAAGTAAGGATTCCACGCGAAGGAGTCGCGCCATAAGTTGCTCCGGGCGGGGAAGTGTGTTGCCGCGCAACTCTGCAACCATGTTGAGAAATGCCGGCTGTGGCAAGGTGTCAACTGGCTCCGTTTCATAAATGTGAGAAAGTCGAGACACTTCCATGCCCGCATCCAACATCCCCCGCACTCCCAAAAGCAGATTGCCGGCGCGATCACCAAGGTTTGACCCGAGACTGATGTAGGCGTTCATGTCTGGTTGTCAGTTGTTAGTAGTCAGTAGTCAGTTGTTATTAGTCAGTGGTCAGTTGTTACTTGTTTGGTGTCTCGACGTTGTTGGTCTGGATTGCTTGCAGTATAGAATGACTCGCTAACAGTAAGAAAACTTTCAGAACAACTGATAGCTGACAACACTTACAACACACAACTAACAACTGACCACTAACAACTAACCCTTGTCCCAACTCCGCACACTCCTCTGGCTTAAGTGGACCCTCTTCCGCAATTCCTTGCGGTCGTCGAAAGCTGTGGTCAACAGGCTGGCCTCTATATTGGGATTCCTTCTCGCTCTGACTATTGCGCTGTTGGTGGCCGTTGGATTGGGGGTCTCGGCCTATGCACTCACGACCCCCGGGTTTGGGCTGCAAAATCTGGCCGCGAAGAGTCAAGGTACCGGGAGTGTACCTTCGGCTGAGTTTATTTTCTTTTCGATCTTTGCCTTCGCTTACCTGCTTTGGGCGACACTACCACTCAGCATCGGCAGCAGCCGGCAGTTTGATCCGGGAAACTTGCTTCTCTATCCAATCAGTTTGCGCAAGCTCTTTGCCGTAGACTTCACCAGCGAAATCGCAAGTCTACAATCGGTGTTTGCCGTCCCCGCAGTTCTGGCCATCGGAATTGGCGTCGGACTCGGTACGAGAAACATGATTGGCGCGTTGCTGCTGGCGTTCGCGGCGGTTTTGTTTGGGTTGGCCCTCTCAAAATGGGTCTCCACATCCATCGGAGCTCTGATTCGGAAAAAGCGGACCCGCGGTGAAACGCTGCTGGCTCTCGTTGGAGCAATTGCCGGACTCGGCGGAGCTCTGTTCGGACAAATTGCGCCAGCTCTGTTTCGTCATTCTGAATCAGTGACAGCCTTGCGCTGGACGCCGCCCGGTGCAATTGCTTTTGGACTCACCGGCGGCTTGCGCGACGGCCAGACCGCGGGTTACCTGCTTGCTTTGTTCGCGTTGCTTGGCTACAGCGTCGTCCTTATCGTGATTACATTCTGGTTGGAACGGCGCGCAATTCTCGGCGGCGGCCAGACGAAACGGAAACGCCGGCCAACCTTGAAGACAACTCCAGAAGAGAACTACGTTGGCTGGAGCCTCCCTGTGATTTCGGCTGAGCTCTCCGCGGTCATCGAAAAAGAACTGCGCTACCTTACCCGCAACGCACAACTTCGCATGATGACCCTGATGCCGCTGATCTTGATCGTCATTAGAGTCGTCAACAGCAAGCGTTTCGGATCTGGGGGTGGGGATCGGCCTGAAATGGCGAGTGAGTTTGTCAGTTATGCGGATGGGTTGTTGGCGACCGGTGGAATGCTTTACGTCTTCTTGATCCTGTCAGGGCTTTACTGCAATCAGTTTGCGTTTGAGGCCGGCGGCATGCGCACCCTCGTACTCTCGCCCGTTGATCGCACAAGGATTTTGATCGGAAAGAACGTTGCCATCACAGCCGTAGCGCTCGTCTTCTGCACCGGCTTGCTGGCAATCAATCAGCTGGTGTTTGGTGACATCGGCGCGACGGCACTACTCTTTGCCATTTTCAGTTTCATCTCGTTCGCCGTCCTGATGTCGTTAATGGGTAACTGGTTCTCAGTTCGCTTTCCCAAGCCGATGAAATTCGGAAAGCGGCTTAATGTGGCCGGGGTTGTTGGCTTGATGATCATACCGATGATCCTGGTGCTGGCCTTGATCCCGGTGGCGTCCGTGGCTGCGGGATACGTAGCCCGCAGTTTATTGGTTGAGTATGTTACACTCGGCGTCTTATCGTTGACGTCGATTGGTTTCTACCTGTTGGTGATCAAATCTCAGGGCGAGGCGTTTCAGCAACGGGAATTGGAGATACTGGAAACAATCAACGACCCGGAACAATAGCTCGAAGCCGGGTTTCCCCGCGCCGGCGGCGGAGGAACGAACGTAACAGTTATCAATACCGTCTGAAAACAGACGGCTCACGCCAAAGGCGTTGAGTGAAGACAAATTCCAGTGATGTCCTGCGGTTCAGGCATCCGGGCGGGTGAGGGCCCCGTCAATACACAAATGGCTCGCAGAAGATTTCGCGGTAACCAGCGACACGAACCCACCACCGAACGCTCCTTTCAGGAGTACTACCTCTCCACTCCGGCTCCGCAAACCTCCAGAACCGAACTGCTGCGCTTGATTCGCGGCGGGGAAGATACGTTCCTTGAACTGAAAGTAAAGCTTTCGAACACCGAGAAAATTGCTCAGGAGATAGTTGCGCTCGCCAACACTGGCGGCGGTGTCATCGTATTTGGCGTAAACGATCAGTTGCGAATTGAAGGTGTGGACGATCCTGAAAGTGTTCAGGACGAGTTGGTCAGAATTTGCCGGGAAGACGTCGAGCCACCAATTGTTCCGTTTGTTGATCGAATTGCCTTTGATAATGGCCGGAGAGTTGTCGCGCTGGATATCGAGGCGAAGCGCCGGCCGTATCGAACTCGCGACGGACGCTTTTACCTGCGCATCGGTTCAGAGAAGCGCGAAGCTACGCGCGAAGAGCTTTCAGCGCTTTTGGGGGAAGCACAGCCCCTGGGCCTGGAAAACATGCCGGCGCTCGGCGCCACGCTCAATGATATTGACGAGGCACATCTGTGGAGCTTTCTGCGCGAGTTTGAGGCCGACGGCTTCAGTAAAGCAGGCGCGAGTGGTTACCCGACGGGCGAAGTGCTCCAGCGAGAGTTGTTGATGGCGACAGAACACGCCGGTGAAGTGGTCCCAACGATCGCCGGTTTGTTGCTGTTTGGAATTGACGAACGCGTTGCAGAACTGCTGCCGCGCTCGGGCGTCACAGCGGCCCGGTTTGCCGGCGACTCAATTCAGGCGCCCGTAGTTGAGCGTTTAATCATTACCGGCCAGGTCTTAACTATCTACGAAGCATTGCTTAAATTCATCGCCCGTTATTGCGATCTTTGGGACACGCGTCCGCGAAGTTTTCCCGCGGGCGACGTATCTGACAGCCCAATTGCAGCCCGGGCAAACTATCATCGCGCTGCTTTGAGTGAAGGAATAGTCAACCTGCTGACCCATCGCGACCTGGCGTTGCGCGATCAGTCAACCAGGCTACATGTCTTTGACCACTCGATTGAACTCATCAATCCGCGGCGCGGCGCGGGGTTTTCGCCGGTCGCCCAAAAAGCCATCCGCTACGGCATACCTTACCGTCTGAATCCGCAACTGGCATCCGTGTTTTCAAGCGCCGCTTATGGTGCGAAGACACCATCAGGTGGTTTGCCAATGCTTTTTCGTGAAAGCCGTCTGTTTTCAAACCGTAAACCCGAAATCGCAACCTTTAATGATGAATTTCGCCTGAGGATTTACGGCGCGTAGGTCTGAAATATCCTATCCGCAGATTACACAGATTGAGTTCCGACGGTTAACAGGAGGCCCGCCGGACGGTAAGTAGAGTCTTCAACCGAATCTTCAGATCAACCAAACTGTAATCTGCCTAATCTGTGGATAGCCTCTCAGCACAAAGGACTTACCGTTTCACGGAATCAGCAGCAATTTCCCGCTGGTCTTGCGTCCCTCAAGATCGCGATGTGCCTGTTGGGCATCGGCCAACGGGTAAGCCTTATGTAAGCACAACCTCAAGTCGCCGTTGGCAATCATCTGCAACACATCATCGGCGCGTTGTTCCAACTCCTCACGGGTGGCGATGTAGTGGGCCAGACTCGGGCGAGTGATAAACAAAGAGCCGTGCTTCGTAAGTTGCATCAGGTCGAATGGCGGTACCGCGCCGCTCGCCCCGCCAAAGAGAACCAGGTAGCCGCGCGGGCGTAAGACATTGAAGTCTTTTTCAAAAGTCGTTTTCCCGACGCCGTCATAAACGACGTCGACGCCCTTACCATGAGTTAGTCGTTTCGTTTCTGCTTCGAAGTCGTGCGTTGTGTAGATGATGACTTCATCTGCGCCGGCAGCGCGGGCAAGTTCCGCTTTTTCTTGCGAGCCTGCGGTGCCGATTACGCGGGCACCGAGATGCTTGGACATCTGGACCAGCAGTAAGCCAACGCCGCCCGCGGCGGCATGAATCAGCGCCGTCTCACCACGCTTTAGCGGATAGCTGCTGTGGCTGAGGTAGTGCGCAGTCATTCCCTGCAACATCGCCGCCGCCGCGTCGTTGAACTCCAGGCCGTCCGGGATTTTTACCAATCGCTCGGCGGGAACGGCCGCGAACTCGGCATAACTACCCAGTACGCCGGTATATGCCACGCGGTCTCCCGTTTTCACGCTGGTCACAGCAGCACCCGTTTCAGTCACTACACCGGCGCCCTCCTGTCCATTAATAAACGGCGGCGGCGCGGGATAGCGGCCTTCGCGAAAGTAGACGTCGATGAAATTAACTCCCGACGCTTTGATCTGGATGACGGCTTCGTTTGGTTTCGGCGTTGGCGGCGGTAGTTCCACCAGCTTGAGCACTTCCGGCCCACCGACCTGGGCAACTTGAATGGCTTTCATGGCGTTACAGGATATCGCAAACAGCAAACAGCAAACAGCAAACAACAAGTCCTGTCAGTCAACCTGGTGTATTGAGCAACTACTTCGCGGTCAAGTTGAAGCCCGGTAAACATCTCGTCCGTATGTCTGACGACAAAAAAGGGTTACGCGATTGATATGGGCTCTGGACAAACTTAAGCGTTGAAGGGTCTCGTTATTTCCTGGCGGGGTGAGCCTCTAGAAGTTTTCTAATTCGCTTCGCAATCCGGGCATCGAGGCCATTCTTCTTCGCCAGTTCGAGAGAGCGAAGGCCGAGCAGCCGATAAACCTCCAACGAGTCCGCCAGGTTTTTGGATTCCGCCTTTCGGGTCAAAGCTTTCAAATGTCTCTCGACGGTGGCGAGATCACCGCGCGCGAACGTTCCTGTTAGCGCCCGCGCCGGAGGTGAGTTCTTCAGATTCGCTACCGCACTTTCAACTAACGGCAATAGAACTTTCTGCGCGTCAGGCCGGTTGAGTCCGGCGGAGACCAACATTTCTATCGCGAGGTCGATGAGTGCCGTCAGATGCCCGGCTGCTAACAGCGCTGCTGCGTGATAAAGCGCCTTGTTCTCGGGCTTGATGGAAAAGCTGGTGCCGCCCAGGTCCCGTACCATCTTTCGTGCCATCCTGATCGCTACCTGATCGCCTTCCACGCAATAAAAAGCGTTGCCCAGGGATTTTGCTCCGGCGCGCGACTCACTGACGGAAACGAGCGGATGCACGGAGCCAGTGTGAAATCCACGCTTTGCCAGACG
Source organism: Pyrinomonadaceae bacterium (assembly GCA_045403245.1). Classification (GTDB taxonomy): domain Bacteria; phylum Acidobacteriota; class Blastocatellia; order Pyrinomonadales; family Pyrinomonadaceae; genus PSRF01. Next base: position 9,040 of record JAXIOV010000204.1, on the reverse strand, counting down.
TAACAAGACCTCGGAGGAGAGCGCGCCGCTCGTGTGCAGAATCAAGCCTCGATCGTTGAGGGGGAGGGAAGTGGCGAGTCTTGCGGCGACGTTTTCAATTGCGTCGTCAGGGGTGGCTATTATGACCACGTCGCTCGAAGGTAGTTGATCCAGTTGCTTCGCGGATAGAGCGATAGCAGGTTTATCCAATAATCCAGCAGCTTTTTCGGCTTTCTGTCTTCGTCGAGCGACTAAGGCAACTATTGCATAACCGGCCGGCTGGAGAGCCAGAGCCAGGGCCTGGCCGAGCCGGCCGGCGCCAATGATTGAGACTGTGGGCTTTTGTATGGGTTTAGTCACCGGCAGTCGGAATTTGAATCTAACGGATCTGGAAAGATGCACGGTAACAGTTTGCGTTACTAGAACTCCAATAACCCCGAGATTTCGGGCGTTTCGAGGCGCCTTAGACTATGCTGGCGGCGAGTCCCGCAAACCGCCTGCGTTGCATTCTTATTGCCGTGCGGAAACCGGCAGTTTCCCGGTTTCGGCATCTCTGCTTCGGAGTTTCGCGATCAAATAATTTAGCGTTTTGCGCCAGTTTCGGCACACAACCAAGCGGCTACCGCCGGGCATCATAGACTGCGCCTTTGAAAATAGCGAAAACTCCAGCTATCGGTGCTACACTCTCGGTAATTCCCCATTGAAGTTTTCGCCGGCAACCCTCAGTCTATGACACTGGAAAGGAAATGACCCCAGAACTCTTTCCCAGTTGGCAGGTTTGAAATTTCTGGAGGTTCTTCAAGATGAACAGCTTCTCCCGCATCACCACCGCCCTGGCTCTGGTTTCGTGCCTACTTGTCGGCTCAATCGCGAGCTTTGCGCAGACTACAACGACAACTTCAAAAGAGACCACTGCCACAACCGCGGTTAAGAAAGACGAGACCAAGACCGCGCCGGCCCCGGTTGCAAGCACCAACAAGAAACCGCTTTCGGTAAACGAAGACCCGGCGATGATCGGGAAACGCAACATCAACAAAGGCATCATCGCCAAGATGAGCGGCTCAACCGAAAAGGAAGTCAGGTTGGGACGCGAATTGGCGGCCGAAGTTGATCGACAGGCGAAGTTCGTTGACGACCCGATAATTACCGAGTATGTGAATCGAGTTGGGCAGAACATCGTGCTCCATTCAGACGCGAAGATTCCTTTCACCATCAAGGTCATCGACTCAGACGAAGTGAATGCGTTTGCACTTCCGGGCGGCTTCTTTTACGTGAACAAGGGCCTGATTTTGGTAGCGGACAACGAAGCCGAAGTCGCGGGCGTGATGGCCCATGAAATCGCTCACGTTGCCGCCCGCCATGCAGTGGAGAATTCAACGAAGGCGGGTTTGCTTGAATATCTTGCTCTGGGCACGTCGATCTTTCTCGGCGGCATTCCGGGGATGATTTTTCAAAACACTGCGGGACTTGGACTGCTCGGCGCTTTTATGAAATTTAGCCGCGGGGCAGAAGAGGAAGCCGACAAACTTGGCGTTCAGTACATGTGGGCGGCAGGCTACGACCCAGGCGCAATGGCGACCATGTTTGAAAAGCTTGAGTCCAAGAACAAGAAAAAGCCAGGCCTTATTTCACGAGCATTTGCATCGCATCCTGCTCCACCCGATCGGCGCGCATCTGCTCAGGCCCTGGCGGCCAGGTTTCCCGAACATGAGGAATATGTAATCAGTACTTCTGAGTTTCAGAGGGTGAAATCACGCTTGCTTCGTCTTTCAAACGCCCGCGCTTCCAGCACCGGAGCAATTGCCGGCGGCGAGGAAGGCGGACCTCCGGGAAGGCCGACACTTAAACGACGGCAACCCGCGCCGGAGGATCCGGCCGCAACAAATCCGGACGGCACTGAGAAGCCGGCTGAAACCAAGGAGGCGCCGAAGCTGAAGAAGGATCCGACAAAGCCTTCTGAATAGTTGCGTCACCAATCACTGAATTGATAAGGGGAACTCCTCGACAGCAATGTCGGGGAGTCTTTTTGTCGGGTATTAAGAATAAGGCGTCCACGCGGTTGAGTGGGCATTGCGCAGCTCAAAAACTCGAGGTCGAGTAAGCGGCAAGCCGGCGCAATGATCTCAAGCTTGCCGACCACCTTCCCTGTGCGAAACGAGGGTATTGAACTGCGAGTGCAGATCCGCTCGGTGCTGCCCGGATCAGGGTAGTGGGTCAGTTTGAAATTTCAGCCGCGGATTAGCCAGGCAAGCGAAGCGCCCGCATCAGAACCGGGAGCCGTAGCGACCGGGTCGCCGTCGCGAGACTCAACTCTGTTCGTATCGCGGTGACTACGGGTTGTTGCGGACTCAGCAGCTTGACGCCTGCGCAGCCATGTGAGTTGAGTGTGGAGACGACGACCCGGTCGCTACGGCTCCCGGTTCTATGCGGGCGCTTCGCTTAGCCCGTTAATCCGCGGTTGAATTTCAAACTGACCCACTACCATCGACGTTGATTTGGCCGACCTCTACGAAGTGGCAACGAAGCGCCTTAACGAACAAGTTCGGCGGAATCGTAAACGCTTTCCCAAAGATTTCATGTTTCGGCTCACGAAGACTGAGGCAGCCGGGACGCGGCGGTCGACGTTATTTGCCATACGCATTTACTGAGCAGGGTGTCTCGATGTTGTCGAGTGTGCTCAATAGCGAGCGAGCAATCGAGGTCAACATTGCGATCATGCGTGCCTTCGTAAAGCTGCGACAGTTATTAGAATCGAACGAAGAGCTCAATCGGAAGTTCACGGCTGTTATTCGCAAGCTTGCTACTCACGATAAATACTATAAACATCTCGCCCCTAACGGGGCGAAGACATATTTGCGAGTGGTTTACTTCCACTCACCCACGAGCACGAACGGCGCCCAGTAAAAAGGCGCGCTATATTTTTTGCCGGAGATCATTGCGAGCTGCGCTTCCCGCATCGCATCGGACGGCGACGGGTTTGGCCCAAGCAGGCGCCGGTAAAAGTCGGTCATCAATTCAGCTGTCGGTTTATCCGCGACCGACCAAAGAGTGACCCCGACCGTGGTCGCGCCCGCATACATGAACGCTCGGCTTAAACCAATCACGCCTTCGCCCCGCTTTACCTTGCCAAGTCCCGACTCGCATGCTGAAAGCATAACGAGTGGAGCGCCAAGCCTGAGATTGAAGGCTTCACCCGTCCGCAGAAAGCCGTCGTCGTCGCTCTTGTTTCCCACCAGCGACAACACCAAACCACTAAACTGTGGTCGCATTGCATCGAGTACGCCGTGAGTAGCGAGGTGCACGACGCGATAGTTTTGAATGTCGCGGTGCTTTAGATCATCTTCGTTGGCGCCGAGATCGAGCCACAAGTCTCCCTGCGCGGCGGATGCTTTTGCCAACCGCCCAATCTGTTCAGCTTCGATCCTGGTTCCGGCTAAGCGCGGCAGTCTGAGCGGACCACTCGCCTGAGTCGTCTGAGTCGCTGGACCATTAACATCCGCCACGGCGCTATCGAGCCCGAGGCCTCTGGTTACTTCAGCTCGATTGGGGGCAAAACCCGTTTGCAGTCGAGGATCGTTCGCACTGAATACGGGATCTGCGACCAACAAGATATTCCGCCCAACGGCCCGTTTTTGATCTCGCACGGCGGCTATAGCTGATGCCGACGGCGCGTAACTTACTTTGTTCGTTTTGATCAGGTAATCAAGCGAGCTGTAGTCGCCGCCGCGATCAGTTGTGACCAACGCTTCGAACGGAACGAAGTTCAGCGCGCCATCGGCCACAATAACTAAGCGCCGGTTGCCAATCATGGATGCGGCCGGAGCCAAAGCCACTTTATAGAACGCGTGCGAAGCCCGGGAGAAGGCTGCAGTGTCTGTGGCCGGGGCTGCTGTGCTAAGACCCAGTCCTCTCTGTTGGTCGGCTGTTGGCACGTCAACCCCGACGTTGCGTCTTTGCAATCTCGGGGGAATCAGCTGGGCGCGAAGATCCATTGCCAACTGGTCCATGGTCGAACCAGCAGGTAGCTTGAAGACAGCAGCGTTCTGGCGAGTAATAACCCACAGGTAAGAACTCTGCTCACCAAGGCTGTACTCGAGCAGCGCTGTTTCATCATCCAGGACTCGTCGCTGAACTTCCTCGAGTGTTAAGGAACGTGTATGCACCAAAGAGTTAAGGCGCGGACTGGCGGCCTTTATCTGGTTCTCAAGACTCTCAAACTCAGCGGCGAGTCGTTCCAGCTCAGCTTCCAATTCAGTGAGGGTTTGTTTCGGCGTCTCACCTGCAATCGAAACACCTGTGAGTTGCGCTCCGATCAGTTGCTGGTTCGCGAGATTTTCGCTTCGACTCTTGATAAGGGCGGGCGGCACTCCGGCCGAAATCACTGCGTGGCCGTCAGCCAACACGTCAAGTAGCGAACGAGCTCGCCCCTGTTCCGCGATTCGAAAGCCTTCAGCGGCGAATCGTAATGAACTTCCGGTTGAAGCCGTTGGGTCATTTCTCTTTGCGTCCAACGTCATTTCGGCGTTCAACGCCGCAGCTCCCTCGAAAGCCTGGCGGGTGGTTGAGAGAAAAGTCGTGCGTGCTTCATGGCCACGGATACTTCCTTCAACGACCGTTTCGATGCTCGCCAGGGCATCGCGATAAGCATTTTGTGCGTCAGCTTGTAGCTTTACAGCGCTTTCTTGTGTTTGAACGGAGGCATGAGCCGCGCGACTATCTGTTTGTATTAGCGATCGCATCGCCTGAGCGCGCTGAGACAGGGCCCAAAGAGTCTTACCCAAACCGGCTTTTGCGGCCCACTCCAGGTCAATTCGCCGATCGCGACGGGCGAGTTGAATTGCTTCGTTATATCGAATACGCGCGGCGGCAAGATCTCCTTTGCGGAATAACACGTCACCCAGGTTGGTGGCTGCTGCGATACGGAAGCGCGTGGCTTCCTGATCTCGCGCAGTTGGCAAGGATGCAGCAGCCAGCAACTCCTGGAAGTCTGCTTCAGCAGCTCTGTGTTGGCCCAACAGATAATCGGCCCGGCCTTCTCCGAGTTTGTTTCTTGAATAGGCAAAGAATGTTTTGTGCCGAACCACGTCTGTTGGAAAGGGTGGAGATGCTTGTGATCCGAACTGTACGAAAACTGCTTTGGCCTCTGCGATGTTATCCAGCAGCAAGTAGGTTTCGCCGATCTTGCTTATCATCAAACTTGCATTAAGCATTTCTTTGTTCGCAACAAATGCCTGACGCGCACTCTGGAAGTAACCAAGCGCAACCTCATATTGCCCTTCCTGCAAATACAAATCGCCGAGGGCATCGCTGGTAACACCGATGCCATTCATATCGCCGCCACTCTTGTATGACTTGAGCGCCTCAGACAAAGGCGCCAGCGCGGCGTAAAACTTGAAGTGAGCGAGCAGGTTTCGGCCCTGTTCGAGCTTATCCCTGGCAGATCCTTGGCCGCTGGAAGTCCCGGGTGGCGTGGGTTGTGTGACAGGACCAACAACCAGGCTGGCGGGCAGGCACACGTCTGCCCACGTGATCGTGGCCGTCACGCCAAAACTGCCGGCCATAATTCCGGTCAGCGTGCGATCAAGTGAATAGGTCCCATCCGGCCGCACTTCCGATGCGCGGATGTTGATGTGTTGTCGATCACCTCCGCTCATTCTGATCACGCTTGGCGAAGTGTTCTCCAGATCCAACGACTGGTCTCCGGCAACACCACCCAGCCCGAGGACTACCACGTGCAGCGATGTTGTCTCTCCCCGAAGCAGCTTCAGTTTGGGCGCGGACAGATTGATGCCAATATTTCGAAATGGGCACTGCATTCCCACGCCGTTCTCATGAGATTCGATATTAGTTGGTCCCAGAGCATCGCTCGCATTTCGCACGATCAAACTTCTGGGCGACTCAGCCAGGGGCGGCATCATTTTTCCGCCAACCTTCACATAATCCTGCGGCGAGAAGATGCCGTTGCCGGGGCCCTTGATCTGAATCAATTGGCCCTGCTGACCGCCTGTGGGCAGCGTGAATCGTGAGGGACTCGGTGGTGGTGTCGCGGATATCGGAATAGTTGTAGTGGCGGCGTTCTGACCTCGTTGCAAAAGGGAAATGTTCTTTGAGTTCGGGTTGAGGGGACGAGGTATGCTCCAGCTGAATGTCTCGGCCCCGACCAGCGTCTGTTGTCCTTCCACTACGAGCACATGGCGTTTGAGTTCAGCGAGGTTCTGGGCCCGCTCTGCATCATTCTGGCCGGTAGATTCGGCTGTGACAGTACCGGAGATCGTGTCGCCGGCAGCCATATCGTCCGGAAGGTTTACTTTGATCACGCCTTGCGGTGTCGTGAAGGTCGTGATGTAGAGTCCGTTGGCAGACCTGGAATCAACACGATATCCCGCGGCATTCTGCGCCGTCGCGCGCGGGGCGAACGGAGTTTTCGCGATCGAGATGAAGGTGATTGCAATCAAGGCCGCGCCGGCAACGCGGGCGAGCAGGGCTGTGGCGCTTCTATTTGTTATTGTCATGGACTCCCTTGGACTCAACTCTGGTCGAATCAACGTGACTGCCCTGGTTGTTGTTGAAACTTAAGCTTAACGATCGCGGAGCTATGCGTTGGGTCGGCGGCGACGACCCGGTCGCTACGGCTCCCGGTTCTGATTCTCCGTTTGTTGTGGTTGTAGGCGGCGTCAACACTCGTGTTACCTCTCAACTCGACGCCACCTATTGGACCACCTGGTAAGTATCGTTCTCACAAACCCTCCCCGACCCCTCCCACTACTCGAGACTTGTTGTTTATTGCCCATTGAGATTGCAAGAGATTAATATCGAGCGGAAACGATGTCCAACATTAAGTACCTCTTTGTATTTTTTTCTCTCTTTGTCTTTGCGCAAGCGCGATGGGATACGCAGACTTCACGTCCTAAATGTGCGGGGAAAGACAAAGGCGAAACGATCTGCAGCATGGCTGGATGTAATCAGCTCATGATCGCGGCGGAAAACGGCGAGCTGATTCGTGTCCGAGCACTTTTGCAAGAAGGTGTCGATGTGAACGCCCGATCGAAGAGTGGCCATACGGCATTAATGCTTGCCGCCTACGCTGGTCATCTGGAGGTCGTTAAAGCTCTTCTAAACGCCGGAGCAGACACTAACACGAGAGCGTACACTTCTCACGGCGGTGAATTCTTAACCTTGATGTCTGCGATGGATCGTCGCAATAAAGATTGGCTAAAAATCCTGAACGCCATGATTGCAGCCGGAGCGGAAGTAAACCCCAAAGAGGTTTTTAGCAGTTCACCTTTGATGTATGCGATTACGCGTTACGATCCCGTCCTGGTGAAGGCGTTACTTAAGCGAGGTGCCGATGTCAATTTAAAGAACGAACGCGGCACGACACCTTTAATGACAGCGGTTATGAGTCGGGGATCGACAGTTGAGATCGTCAAGCTCTTACTAGCCGCAGGCGCTGATCCAGATGCCCGCAATAACGACGGCGAGTCAGCCCTATCAATGCTTGACGTTTACGTTACCGAGAAACACGAACGCGCTGAACTCGCACGCTCGATTCGTAAACAGCGGTAGCGTGCGTGCTTTAGTCTGGCCTTCAGGCTTTCAAAAGCGCCAATCGGTTTATCCCATCCGGGATCGGAAGGTAATCGCGAGGCATCCTCATGCGCGATTCCTGCAACTGATTATTGGACAGTTTAATGGCGCTGAATCGCCGCCCCAATTACCCTCACAATAAAGCTCCAAAAGTCAGAGCTTCAAACTGAAGTTAGCTTTGTCACTTAGGTTGTCACTAACATGGACCAGGATCGTACCGTTAAGTCGAGTTAAAGCGATGAATAAGCTAATTACAGCAAATGCGAAACTCTTTCTTATCTGCCTTGCACTTCAACTTGTTTTTGCAAGCCCTACTGAAGCGCAGTCAAAGGATTCTCTGAACCTCGGGAGTCAGGATCACGTCGTTTACATCGACATCGCCAAACTGCCAACTAAAATAAAATTTGAGAATACGGACGTACTCAGCCTGTATGACGCAAAACGGTCGGCTCAAAGCTTTTATCACAAATGGGCATGGGGGTCGGACAGATGCCCGGCCGGAAGTTTACGTGAAGGGGTCATCGCCTACTGTTTGCCTTGCGTCGGACTCGGGCGGCACTATTCGGATCCGCATCATAAGGAACCCGATAGATTCTTCGGTATAGGCCCAGTGGGGCTCTTTGTTTTCTACGAGCCTGAAACGGACCGCTTCTATCTATATAATCATTGGAACTTTTCAAATGTGTTAGGACCATTTGATGGTAACCCAAAGCTTGCCTTGAACCAGGCTATAAAACCGCGGAAGGGAGAACGCCATTTCCCGGGTGTGAATCTGAGCGTGGTGTCACAAAGATGGTTATATCCAGATGAGAGACAGGCGCGAGTGCCGCGGGGTTCGGTGTCCTCCGATTGTTCGATGGATGCTCCTTGTGTCCGAGACGTAGAACAGCAAAATTTGAATACCTTTATCACACGCTTCCGTCTTGTTAATGATACGGGAAGAAACATCTACTACCTGGGAGATCTTAATAGCGATGATCCGATTGGATACGCATTACCTGAATTCGTTAGACGAACAGATTGCGACCGTATGGTCGAGGGTGATCATATTGGGAGCCGACGAAATAAGTGGAAACCATTGCAGCCTGGTGCATCAGTCGAGTTTGAAGTTAAGGAAAGAGGTTGGCAAGTGAAAAAGCAATTCTTTGGTGTGCTGATAAATACTGAACCCACTTTTTGGGATGAGGTTGAAGTGCTTGGTGAGTATACGAGCATGTTTCGCACTTTTAAGGCTCAACCTGGAGTTTTCCCCTAAAGATCATCGCTCTTAACTGCCCCGGCTAAGTAGAATGTGATTCCTTAACAACGGTCATTCTCGACAACGCGACGGCGCTTCTTTCAGCGTCGTCTCGGGAAACATTTCCCTCATAAGAAGGGATCGCCTTAACTGAACTCGAGATTCGCGATGCGAGACTCGACGAACTAGACATCGAAGCTGCGCTCAATTTTGCCACTCACGCAACTTGCAGGAAAC
>JAXIOV010000032.1:0-42448 GCA_045403245.1 Pyrinomonadaceae bacterium | reverse complement strand
TTTAGACCGCCTGGCTCCCAATTGTTCGATTGGGGGCCAGTCGGTTTTTAGACATCCAAAAACTTTGCACGGTGTTTTGGTTCTGGCAGCATGCAGGATTCCGACTTCCCAAAAACCCGATAACGGTTTCGAGCCACCAATCGATACATTGCGTCACGCAACGGCCTCGGCAAAATCTTTCCAATCGCCGCTAACTTCCAGATACCGCCCATCTCCGTTACCAAAAAGATAATCGCATCCGAACGGCCCAGCAGTCGTTCAGTTGGTTGGTCGTGATCCACGACCACATGAACGGTGTCGAGATCCTTCGGATCGGCGCCGTGACGCCGCAATACCGGATCGGCAAACGCGCTCTGTAACGACGCAAAACGAAAGCGCTCGCGGGTGTCGTGCTTCAGAAGAAACTGAACCAGCCGGTTGCAGAGCCCGCAAACACCGTCATAGAAGACGACGGGATGGTTGTCAGATTGAGCCACGTATTTATCAGTTCATCAGGGTTCAGGAGTGGAAAGCATAAAAACCGCAAACGAAGCCAGCCAGTGTTCACCGGCATAATCGCCGCTGGCAACATTGGCCAGCGCGTCGGCGGCGTGCACTCTCGCCGAAGCCGCAAGCACATTTCGCGCCGGATCGTTGCGAGGAAGGGTGGTTGCGATGCTGCGCATGCACCAGGCACGACTCAAATTGAGACCATCAAGATGCACCAACTTGGGATCGCTCCGGTCCGATACGATGGCTGGACGCAGCAGCGACTTGGGAACGCCCGAGACAAGTTGCGGCAGGAACCGGTGAAACCACCGTCGAAACTCAGCGGGTCTCAATACTCTTCGCATCAAATCCGCTTCCATTAGCGCCGGCGAGAAAAAGTCTTCGCCACCCGGCTCCCAGGCAGCGGGGTAATTTGCGTCTCTGGCGAAATACGTCCGGCTGCGTTCGGCGATCAAATTCGTCAGCTTCTCGTTCTTCAGACTGGTCGCGTAGTCGTATGCGAAGGCCAGGCCGAAAGCCGTGTTCGGGTGAACGCCAGTGCGAATCGGATAAGTCTGTTTTGGCAGAAACTCAAGGTAGCGGCTGACCAAGGCGTCACCCAGCGGTCGCAGACTCCTGGCCCATAGCCTTCCATCGTCGTCGTTCCACAACAAAAGCTCTTCAGCGAGTTTCAGCAACCAGGCCCAACCGTAAGTTCTCTCAAACGACTGCCGGTTTGGCGCTTTGAGATAGGCGACCTCAGCGGAGATGTTGTCGTCACTTAGATTCGACCTGAGCGCGGTACGAATCTGTTGACCTTCTCGCAGATTCGGAAAAATCCGGAGCAATCGCACGAGCATCCAGTGACCGTGAACTGACGAATGCCAGTCATAACAACCGTAAAAAGCAGGATGCAATGTCTTCGGACTTTCCACGTCGCGTCCGTCGTTCATCACGTGCTCAGGTTTGTTTGGGTATTCCTTCCGCACACATTTCAGCGCCAGCCGCGCAAAATGAGAGGCCTGCGTTTCACTTAACGAAAACCTTTGGGTTGTGGTCCGATTCACCTGTGCATTTGCCTCCACGGTGTTGAAAATTGCCAGCGCAAATATGATCGCGGACAATATTTGTTTGGACATTGTCTCTCCTTGGTCCGAAATCGTGTGAGTCTTGATCGTGACTGAACTCTTAGTATCTGTGCGACGGCCGGCCAACGTGAATGTGCGGCCCCGTTGCTGTGCCTGGTATGGCTTCGCGAAACGCCAGAAACGGAATGCCTTGCGCCCTCAGGAAGCCCATCAGAGCTTGCCCCTCAGCCCCATCCGGGTGAAGGGATATATCCATCGCGTTGCGATGATCGAGTCGCCAACGATCGTGAATGGCGCCCTGACCGAAAACACCAACGGGCAGTGGCCTCTTGAAACTATCAAGGAAAAACCGCTGGATTCGCCACGCGTCAGACAGGAGCCAGGACGACGCGCCATTGTAGCGAATCAAGGAACTCGTCCTCATGAATCCGCCTCTTGGCAACGGCCGGGCCCTGGCAAGTTTGGCTTCAGCCTCAGCTTCAACCAAAGTGTCCGCAATCTGGCTGTCCGCGCTGGCCATCCGTTGATTGACTTCGACGATCCTGTCCTTCGCAGCGGCGACCGCTTGTTCGGCGGCTTCCAAGTCCCGCTTCGAGATCAGTCCCTGCTCGTAAAGCTGATTGGCTTGCTGCAGTCTGTCCTCAGACGCGGCTACTGACTTCTCATAACTCGTGCGTAGCTTTTCGAGTTGAGCCTTGTAGTCTTTTGTCGCCTGAATGAACTCCTCCCTTAACGTTGCCAGTTTGCTGATCGGCTTTGCTTTCGGGCTGGAGGGTTTACGGGCCGCCTTCTTTTTCTGAGCCGACAGGTCGGAACTCGCAAGAAACACGAGCAGCAGCGAGAAGAGAATAACGGTAGCCTGTTTAGGTCGGTTGCTCACTTTTCAGCCCTTGCTCCAGCCCCGAATTGATCTCGCCGCCGATTAAGATCGCGACTCCGGTGAAGTAGAACCACAGCATCAAAACAATCAAAGCCCCAAGCGACCCATAAGTAACGCTATACGAGTTGAAAAAATGCAAATAGATTCGAAACGCAAAAGAAATTACCAGCCACAAAACAACTGCGGTAATCGCGCCCGCGTTCCACCATTTCATCTTTCGGGCCCGCAAATCAGGCGCGAAGAGATAGATGAGATCGAAAGTCACCATCAGAAACAGAAGGACAATGGGCCATTGAAGAACTTTCCAGACCAGAGCAAATCCAGCGCTGAAACCCAGGTGCGCCGCTAACTTATCTCCCACGCGGCCTCCAAACAAGACGATTGCGAGCGCTGAGATAATCAATATCGAGAGCGCAACGGTCAGACCAATGGATACGAGCCTGACTCTCCACCAGGGACGGGTCTCTTTGAGGCCGTAAGCCACATTTAGCGTTTTGGTGACGGCGCCCATTCCGTTAGAGGCTGCCCACAGGGCCGCCAGGATTCCGAAGGACAATTTGCCGCCACCCGCTGACCGGCTAACTTCGTCGAGGGTGGTACGGACAAGTGTCACGCCGGCAGACGGCATCACCGTCGCCAGGTAAGAAATTAGCCTGATGCGCAAATCTGAACCTGCCTGGGCGAAATAGCCAAGCAAGCTCATCAGAAACAGCAGCAGAGGGAAAAGTGCTAAGAGGAAATAGTATGAAAGTTGAGCTGCCCGACCAAAAAGATCATGCTCATTGATGCGGATCCAAAGCCGGTAGGCAACCTGCTTCCAACTCAAGGGTGATCACCTCGTCTGAATTTCGTCTCGGGAGTGGCGCGATTCTATCACGTCACTCCTTACCGAAAATGCGAGGCTGGATCGAAGGTGGGACCTGGGAAACAAGATTCCGGGTTCGCGAACCGGATCTGCTACTTGACCATTGTGCCAGTGCGACCCCAACGGGTGTTGTTAAGGAAATCTGCAATAAAATTCAGGGGAACCGCGGCCTCGCTAGGGGGCGCGCTTTCGTCGTAGGACCAATAGACAAACATCGCCCGGCCAATTACCAGGTCACGCGATACGAAGCCCCAGTAGCGACTATCTTCGCTGTTATTGCGATTGTCACCCATAACAAAGTAACTCGCGGGAGGAACTACGACTTCCCTGCCATCACCTGCGGCGTTGCGAAAGATTGGATAGTCATCTTCCACGGAACCTGGACTGTAGTAGACGTCATAAAGCTCGCCGGGTTGTCGTGGCGGATCCTCGGTGATGTTTAGCGGAGCCTTGTCGTTCTTATCTATGGCTTCGATTTGGCGTTCCTTCAGCGGCTGATCGTTGACGATGACGTTTCTACCCTCCAGGCGGATGCGATCACCCGGCAGCCCAATGACTCTCTTCACGTAATTGGTGACGATCGGCTTATTGTCCGGCCGTTCGTCTCGCTTGGGGTCGTATTTGTTGCCAGGGTATTTGAAAACGATGATGTCGCCGCGCCTGATTTCGCGCTGCGGCAGAAAAGACGCTGAATCACCCGGCGCAAAAATGAACTTATTGACCAGCAGGTGATCGCCTATCGTGATCGTGTTCTGCATTGATCCGGTCGGCACCTTGACCGCCTGCACGATAAAGGTCATTCCAAACAGCGCCATCACGACCGTAACTACAGCCGACTCAAAATACTCGCGCCAGATCGACTTGGGAGGACCTTTGGGTTTTGTCTCAGGTTCCGGTGATTTCCCGTGCCCGTTGCTGCTGAAGAGCCTGGAAAAGGAAAACGGCTTTGGTTCCGTTTTCGTTTCCGCGCTGTTGACTGTGGTTGGCCCGCCGGCTGGATTATTGCTCATCTCAATTCATCCTAGAGACGTTGGATTCCGCGGTCAAGTTCGCCGTCCAAAAATCTTTCGCGTTCTGATTTGCCCGGCAAACCAGGCAACTACGCGCCCTTCTCTGCCGCCCTCATGAATGCGAGCGCCTCTTTGGCCGCGGCAGCCTCCGCAGTTTTTATGGATCGTCCCTGGGCGCGCACGCTGCCGTTGTCCCAACTCACCTCGACGTGAAACGTGCGGCGGTGCGGCGGCCCTAACGCTTCGACTACTGAATACTTGGGCGCGATCCGGCGCTCGGCCTGCAGCTTTTCCTGCAACATCGTTTTGTAGTCGGCCTCCGCTGCGGCTATCGGAGTCACCTGACGCAACCCGTCGCCTAAGGCGTGCTGAACAAAATCCGTTGCTGCCTGGAAGCCCCCATCAACAAAAATCGCCCCCGTTATCGCCTCCAAAACGTCGGCGAGTAGAGCGTCTTTACGCCGTCCGCCGCTCTTTTCCTCGCCCCGACCAAAACGCAGAAAGTCGCCAAGATTCAACCGCAACGAAGCTTCGGCCAGGGTTGGCGCGCTTACCAGACGGTGTTTCATCCGCGACAGTTCGCCCTCGGTAACTGCCGGGTACGCCTGACAAAGATAGTCGGCCACGACCAGACCCAGGACCGAGTCGCCCAGAAACTCAAGGGCTTCGTTGTGAAGTCTCCGCGCTTCGTCTTCCGCTCCCGGGGCAACTTGTTCGTGCGCCCAGGAACGATGCGTGATGGCTCGCTCCAGTAGTGCGCGGTTCTGAAAGTTATACGAGAGGGTACGTTCGAGCAGGTCGAGATCTGGAGGTTTGATTCCCTGTTTCTTCAAGATAGGCATTTATAACAAAGCCGGAAGCGTCGTCAAAGTTGGCGACAAACTTCCGGCTCGAACTAATGAAAACTCGCGACTATTTTACCGTCGGCGATGGTTGTTTCGAGGCTTGGGCTTCGCCGGGGCCGCTCCAGCGCCTGTGGCCGAAGCTGGAGTGGTGGTGGCCGTGGGCGAAGTAGACGCAGCGCCGCCTGTTTTAGGAGCGGTGCCGTTTCCGGCGGCGTTGATTGCGCCAACCCCTGAGTTTGGAGTTGTTGTTGTCGGAGCCGCGGCAGGCAGCGTCGTAATCGGCGTTGGGACCGGCGGCAGCGGTTTCGACATCACGCTCGCTATATAATTCGGCAGCTCGGCATCTGACTGGTGACGATACTTGTACCAGGTTGTCAGCGCGTCCATCCAAATCTTTTTGTTGGCCTGATTCGCCGCCTCGGTACCGGCAAGAGAGACCGCTCGGGCAAAAGCATCGATCATCCGGTCAATAACCTGATTGATGTTTTCGAGTGCTAACTTGCTTTCAGGACTCTCGTCCTTTCCCTCGAATTTCGCCTTGTAGTCTGCAGACAACTTCTCGTAAGGGCCCGATTGATAGGCGTCTCCAATGTACCCGTAGAGAATCGCTTGTTTCTTTAGCTTTCCTTCAAGCTGTGCTGCCTTGATCAGAAAAGGCAAAGCATCGGATGGATTCTTGGCAAGCATCAAGACCCCGATCGTATTGTTGAGGTATGCGAGCGCGTCACCCTTGCTGGCGTAAGGGGCCCAGTTTTCAACGGCCGTGCCGCCCTCAATTAACTGAATGGCTTTCCTCGCATAATTCTGAGCGTCGGTGCTGTAAATCTCATTTCTTGCGGCAGCCGCCAGGAATCCGGCGTAAGAGAGATCTATCAGGATCTTGACGTTATTTGGTTCGTCAGCCAGCACCTGTCTGCCTAACTCAAAGGCCTTGGCGAAGTCCTTCTTTTCATAGACCAACACCGCAACCTGCGGTGTCCGATTTGCCTTGTCCAGAATGTTGACGTAGTTCTTCAGATAGTCAGTGATCTGTTGTTCGCTGGCTTCCGACGGGCAAGCCAAATACTTCTTAGCCAATTCATAAGCTTTTGGCTGATCGGTTCTGAGTATCCCTCTAAACTCTGTGTACCACGCGAGCTTATTCTCGGCCGTGCAGGCGGGAGCCGGCGTCTGTGTTTCTTCATTAACGTTCGCGAACGTGGGCGCGGCCACCAATACCAAGCTCGCATACATTGCTAATAACCCAATAGTCTTTTTCATTAGTAGTAAAAACCTCCAAGCTCTCTCTTTAACCTTTCCAAGGGGCCAACATGTGGCTTGCCGCAGTCGCGACAGCTCGCGCGCGCCGTTTAAGATGCCTTTATGCAAAAAGCAGTTGCCGCTCTGCGGTGGCGATGAAGGAGAGGAACCACAGTTTGGTCTATTTAAACAACTTCAAAAAATTAACGTCCGCAATATTCCTGCAACTGTGCTGAACCTGTCAAGCCGAAAGACCAGCAAAAACGAGAAAAAACGTGGCCGAAAGCAAGTGCGCCGGGCTCGTATGATGTCACGAGTCACCGGCGCAGCTAATTGCCGTATTTATAAGCCGTTTTTGCTTACGGCTCTGTCGGGTGGGTCAAGCGCGGTCTATCATCGGGCTGAGCCGGAGGCTTGGCCGGACTCTTAGCCGGTTGAACTGTTTTCTGGGCGTCGCCACTCTTAACTTCGGCGGGTCGTCGATCAATCGGCATCAATACCCGTCTGACTGTGTTCCGCGGCGCCGGAGTCCCGAGCGGTGGGGTGGTAACGGGTCCCGTTGCCGTGGTTGTGGAATCCGAAACGTCAGTGTTGGAATCGGTGCTGGTGTCCGCCCCGATGAGTTCGTCTCCCTCCTCGGCCTCTGCGTCCCTCTCCTCATCGTCGGGCGTGGTAGCGATCTGAAGGTTCGCCGGTGTGCCGAAACGATGACTCAGGTTGCGGTAGATCTGGCCCGCGACAGCCGCCGGTAGGTGGCGACGAGCGTCGGTTCCGCGAGTGATGACGACCACTGCGAGCTTTGGATTCGCGAGCGGAGCGTAAGACGTAAACAGACCTACCCAACTCTCGCCTCCGTTGCAGGTGCCGGTCTTTCCGGCGACCGTTTGGGTTGGGTCATAAGCTTTCCGGCCTGAACCATAGTTAACGGCGCCAACCATTCCCGGAACCATGCGTTGCAGCACGGTACCGTCAATGTTCAACGTTCGATTGACCTTTGGCTTGAATCGGGCGGTCTCTTCCGGAGTGCGAGGCACCTGAGGCACCATTAGCTTTCCGCCGTTGGCCATCGCAGATACCAGATTGCCAAGCTGCAGCGGGGTAACTTCAAAACCGTCTGCATAAGAAAACATTCGTCGGACCGTAAAGTTAGGAGTCAGTTCCGGCAAACGTCCGGGGTATTCAAAGGGAACGTTCAGACCCGTCTTTTGTCCAAGACCAAGCTCGCGGGCATAACTGACCATCTTGTCGAAACCAAGAGTGCCGCCGACACGCTCGAAGTAAGGATTGTTGGAACGGGCTAACGCGGTGGTGAGATCCATTCGAGGCCGATCTGATGCCAACGCGAATTCGGCCGGCGAAATTATGTTTTCGGAAAGTCCGGCTACTCCGGTCACCAGTTTGATTGTTGAGCAGGGCTTAAAACCTCGTCGAAGCGCCCACTCCTGATTGACCACCGAATAGACTTTTCCGGTCATCGGATCCATGACCACTACGGTACCGGCATGATGGCCCAGAGCGTTAACCGCCACGCGACGAACTTCCGCGTCTTCGCCGACGATATTGTCCCTGGCGATCATTCCCTGCACTTCATTGCGCAGCGCTTCATCAATGGCGCGCTGACGAGCAATCGCCGCCTGGCGGGCTGCTTCCGCGCGACGTCGCGCTTCCAGGATCTCTTGCCTGCGACGCGATCCAATCCGCCGCATCTCGGCCGCGCGCTCACGCCGGGTGAGTGGGCGACCCAGTCGGCGCTGGAGCGCTTTTAACGAGGCGGAGGTCTCTCGCGCAGTCAACTGCCGCTGCCGCCGGGCCTCTCTTCGCGCCTCTCTTCTCGATAAGCGAACTCTGCCACCCCGCCGGCTGTTTCGGGCGGATAGCCTGTCATTGCGGCGACCGCGACGACGTTCTCTTGCTGAAGTTTTTCTACTTCTTGCTGAAGCCTTTTTATGCTTTTCGACGCGTGTGACCTTGCGTCGAGAATTGCTGTTATTCCGTTTCTTACCGAAAACCGTGATCTGAGAAGGAAGAAAGAGGAGAATGACGAGAATAATTGCGAAACGGGCAGTCCGGGGGTGGTGATTCGTCAAAGTCATCAGGGGTTAGTTACCTTTCCTGGGATTTGGTTGCGAGCTCGCCGGAGAAGCTCTACGCCCTGTTAAACGTCTTGATCCCGATAAATACTAGTCAGGATCCATAGTCTTTTAATTAGCCTGGAGTCTCTAAAGCAAGTAAACTCTTAAAACTCCCGCTTTTTCTGGTGGACCTGCGGCCCGAATACTTTTTGGGTAGAGAGAATTCCCTGTTTGACGGTCCCTGGGGACAATGATTCGAGACCGGGGCAAATATACCATCCGAGTCCGATGGCGGCAACACAAAAGTAATCTTTTGTACAGATCCTGTGACAAATCCCCCAACTTTGGGGCGTCAATGGTCTTGAAACGGACGGCATGACAACGGTTTCGCAAGCTTCTAACGTCCAATTCTTATGAGCATGCCTCAACTCTTAAAGAGCTTTCGAGCACGCTTGCTGCTGTTGTTGGCGGTGCTGCTGGGGTTGACCCTCGGAGTTCAGTACTACGTCAACCTGCGTTCAGTCAGGAGTAATGCTCACCTCATACTCGAGCAGGAACAGGCGATCATGGCCGGGGTCGCTCTCGGCGTAAACAGCATTTCGAGTAACAAATATCTGGACCAAATGCGAAACAAGTTGAGCGAGCCCTTGCTGGATGAGCACACCGGCCGAGTCCGCAACGTGCTCGTGGTCGACAGCGACGGCAACATCTATGACAGTTTGATGAAAGAATTTAGTCCGCAACAGAGACCGGATGGCAGCGCAAGTTACACGCGGCTGAGCGATATTCAGTTGCCGCCTTTAGCCAGCGCCGTCGAACTCTCTGATGAGGATCAGCAACTACCGCCCTGGCTGACGCCATCGCGAGCGCTGGAGCCGGGCGAGTCGGGTGCGTTTTATTTTCCGGTTCATACGGAAAAAGGCCGGTGGTTTGTCATCGTGGTGCTCGGCTCAGCCAGCAATCTTACCGACATCCTTGAGAAACAGGCTTCCCGCTCGGCGCAATACACGCTGTTGCTCCTGTTAGTGACGACCCTCGTAACCGGAATATTTGTATGGCGATTTACTCGACCCATCAAGGATTTATCGGTTGCGTCGCGGCGCGTTGCAACCGGCGACTTTAGCGTCCGAGTTCCCGCGGAACGCGAGGATGAAATGGGCTCGCTGGCCGCCGCTTTCAATGAGATGACTGCTCAACTGGGACGGGCGCGTCAATTGGAGACCCAGTTGCATCAGGTCGAGAAAGCCGCGGTGGTGGGACGGCTGGCGGCGGCTATCGCACACGAGATTCGCAACCCGCTAAACTACATCAATCTCACTCTGGACCACCTGCGCTCATCCTTCGCGCCTGACGATCCCGCTAAACGCGAAACCTTTGAGCGACTGGCAACGCAGCTGAAGTCGGAAGTGGCGCGAATCAACCGCCACATCACAGACTTTCTTAAGTATTCCCGGCCGTCAGCGCTGGAGCTCCAGCCCCTGAATCTCAGGGCTGAAGCTGAAGATGCCTTGCTCGTTATTTCAGGCCAGGCTTCCGACTGTGGCATCGAAACCAGCGTGAGAGAGGATGGACCCGTGCCACCAGTCATCGCTGACAGGGATTCGTTGCGCTCGATGTTCACCAACCTACTTCTCAATAGCGTGGAGGCGATTGATGGCGAAGGAGGAGCCGTCAGCATCAGCTTGTCGACCCAGTCGGCTAACCTCGCCAGAATTGAGATTACGGACAGTGGAAAAGGAATCGCCCCCGAAGACATTGCCAAAATCTTCGAGCCTTACTATTCGACGAAGGACACTGGAACCGGGCTTGGACTTGCTATTGTGAAAAAAGCAATCGATGATCATGGGGGTTCGATTAGCGTGACTTCTAAAGCGAACAGCGGAACCACCTTTACGATCATTCTGCCGATAGGATCTCAAAGAAAGGATGAAGGATGACGGATGAGGGATGAAATGGAACGCAGCGGCCGGAGCCGCGGCCAATTCTTCCTTCAGCTTTCATAATTCCTAATTCATTTATGGCGCGCAAAAGCATTCTTGTAGTTGACGACGAAAAATCCCAACGAGAGATTCTGGAGATGATTCTTTCCGGGGAAGGTTACGACGTAACCACCGCGTCGTCCGGCGAAGCAGCAATTAAGTTTGCCAAAGAGCGCAGTTTTGATTTGGTCCTTACCGATCTAAAAATGCCGGGCATGAGTGGTCTTGAATTGCTCAAGCATCTCATGGCGCTTGATTCATCAACGGTAGTGATCCTGTTCACGGGTAATGCCACCATCGAGTCGGCAAAAGAGGCGCTTCGCATCGGCGCGTACGACTACCTGGAAAAGGTGTCTGACGACCGGGAGCCGCTACTCAAAGCTATCTCGCGGGCCCTGACAACTCGGGACTCCCTCGACAGCGACATCATTTCCGGATCACCGAAAATGGACGTGGTCAAGAAGATGATTTTCAAAGTCGCGCGATCGAATTCCACGGTGCTGATTCGGGGTGAGTCGGGCACAGGCAAGGAATTGATCGCGAGAGCAATTCATAACCAGTCTCCTCCGCGGCTGACTGAAGCCTTTCACGCAGTGAATTGTGCGGCCATAAACGAAAACCTCCTGGAGTCGGAGCTCTTCGGGCATGAAAAAGGTTCATTTACGGGAGCTCACGCAGAGAAAAAAGGTTTGTTTGAGGTGGCAGACAGGGGCACGTTATTTCTCGACGAAATCGGTGAGCTTGACGTAGGCATGCAGGCAAAGCTCTTGCGCGCTCTGCAGGAACGGAAGATAAGACGCGTTGGCGGGACACACGAGATCAGCGTCGACGTTCGGGTTATTGCTGCCACTAACCGCGATCTGCGGGCAATGGTTTCTGATGGACGATTCCGGGACGATCTCTACTACCGGATCAATGTGCTCTCAATTGACGTCCCGCCTTTGCGCGAACGCCGCGAAGATATTCCTGTGCTGATCGACTACTTCGTTAAGAAACACACGCGCAACACCTCCCGTCTGGTGAGCGGTTTGACGGCCGAGACCCGCAAACTCATGATTGACTACAGTTGGCCCGGCAACGTTCGCCAGCTCGAATCGGCCATTGAACGCGCCATCCTGCTCTGCGAGGGCGACCAGATAACTGTCGATGATCTGCCGCTCGAAGTCAGGCAGGAATCCAGGCCAGTGTCAGAAGGCGCCTTCAAACTTCCTCCCGAAGGCATCAGTTTTGAAGATGTTGAACGGGACTTGATCATGCAGGCGATGGAACAGACCGACTACAACATCACAAAATCCGCCAAGCTGCTGGGTCTGACCTTCAGGACTCTGCAATATCGTCTGGAAAAGTTTGGCATCAAGAAACCGGAAGCCAAGAAAGAGGCGGCCGGTTAAACCTTGAACATTTCCATCACGACCTGCAAATGATCTAAGAAATCCGCAAGGACCGGATGTGGCCGGCGTTCTATGGTCAAATCCAACCTACGACGGAGGCTGACTATGAAATCTCCCAAAGTCCTCTCTTTAGTTTTCGCAGTTCTTCTTTCTGGATGCATGGCGAGGAACAGCGGCTCTACTGCTGAACGGGGCGACTCGTCCGGATCGGCCAAGAGTGAACCGGCCAATGTTTATGATTCCCAGTCAAAATCGTCTGCACAGGCCCCGGAACCAATGGTGCACCAGGTGTCGCTGAGGCAGGCAGACCAATCTCAGACGATGGCGGAAGCGATGAACCGGAAGATCCTTCGCGATGCGGAGTTGACGCTTGAAGCGGAAGCTCCCGCCGAAGCCCAACGAAGGATCGGATCGATTGCGGAGTCGGTCGGAGGCTTCGTGGTGACTTCTGAGTCAAAACAACGACAGGTTGGCGACTCAAAGCAGGAACTCGAAGTTAATCTTGTTGTTCGCGTGCCTGCGCCCCAATTTAACGCGGCCGTGGAGCAAATTCGCGGTACCGGTAGTCGCGTGGTCCGGGAAAAGATAACGGGTAACGACGTGACCGAGGAGTTCATCGATCTCGAGGCACACCTTAAGACGCAGAAAGCTCTTGAGTCTCAGTTTCTTGAGATCATGAAGCAGGCTCACAAAGTAGCGGATGCCCTTGAGGTGCAAAGTCAAATTGCGGATGTTAGAACCGAAATCGAGAAACTTGAAGGTCGCAAAAGATTTCTCGAAAACCGCGCCAGCTTGTCGACCATCACTGTAACCCTACAAGCCCCCACCGCGATCGTCGTCAACACGTCCACCTTCGGGAGAAGTATTCGTGAGGCGGCGGCGGAGAGTGTAGACATCGCCAGCGCGATTGTCCTGTTTCTGATTCGTTTCGTCATCGTGATGATCCCAGTATTCCTCCTGGTTATTCTGCCGGGTTGGTTTCTGGTGCGCTTCGGAATCCGTCGAATCAGGAAGATGCAATTTGCCGGACAAGGATCGGATGCCGTTTTGGATTCAAAACCAGACTGAGCAGACAAAATGACTCGCTTAACCCTTTTCACCCTTGCCTTTCTGTTGCTGGTGCTTTCAACAGCTTGTTCCAGTTCAGTCCAGAATTCGCCCGAACCATCGAGTGCCACTCCCGTCGCGTCTCCGCCCAATCGCAAGATCACATCGGAATCCGTAGTCAAAGTTTCGGCCCCTCCAGTAGAAATTCCCGCAGGTGGGTCGGCTGAAGCAATTGTGAGCCTGAGTATCGAGTCTGGATTTCACGTCAACGCCAACCCGCCAACCTTTCCTTACTTGAAAGCAACTCAGCTAGAGATTGCGCCGGCAGCAGGATTGACCGTGAAGACTGTCTCCTATCCTAAGGCGCTCCAGCGCAGGTTTGTTTTCGCTGAAAAGCCGCTTGCGGTTTATGAAGGAGACACGGAGTTAAAGGTTTCGTTGATGGTTGATGGATCAGCGGCAAAGGGTGATAGATCTTTGCCCGCCAAGTTGCGCATCCAGGCGTGCGATGAAGAAGTCTGCTATCCGCCGGGGACTCTTGACCTGACGATACCGATAAGGATCAAGTGATTTGAAGACATTCTGGTTGATAGGGTCGGCTTTGTGCATCATTGTCGCGGCAGTCTTTGTTTGGCAACTGGATTTCAGCAAGGCCTTTGCAGTTGCAGTAGTCGGCATCCTCTGCTGGTTTCTGAATTACCGCGCGCAGATGAAGGAAGTCATCAAGGCCGCAGACGAAGAAAATGACAAGGGGGAAGGTTCGAGTGACTTTTGACTTAAGAAGACTTCAGCTGCCTGCAATTCTATTGACCGCCATCACACTCACCTGGCTTGCTCCCGCTGCGGCGCGCGCTTCGGACGAGTCGATCGTACGCAGTACCGTGCAACAGGTTTTCCAGCAACTAAGGTCAAGAGACTACGGCGGAGTTTATGATTCCCTGCCCTCGTCCTCCAGAACGCGCGTGTCGCGCGACCGATTTATCAACGCCCTCAAGCGAGCACAGGATCGTTACGTTCTCGATCGGATGGATGTGGGAGTGGTCCGCGTGTCCGGCAACATTGCGGTTGCCAACACTGAACTATTCGGCCGCGTTACGAGTCCTTTTGACGCGGAAGGCAAGATCGTTGTGCAGCAGTACCTGGTTCGGGAGGATGGCAAGTGGCGAGTGGCTACGGGCGATACGGCCACCATCCGCCAATTTCTCAAAGCCAATCCCAGCTTCGCCCGCAAGTTTCCAATCCGCCAACCGCGAATTTACGTGAAACAGAATGGGAATTGGGTAGAGTTCAAACTTCCAAGAAGTCGGTAATCCGTTACGGGAAAATTAGCAGGCGGTAGGAGCAGGAGGCAAGAAAACGTCGTACCATTCCTGCTGCCTGCTCCTGCCGCCTGCACCTAATTTCCCGCGCCCGCCGCCAATCCACCTAAGGACAGATCGTCAAACGACAACTGTGCGTCGTCGACGGGTTCGGTATATTCACCATGGCGGATTCGCGAGCGAGGCACATCCAGCGCTTCGCGCACTGCGTCGAGATGAAAACGGATAATGTGAGGTGTCACTCGAACCGAAGGGATGCGACGCTTGCGAGCCAGTCGCCGCACAGTTGATTCGCTAACCTGCAAAACCTTTGCAAGCTGACGAGCAGTCAAGAATTCTTCTCGATCTCGCTCTTCCATAGCGGCATTAAACGGCTGCGGTCAGGATTGACTAATCCTATAGCACTTTCAGGGCTTCCGACAAAAATAAAACAGCCAAAACTTTCAACAATCTTTGTGCAGTTCGCCTCTAAACGGGAGTTACTTTGGGGTAGGTTTCAGCGACAACGCGATGCGATAAACTGCCGCGCCATCAACCTCGACGTCCTTGCTAACCGGCTCGGCGCCTGACGCTTTGGCGGTGACGCGATATTTGGCGGTATCGGGTTGCAAGCGAAAAACGAAGGCGCCGATCTCGTTTGTGACCCGGCCATCAATCTTCTTTAGCGACCCGTCAGCCTCGATTCGCGACAATTCAATACGTACATTTGGAACGCTACGGTCGTCGGGTCCAAAAACGCTGCCACGAATAAAGGCAATTGAGCCTTCGTCAATCGTAAGTATCAACCGGTCGCCAAGCGACTTAGTCTTTCCGGCCTTGACTTCAAAATTCTCGATCGAGCCGATACTCAGTCCGGGCTTGCGAAGCGTTACGCCATACCTACCGGGGGCCAATCCCAATACGACGAACTCGCCTTTCTTGTCGGTCATACCACGGGCCACCTCGCGCTCGCCCTGCCTGACTATTACTGAAACTCCCGAAGCGTTTCCTACTTCCACCCGGACCTTGCCCTTCACCCCGCCCGTGGAGCGGTCCTGCGCAAACGCACTCGCCGCCAGCAGAGCCAGCGTCACAACCACAAGAAGCAATCGATTTTGGTTCATTGATTGAATAATACCATCAGGTCACTTGGGGCCGAACTACGAACGTTGAGGTTGATGCTCGCAACCGACTTCATGTTGCCCGCAGTGATAGGCTGGCGCAGCCCCTCATAAACCAACGAACTGACGAAAGGGTCTTTGCTTCTGGCAAAAGGCTGGCATCTATTCTCTGTCACAAATTCCAAGACTACTCGCGGGCGCGACCCACATTGAAGTATGAGTTCCAGCATCGAGTCCTGCCTTTGGCCGCCTGACCATATGTCATTGAGGAGAGAAGCTTTTAATTTCAGAGCCGCTAAGTTACTTTTATAATGATTTCATTGGTGATAAAGATGGCTCGAACAAAACCCCTTGTTTCAGAGGCTAGAAAGTATTCAGTAACCACTGTCTCCCAGGCTAAGCAGGTAACCACGACGTGGCTCCGTGAAATCAAACTTAGCCAGATGAACCCGAACTCTGAGCATGTCAGATGAAACTAATATCGAATCCCTTACGTTTTTTATTCCAGACTCCTTTAAAGGAAGTCTTACCCTGGTATATTCCCCAGAATTGAATCCTTCGTAGATCCAACTGCTCAGATGTTGTTAAGACATAATCAAACCAGATCCTCCACTTCTTACCTCATTTGGTTGTCGTTACTCGTGGTCATTTGTGGAGCGACAATCCCTTCGGATCAAGCGCAACAGTCTGATCCCAGGGCGCAACGTCCCCGCCAGGTCTTTCCAAAAAACGACCAGGAACCTGTCGAAGTGGTGAAGATCGATACCGACCTGGTGTCGGTTGACGTGGTTGCGCGGGACAAGGATGGCCGCCCCATACGAACTCTTCAGCAGAGGGATTTCAAGTTATTTCTTGACGACATTGAACAACCGCTCGCGTTTTTTCAAGTTGAGCATAGAAGCGGGGAGCCTCGGCCCGTGGCGGTGGTGTTCGCGCTCGATATTTCAGGCAGCATGACCGCGGTGGAGATGGAGCGGCTTCGCAGAGCTCTCAATGCGTTTTCGGCGAAGCTGGCCAACCACCCCGCACTTTACGCCGTGATCGCATTTGGAATGAACGTGAAAGTCTTGCAGAAATTTACTTCCGAACCTGCCAAGCTGGATCGATCGTTTGAACGTCTGACGCGCGAGCCAAATGGACTGTCGACTCATACCTACGATGCAGTCGACGATGCTATTCGCCTACTGGTTCGCAAGGCGCCTCGCACTCGCGAGCGTCGATTAATGAAGCGGGCGGTGGTGGTGGTAACCGATGGATTTCCTGTCGGAGATACGGTCGCGCCCGCCACCGTGGTCGAGCGGGCAAACGCAGCCGATGTCAGCGTCTATGTCGTGACGCTCCCGTCCTATTCGCGAGTGGTGGCAAGCGCTTCTCAAACTCCTCTGCCGACGCCGTTGGACGTCAGCGGGCTGGCAGAATTGACTGGCGGCAAGAGTATCTACGCGGAGGAAACAAACTACGAGTCGCTGTTTCGGGCGTTAGCCGAGGAAGTGACTTCAGCCTACGTGCTGGCGTTCTACCCACCGGAAATCAAGCGACGCGATGGACAGTTTCACAACATCAGAGTTGAGGGGCCGGGTGGACTGACTCTGAGGCAAAGTCGGCCAGGGTTCCAGGCGGAGCGAAAGAAGTAGGCAGTAGCAAAAAGCAGTGGGCAGAAATGAAATCCGCGAGGCACCTTTAGTATTTCTGCCAGCTGCTTTTCTGCTTACTGCCTACTCCTTTTCAGAATTCGTCTTCGTCTTCGTCCTCGTCCAAACTGTCTTCTTCGACGATGTCCAACTCGACGGGGTCGAGTCCGACTACTTCAAGTTCGACTCCGCATTCTTCACACGTAACGGTTTCACCTTTATCAACGTCGGTGTCAACGTGGACATCCGAGTCACACTCGGGACATGTTCCAATCGGCACTTCTTTACCTCCCGTTGAGTTTGCCAAAGCAGTCATTCACAACATTTCCGTGAACCTGCCGCAGTTACGATTGGCAAACCACAATCTAACCGCGCCCGCCGCTTTTTGCAACACTCTTTTCCGCTTTGATTTTGAGGTTTCCCTGCCCTATCAAAGGCCATTTTCCACTGTGGCTGTCCACAGCATTTGATTCCGTACTTAGCGGAGCTCGAGGACGTGTTAACATGGCCGCCGACTGTTTGATGCCGCCTCGTAGACTAATAGGCCAACGTCAATAATCGGCCCCCATGTTCGCTCTGCTAAAAAAGCGACAAATCATTTTCCCGCTGCTGCTCTGCTTTGCGCTGGTACTCCTGATCTCTTATTTCACGCTTGGGAGAAGCCGCAAGGGCTCGCCCCTCCCTAAGACAAACCAGGCGCGCCAGGACTCCCCGGCCTTCGCCGCGTCTGACGCCTCCCACTCGCGCGCTTCCAGGCATTCAATTTCAGTGGACGCCGACACAGACGGCATTCCCGACGCGGCTGAACTCCAAAGCTTCATGGACCGGCAAAACTTTCGGCAGTGGTTCACGCTAATAGCTGAAGGCCAGTTCTACCAATTGAGCGATCAGTGGAATGTCGAACAGCGGGATTGCGCGGGGTTGGTGCGATTTGCCTGGCGTGAAGCACTGCGCCGGCATGACCGTGCGTGGTTTCAAAAAATGGGGGCCGGCTATTCCGCTATCGCACCTGACGTAGCTCGCTATTCCCTCGAGCAGGGACCGCTGGGAGAGAAGTTGTTCCGCACCAGTTTTGGCTCCTACCAGGAAGGTGAGTCTGGAAGCGGCACGTTTTCAGAGTTTGCCGATGCCCGCACGCTCAAGAGCTTCAATGCAAAGTTCATTAGTCGCGATCGACAACACATCCAACCCGGCGACCTGCTGTTTTTTTACCAGCCGTGGGTCCAGAAATATCCCTACCACGTAATGGTCTTTCTTGGAGATGCCAGGCTCAGCAATGAACAGACAAACGACTGGGTCGTCTATCACACCGGTGCCACTCCGACTGACGACGGGGTAGTAAAGAAAGTGGCTCTGTCAGTCCTGGATCACCATCCGAATAAACGCTGGCGTCCAGTTGAAAGTAATTCCAACTTCCTCGGTTTTTATCGACTCAAAATTCTCGATTAGCCCAAGGAGGCTAAGCCGTGTTTGAAATGAATTCTCGGTCCTATCGCGTTCTAACTTCTTCCCTTATCTATCTGGTCGCAATCGCCACGGCACTCACGATTGCCACCCTGCGTTCCCGGGCCAAACCCCACACGGACGCAGAGAGCGAAACGAGTTATGAAGAGAGCCTAAGGCCTCCAGCCACGAAGCCGTTCTTTTCGCTGGCAACTCATCGCACCTACGGCAGTACCGACAATCCGCGGCTCTGGGTGGACTACCAGGGAATCGACCACCTGGATTTTCGTGTTTACCAGGTAAAGGATCCGCGCAAGTTCTTCACCAACCTTCAGGATCCCCACCAAATGGGTGAGGACGAACAGGAAGGGGTGGCCAGCTCGCTGCCACGTCGAAAGTCGTTTCTGGAAAAGGTTAGAACTCTCAAACGGTGGGCCTACTCAGGGATCAAGGCTTTTGTTAGAGGTCAACTCAAACACGATTCACGGCAGGCTTTTAATCAGAAGTTTCGTAAGGAAGCCGACGTGGTCCGCACTCCGCTGAACTACTCAGACTACGCGCGCGTACCCTTGCTCAATCCCGATCTGGTCGTTACCACCTGGCGAGAGCCTCTGCAGCCACTCGAAAGCCTTTACGACCAGCGCATGATTCCATTGGGTAAGCGAAGCCCGGGCGTTTATCTGGTGGAAGCCGTGGCCAACGACTTGCGAGCTTACACGGTCGTGGTAGTTACCGATTTGACCATGATCCAGAAGACCTCGCGCGACGGTGAGTTGCTGGTCTATACCGTCGACCGCAAAAGCGGCGAACCACGATCGGGCGCCGAAGTGGAGATCGTGAGGAACAAAAATGTGGTTGCCAGGGGCACAACGGACTCTCATGGCATCCTGCGAACAAAAATAGAAAAACCAAAGCAGACAGAAACTGGCGCTGAAGATGAGGTAGCGCCAGCGGATGTGGAAGAAGCAGCTACGGAAGATACTGAGTCCAGCTCGTTCCTTATCTTTGCCAAACAAAGCACCAACTTTGCTATTTCAGATCTCGGATCATTGTTCTATGGCGGCTATGACGAAGAGGGGTCCGGTGAAGAGGTAATGGGCTACATCTACACCGACCGCCCAGTCTACCGGCCGACCCATAAAGTGAATTTCAAAGGGATCCTCCGGGCAATGGATGTGACTGGCGCCTACAAACCAATTGCCGAGAATGTAGTAAACGTCACGATCGAAGACCCAAATGGGGCCAACATATTCAGTAAGGAATTGCCTGTTTCTTCGCGTGGCACGTTCAACGGTGAGGTCGACATCTCAGAAACAGCCCCACTTGGAAGTTATCGCATTTCCGCTTCGGTGGAAGGTGGCACGCCGTCCGGAAGTTTCGAGGTAGCCGAGTACAAAAAACCTGAATACAAGGTGAACATCTCGACTCCCGGAAAGTTTATTCAGACTGGCACCAAAACCAACTTCTCAATCGATGCGCGGTATTTCTTTGGCGCGCCGGTCGCCAACGCCGAAGTGAAGTACTACATCTATCGCTCGCGTTATTACCCCTGGAGACTTGGTGAAGACGATGTCGACGAGGCTGAAGACAACAGTGAAGATGAATATTCGGAATCTTACGGCTATGGCGACGACATGGTTGAGGAGAGTGAAGGAAAACTCGATGCGCGTGGCCACCTGAGTGTGGAATTTCAGATACCGCAGACAAAAGAAACCGATACGAGTGACTACACTTATCGACTTGAGGCCAACGTCACAGATTCGGCCCGCCGGACGATAGATGGCAACGGCAGTTTCGTGGCGACCCGCGGCACGATCGTCGCGAACGCCGATTCCGATCACTACGTCTACAACAAGGGTGACCTTGCCAAAATTCGAGTAGAGACAATGGACTATGAAGGCCGGCCGGTTTCAACCAACGTCCAACTCAAATTCGTACAACGCACCTGGACAAAAAAGGAGCAGAAGGAAGACGAAGAAGAAGAGTATTCATACCCGGAGTATGAAGTTCACGAGCGCGAGATTGGGTCAGGCTCGGTGCAAACCGATGCGCAGGGCCACGGGACTTTTGACTACACCACCACTGAAAATGGAAACATCGCGATCAAAACCGTGATCTATGAAAACGGACGCGCGGTTCCCTCTATCGGCGGTTACATCTGGATAACAGATCGCCAATCAGCCTGGTCAGACTCTTCCTATTACAGCGAAGACTACAATTCAATCAAACTTGTCCCGGACAAAAAATCTTACCGCGCCGGCGAAACCGCCCACGTGCTCGCGATTCTGCCCACAGATAGTGCCCATCTTCTGGTCAGCACCGAACTAAACACCGTCATGTCGGTTCAAAACGTTAGCTCGGCCGGGAAATCAGTAGTCCTCGACATTCCGATCCAGGCGAGTTATGCGCCCAACGTCTTTCTGAACGTGTCGTACGTGAAGAATGGCGACATGTTTACCAGCGACCAGCGTTTGGTCGTTCCGGCGCGCGACAAAATGCTGAATCTGGAAATTATTTCGAACAAGAAAGAATACAAACCCCGCGAGTCGGCGTCGTACACGATTCTGGCACGCAACGCCGATGGCGCGCCGGTTTCGGGCGCCGAAGTAAGTCTGGGTGTGGTGGACGAAGCGATCTACAGCGTGCAGTCGGATTATGCAGGCAACATTCGGACGAATTTTTACGGCATGCGTTACAACAGCGTCGGCACTCATCTATCGATCAGCTACAGCTTCACCGGCTATGCCGGCGATAAACCGATCGAACTTGCCCGAAACAAGTCGACCTACCAGCTCGCCGACTTCAAGAATGAAGCTGAGATGGTCCAGCCAACGATCCGAAAGAATTTCAAAGACACTGCGTTCTGGCAGCCCGGCGTAGTGACTGGCGGGGACGGCCGTGCAACAGTCAAGGTCGAGCTTCCCGATAACCTCACAACCTGGCGGGCAACGGCTCGAGGAGTAACTTCGGATACCAAGGTGGGGGCAACCAAATACCGGGTGGTCGCGCGCAAAGATGTCATCATGCGACTCGAAACACCTCGATTCGTTACCCAGGGCGATACCGTCACCCTCTCCGGCATTGTTCACAATTACCTCAATGCTGATAAGTCGACTCAGATCTCCCTGGACGTCAGTGGGGCTCAGCTTCTGAATAACGGAAAACAGACGGTTACCATCGGCAAACAAGGCGAGCATCGCATCGACTGGCAGATCTCTGCGCAAAACGTCGGCGAGATCACACTTCTCGCGAAAGCGTTGACTGACACTGAATCAGACGCAGTTGAACTGCCGCTCACCGTTGTTCCGCGCGGCCTTCACCAGGTGAAAAATGAATCGGCAGCAATTTCGGATGAAAGTGCCGAACGCACCTTCTCCCTGGCTTTGCCGTCAAATTCCGACCCGCTGGCGAGGAAGTTGCGACTTGAGGTTTCCCCCTCGGTGGCGGGCGCTTTATTTGGCGCTCTGGATTACCTGACTACCTATCCTTATGGCTGCACTGAGCAAACCATGTCGAGCTTCCTTCCCAACATCATTGTTTCGCGCGCGCTGAAAGACGTTAAAACGTCAACTATCCGCGATTCAAATGACCTCGGGAAGAAAGTGCAGAAGGGCATGGATCGTCTTTATGCTTACCAACATGCTGATGGCGGCTGGGGTTGGTGGAAAGACGACCAGAGCGATCCCTTCATGACCGCATATGTAGTGGATGGACTAATACTCGCACAACAGAGTGGTTACTTTGTTGACGACAATCGACTCAACCTGGGCCGTGAAAAGCTAAAGCAGATGCTCGACAGCGGTGTGACCGAAGCGGGAACGCAAATCGATTTGGAAACCCGGGCTTTCATGGTCTACGCGTACGAGGAGAGTGGCGGCAGCGACGGTCACCACCTCGAGAAGGTTTTTAGTGATCGAGCCAACCTCCAGCCGTATGGACGGGCCCTGCTGGCGATGGCCTTGAAACTCCGCAGGGATGACAAACGCGCTCGCGAGATCGCGGCAGAGATCGAACGAACCGCCACCGGAGACAACGCGCTGGCCAGCTGGGAGTCGCGTCGCAAAGCGATGCTCGACTTTGCCGAGACTAATGACACGGAAGCGACCGCGCTCTCGCTCAAGGCCCTGGCTCGGATTAAGCCAGACAGTCCACTTTTGCCGCGGGTGGCGCGCTGGCTGGTTTCAAACCGGCCACGTGGTTACTACTGGCAGTCAACCAAGGACACCGCCTTCGCAATCTTCGGACTAATCGACTACCTGAAAGTGAGTAAAGAGCTTTCGCCGAACTACGACGTGGAAGTCTACCTAAACGGCGAGAATGTCCTGACTCAACACATCTCCTCAGTCGGAGCTTCACAGACATTTACGATTGACCGAAAGGGGGGCGAGCTACCGGCCGCAAATGAAGTGCGCGTAGTGAAGCGCGGCGCCGGCATGGCCTACGTTTCAGCTTCTCTCGACTATTACACTGGCGAAGAGGACGTGGCCGCGCGCGGTTCGGCTGATCTCAATGTAACTCGAGAATACCTGAAGTTAAGCGTGGTCGAAGATGGTTACAAACTTAAATGGAATACTGCACCTCTGTCCGGCGCAATACACTCCGGCGACATCCTGGTCGTGCGTTTGAAACTCAGCGGCAGCAAGGCGCGGCATCTGATGATCGAGGATCCGATACCTGCCGGAGCTGAACAGGTGGAGAGCGTCGGCAATCTGAATCTTGACTACAGCTCCGGACGCGACTGGACCGACTGGTATAGCTCGCGAGAGTTCCGAGACAACCGCACGGTCTTTTTCCTTGACTATTTTGACGGCAACGCCACGTTCCAATATGCGATGCGCGTGCAGGTGCCGGGACAGTTTCGAGTCGCCCCGACGCTCGTTGAACTGATGTATCGACCGGCAACGCAATCAAACACCGCCTCGACGAGAATGTCGTTCCTGGAGAGAAAGTAAGGACCCTAAATGCAGAACCGCGAGCGGTGGCGAGCGACTGCCAAATTCAACGAGGCGACATCGGCGGCTGCCTTGAGGGCTGGCATCCGCTCGCTACCGCCCGTGGTTCTGCGACTCCCCGTTAAGGACAAACTATGCTGACCGAAACATTTCAATCGATTGGTGCTGCTGCACACAGGGTGATCAAAGACTGGCGTTCCATGGCGCTGCTCGCAATTGTCTACGCTTCATTTCTCGGTGCGCTGTATTTCTTTCTGCTGGTGAGAGAAGCGAGTCTTGTGCAGGTAGTTCTCACTTTCGCTCTGGCAGTGGTGGCGCCCATACTGTTTTTCGTTCTTCAGGCAATGATTGCCGATGCAGTTTCAACGGCTGCCGAAGATGTAAGCGTGGTGAGTTTGTTAAGGAGGTCGCTGACAAGCTTCTGGAAACTGGTTTTGATCAGTTTGCCGTTGATTGCCCTCGCGATACTCCTCGCATACTTGCTGAACAAGATGCAAAACCGTTTCGGCGTGACCGCGACACCTCCTGATCTTCCCAGGCCCAGGAGTCAGGAGGGCGCGCGTGCGCCAATCGATTGGAAACATGCTTTCGTGTCCAGCCTTCGCTATCTGGTCTTCGGGCTCGCCTTACCGCTGGCGGCAATTCATCTCTGGCTGGCGACAGTTCGTGACGGACTCGGAGGGACCATCAGGAAATTGGTCCCGCATTTGGGCCAGGCATTCGCCCCTCAGTCTGTCCTTATATATATCGCCGGTTTCTTCGTATTCGCCATGCTCCCTTATTTCCTGCTGTTCCGAACCACGCCGTCCAGCCACGCCTGGCTTGAAATCGGGCTACTGGTCGCAAGGCTCATTATCGTGTTTGCGCTCAGCTTATTTGGGTGGGTCATAACTGTGAGGGCTCTCTCGCTGGTGTCCACCAAACTTGCTGCAGCGCCAGCCGACGAGGCCACCTGATGCTCGCTAAACAGTCAACGAGCGGTGTACTTCCGGATCGACGCGAGAGATCAAACTCCGCGCGGCTTTTAGTCTTCAGCGGGATTATGCTCGTAGTTGGCATCGCTTTGTGGGCCGCAGGCGCCCGCACTCCATACGCCTCACCAATTCTTTCAAGCGCGATGACCCCAGACTACGTTGATCGCAGTCTGCAAGATGCAGCTCTGGCCGCGCTGGGCAATCGACGCGGATCAGTCATCATCATGGATCCGCAAACCGGTCGGGTTCGCGCCGTCGTTAATCAAACACTCGCCTACGAACAAAATTTTCGGCCTGGCTCAACCATCAAACCTTTTACCACGCTCACCGCCCTGCGCACCGGGCTGATCAATGAGGAGTCGCACACGCTTTGCCACGAGAAATACTTCCACGAAGATTTTCACACGACTTGTTCACACCCGCGCGACTTGCCTCCTTTTAATCCCACGGAAGCTATTGCGTATTCGTGCAATTACTTCTTTGGGACTGTCGGCGAACGACTCGCTGAGCCAAACTTTACCTCGACCCTAAGTGAGTTTGGCTTTGGCCGGAAGACCGGGGTCAATGCGGAAGAATCGCAAGGCAAACTCCTGAGAGTCGCATGGCATTCTCAGAACGCGATCGGGGAAGGTGACAACATCCAGGCGACCCCGCTGCAAGTGCTCAATGCCTACTCTGCACTCGTCAATGGTGGTCACCTTTTCACACCTCGGGCGGCTCCCGACAGTGGGTTTGTTCCAGAAGTTCGAGCCAACATCACCATCGAAGATGAACATCGCACCCTGATCCTGAAGGGAATGCGCGGAGTGGTGCGTTACGGCACGGCAGAAACGGCCCACCTTCACACACTGCCGGTTTACATTTTTGGCAAGACCGGTACCGCCACGGAAATTGACGGTTTCAGGACCCAGGGTTGGTTCGTCGGTTTTGCATCACGCTTGAGGGAAGGGGCCGGCGAAGTAGCCGAGATGGCGCCGAACCGGGTGGAACTGGCGGTGCTTGTCTTTCTTTCGAGAGCACACGGCTTCGACGCCGCGGAAGTTGCGCGTCCAATTTTCGAAGAATACGCGCGCGCGATTTCTGACAGGGACCCGGGGAGTGAGGTTCCTGCCGGCGAATGGAAAAAATCTTATTCAGCCCCGGACAGTGTTCCGGTTTCCGGATCGATGGTTCGCCTGCACCAAGTCCGTGAGAATGCAACCAGCTCAATGACCCTCGAGGATTACGTGCTTGGAGTTGTGGCTGCCGAGGGAAGTACGGAGAGCGAACCTGAGGCGTTGAAGGCCCTGGCGATCGCCAGCCGAACATATGCCGTAAAAAACATGGGCCGTCATGAACAAGATGGCTACGATTTCTGCACCAGCACTCACTGTCAAAGATTTAGGGCCGTAGGTTTCGAGTCGCCGTCCTACATCTCTCAAGGAATCATCGAAGCCGCGAATGCAACCCGAGGCCTGGTACTGCGTGAAGCTAATAACCGCCTCGCCGATTCCTACTTCAGCGCCTCATGCGGCGGAGCCACGGCAAATATCAGCACCCTTTGGAGTGGCAGCGCTCCGCCGCATTTAAGAGGAGTGGATGATGAATACTGTACGACCGGGCCCCATCACCGTTGGACTGACGTCATCACTTCCGCACAACTCCTTAAGGCGCTTCAGGCGGATCCCCGCACGAACGTTGGTTCGCGGCTACGCCACATCGAGGTATCACGTCGCGATCGGAGCGGGCGGGCTGAATCGATCACGCTCGAAGGCGATCGCCGGCTCACGGTAAAAGGGTGGGACTTCAAGATCGTAGTTGGCCGTGCGCTGGGATGGAATCTTCTGAAGAGTTCGCGTTTTGAGGTTTCCCACGCGGGAGCCAATTTTGTCTTCCGGGGCACAGGTTTCGGCCACGGCCTCGGGCTTTGCCAGGAAGGTGCTCACGTGATGGCTGAGCACGGGAAGTCTTATCGAGGCATCCTGGAAAAATACTTTCCGTCCACTCGGGTCTCGTCTGTGACTCCAGCCGATCGCGTGATGACGTCGTTAGATCTCATTTGGAACGATAAGCGATTGTTGGAAACTGCGTCTACCGGTCGCCTGCTTCGACCGGCAGGCAACCGTCAGATTCTATCGAGCGAAAATTTTCGCATTAACTACCCGGGAACGATCAGTCAACGAGAAGCTGCAATGCTATTGCGTTTCCTCCAGTCAAGCCGGAACTCTCTGATCGCTCGCATTGCGGCCGCTGGATTTACAACCCAACTTCCCCCTCTCGAGATCTTCATCAACGAAACTACCGGCGATTTCGTAGGCCGAACCGGACAGCCAGCCTGGGCCGCGGCCGCAACTAAAGGACATCGCATCGACCTTCAGCCCCTGGCGACCCTCAAGCGACGACAAGTTTTGGAAACAACCCTGCGCCACGAACTCGTACATACTTTGATTGAGACGCTGGGCCGGGGCCGGACGCCACGGTGGCTGGCCGAAGGACTTGCAATTCACTACGCGGGCGAGGGTCGGCTGGTTGCTAAGCACCAACCCCGTTCGAAATTGACGACACAGGAAATTGAAAGAATGCTGGGTCAATCTTCGTCGGCCGCAGACCTACGGGCTGCTTATGCCGCGGCATACGCGGAAGTGAAACAGCTGATTGGCAAGGAAGGCGAGGCCGGTGTCTGGCGGCGAGTGGCCGGATGAAACGTTGATCTTGCTTTTATGCCTGGTTTAGTTGATGCTGGAACTCTCTCGCTCCCCGCTCTCATTGTGGTCCACTTAGGTAGTCAAAAACGCAAATGTCCGGAATCCCCGCAAAGCTGCTAAGCCTGATACTAACCAGTGTCCTGCTGGCATCCCCGGCAATCGCGCAAACGCGTCGTGGACAACCAACGAAGAGACCCGCGCCTGCTCCGCCCGTTGAACCAGTTCCCACGTTCGATACTCTTCTGGCCGCGGACAACTACAGGATCTATGCGGAGATTAGAAATGCCGGTCAGCTGGCGCAGTCCCCGGCCGTTAACGACCTGCTGGATCCCTTCATGAAACCAGGCGGCGCGGATAAGGACTTCAGGGCGGCGGTTAGGTGGATCAAGGCTCACGCCGACTCTTTGGTATCGTCCCGCTTGTTTATTGCCGGCTGGGCGTCGAAACCAACTCTCCCAGCCGTCCTGATCGCGATAGAGATGCCGTCTGTTGAGGAAGCCAAAAAGTTAGAAGCCGACCTGCGTGGTTTCATCCCAACTCTCTTCCCCACGCCAACTCCTGCGCCCACAGGTTCCCCGGGCGCCAATGCTTCAAGTGTCCCGAGCTCAAGCGTCGAGCGAACACCGTCTGGGCCAGCTTATCAAATTAAGCAAATCGGTTCGCTGGTGTTGCTAAGCGACAAGACAGTTTCTCTTCAGGAATTGAAATCGCGAGAAAGCAAATTACTTTCTGAGGATCCAAACTTTGCAATGGTGCGAAATCGTTTTGCTTCAGAATCGGTTTTCATTTATCTCGACACAAAATCAATCAATGAGGAACAGACGGCGACAACGCAGCGGTACGAAGAGGAAGAGCGTCGCAGGATCGAGGCCGAAGCGGCAAATCCTTTAAGAGAGGACGATGCTCCTCAGGTGGTGGAGCCGCAGGTTGTTGATCCGGGGACAGGCGTGGAGATGTCACCCCCACCTGACCAGTCGATGCCGCCGCCTCCCGAGATGTCGATGCCACCTGCTTCTGGGGAGTCAATGCCGCCTCCGGTTGAGGAGGGCCGCGCGACTCTGACAGTTGCCGACAACTCACAGGTGCAATCCACCTCAACTCTTTCCGCTTCGGAAAGCGACGCCATGATGAGCCTCTCGATGATGGCTATGTACGGCGGCTTCTTCAGCGCGCAACCGAAGTGGCCGGAAGCTGTCGGGTTTGCCATTGCCTTCGAAGGCGATTCCTATGTTGCGCGGGCGCTAGTTGTTAACGAAGCAGGAATCAGGGGTAATTCCATTCCATTTTTCCCGACGTTTGTATCCGGGCCGGAACTCATTCCTGAATCTGCGAGCATTCTGCCTGCTGATCTCGACTTGTTTGCCGCGGCGTCGCTTGACTACCCTCAGATCTATGAGTCGCTGTTGACAACAATCGCCAGCAGCGAAGAGAGAACGAGACGTTATCAACCACTAGCTCTCAGGACTTCGGGGTACACTCCTCCCGAATCGCCTTTCGCCGCGCTCGAGAAGAAACTCGGATTGAAGGTTAAAGACGACATTCTCCCGCTCCTCGGAAACGAGATTGCCTTAGGGCTTACCTGGCCGGTAACTAAGCCGGGCGCCGAACCGCCCGCGAAGGAATCAAGAGAATCCGTAGGCAGCAAGCCCGATGAAAACAGGAATTCTAAAGTCGACCCCGGACCAACGCCGGTGATTGCGATCTCAGTGAAGGATCGCGAAGCTGTTGGCAAGTTGATACCAAAACTGATCGAAGTACTCGCCTTCAAAGGCGCGGGCATTTTGGCGCACACCGAAAGACGCGATGACACGGAAATAACTACCTACGGAAACGTCCTGTCCTATGCGTTCATGGGAAACTTCCTGGTGCTCTCCGCGGATCCCGCAGCGACACGACACGTGGTCGATTCCTATCTGAAACAGAACACGCTGTCATCGACCAACGCCTATCGAAACTTCACGCGGTGGCAACCGCGCCACGTCCTGGGACAGGTTTATGTCTCTCCGGCGGTGATGGATTCGTACAACCCGCTCGGCCGCAGCGGGAATAACGTTAGCCAAAAGATGATTGATTTCATGGCACGCCTCGGCCCGAACATCGAACCCACCACTTACGCGCTCTCAAATGACGGGCTTGGAGTGTTGCACGAACTGCGCGTCCCGAAGAATCTTCTGCTGTTGATAGTCAGCGGAACAATGGCTGGCGCAGGCGAGTCGCCCCTGCTGGGTAATGAAGCAATGGCTAAGAATTCATTGCGGAGCTTGTGGGGCGCTCAGTCGACCTACCTGGCCACAACTGGATCGGGAAGTTTCGGATCACTTGAGGAGTTGATTGAGAAGAATCTGATCAGTAAAGAGATGTTTACCGGGCACGGTTACCGGATCGACGTTAACGTCTCCGGCAAAAAATTCGAAGCCACAGCTGTCCCGCTTGAATACGGGTCCAGCGGCAAGTTATCGTTCTTCATCGATGAAAGCGGTGTGCTCAGAGGCGGAGATCACGGCGGCGGAGTTGCCACTATTTCAGATAATCCGATGTAATCCTTTGGTAGAAGGCTCCTCTCAAAGCATCAGCCTGGAAATCAACGGATCAGCAGCGCAAGGAACCTCAACCACGGTGTAGCGCTTCCTTAATTTGATTAGTTCCCGCCGTTGCCTCTCGAGGATTTCCTGATAATCTTCGGGCGGGTTTCCCCAACAACCAGTCAGCTGATAAAGACGTACCTGACGACCTTTCCCGTCGACCAACCTGCCTTTCTTGCAACGCGCCTTTAGCTGAACCAGTCGTTGCTGAACCGTAACTCGCTTCGCTTTGGTGACGGACGCATTGGTTTGGGGAGCAACAACCACGGGCTGATCCGGAGAAATATGTGACGGCAGACAACTGGTAAAGTCGCGAGTTGAGCCATCCGAAAGACTGAACAACATCGATAACGCAACCAGTGCGAAGCCAGGAAATCCCATCAACA
This sequence comes from Pyrinomonadaceae bacterium, assembly GCA_045403245.1. Taxonomy (GTDB): domain Bacteria; phylum Acidobacteriota; class Blastocatellia; order Pyrinomonadales; family Pyrinomonadaceae; genus PSRF01. The sequence goes on along the minus strand of JAXIOV010000032.1, from coordinate 12,493 downwards.
TGTTTTTTATGATACTGCTTTCCGCTTAGAAATCCACGGGGGCGTTTATCGCCGGCGTCGTCTAATGCTCTTTCGTGGCACACATTTGTTCTTGACAGTGTTTCCTGTCTCAAACTAGATTCTCTACTGCAACTTCTAGATTCTTTATCAAAGCAGATCACAAATCTGAGTCAGCAATAGATTCGGTAGGGACTCGACAGGGTTTCGTACTAACTGCCTACCCCAACAATAAACCCTGACTGGCCACGAGGCTCGGGAAGGCCCGAGACCGGCCTGAACGGTCGGTTTAGTCTCAGTTTTCACTGGCGGCGAACAGAAGCCCGGAGAGATCAAAAACAGAAAAGCATTCGGGACCGCCAACAATTTCAAGGACTGTTTGGGAGGAAACCAAAATGACGTCTTCTACTCGCCGCCTACTCGTCGTTCTTGCAGCGATTACTTTCGCTTTACTGTCCCTTCTCGTGAGCGGGGCGACCGATTTTTTCGATTCCGGCGAGGATCCTGATCTTCCTCCTCTTATGAAGGGAAGGGCCGGCGGCTTCGATAAGGAAGAGTTTATGAGGCAACGTGCCGAAGGTATCGCATTGAAGCGCGGTATCAGCAAAGATACGCCGTTTGATCCGATGGCACGGACGGCAGCTCTTCAGGAAATGGAACTCCAGGAACAGCGCGTGGCGAAAATGCCACGATCTGAGGGTAAAGACTCGTTACTGGCCCCCTGGATTCCTCTTGGACCAGCTCCCATTCCCAACGGCCAAACGATCGGAGTATCAACCCCGGTTTCGGGACGAACATTAGCGATCGCCGTACATCCCACTAATCCCAACATCGTTTATGTTGGCGCGGCTCAGGGTGGACTCTATCGTTCAACGGATGGCGGGACGAATTGGACGCCGCTTTTGGATAACGCGCTCTCGCTCGCCATTGGAGCCATTGCGATCGCGCCGTCGCAACCCGATACGATCTATGTCGGCACGGGTGAAGCCGGATTTTGCGGAGACTGCTTTTTTGGTGTCGGCGTTTATCGCATTGACAATGCCAGCCAGCCAGCCCCGGTCATCAGCGGACCTCTCAATGACGAGGCGATAACCGACACTGACATTTTTACCGGTCGTGCCATCGGCGAAATTGTCGTCCACCCAACTTTACCGGGAACAATCTTCGTCGCTTCCACTTCGGGCATCGGCGGCATCGGCGGTGTTGCAAACAATGTGTTGCCAAGTCGAGGTATCTATCGTTCTACTGACGCGACCTCAGCTGATCCAAGTTTTACTAAATTGACCGGCCTTGCGGGTAACATAAATGCCAGTGTCCGTGACATAGCCATCGACCCGCTCAATCCTGATCTCCTGGTAGCGAATGTGATAGCCGCCACCCCTAACGGCGGGATATATACTTCGACCAACGCTCTGTCTGGAGCCCCGACCTTTACTAAAACTGCGTCGTTCAACAGTGCATCGACCAGCGAACTCACAGCCGAATTTGCTGTCCACCATCCGTCGGGAGGGCCCGCTGTGACATTTTACGCGGCAACGGGCAACGGCGGCGGCAGGGTTCTTCGTTCGACAGACGGCGGTTTAAACTGGCCGCAGCAAATTGATAACAACTTCTGCACCCCCCAATGTTTTTACGACATTGCAATAGATGTTGACCCGACTAATGTCAATAACGTTTATATCGGTGGCGCGCCGGCTCTGGCATTCGGACGTTCTACGGATGGCGGGGCCAGCTTTACGACCAATGCCACAACTGCGCAGGGATTACATGTCGACTCGCACGCTATCGCAGTAGCGCCTTCTCAACCGACGACGATTTACTTCGGCTCTGACGGCGGTATTTATAAGTCCACCGACAGCGGTACGAACTGGACGCCGCTGAACAACTCGCAATACAGCGCCACACAATTCATGAGTCTCGCCCTACACCCAACTGACCGTTATTTCACCATTGGTGGGACCCAGGACAACGGCACGAATTTTTATCAACCGAGCCAACTGTGGACCAACACCGAAGGCGGCGACGGCGGATATACCCAGATTGATCAGAACGCGCTGAATACCTCCACCGTAACGATGTATCACACGTTTTTCAATCAAACCAATGCCATGGGTTATTCCCGAAGTCTGGACGCGGGCCTTTCCTGGAATTTCTTCGGCTGCGGATTTGGCGGCACTGCGAATGGGATGGATTGTGCCGGCGTATCTGCAATCCTCTTCTACGCTCCAATGGAACGAGGTCCAGGTAATCCCAACACCCTCTATTTTGGTTCGGATGTGCTCTATCGTTCGGCTAATTCCGGCGCGACGGTAGCGAAAGTCAGCCAGGAGCCAATCGGTGGGGCCGTCAGTGCCATCGGCATTTCGCCGCAAAACGACAACGTAAGAATTATCGGCACTTCAACTGGTGGAATCTTTGGAACGACTACTGGCGCAAACCCTCTGCTCAATCTCGACGCATTGAACGTGATTCCCAACTCTTTCATTGGTCGCTCTGTGGTTGATCCCAACAACGTCAACACTGCCTACGTAACATTGGCGTCATTCGGCGAAAACAATGTTTGGAAGACAACAAACCTAAACGCTGTCAATCCAACCTGGACTGCCATGGTCAGCGGTTTGCCGCAAGTTCCGGTCAGTGCCTTTGTCATCGATCCTCAGGATTCCAATGCGCTCTACGCTGGTACGGACATCGGCGTCTATCAATCACTCGATGGCGGTGCAAACTGGCTTCCCTTCGGCACCGGTCTGCCACGGGTCGCAGTCTTCGGCGCCGAGATATTAAACGTGCATCGCATCCTGCGTATCGCCACGCATGGTCGCGGGCTCTTTGAGATAGGTATTCCGGGAGCGCTCCTGCCCGCCCCGCGCCCGGCCGGCAATGGTTCGAGTGGCCCCGGCGGCGCCTCCGCGCTGGTTACCGAGGTGTGCCCAAATAACGCGATCGATCCCGTGGAGAACGTGACCGTCAGCTATGCAATTCAAAATGTCGGCGGCGGCGCCACAACAAACCTGGTCGCGACGCTCCAGGCAACCGGCGGAGTTACCTCGCCGAGCGGGCCGCAAAACTACGGCGCGATCCCACCCGGCGCTACCGTCTCAAGGAACTTTAGTTTCACCTCCGCCGGAAGTTGCGGCGATACGATTACTCTTACCTTCCAGTTACAGGATGGAGCAACGAACTTTGGCACCGTCGCCGTAACTTACGTACTGGGTCCGCTGGTCGTTTCTCCCACAACCTTCACCCAGAACTTCGATGGGGTTGTCGCCCCGGCGTTCCCTGCCGGCTGGACGACGGCTCAAAGCGGTGCCGCGCCTTTGTGGGCAACCACCACATCGTTCAGCGATACGGCGCCAAACTCTGCCGCCACTACCGGTGTGCCGACTCCCGGCGATAACAGTTTGACTTCGCCGATCATTGCAATTCCAACGGCGCCGGGCTTCGGAACCAATCCCACAGTGCAGCTCTCCTTCAGGATTAACCACAACACGGAGGGCGGATTCGATGGCGGCGTGCTTGAAATCAGTATCAACGGTGGAGCATTCGCCGACATCGTCACGGCTGGAGGCTCCTTTTTCAGCGGAGGCTATAACTCGACGCTTGGACCTACCGACCACGTGCTCTCGGGACGGCAAGGATGGAGCGGAAACTCGAACGGATTCTTCACCTCGGTGGTCAATTTGCCACCAGCTTCGTTTGGTCAAAACGCGCAGTTGCGTTGGCGCAGTGCGTACGACACCGGTACGACTTCCAGTGGCATCCGCGTGGACACGATTTCCATCTTCCCGGTAACCCGAATCTGTTGCGCACCATCCGCTGCTCCGGCTCTGATCAGCGGCCGGGTTACAACCGTAGACGGCGCACCGCTCCCGGGTGTGACGATGAATCTGGGCGGTCCGATATCGACGAGGGTCATAACGGACAGTAACGGTAATTACAGTTTCAACAACGTCGACGCAAACAACTTCTACACCGTAACGCCAACCCTGGTGAACTATCACTTTGGTCCCGAAAGCCGTTCCTTCACGCTCCTCGCGAATGTGACCGACGCGGTGTTTACGGCGACGCGGGATGCTGTCATCAGTGGCAACCCGATCGACACGCCAGACTTCTTTGTTCGCCAACACTATCTCGACTTCCTCAATCGCGAGCCAGATGAAAGTGGCTTCCTCTTCTGGAGCGATCAGATTACCAGTTGCGGCGTCGACCTCGGCTGCCGTGAACGCCGTCGCATCAATGTTTCAGCCGCTTACTTCCTGTCGATCGAATTTGCGCATACCGGGGGACTGGTCGATGGGTTATATCGCGCCAGCTATAGCCGCCGGCCGCTTTTCGCTGAGTTCATGCCCGACACGCGTACGGTCGCCCGGAATGTCGTCGTGGGACACGCCGGTTGGGAAGCAATATTGGCGGCCAACAAACAGGCCTTCCTCGATGCCTGGGTTGCTCGACCGGAATTCCGAGCCATCTATGATGGACTCAGCCATAGCCGTTATGTTGATGACTTGATCGCGCACACGGGCATCAGTTTCAGCCAGAGCGAGCGTGATTCACTCGTCAGCGGATTAACCACCGGCTCGCTCTCGCGGGCCCAGGCACTCGGGCGCATCGCCGAAGACGAACGCTTCGCGGCGGCCAGGCGCAACGAGATGTTTGTGATGATGGAGTACTTCGCTTATCTCCAGAGAGATCCTGATCCGGATGGCTTCCAGTTCTGGCTCAACAAGCTGAACCAGTTCAACGGAAACTTCGAACAGGCGGAGATGGTCAAGGCGTTCATCGTTTCGGGTGAATACCGGGCGCGGTTCCGTTAAGGGTTAGGCGTCTCTTCAACATCAAAGCCGCTGAGGACTCGCTTCAGCGGCTTTTTTGTGCCTGCGGATCTAAAGCAAGGTTTTCCATTTGTATTTTTGACATTTCTCATTATTTCGTCATTGAACCACGCTGCGGAGCGTTATGTTTGGCGGGTTACTCAACAGGTCTTCAGGTGACAGATGACAAATGGAAAATCTTGTTCGTCTTGAAACGTGGCCAACCTTCCGGTCTCACAGATTCTCAATCTCTACAGGTTCGATGGATTCGGCCAACTCAAACCCGAGCACGCGCGAATAAAAGTACAGCTCGCCATCCAGCGCCCGCTTAATGTTCTTCGCCTGGCGAAATCCGTGCTGCTCGCCTTCGAACGAAATGTAGGCGACCGGAATTCCTTTGGCGCGCAGCGCTGCAACCATTGCCTCTGCCTGGTTGGGCGGAACAACCTTGTCCTCCAGACCCTGGAAGAAAACTACCGGACATGACAGTCGATCGCTGAAGTTAACCGGCGATCGTTCATAGTAGATCTCGCGTTTTTCAGGATATGGGCCAATTAGTCCATCCAGATAACGTGACTCAAACTTGTGAGTCTCCTTCGCCAGGGCCTCAGCATCACTGACACCATAATGACTGGCGCCCGCGTGGAACGTACTGCGAAACGTCAAAGCACACAGGGTCGTGTAACCACCCGCACTTCCGCCAGTAATCATCAGGCGATTAGCGTCCACCTCTCCGCGTGCAACCAGATACCTGGCGCCATTCACACAATCGTCGACATCTACGATGCCCCACTTTCCTTTGAGGCGTTCGCGATATTCCCGTCCGAAGCCGGTGCTGCCGCCGTAGTTAACATCTAAAACTGCGATGCCCCTGCTGGTCCAAAACTGAATGCTTAAGCTTAGCGCAGTCGCCGCGGCGGAAGTGGGACCGCCGTGGCTCATCACCAGCAGTGGTGGACGCTCACCCCCGGGCGCTTCGAAATCGGGATTGGTTGGCGGATAAAAGAACGCGTGCGCCGTCAAACCACCTTCAGTCGGAAACTCGATTGGGCGCAGATCCGAAAAATAGCGCGGATCAATTCCCAAGCTACTCGAGCGCCTGAGCACTTCGGTCGCGTGAGTCGCTCGATCGATTCGGACTATCGACGGCGCCTCCGACGACGAACCAACCCGCATTACAACCTGCTGATTGGTTGACCGCACAAACTTGATATCCGTGTACGGCGATTCCTGCGGAGTCAATTGCCCGGTTGCCGGGTTGAGTATTCCAAGCTTCGAAATCCCTTTCTCGACATACGCACAATAGATCTCATCTGCCGAAGCAAAGGAATAACTCGACATGCCGAATATCCATTGCGGCATGCCAAATTCCGCCGCTAGATTGCTGACCTGCTCGACCGCACCGCTCCTGGCAAAGCGGTAGAGGTTCCACCAACCGCTGCCATCGGAAACAAAATAAAGGGCGCCATCGGGAGACCATTCGGGTTGAAAGATGGACTCGTTAATTCCACCCGCTACGCGTTTGCTCGTTTTAATGGAACCATCTTCGTTCAATGTTCCCAGCCAGAGTTCTGTGCCGTCCCAGGGCATATTGGGATGGTTCCAGGTTAACCATGCCAGTTGAAAGCCGTCTGGACTCAAACGAGGTGACGAATAGAAGTCGTTTCCCGAAATCAGGACGCGCCCGCAGTCGTCTTTGCCGTTTACGTTAATGGTCACCAGGGTGTTTACCGCTTCCCTTCCCGCAACTGTGTGATCTTCTCTCACGCAAATTATTCGACCGCGCCGGTCATCGATTAATGGATCCGCATAACGCGTTTCGGCCGGAGGAGTTATCGCCATCGGGGCTGCCCCGTCACGACGAACATAGAGTCGCTGATCGGAGAAGTTTGAAAAGTAAACTGAGCCCTCGCGGGCGGCGTAATCGCCCCCACCGTACTCGTGCACGCGCGTGCGCGCGTTGAATGGCGGCGGAGTTACGTCCGTAATTGCACCTGAAGCTTCTCGCCTGACAATCACATTGCGGCCCCCTTCGGTTGGCCGCATCTCGACCCAATAGATGTCGGTACCATCAATCAGTGGCTGACCCAGGCCGACGGAGCCACTGACAATCAGGGCAGAGGTGATTGGTGACTTCCAGCCGCCATAAGGCGCAACGGTAGCTTTAGACATGTGCGATTCTTCTCCAAGTTTACAAATGTTACGTCGATTTACTGAGCATTCCGGGCAAAACGGATGGGTTCGGAAACTTTTCGTTACGGTCTTGTGAAGTGTTTGCAAGGTTATTGCAACCACTGATTTTGGTGCTCCGCTTAGTATGGCGCATCGTTAATTCTCCATGGGAGAACTGAGATAAAGGCAAGGGCGCCGGTCTTGGGGGAGGTCGGCGCCCATCGTCTTTTCTATTTGCCTCACGTTAACTGCTCTACATTTTGCGGCTCTTTTCGGGCTCTCACCGGGTCTTCCGCCAGATTCAATTCCAGCAGCGTCGTTATGCACTGTTTGGCATTCTTATCTGCCTTATCCGACCGAGTCAATGTAAGGTCAGAAGTTGGAACTGTGTAGGTTTTACCTCAGGAGCGGATTTCCGCGAATGAACGTGAAGATGTGAAGAACCAGACCCGGAGATCCCCTGCGCCAACCGCCACGACGCGTCAACTACTGAGGCTTGTCTCCTTGCATTTCTTTTCAGGCCCGCGACCTCGCGTTAATCCGGCGCCCAATAATTCCAGTAGCGTTCGGTCGTTTGGCTGGCGTCGCCCCTTCCTGGAAATCCATCTCGGTTTCGTATTCTTTCGTTGACTCGTGACTCAAACAGGATCACAATTCGCCAAACTTCGTTGAGGTGAATCACCATGCGCCGCACCGTTCTCGTCCTGGTTTCCTTCGCACTATTGCTTGCCTCGTCTCCATTGCCTTCGTCTAATGCCGACACTTTTCGCCCGGTCATCCGGGGCAAACGCGGCGTGGTGGCTGGTGGTCATCCACTCTCAGTGGAAGCCGGATTGCGTATGTTGCAGAAAGGCGGCAACGCCACTGATGCAGGCGTCGCGACCATACTTGCAGCTTCGGTAATCGAGTTTTCACATTTCTCTTTCGGCGGCGAGGTTCCAATCCTAATCAAGTTGAAGGGCAAGGACGTCGCCGTGGTTGAGGGAATGGGGCAGGCTCCGATGAAGGCGACGAGGGAATTTTTCGTCAATCGCGGCAATGCAGGAACTGCCGACCGTCCCACCATGGCCGGCGCCAAATCAGGAATGATTCCCTCGACGGGCCCGCTGTCAGCGACTGTCCCAGCCGTTCTCGATGCATGTGTTACCGCGCTCGATCATTTCGGCACCAGGTCACTCAGCGAGGTCATGCAACCTGCGATTGAACTGGCCGATGGCTTCCCTATCGATGAGCTGCGCGTTCAGTACATCAAAACCCGTGGGCCGGTTTTTTCGCAATGGCCAGATGCCAAACGAATCTTCATGCCTGGCGGAAAAGTGCCGCAAGTCGGAGACCTGTTTGTTCAACCTGAGCTCGCGCGCACCCTGCGCGCAATCGTCGCCGCTGAGAAACGCGCGGCAAGCAAGGGTCGTCATGCCGGATTAATGGCTGCTCGCGACTACTTTTACCGGGGCCCGGTGGGAGTGCGCATCGGCGCCTACATGCAAACTCACGGCGGATTGATCACGGCAGAAGACATGGCCCGGTTTCGCGCGAAAGTCGGCACTCCCGTTAAAGCAGACTATCGCGGCTACGAAGTCTACAAGGCAGGGTTCTGGACCCAGGGACCCGCGATGGTGGAAACACTTAACCTGCTCAAGGGTTACGACCTGAAGACGATGGGCCACAACTCACCGAATTACATTCACACTCTGACCGAGTCGCTTAAACTGGGTTTGGCCGACCGCGATCGTTATTACGGAGACCCAAACTTCGTGAAGATCCCGGCCACTGAATTGCTGTCGGAGAGCTATGCTTCACTCCGGCGCTCACTCATCGAAAAAGAGCGCGCCTCTTTGGCCCAGCAGCCCGGCGATCCCCTGAACATGCGCGCGATATTGGCGACTGCTGCTCAAACAACTGGCCGCGTGTCGGGTGTTCCGGAAGTGGAACGCGCAAACGATACGACCTGCGTCAACGTCATTGACAAGGACGGAAATCTATTCAGTGCCACGCCCAGCGGCGCATGGCTGCCGGCGGTGGTCGCCGGCGATACCGGGGTTCTGATGGGCCAGCGATTGCAGTCGGCACTCACCGATCCGAATAGCCCGAATGTGGTGGCGCCCGGTAAGCGTCCCCGCATCACGTTGACACCTACGCTGGTAGTCAAAGATGGCCAGCCATTCATGGTGTTGAGCACTCCCGGCGGAGACAATCAGGACCAGGCGCTCTTGCAGGTGCTGCTAAACATCATCGAGTTTGGGATGAACCCTCAGGAAGCAGTGGAGGCCCCACGATTTGATACGCAACACTATGTCAGCTCTTTCGATGACCACGAATTCCTGCCCGGATCGCTGAATATTGAATCCCGCATTGCGGCAGCGACCATCGACGAGTTGAAGCAGCGCGGTCACAAAGTGAAGATTCAGTCGGATTGGGGAACCCTATCGGCACCAACCGTCATTATCTTCAACTCACAAACTGGCGTCTCGTCGGCAGGGGCGGATCCGCGCAGGGGCAGGTATGCGGTGGCGTGGTGAACCAGTCGAGGCCAGCAAACAAGAACTGAGACGTTCGTGAAACTTTCAATCTGAAAAGACGTAAGGAACGGCAGAGGACCAACCAAATGTTCTGCTCATCATGCGGTGTCGCTTTGTCGAAGCAGTTGAAGTATTGCAATCGGTGCGGCGCTCAAGTGGCCGGCAATAAAGGTGCGGGGGAGAAGTCGCCGGAGAAGCGCCTTGACGATTACCTTGACGGCCTATTCTGGATAAGCGTTCTCGGACTTGCGGTGATTCTTGGCGGCATCATAGCGATGAAGAAACTCAACCTCGCCGATTGGTTGGTTGTTGTCTTCCTGATCCTGAGTTCAACAGTATTCCTGATCAACATTGGTCTCAGTCTGCGGGAGATTCTTCGCATGACCCGGACCACAAAAAGCCCCACCACCACAAACCAGTTGGATGCACGCCCCGTTGGCGAACTTAGCTCAACCGGCGTGCAGGCCACCGAGACGGTATCAAGCGTGACAGAACACACGACTCGCGAACTCGAATCGATTCCGAGGGGAAGACCGGTTCTGTAATTCACTCAGCACAACATCCAGTGTCCGGGTTTGATCGAAACTGACGAGGTGAAAACTGATGAGTGCTCCAAGACTATTCCGCATCATTCTGCAGGTTTCCGATCTCGACCACGCAGAAGCCTTTTATGGCAGGTTGCTGGGTGATCCGGGCAGACGAATTCCGAGAGCCTCGCGTCACTACATTGATTGCGGCGACGTCATCCTCGCCCTCGTTGATCCAACGGCTGAAGAAGAAGCGAAACCGCTACCCGATTATATTTATTTCGCGGTCAACAACCTCGAGCAGTTTTACGACCGCGCCAAAGCGCTTGACTGTCTTTCAGACGACGATGTCCACGGAGATCCTGCCGGCGAAATTGCGAAGCGACCCTGGGGCGAGCGTTCATTCTACGTTGCGGACCCGTGGGGAAATGGACTTTGCTTCGTAGACGAAAATACCCTCTTCACCGGCTTCCCTTGATTTTGCCGCACGAGTAGTTGCCTTGACGGGCCAGGATCCACTACAGGCCGATCGGCGATTACACAGATTCCCAAATTTCACTTAAACTAAATCCCGATCGCTTTCGATCGAGGTTTTTGTGCGACTGCGGCCGGCTGAATTCTAATCAGATTGGGAGGAACGCGAGTGAAACGGTTCAGCATGATGTCGGTTCGTTTGAGATGTTGGCAGCAATGCTGCCCAGGAAAAAGTCCTGAGTGCTGAGCAGTGAGCAATGTTCTTTCTATGACCCCAAACCCTCCATACCGGCCAGCACATACGGTGGCGTCAACGGTTGAGGCCCACTTTGCGCGGCATCTCACCGACGCGCGAGCGCGCGGCGAAACCGAACTCGCGCCATTGCCCGATGTTGAAAGCATCTTCACGATGGTTGACGTCACTTTCTGGGCCAGCCTCCGCCGAGAAGAGGGACGCTCACCGCAGATTACCCTGGCGTATATGCCGCCTGAACAGTCGATTCAGCCTTTGGTATTTGAGCGTTCCCTGGAGCTGACACCGAACACTCTCACCAAGCTCGCTCCCGCAGTTGAGCGACCTGGAGTTCATCTGGGAGTGTGGAGAGAGAACGGTCAATTGCGAGTGTGGGGTGCGACTCGTTCGGTACCAAGTTTTTGTTTTGTTCTGGAAGTTATTGAACCAGGATTACTGGTGATCAAGCACCGCCGCATCGATGGCCTTGGAAAATTTGCCAACGTCATTGTACTCAAGGGCGAACAAATCAAGATCGTGGATGAGAAGGGCACAAGTTTGCCTGACTGCCCTGCCCTGCTAAAGTCTTTGCTTGCCTTCACCTCCCCTTCCTCATTAAACAAAGGACACGACTCAGTAAACCTGCTGATTCAACTGGCAGCGTCGATGCGCGCTCATCGCCACGGCGGATCGCTGTTGGTTGTCCCGACCGGTTCGGAAAATTGGCGCCGCTCCATCGTGCACCCCGTCCTGTATTCGATTACTCCGCTGTTTTCTGCTCTCAAAGACCTGCTCCAGCAGGAGGTTAATGAAAGCAATGAAATGCAATGGGAGGCAAAGGTGCGTAGAGCTGTCGACACTGTTGCCGGACTCACGGCCGTCGACGGCGCAACGGTGATCAATGATCAGTATGAGGTGTTAGCCTTCGGCGCGAAGATTCGGCGTCCGCTGGGCGGCACCCCGGTAGAGCAGATGGTTGTGACCGAACCAGTGGTCGGTAACCAGGCTGAACCGGTCCTTACCGTCGAACTCGGCGGCACACGCCATATTTCGGCTGCCCAGTTTGTTTACGATCAACGCGACGCACTCGCCCTGGTCGCTTCGCAGGATGGACGGTTCACGATCTTTGCGTGGTCACCCTGCGAAGATATGGTCCACGCGCATCGCGTTGATGTGCTGTTGCTGTGATATGTCCCGCAGCAACGACTCGGTAAAATGACTGGACCGGAGCGGACAGCATGCCAAGCGTGAAATGCGACAACTGTGGGCTGGTCAACTGGGATGAAGATCTCGTGTGTAAGCGTTGCGGCTTCATTCTTTCAGCCAGGACGCAACCATCAGCCGATAAACCACCGGTCGTCAAGTGGTTTACGGCCTATTGCGCATTTATGGCGGCGCTGTACTTGTTGTGCATGGTCCTCGGCGTTATTTTCTTTCTGTTTGAACCGACCGATAGCAGCCGAAGTGCGGAAGAGGCCAGAATTATGGGCGTCGTCCTTTTCTTTGTGGGACTGCTGCTTTTCATTCCCTTTGCCATCGGCGTGTTTCTGCCGCGCGATCGATGGGCGTGGACCTTCGGCTTGGTATTGATTTGCATCGGGCTGACCAGCATGTGTTGTCTTCCCGCAACTATTCCATTGCTGATGTTCTGGCTCAAACCGGAGGCCAAGGCCTACTTCGGTAAAACCTGTTACCGCTACATGTAAATAGACGGCCGCGAATTGACTGTAAACCTCAGGCTATGACGGACTGGCAGGAAAA
>JAXIOV010000219.1:0-11294 GCA_045403245.1 Pyrinomonadaceae bacterium | reverse complement strand
CCGGGTACTTGCCTTTGAATCCGGAACTTGTCGGGTTGTAGAGCAAATTTCCCTGGTTGTCGAAGCTAACGTCGCGAATCACGAGCGGCACTTCATAAGGTCCGCTGGGCAATAGGAGCGCATCTTCCTCGCTATCTCGAACGATGAACGCCCCAGCTAACCCGAGACAGACCTGTTCTCCGGTCAACATGTGCGGGTGCGGATGATAGAAATTCAGTCCAGCCCGTTGAACAATCGGAAAGCTGTAGTCATAGTATTGGCCAGGCGCAATTGACAGCCGTGGACCACCGTCATTGGCATAATCCACTATGAGACCGTGCCAGTGTGTGATGGTGGGTTCATCAAGGCCGTTCAGTAAGCTGGTTGTCACCGAATCTCCTCTTCTCGCGACCCACGTTGGCCCTGGGAACTTACCGTTGTAGGTCAGGACACGGCGCAAGGTGCCATCGCCCATGTCAACGTCAGTTGGTGCACATATGAGTAGAGGCGTTCCGGGTGGGGTTACTTCTGGAACTTGTAATGGGAACCAGGATTCCTGATGTCGGCCCCCGCCTTGGGCAAACGTTTTGAAAACCGATAGCTGCATTGCCCCGACTGCGCCCAGCGTAACGGCACCAGCGCGCAGTACTTCACGCCGTGTCCAGCCTTTGCTCCGGCGCATACCAAGTCCGAGTTCCTGAGATGCTTCGGAAGGTTCGTTTGAGACAGATGAAATCCGACTTGAGACTTGTTGTGGGAAGGTTTTGTTGTTCATAATTCATCTCTCTTTACATGATTTCTTAATATATGGAGGCCCGCCTACTTGAAAACCCCCGGGCGCGGAAATCCCTCTGCCGTCGAGCTCGATTCGGTCCGGCTGATTATTGGCTCTGAGAAGCGGCAGATCTGCGTAAAAACCAGTGCATTCGCCGTGCCAATGACAATGCTGAACGTTTCAAACGAAAAGTGGTTGGTCCAATTCTGAGAGGATTTTCTGGAGCACCTTTCGAGCGTTAAATCGCCCATAAGTGAGTGAAAAATCGCAGTGTAAAGAAAAGGAAAACAGGCGAAAAGGTTGGTCGCTCGCCGCACTTTTGACCAGACCAACGCGGCTAAACAGTTGCTAACCTCAGGTGAAATTGAGCGTATTGGAAGAGCGTGCTGCCGTGATATGTCCCGATGTATGGTTCATGAGATTGAAACATGGATACGATCTTTGGGACGAAAAACGCGGGTGGACCATCCTAACTCACGCCTGTATCAGTGTATTCAGGAAATAGTCGAAGCATAGCCGTGAAGTTAAGAACCAGGAGAGCCGAAAATGAGTAGCAATCTCGAATTGGAACAACTAAACCTGAATACTTTCGCTGCCGAAGCTAAGAACAAAGTCGGAACTGAGGAATGGGACAAGTTCCTGTGGCGCGTCTTAGCCGATGACTTTCTCATCAAGAGAGCGAATCCGGCTCTGCTGCCTCAAGATAAGCGCAGGATGATTACTCACATCAACTATGACAATAATCCCGTCAAGCGCAATGTCGCTGAGGTCAAAATTTTCGAAGACGGTGGCTATGGCGTAGTCACCAGCATTATTACGCTTGAGGGTCAGACCGCCCAGTTCCACAACCTCAAGGTATTCTCTGGACAGCAGTCAGGAGAAACCAGAGTTTGGCATGTGTGTACTGGCGAGTGATCAAACTGGCAGACTGATGAGACTCATTCGGACGGATGAAAAACGCGAAGCGCAGAACAAGCTTGTGAAGACGCTCAAGTAGGGGTTCGACGCACGCCCCGGAAGCCTTTAACTGGCGAGGCTCTGCGACTCGCTCGAGAGAATTCGGCATTCTGCGCAGGCAGGTGGCATTTCTATTTTGCGCATTCGGGTGACATTTCTATTTTGGGTTTACATGGGTCACTTCACCGTTGACACGTTGGGGCGGCAGGTATATTGTGCCGCACTCAAGCGGAAGACAATGCATCCATCACGCGGGAATCCCCCTTTTAGCAGTTGTAGATAACGCGCTACTTTTGGTCGACGACTGAAGTTGAACCTGGGAAGAGCTGGATTTCTGTAGAGCGTCGAAGTCTTACCCTGGTTCTCATTGACTCCAAAGCTCTAGGACTTTGCGATGCTCTGCAAACGAAATGGGCCGCAGAGCGAAACCCGTTCTCTAACCTCCGAAGGAGCCCAACAATGTACAGCAAGAGTCGAAGACGATGGTTGTTTGGTTTTTTTGCCGCGATCTCAGTTGTTGTTCTGGTAACAAGTTTTGGTCCAACACATGTTTGGAGTAATGCCGCTCATGGTCTAAGAAATTCCCAGGCAGGAACGGCTGCAAGACAACAACATGGAGCGCCTGATTTCGATATCCGCCAGGACAAATCAGGACAGGAGAAGCTTGAGAATCGACGCCAGAAAATAAGCGCAAAGCAAAAGGAGCGCGCCGCTGAGGCATTGAAGTCCAGTTCTGCCGCGCAAGAAAGGCTCGCGGCTAATTTGCCAGGTTTGCGCCTTGTGATGGGAGACGCACTGAAAACCCCAGAGAGCGTTGTCAGTATCCAGGGCAAAAAGTTTCTCACAAAGCCTTCCAAGCAGCCGCGTGAGAGGATCGTCAAGGATTTTCTTGTAGCCAACTCTGAAATGTACGGGTTGACAGCCAGAGAGGTCGCTCAACTAACGAAGATCGCGGATTACACAAATCCCGCCGGCAATTTATCGTGGGTGGAACTGCGCCAGGAAATCAACGGTATTCCGGTATTTCAGGGTGAGGTGCGTGCGGCCCTGACAAAGGACGGTGAGTTGGTCGGAACCGTGAGCCGGTTGGCGCCGGCACTTTCAAGTGCTGAGGGGAGTGGCACGAATGCGCCCGAGTCAAAGGTGAACCGAATCAGCGCCGCCGAAGCTGTAAGTAAGGCGGCCGACTCGATCGGAGTCACAGTGAAACCTGGCGAGTTGGTGGTTAAAGAATCGTCGGCTGATGGTAATACCATACTTTTTGAGCCTGGGCCTTTCGCCGATTACATTAAAGTTGAGCTCCAGTATTTTCCGCTCGAGCCGGGTGTAATAACCGAAGCCTGGTCGATGGTTCTTTGGCAGGAAGGCTCGGCTTATTACGTGTTTGTGGACGCGCAAGAAGGTGGAGATTTGTTGTGGCGGAAGAACATCACAAACGATCAGACACAATCAGCGACCTACTCGGTTTACAACGACGACAGTCCCGGACCACTTTCTCCAAGTAACGCACTGCCGGGCTCCGGCATACAAGGCACGGCAATCTCGCGAACGAGTTTCACCTTAATTAGCGAGCTTCCTGCCTTTGACAACCTGGGTTGGATAACGGACGGCGTCAACACCACGACCGGCAACAACGTGGATGCCGGTCTTGATATCGCGGCGCCGAACGGGATCGACCCCGCCGGACGCGCTGTCGGCTCTCCTTTCCGCGTTTTCGACTTTCCTTACAACCCCCCGCCAGGGATTCCTCCACCAGGTGATGTACCTACCGGCGTCGATTATCGCAACGGCATCGTGACCGACCTGTTTTTCTGGTCAAACCGTTACCACGACCTTCTCTACCAACTAGGCTTCACTGAACCCGCGCGTAATTTTCAGCTGAACAATTTCGGCCGCGGCGGTCTCGGCAATGATTTCGTTCGCGCAGAAGCCCAGGATTCGTCGGGCACTAACAACGCGAACTTCGCAACGCCGGCGGATGGCTCACTACCACGCATGCAAATGTTCATTTTCACGTTTCCCAATCCAGACCGCGACGGCGATCTCGATCACGACGTTGTCATTCACGAGCTGACCCACGGTACTTCGAACCGGCTTCATGCCAACGCCTCAGGCCTTACTGCCAACGTTTCCAGAGGTATGGGCGAGGGTTGGTCGGATTTCTACGCGCGTGCGCTTCTCTCGACGGCAGACGAAGACATCAATGGCGTCTATCCGGCCGGTGGCTACGCGACGTTTCAACTCGACGCGATTGGCACAGACAACTACTACTACGGCATTCGCCGTTTTCCCTATGCTCTGAAAACAGCCGTTGGCGCCACCGGCAAGCCGCACAACCCGTTGACTTTTGCGGATACCGATCCGGCACAACTCAACACCACTGATGGCGCATTTCCGGAGAGTCCACTTGACTTTTCCGGTAATGGGGCTACTGAGGTCCACAACCTCGGTGAGATCTGGGCTATGGCATTATTGGAAGTGCGGGCGCGGATCATCAACAATCTGGGCTTTGCGACCGGTAACCAGCGCACTTTGCAGATTGTCACCGACGGCATGAAGCTGGACCCGCTCAATCCCAACATGCTACAGGGCCGCGACTCCATTCTCGCTGCGGATTGCGCTGGTTTTGCAGGGGCTGACGAACTACAGATTTGGGACGGATTTGCGTCCCGTGGCATGGGCTTTAGTGCGCGTGTCAACGCAGGCTCGTCCGTTACCGAGGCCTTTGACCTCCCGAACCTGACATTAGGCGCCGTAACAGTTTCAAATGATTCGTGCGACAACTTCGGAGTTGCAGATCCTGGTGAAACAGTCACGTTAACTATACCCTTAACCAATCCTTTCTGCGCGAATTCTGCCGATGGGACTTCGCTAAGCGTGGCCGGCGGAAGCCTGGTAAGTTACGGCGACATTCCCGCCGGCGCTACAGTTTCGAGGGACATCGTCTTTACGGTCCCCGCCGAAACTGAATGCGGCACTCAGTTGTCAATTGAAGCCACGATTAATAGTAGTCTCGGACCCGTGACTCGGACCTTTATTCTTCAGGTGGGAGTTCCAACCGCAATACTGCCACCGGTGGTCCATAGCAGTGGAAACATCGCAGTACCAATTCTCGACAACAACACGGTCGATATTCCAATCACGGTGACTGACACCGGCGCAGTCGGAGACGTTAACGTTTCGGTTCGTTTGAACCACACATTCGACGGCGACTTGCAACTTCGCCTGGTTGCACCCGATGGCACAGTAGTCAATCTCGCCAATAATCGTGGAGGTTCAGGCGATAACTATGGCACCGGCGCGAATGATTGTTCCGGAACGCCAACTGTGTTCGACGATTCCGCTGCGCCTGCAATTAGCGCAGGCGGAGCTCCCTTCGCAGGGACGTTTAGACCTGAGACTCCGCTCGCGGCCTTAAACGGAAAAGCGATGAGCGGCATCTGGAAACTGCGAGTAAGCGATACGGCAAACATCGACACAGGAACGATTGGTTGTTTCAAACTCGAAATCAGCCGGCAGGTGTATTTCTGCTGTGGCGTCGCTGGAACACCCATTATCGAGGCCGCACCCCCTCCAGTGCTGGTAACGGAGTGCGGCACCAATGGGGCCGCAGATCCGGGAGAGGTTGTGACAATGAGCTTCGCCCTCAGGAACAACGGCTCCGGTCTTACTACGAACCTGAATGCGACACTGCAATCCTCGGGAGGCATAACGGCCCTTAGCGGACCGCAGAGTTATGGCGTTCTGAGCCCAACAGGTCCGGCTGTTTCCAGAGACTTTACGTTTGCTGTTAGTGCATCCGTGGCTTGCGGCAGCAATGTTACGGCTACATTTCTGCTTGACGATGAAGGAGTGAGTTTGGGAACTGTGAGTTTCACTATCAGAGTGGGAGCCACGGTCACAGACACCACGACCTTCTCAAACCCGACCGCGATCGTGATTCCTGCGGCAGGAACCGGTGCGGCCACTGGCTCGCCCGCAAATCCGTACCCATCCAACATCATAGCTGGAGGCCTAACGGGAACAGTTGCCAATGTGCGAGTGACGCTTAACAACTTTAGCCACACCTTCCCCGGCGATGTGGACGTGTTGCTCGTGGGGCCGGGCGGTCAGAAATTCACCGTTCTCTCGGACGTGATCGGCGGGACTAACGCCGTGAACATCACCTGGGAACTTGACGATGGCGCAGCGACACTTGTGCCCTCAACCGGAACGCCCGTGTCGGGCACGTTCAGGCCGACCAATATCGGGACCGGGGATCTATTTCCTGCCCCGGCACCAGCCGCCCCATATCAGTTTCCCGCTACGGCTGGGACGGCTACATTCGCCTCCGTCTTCAACGGGCTAAATCCCAATGGCACCTGGAACCTACACGTCGTTGACGATGCTGGCGCTGATATTGGCACCATCGCCGGAGGTTGGGCGCTTACGATAACTACGGAGATCCCCGTCTGCGAAGTTATACCGGCGGTTGAGATAGAAAATCCGTCCGTAAACAAGTCTTCGTTGTGGCCGCCCAATCACAGCATGCAGGACGTTACCGTCAATTACGATGTCGGTTGCTCGAGTTGCAGCCTTAGCGTTACCAGCAACGAGCCAATCAACGGAACAGGTGATGGCGATACTGATCCCGATTGGGAGATTGTGGATGCCCACCACGTGAGACTACGAGCAGAGCGTTCAGGTAACGGAAACGGTCGGATCTATACGATCACGATCACCTGTACGAACGGAGTAAACACTGACGTCGAGACGTTGGAAGTCCACGTGGATCACAATATTACTGGACCGGCAAGCGGAACGGCAGTCAAGATCAATACTCCGCTTAATTTTTCCGGTACATTCTGGGATGTCGTCGGGCGAACGCACACCGCATCGTGGTTGTTTGACGGCCTCTCGACCGTGGGGACAGTAGTCGAACCAAGCGGATCGAGAAAAGGTACCGTTGGTGGCGCCTACAGTTTTGGCAGTCCTGGTGTCTACAGGGTCAAGATGAAAGTCACCTCTAATCTTGGAGTCACGACCTGGGTCGACACCCAAAACGATCTGGAGGCGCTGGTAGTGATTTATGATCCCGGCGCAGGCTACACGATCGGTGGCGGCTGGTTGGCTTCGCCTCCCGGCGCTTACCGGGCCAATCCTTCATTAACCGGAAAGGTCAGTTTTGGCTTTACCTCCAAGTACTTCAAGAATGCGACGAATCCAAAAGGCGAGACACAATTCTCGTTCAAACTGGGAGAGCTGGATTTCAATGCCGTTAATTTTGACTACCTGGTTATCTCAGGAGCTAAGGCGCAATTCAAAGGCCTTGGAAAACTAAACGGCAGCGGAGCCTACAACTTCTTGCTTACAGTGATTGATGGTGATCTACCTGGCGGTGGCGGAGTGGATCGTTTCCGGATGAAAATCTGGAACAAGGCAACGGGAGCGATTGTCTACGATAACCAGCTCGGCGCCAGCGATGCCGACGATCCTACCACTCCGGTTGGATCAGGCAGTGCCATAACAATCCGGAAGTAAGCAAGGCAAAAACGCGCAAATCGAGGCGGTGGTCAGTTGGCCATCGCCTCGTTTAGCATTATTACAACCGAGCGAAGGCACTAACATGAAACGGTCTGTTTTCGTCGCCGTTTTGCTACTGACGTTTGCATCAATCGCGGCCCAGCCCGAGAAGAGAGTCATTGTGTTGATGCAAGAATTCAAATTGAAGATTGGCGAGTGTGCGAAAGCACCGCATGAGGGATTGAAGGTCGAGTTTGACTCGGTGGCTGAAGATTCACGTTGCCCAAAGGGTGTCACCTGCGTCTGGGCAGGCAACGCGAAAATTCTACTCAAGGTTAAAAAAGACGGTGGTAAGCCGGCAAATGTGGAGTTGAATACAAACATCAATCCAAAAACTTCTCGCTATTTGGAGTATGAGCTGAGACTGAAAGAGTTGAAACCGTATCCGGAGTCTAATGCAACAATTAAGTCTTCAGACTATGAAGTCACTCTGACAGTGCATAAGCTCTGACAGCCGAACCCCTGCGGTGAAAAGAACTGAGCGAAACGGTATTGTCAGGTTAACAGTCTGCGTTCTCACTTTAAGGCGGCGCCCTTGTTCTGAACGTGCTCAACACCATTCGTCCACTCGGATTCGCAAATCATCTACCGTGAATTGCCGGCTACCTGCATCTTACTTATGCAGCAATTCATACTCGTCCGACCGAGCCTCACTTCGAATTCTCTCGAAACAATTTCTGGATCGCTTCCCTCGTGCCATCAATTGCACGAACAACCGGAGCGTGTGAATAGACGGGCTCGGGCGGTCCCTGGTCCCACAGTTTGCCTTTGGGATACACGGCTACGTAATCCCAAACCACACCCTCTGTCTCGCCAATTGACTTTGATACCAGGTGCTCGTTATCCCAGTACTGTAACGCTCTCGTATCAGAGATGCGTTTTAACGTCATGGTGGAAGGTGCAGCTAGATCGGTTGGCAATACCGGCTCCCAGATTACGAAGACTCGGATTTTTCCTTCGCGCTGTTGGTCGAGTATTTTTTGAAATGCAGAGGCCCCCTGCAAACAGACCGTTCAAGTCGGTGAGAGCATTACCATCACGCGGATCGAATCGGCCGATTCGTTGAAGGACTTTTTCAAGGTAGCAATGTTGGAATTGTCGAGTCGAACCAACGGTGGTTGGCCGGCCGGCGCGGTGCTGCCGAGGTAAAGGGAATAAACAAGATATAAGGCGATCGCAATCACCACAGCCACTGAACCGTAAATTAAGTACTTGCGTTTCATTTTTACCTCGCGAGGAAATTGGCAACCAGATTCGCTATTACCTGCGGAAATAAGAAAAATGTGAGCACGACAACCACTGAGAACCACAGAATGATTGTGCTAAGGACGTTTGGTTTGCATTGGCACTGCTTGGCTCTCCAGCGTTGGTAGAAGGCGAAACCAATCGATAGCAGGGACGCAACCAATAGAAACGGGCGAGCCTTCGCGAAGAATGCCGAACTTCCAGCCGCGCCTGCGGCGAAGACGAAAGGAAACATGGGCAAGCAGCAAGTGGACGCCAATAAGACGCTCCCCAGGGCGGCGAAACTCGCAAGGATGGTTCGCCCTGATCGTGATTCTTCTGCCTTGACTCTTTCCATGGTCAGTGAACTTTCTTGTTGTTACTTTTCCTTCGCACTTGATGTTTGCCACTCGCCACAACCGGACAGCACGTATCTTCACCGTGTTCGCGGAGTTCTCTTTCGCATTTCCGTTAAGTGAAGCGCCAAAACGCGGCGAAACTTCCTCATAAAATTCAAATGAGCATCAAGTTCATGCAGCTTCTCGGTCAACAGATCGTGCATGCCTACACTCAACAAATGAATATAGACCCTTGAGTGGGTTCCAGAGTCAAGTACTTCAACAGGAATCCGAGAATGAAATTAGAGAAAATTAGACATTAGGGATCACAGGCGAAAGTTTGTGGAGCCCGTTAATGGTGGTTTCGAAGAAGTAGCCAATTCAGGAGAAAACCCAAATGTCCGGCGAGAACGCGCTGCCATAATCGAATTTGACGGGTAACATCTCAAGTCCTTTCCCTGATGGTTTGATATTTGATGGCGAGAGCTACAGGGACAATGACGAACTCGCCACCGTCGCCCTTCACCTTGGGCCAGCCCTAGATCAGATTTTGTGCATTCTCATTTCGCCATCTAAAGGACAACGTCAGCTGGTTGAAATGGAACGACTATGTTGTCGTCGTGACTGATGCGGCTATCACGAATCTTTTTAGCCAAAGCCGAATTGTGCCGCGCGATCTCACGCCAAACTTGCAGAGGGTCGGAGAACTCCTCCGAGTTATGAACGATCATGCTGATTTCTTCAGCTTTAAAAGGGGTCTGTTGTTTGATAACACCGTCTTTGGGTAGATCGAGCTTATTGATGAGTTGCTCCAAACTCCTCATTGCATTGATTAACGGAACTACCGTCAAGAAGTTGAGAAGTTTTCTTTCGATTTTGAATTCGCTCGCGTTCTTTCCAAACAGCTTCTTAAAGCGTTTCTCGATGGCTGCCAGCACTCTCAGCAGTCGTTCGCATAGAAGTAGGTTCTTGTATTCCAGCAGCGGTTCAGAGGACGTTTTGAAAGTGATAAACCCATCCGCCTTCTGCTCGCGCATCTTGATTAGGCGTACGAGCTCGACAGCGCGAAGCTTGGGCGACGGATTTACAGATGACTTCCCGGAAATCGCAAAGGCTTCCTGCGTGAGGTGAAGTGGCGCGGAAACATCAATCATCTCGAAGACATTCCCGGCTATCCTCGATAGAAAGTCCCGGATCTTTTCGAGAGTTCTCAGGTAGACAATTGTATCGGTGCGCGGATCAACATCCGTCCGCCATCGTTGTTGCGCATAGCAAAAATCGTGAACGGCTCTTATCTCCTGCAACGCATTTGAGTCATTTTGCTTGAGCATTTCCAAGTACATGTCAAGGAGAAACTTGTTCAAATCCAGTCCCCTCAGCAGCTTTTGCGTCTTCACGAGCGTGTCGCGATCCTGAAGGTAGCTGCCCGCGAAGAAGAAGGCACATCTGCCGAATTTTCGGAAGCGTTTGCCATCCCAGTAAGAGCCGTCATAAATTGGATTGATTAGGTGCTTAATGGCAGAGCCATCGCTCCACTTAACATCCACCTCATCAAACAACGAGACCGTGAAAACGTTGCGCAGTTGATTTTGAACGATATTCTCATAAAACTCGTGAAGCGTTCGCGGATCTAGTACTTCTGAAATATTCACCGCTTGGAAATCGATCGGCCGGTCTTTTTTTTCCTTCTTAAGTTGGTCGACCAGCGAACGCATTAAATGCGTCTTGCCTGCGCCTGGAGGGCCAAGAATCAAATATAGGAACGGCCTTTCGAGGGTCGTATCCTCGATGTAACGTTCGAGCGACTCTTTCACTTCGTTCAACTTGGCTTCGTAGGACTCGTTTAGTGTAGTGAAGTTCGGAAAAACATGCCGTACCCTACTCAGAAAACTCGTCAGATTGCCAAGGGAAATGGTGTCGAGGTAGTTGCAATCCATTATTCAACTCATAATTTGAACGTCTTCCTAAAGAACGCCGAGCCTTTTAACAGGTCGCGCTCTCTGCCACGCGCAGAATAGAACTGGTAGTAAGTGCACAGATGTCGCTTTTTCTTATCGGGCAACAAGCGGTAGCGTAGCATGCCTTCATCGATCTCTTGCGGAGAACAGTTTTTTTGAATCTGCTCAATGTCCGAATCGAAATCCGTACGAAGCTTGTCCAAGATTCGGTTCCATTGCTCTCGGGACATGCCAAAGCGATTTTCAGGAGACGAACGTCCTTTGCCCGCGAGCCATGAACCGTCTAAGTACTTCGCAAGAATCCCGGCAGTTTCACCCTTGAAATTGCAATTAAAGATCGAATAAAACCATATGATCTCGTTGTCGCTTACTAATGACATATGAGGGTCCTCCTGCTTACTACGCAACTTTTGTTTCTGCCAGGGGCGAAATCAATCCTTCCTAAGTCAGCGGCTCTTCCGCATTCGTGCTCACAACATCTTGGAGGTCTGCACGCAATGA
>JAXIOV010000042.1:0-7438 GCA_045403245.1 Pyrinomonadaceae bacterium | reverse complement strand
GACCGTGCTGTTATTTTCGCTCACGCAAAGTGAAAGCTAAGACCCTCCTGGAAGCAAAACATATCGCAGCGTCGAAAAACGACGCGGCGACTCGATCTTCATTAGCCACCTTCGACTCCTCATTGCGACCGCCACTGAAGTGGGCGGGCGGCAAGCGCTGGTTGCTCCCTCATCTGGCTCCACTGTGGAAGCCGCATCAACACCGTCGGTACGTGGAACCCTTTTGCGGCGGACTGGCGGTGCCTCTGGGACTCCGACCACAAAAGGCGGTGCTCAATGATGTCAACCCCCACCTGATAAACTTCTATCTCCAGGTGCAGCGCGGGCTGGCCTTGTCGGTTCCGATGAGGAATGACGAAGGGCAGTTTTACCGGCATCGGCAACGGTTTAATGAACTGGTTGCCGGCGGAAAATCGCTGACAGCGGAAGCCGCCCAACTCTTCTATTACTTGAATCGCACCTGCTTCAACGGGCTCTGCCGCTTTAATCAAAGCGGCGAATTCAACGTGCCGTTTGGCACTTACAAGCAAATCAATTACGCGGACAATTTCTCGGCACTGCGTTCAGTTTTCACCAACTGGACGTTTACCAACACGGACATTGAGGCCATATCAATCGAGCCCGAAGACTTTATCTACGCCGATCCGCCTTATGACGTTGAATTCACAACCTACAGCGCCGGTGGTTTCAGCTGGGATGACCAGGTTCGCGCGGCGGAGCGGCTGGCGGCGCACAAGGGTCCGGTGGTGCTTTCCAACCAGGCTACGGAGAGAGTTATCCGGTTGTATCAAAAGCTGGGATTTGAAATCAGTTATCTGGACGGTCCGCGCCGCATAAGCTGCACCGGAGATCGGTCGGCGGCGAAGGAAGTGCTGGCCACCAGGAACACTTAAGAGATGAATTCCCGACTATGCGAGGTGCTTATGCGTGCTCACTCATCGCGATTGTCTGTAATCGTGTTCATTACGTTTCTGTTATGCATCCCGGTTAGAGCGCAGGATCCGGCAACCACCAAGGCTTTGCACGATCTCTTCGATCGAGAGTGGGAGTATGACTTACAGCAGGAGCCGACGCGCGCCTCGTCGTTAGGTGACCGGCGCTGGAATGATCGCTGGCCCGACCTGAGCCTGCAGGCTATCCAAAGCCGTCATCAACACGATCAGGAAGTGCTTCGCAATCTCGCGAAGATCGATCGTGCCAAGCTATCGGCCGCCGACCAGTTGAACTACGACCTGTTCAAAAAGGGCTATGAGGCGGATATCGAGGAGTTTAAGTACCGCTGGTATTTGGTGCCACTTAACCAGCGTGGCGGCATTCAATCCCGAAACGAGTTGGCTGATTCCCTTCGCTTTGAGACCGTCAAGGATTATGAAGACTGGATCGCGCGGATGAACGCCTTTCCGGTTTACATGGACCAGACGATCGCGCTGATGCGCGAAGGCATCGCCGCGCGCATCATGTTGCCGCGAGTGATTATGCAACGCATTCCCGCCCAGATTGACAAACAGATCGTCGACAATTCGGACCAGAGTCTTTTCTATAAACCCTTCAAACGTTTTCCGGCTCAGGTTCCGGTTGGTGATCAGGAGCGTTTGATGCGCGACGCGATCAGCGCAATCCGACAACACATCGTCCCATCCTATGTACGCTTTAAGAGATTCTTCGTCGAAGAATACCTCCCGGCGAGTTACAACGAAGTCGGCGCCTGGCAAATGCCACAGGGCGACGCGATGTATGCGTATTTCGTTCGCAAGTACACGACGACCAACGTGACGCCTAATCAAGTGCATGAAAAAGGACTGAGCGAAGTGAAGCGGATTCGTGCGGCCATGCAGGATGTGATGAATCAGGTGGGCTTCAAGGGAACGCTCGCCGAGTTTTTCACCTTTCTCAGGACCGACAAGCGCTTTTACTACGACACGCCCGAAGAATTGTTTGCCGCCTACGAGGCCATGTCCAAAAGGATCGATCCAAACCTCGTAAAGGTTTTCAAAACTCTGCCGCGCATGCCATATGGCGTGGAGCCCATTCCCTCGGCGATTGCCCCCGACACGACTACGGCCTATTACCGCCCGGCTGCCGCCGACGGTTCGCGCGCGGGCACTTACTTTGTCAACCTCTACAGACCTGATACGCGGCCGAAATGGGAGATGATGGCGTTATCGCTGCACGAAGCAGTCCCGGGTCACCATTTGCAAATCGCTTTAGCCCGGGAGCAGGGCGGCATTCCAAACTTCCGGCGATTTGGCGGCTACACGGCTTTCAGTGAAGGCTGGGGACTGTATGCGGAGTCGCTCGGCGAGGACATGCGACTTTACAACGATCCGTATTCGAAGTTTGGGCAGCTCACCTACGAAATGTGGCGGGCAGTGCGTCTGGTGGTTGATACGGGCATGCACCAGATGCACTGGACGCGGAAGCAGGCTATCGACTACTTCATGGAGAATGCGCCCAAGGCGGAACTCGACATCATCAATGAGATCGATCGATACATTGCCTGGCCGGGTCAAGCGGTGGCATACAAGACGGGCGAGTTGAAGATCAAGGAACTGCGCGAGCGCTCAAGCCGCGAGCTGGGCGCGAAGTTTGATCTGCGCGAATTTCATGAGGTGGTGCTCTCGTCGGGCGCAGTGCCGCTGGATGTGCTGGAGCGCAATGTGGTTGGGTGGATTGAAAAGAAGAAAAAGGGCTAGCTGGCCCAGGCGCGCGTTATGAATAACAGCGCCAAAAACCGCTTAATACCTCAATGAACTCTTCGCAGCAGGCATGGTTACCCACACTGATTTACACCGGTGGCCGTTTTCATCGTGACCAGGTTCTCGTCTGCGACCAGACTACGCAGTCTGGAAAGACAGCTCCAGCCAGTGAAGTCACAGATCCAATTCAGCTAAACAATCGCGCGCTTCTCCCGGGTCTCGTTAATGCCCACTCGCACGCCTTCCAGCGGGTGATTCGCGGCCGCACCGAATACCGCACCGCTGAAAAGGACAGCTTCTGGACCTGGCGCGAGATGATGTACAGCGCTGCGTCACGTCTCACGCCAGACGACATTTACGATGCGTCGCGCATGGCGTTTCTTGAAATGGCCCTAAGCGGCATCACCGCGGTTGGCGAGTTTCATTATCTGCATCACGCACCCGACGGCCGGCCTTACGACGATCCGAATCTGCTCGCGAAAGAAGTGATCCGTGCCGCCCGCGACGTTGGCCTGCGAATCGCGCTGTTGCGAGTGGCTTACGCGCGTTCCGGTTATGAAACTGAAACGAACCCGCAGCAGGCGCGCTTCATTGAAAGCAATCCAGAGGCCTATCTGAACAACGTTCAGAGCCTGGTCGATGCCTTGAAGGAAGAGGCAAACTCGAGCTGGGCCGGCGTTGCGCCACATAGCGTCCGAGCAGTGCCGCTCGATTACCTGCGCGAGGTGGTCCATTTTGCCAACGAGAGACAACTGGTTATTCACATGCACGTTGCCGAACAGCCCGCAGAAGTTTCCGCCTGCATTGAAGAGCATGGCCGGTCGCCGGTGGCCCTGTTGTCAACCGAAGGATTACTCAGCGACAGGTTTACCGGAGTCCACCTGATTCACGTTACGCCGAAAGCCATCCGCATGCTGGCAGACGCCCGCGCGATTGCCTGCGCCTGCCCAACCACCGAACGCAATTTGGGTGATGGCATCTTTCCTGCCGAAGGATTTTTCAAGAACCACGTGCGCGTCGCGCTGGGAACCGATAGCCACGCGCAGATCGATCTACTCGAGGACGCGCGCGAAGTTGAATATCACCTGAGACTCGAGAAGATGGAACGCGCCGTGCTCGCGTCCATCGAGGATCGCGAACGTTCGGCGCTGGCCGCGCGACTATTCGTCGCAGCGACGGTCCATGGCGCGGCAAGCATTGGGGCTGCGAGTGGGGTCATCGAAACCGGATGTCTGGCAGACTTCTTCACCGTTGATCTTGACGATCCTTCGATTGCGGGCGCGTCGGAAGATGACTTGCTTTCAAGCATTGTGTTCTCACTGTCGCGCACTGCGATTCGAGAGGTAGTGGTCGGCGGAAAGCGCATCGTGGAAAATGGAAGGCACGCTCAGCAGGAAGAGATTGTGGAAAGATTCAAGGCGCTGCAGAAGAAGTTGTGGGGCTAGCACGGCTGGTTGACGCGCTTCGCCCGTTCCAAATCGATCATGACTGTTCAAGAAACGCTCGCAGACTTAGTGGCTATCGATTCTGTCTCTTCGCGCTCGAATGGCGCGATTGTCGATTACCTTGCCCGGCGCTGCGCGGAATTGGGGCTACACGTGCAGCGTCTTCCTTATGTTGACGCGAGCGGCGAGGAAAAAACTAATCTGATCGCAGCCACCGGGGCCGGCCATTCCGGTCCACCCAAAGTTGAGCTGGCTCTGGTGGGACACACAGATACAGTTCCCTACGATCCAAATTGGAAAGACGCCCTGAAACTTACCGAGCGTGAAGGAAAACTCTACGGGCGCGGCGCCTGCGATACCAAGGCATTCATCGCAGCCACGCTGGTTGCGCTCGAGAGTTTTGATCTCAACGCGTTGGGCAAACCTCTTGCCCTCGCTTTTACCGCCGATGAAGAGATTGGGTTGCTCGGCGCGAAGCGACTGGCCGAAGGACGCGCTTTGCAGGCTCGCTATGCAATAGTCGGCGAGCCAACCTCACTGCAGCCGATGCGTGCTGGGAAGGGTTATTGCCTGGCAGAAGTCACGGTTAAGGGCCGCGAAGCGCACAGCGCTTATCCACATCTCGGCGCCTCAGCAATCTTTCGTGCCGCGCGTCTCATCACGAATCTTGAAAATCTGGCCGAAGTCCTTAAGAGTGAAACACACCCATCCTTTGATCCTCCGAACACTACGCTGAACGTTGGTCTGATTCGTGGCGGCACCGCCAAGAATGTGACGCCCGGTGAGTGTCGCTTCACGCTCGAATGGCGTCCCATACCCGGGCAACAACCGGCGCGATTGCTCGAACTTCTTTCAAAGGTGATTGAGGAAGAGAAGAAGCGCGATCCGGATTTTGATTGCGATGTAGACGCCTCGCGCGCTGACGATGGCTTCGAAACCTCACCCGATTCTGATCTCGTCAAGTTGCTCGAAGAACTTGCCGGACAGAAGGCAGGAACAGTCGCGTTTGGCACCGAAGCCGCGCCGCTTACGACACTCGGCGCTGAAGCCGTGGTTATTGGACCCGGCAACATTCGGGTCGCGCATCGCACAGACGAGTTTGTTCCGAAAGAGGAATTGAACCGGTGCGTGGACGTGTTAAGGACAGCCGTTGCGAGATTGTGTGGTTGATGCTCAGGAGCAGGCATCAGGAGCAGGCGGCAGGGGTAAGCGGATTTGAGAAGGCGGCTTGTCCGCGCTAGGCTTGAATGCCACTCAATGAGCGGGGGTAAACCACCCTTCCCAACTGCGAGTTACTTCTGCTTGAGTGGTTAAGTGCAACCTTCTGGCCTTTCAATGACCAAATGAAAATGTCAAATGGAAAATCTGCTTCCTACTCCTGCCGACTGTTCCTGCCGTTCTGAACTCCGGGCAACTCCGGCGGCGTAAGAACATCGAACCCTCATCATGGAAACCTCCCCTTTTGGATACTCCGCCAGGAACGATTATCATAAGCGGCGAACGTCTCCGCCGGCTCCCGATTAACTAACGATATGAAGCGAAGAGTAATTGAGTTCTTACTGTTATTTGGACTGTTCTGTCCGATTGTGGCGCGCGCGCAAACCACCTCACCACCGTTGACCAGCAAGGAGGTGGTGGCGCTTGTTTACAAACTACCCGCCCATCCGGAATTGCGCGACGAGATTGTCGAGGAAATCCGTAAGCGCGGGATAGGATTTCCATTAACCAATGGGATGCGCTCTGTCGTGGCCACCAAAAGCGGCAACGATCCATTGCTCCGGCGAACCCTCGAGGAAGCTGAGCGAAGAAGAGTGAACCCGGCGGGTTCCTCACTACTCTCCGCTCCAGAAGCAACTGAATTATTGGAGCGCACGCGCGTGGCCACGCTCGCCGCCGCCAACGCCATGCCCGACTTTATTGTCAAACAATTGATCAGGCGTACTTATGCCTACGGCAAGACCAGAAACTGGATTCCCCAGGACAATTTGACGATCGCGGTTGGCTATCGTGCCAACGTCGGCGAGGAATACAAGGTGCTGGCTGTTAACGGTGTCCCGCCCAGCAAGGAAACCAGAGAGACGAGAGACTACAGCAAAGATGTGGCGGGCGGGACGACCTCAAGTGGCGTGGAATACATTTCCGCTGTGGCCGATGTCTTCGCTCAGAAATCCAACACGGAATTCAAGGCGGTAGATACCGACGTGGTCCTGGGTCGCCGGACACTCGTTTACGAGTACGAAGTCAAGAAACCTTTTTCGAAACTGACGCTAAGAGCGGGCGACCTCGCTCCGGTCAGCGCCGGCTCGCGCGGTCGCGTCTGGATCGATCGTGAAGAGAATCGGGTGCTGCGTTTCGAGCAGATTGCCACCGAGATACCCAGTTACCCCATCACCGCGGCCAGCAGCCTCATCGACTACGATTGGGTTACCATTGGCGAGCGCAAGTATTTGTTACCCACCCACTCGGAGATCCTGCTTACCAGAGTGGAAGGGAGCCAGGCAGTTGAGAGTCGCAACGAAGTTCGTTTTCGTGGTTATCAGAAATACGGCGCCGAGCTGAAGGTGATCGACGAAGTTGATGACGAAGATTTTCCACCCGAGAAACCATAAGAGTTTTATCGCCGCGGCGCTCACCCTGACGGCCGTTATGGCGACGTTCCTGTGGGTAAGCCGCGGCGTCTTCGCCCAGTCAAAGCCCGATAAAGACTACCAGGTCTATGTCCTCTCCGAAGCTGCCGATAAGATCTCCCTGGTCAGTCTCGGCCCGAATGGCGCCCGCGTGGATCACGACTTGCCGACCGGCGATATGCCCAGCGACAACGACGGGCCGCACGGAATAATTATCTCACCGGATAAACAGTTCTATTACGTTTCCCTCAGCCACGGACGCCCGTTTGGATCGGTGTGGAAGTATGCGGTCAAAGACGATCGCGTCGCCGGCCGCGTCACCCTGGGTTATTTTCCCGCCACGATGGACATTAACGGCGACGGCAGTTTGATCTACGTCGTCAACTTCAACCTGCATGGCGACATGGTGCCCTCCTCGGTTTCGGTAGTGGCGACCGAACCGATGATGGAGGTTGCACGCATACAAACGTGTGCGATGCCGCATGGCTCGCGCTTGAATCCACAGGGCACCAGACACTATTCAGCCTGCATGATGGACGACATGCTCGTGGAAATTGATACGCAAACGTTGAAAGTCTCCCGCCACTTTCGCTTAACAAAAGGACACGAGTTGGGAACCAGCGGCGCTCCGGTTAAGCCAGGTTCGATGCCTGGCCGGCCGCCGTTGAGC
>JAXIOV010000037.1:0-6430 GCA_045403245.1 Pyrinomonadaceae bacterium | reverse complement strand
TTCAATCGTCGCTAACGCGACGATGTCAGGTATCTCATGATCGATCCCAGCCTTGAAAGGCTGGGCTAACTTCGGCCTGTCGCTACGCGCCGCAAGACTCTTTGCATACGTCGAATTCCTGCGTGCCAATGAGATCGAGTATGACGAGCGATATGTGTGGGGTTAGTTCGATCGTCGCTGACGCGACTAGGAACCGATTGGGACTTGCCCCGGCCTTGAAAGGCCGGGCTACATTCATGCCGACGCTACGCGTCGAGAATCACGAGTCATCGCAAACTAGCTCGGTTAGGTTTTCGTCGGGCGCTGTACCTGTCGCAATTGCGCCACCACGTCGCGCAATCGCATTGCCTGCTCCTCAATTGTCTGGGCGCGTTTTCGGGCTCGCTCGTTGAGATCCTCACGCAACAAAAGCTGCGCCTGGCCCAGCACTCCCGTCAGTGGATTGTTGATCTCATGACGGACTCGGGCGACGAGATCAGCAACCTCTTCTATCCTGGCTTCATATTCGGCAATTTTGGCGCGCAGTTTTTCGTCCGAAGCGATGACAGCAATTTCATTCTCGGGTTCAGTCATACCCCTCCCAGTTCCGGGCCAAGAGTTTTCAAAAACGTGGGAGTAAGTCTGGTGAGCGCACCCAGGGGAGTTGAGCCGGAAACATTGTGCATCCAACTACAATCAATAGTAAATAGTTTTGTTGGCGAATGGTCCAGGTTGAACAATGGATGGTCGACGCGGCTTGGTAGGCCGGTGCCGGCTTACGATTTACGATTTCACCATTCGACCATTCACTGTTTTTAGGCCGGTTGACAAGGAAAACCCTCAGCACGTAAATTGAAATTCCTTGCTGGGAGGTCGTCCAATGGTAGGACTCCAGACTCTGGATCTGGCTATCGGGGTTCGAGTCCCTGCCTCCCAGCCAAACTCTCCTAATAATCAACAGCGAACAACAACGCTACTTCGATAACCGGCGGGTAATCGCGGCAACCGGCAGCCCAACGCAGAAAATGATTACCAGCATGCCGATAACTCTTCCGGAAAGTGGAACCGGCCTCTTAGCGACTGCTGACAACGGCAAGACGACGAAGTTCATGAAGAGATAGACCAAAACTCCGTAGAGGACACCGGCAATAATTGTTTGATTAATGAGGAAAGTTATTTTGCGGCTCGCAAAATAATAGACTGCGGTTGCCGTAGTGGCGATGATGAAGTGTAAGACGAGGCCGATCACTGCTGTTTTGGCCCCGCCGGTAAACGAGGCGGAGCCGTATACTCCGCTGGCGACTGATTGGAATACTCGAAACGGAGTAACTCCAGCTCTCACCCAAGCCACCAAACAAGCCCCGGTTATATCGAGCGTGCCGGCAATTAAGCCACCCCAGAAAATCACTCGAGCTGCGGGTGAACGTTGAGCTGAAAGCTGTGCTGTAGTGGTGGTCATAAGGAGTTCTTTCTCAAACAGTCTGGCGAAGTGAGACGAACTCGGAATACATCCGGCCCCTAAATTGATTTTGCGGCATCATAGCCCAGAACTTCAGGCATCGAAACAAATACCGGTGACAGGGTAAAAGGTCAGTTTGATAATCATGATCGTTACGCGATCAGACAGTTGAGTGCGGAAAGAAATGTTCGTTACCGAACCGAACGCGGTAGCGCCGGATCCCAGAGTCCACTTTGGTGATATCAGTTCACAAAACAGTGAGACGAAAACCGGACCTCGGCAGGTTGCTTCGGTCACACGTTGATTTCCACCATCCGGCGCTACCGACAGTCGGTTCTGTAATGCTCAGGGCGCTTTGTCAGATTCCTTGACCCTTGTGTCGATTGCAATCCAGTTGACCTCCCACGTCTTGCCGCCATCATCCGAGAATGACTGTTCAAAACGGCACGAAGTCGGGGTGATGTCTGAGATTACAAATCGCACCAGGATGGCTCGGCCATTCAGGGTGTCCTGGGCGAAAAACTCGCCGCGTCCATTCTTGAATTCGCCGATTGATGGCGGACTCAGAGTACCGCCGGCGCTGTTGGAGAAATTGAGGCTCCACTGGCGGGATTGAGGGTTGTAAAGACGCAGGCTCAGACCTTCAATGTGACCTGCCGGACCATCGACCTCGAGTTCCACCAGATTGGCGCGACCATTCCAGACCTTTCTTACAATGGTGGTACCCGTATATTCGACCAAGGTCGTAGATCCGGTTAATGGGCGAAGCAGCCGTTTTAGTTGAGTTTTCCAGGTGCCAATCTCGAAGTCGAAGTCGTGTTGCCCATCTCGTTCCTTCGGGGTTTGGGGTGGGCTTGTATTCGTTGCGCCTGAATTCAATTGTGCGAACCCGAAAAGAGGATGCAGGGTGACAATCAGGACGCAGAATAGGAGATGGGTTCGAAAGTGTTTGGGAACGTTCATCACAGTATCCTCACAATTTTGACTCTCGGCAGGTTGGCACAACAACTCTTCGGGCGAATGCAGGGTAGTATTTTGATGTCTTTTCAGGGCAACCTTGGTGTCTCGGTGTCTGTGGTGGATAGTAACGAGAAACCACTCACCACAGACACAAAGACCACTGAGGTCGCACAGAGAATGCGAAAAATTACGACACCATCCGGGCGAAGTGCCTTGTTGAACTCTTTCGAACCGGAAGGTAGTCTGACCTTTGGATCCGGTCAAGAAGGTACCTCGAGGTAACGGTACCCGCCGACGGGCCAACTTATCAGCGTACGAGTCTTTTACCGCGCAGTAATTCAACCTTCTTTGAATAGCTACTTTCTAAACCCTCTGTCTCGCACATCCGCCAGCCCGCGCGGGTTGTTTGCGCCCGAAGAGTATGAGGCGCTGAGCCGCTTTCCAACCCAACCAACTCCGCTCCGGCACTTGCCAGGACTCGCATCGGAAATCGGGGTCTCGGACATACTTGTCAAAGACGAATCTGCGCGACTCGGGCTAAACGCCTTCAAAATCATCGGCGTGTCTTATGCCGTTGCACACCTGCTCAGCCAGGGCCGGATTCCGCAAGACTCGGTGCTCGTCTGCGCCACCGAGGGCAACCACGGTCGGGCCGTTGCGCATACCGCACGGGAGTGCGGGCTCGCCGCCAGGGTTTACATGTCCTCAAATGCTGCGGTTGCACGCGTCGAAGCGATTGAAGGTGAAGGCGCACAAGTTGTGCGTGTGTCTGGCAGGTACGACGATGCGGTTCACCAGTGTGCGAAAGACGCGCAAGAGAACGGCTGGTTCATCATTTCCGACACTGCCTGGCCAGGCTACGAAGAGATTCCCCGCCTAATCATGGCCGGCTACACGAGAATCCTGACGGAAGCTGAGATGCAATGGACCCCGCAACCGCCGCCCGACGTCGTGCTGGTCCAGGCAGGTGTGGGCGGACTCTCCTGTGCGGTAGTGAGCTGGCTGTGTCATCGATTTGGGTCCGCACGCCCGTTCACAATTATTTGCGAACCAGCCTCGGCGGCTTGTCATCTGGAGTCGGCGAGGGCCGGAAAGCCGGTCAACATTCCAGGACCTTTTGACACCGCGATGGCCGGCTTGCGTTCCGGTGAAGTGTCTTCGCTTGCCTGGCCTGCGATTGCCGAGGCGGCCGACGCGTTCCTAGCAATAGGCGACGAATTTTGTGCTCAAGCGACGCGAGTTCTGGCATCCCCGCTGGCTGGCGACCCGAAAATCGTTTCGGGCGCGTCCGGCGCGTGCGGCTTGGCTTCGCTGCTCGCAATTCTCCAGGACAAAAACCTGGAAGCTGTCCGCGATGACTGTGGACTTGGCCCGGGTTCAAGGATATTGATCATCAACACTGAAGGCGTCACTGACCCGGAAGCCCATGAGCGGTTGATGCGCTAGTCTTGTGCGCCGAGGTAAGCGATCAGTTCAAAATTCAGCTGCGAATGAACGCGAATCGGCTGAGCTAGAGAAAACAGAGATCACGCGCGCCAAGTCGGGTTCTCTGCTGGACATTTACTATCCTCTATTAGCTTTGCACAAAAGGTCGATTAGTACTTACGTAGCTTGGTTAGACAGGTACTTTTCTTCGTCGCATCGCGACGGGCGAAGTTAGCCCGGCCTTTTTAAGGCCGGGGCACGCCAAACACAACCTCGTCGAGCGCGAAATGGGTGTCTTTTACCCGGTCTTAAAAAGACCGGGCTAACTTCAACCCGCCGCTACGCGGCGAAGGAAGACTCCCCAGCCCTGAGATTTGAATGAGTTTCCTGGCATGCCGAATGCTGATGATTAGTAGCGGCGCCAAATCCCGCCTTATCCTCGTGCCATGAGTCTTTTCGCCCTCCTGTTGTTCCCGAAGTTGGTCAATTTTCCTGCCCGCAAAAGTTTCATAGATGGTGTCAAAGGCAAAGCTGTGTCAAACAAAATCTTAGTCGCCGACCAGGATCCAGAAGTTAGAGAGATGGTGGCAACCGTGCTAGTGAAGGAAGGTTATTCGCCGGTCGTCGTCGTCGACGGCGGCGAGGCTTATCGCAGGCTGCAGTCGGATGCCGACTTTGAGGCTGGAATTTTCGATACGAGGTTACCGCACATTGATGGACTCGACCTGGTGCGTTACATGAAAACTGAGAAGCGTTTGATGCGCATCCCGGTAATGATTACCGGTTCAGAAGGAGACCTTCAACTAATGGCAAAAAGCTTTGGCGCCGGCGCCACCGTTTTTCTATCTAAACCACTCACCAGCAGCAAACTGGAAGCCACTTTACGATTATTTTTGAGCAATGGGCCCACCGCTCATCCCCGAGCGAGGGCTGTTAATTCATAACTGTCCGTTCATACCTAAGAAGTCTCCTCCCAAGGCGAAAAGAACCCCGGCAAGTCGGACTGCATTACCGGCTTGCCGGGGTTTTTGGTTTTAGTCTCGGAAATCTGATTTTTCAGACTTCAGATTTGGAAACCTGGCGTTGAGATCAGAGATTGAGAACAAAAAGAACATCAAGACTCTGAACGCGTTTTTGCTGCGCTCTTTTTCGCCGGCAACCCTCAGAAATCAAACTTGATTGCTAGTTGCAGTTGTCTGGGCGTAATTATCGAACGCGGCAAGGCGAAGGCAGTGGCCGGCAGCGCCGGCAACAATGTCAACGTACTCGTCGCGGCAACGGGCGTAAACCCACGATACTGGTTGACATTCACAAATGAGAAATAGCCCCCTCCAGGAGCGAGTCCGGTGTTGGCCCGGTTCCAGATGTTAAAGCCTTCCAGAATTAAGCGAAGCCTGGTTGTCTCACTGGTGCGAATGGTTCGGGTGATCCTGGCGTCAGACTGATAGACAGCCGGAGTGCGGAAGCTGTTGCGAGCGAGACCTGGTACGCGGTCATCGCGGGAGTTGCCGTCGCGATTCAGGTCTGCCCCAATCTGCGCGGAGTAAGCAAAGCCGGATTGAAGCTGCGTAATCCCAGAGATGGTGTAATCGTTGAATAGAGCCCGCAGCACCTTGTTCTGTGATTTGACCTTGCCGACATCAAAAATTGAGCTGAACACGAGACGATGTCTTTGATCGGCATCGGAATAGCCCCATTCGCTGCGCAGGTCAAAAGGATTCTCCGCCACTTTCGAATCGTCTCCGCCACCCGGCACGACTGATGTCTGATCAGGCTTGTCATCTTCGGCCTTGGAGAATGTGTAGGAGAGTAAGAACTGCGAGCCTCCGCCCTCAAAGAATGGCATCCATGTCAATTCGGAGAAGCGCTGCCGTCCTTGAACTGCGAGTCCCTGATAGCGCGAGTTCGCCGAATTCTCGAAAAGATTTATGCGATTGAAACGCGGATTGGGTCGCAGCGGTGATGCTGAAGTAAATTGGGCCGCTGGAGTTGCTCCCGTTCCCGGAAACCGCTGGACGGTAAAAGTTTGACCTGTCCCCTGGTCCACCGCGTTCGTCGGAACAGGGGGGAATAGATTGACGTCGCGAGTGCGTGAAAGATGCACACCGCGAAAATAGAGATAAGTGACTGAGAGAGTCGTATCCTTCATGATCTCTCGCTCAACCCCGATTCGGCCCTGCTGGACGTAGGGCTGCTGATAGTCTTTCGCAAAGAGGTAGAGGTTGGGGATGTTAGCTCCGGCCCCAGGTGCGGTCGTAAAGATATTTGGGTAGGACGGGCAGGGATTCGGCACTGCGGTACAGTTCAGTGTCACTCCCAGGATATTGATCCCATTGTTTGAGTGGGCCGTGCCAAGCATGATCGCGGTTGTGCGGCTGAAGAAGATTCCATAACCGCCACGAATAACCGTCTTCTCATCGGGCGCATAGCTGAAGCCTGCGCGCGGTCCAAAGTTGTTGCTGTCATTCGGCTGCCGGCTCGTATCAAGATCGGCTGCAAGTAAGGCTGCGTCAGGATTCCGGACGGGTGGTCCAGCAAGGAACTGCTTGTCATAGCGGACACCCAAATTGAGCGTCAGCCTGGAGTTCAGCCGAAAATCATCCTGAA
>JAXIOV010000206.1:0-5636 GCA_045403245.1 Pyrinomonadaceae bacterium | reverse complement strand
GTTTGAACTCCCGCGTGAACACCCGTCGAGACTTAACCATAAAATCCTCCTTTGCCAGTGTAGCAAGTGAAAATTTTGTGGCTTAACTCACTGTCTCATTTTTGGGGTTCACTCCAGGTACTCTTTGCCGGAGCTTATACGCGAGTTGGTTTCGCGCGGTGGGAACCTAGGCTGGCGAGCGAAAGCGATGTGGTAAGTGCAAAACGGGACGAAACAGGTGCACCGCTGAGACTCAATCGCGCGTTGACATACAGCGCGGGAGTGATGACCCTGCAAAAACCTGAACCGCGACCAGCGACGACAGCGGCGCAGACCGTTGTTATTCTCGAAACGATCCTTGGACCCGTTCAGGCTGCCTTGCTAGCACTCGCCATCCGCCGCAAATTCATGCGATGAGGATAGTCTCTTTGGAGACCGTTGCTAAGCAACCACATCCTGAATGAAAAAGCGAGTTCATAACGAGCGGATCAAGTTAAGGGTGCTGCTAAAGAACCGCATAACTTGCTGCGTTGTCACCAGCCCGATAAGCCAGTTCAGGGTCAAATAGACTGAAATAAAGCAAACACGACCGGAGGTGACTTGGCGGTCTTATTCCTAACTCACCATGACCAGGCAACAGCGGGGCTCGTGAAAGGACAGGTTGGGCTCGGTGTGAAACTCTCGCCCGATGAAGTTAGAATGCACAAGAAAGCGTGGGAGGAAATGGTTGCGGCTGAGCTGAAGATCTCCAAGAAGTCAATGCCAGACACTAAACGTCGACAGTTCGTTAGGCTCTTTGAGTTCGAGGGCGTGCAGGCCACCCGCTACGTAAGTCCTCAAGACGCTTATTAGGCTATTCATATTTGCGCTCTCTTAGACCTTCTATACCCAGCTCCTTTGCGTCTGCAATAAGCTTGAGAATATCGCTTCTAATACTCTCATCTAACTTCTGAGCAGCATCCTTAGAAATGTCATACATATCAAGATTTTTCTTGTTCTTTAAGTGATAGTTGATATTAAAGAGTACATGGCGGGTATTAAAGTACATTAGCTCTAGTGTTTGCCCTACCTCAAACCTCTTCTCTTGTGTAGGTTCTTTTCCGGCGGCTAATAGACGACGCTGTAACTGATCCATGAGACCATTGATGGTTTCTATGATGTAATAAATTGCGTTAAAGGATATACGCTCGGACTGCGAAAGCTTCAAACTCGCTTCTGCAAAGTGCGTGTTGTAAATATGAATCGGAACTTTGACGGGGCCCGTGGTCGAAAGATAACCCAGTATCGAGAGTTGAAGAGACTTTTCCACTTCCAACTGGACTCTTTTCAGAGCGCCTCTTGCATCGTCAATCTCCTGCTCAAGCGCCCTTCTCAGCATTCGTGCTCTGCGCTTACTCTTCACCCAACCGGTTGCCTCGCTTAGAATCCAGCCCAAAGCGACTCCACCGAGCGCAAATAAGCTGTTGGCGATTTCGTTATTCATAATTGATCAGTTCTGTTCCACCCACAGCAGACATAAGAATAGGTCCTCGTCATCAGATCTTGTCGATTCGTGGCTTCCAGTAGCCCGGCTCACGACTGCAATGCATGGCTGCCACGATCAGTAAGAAGTCGGGTTCGATAGTGTAGAGGATTGCATAGGGAAAGACGCGAGTGAGGCAGCGACGGACGTCTTCGTCGATTACTCGCCAGCGGGTCGGAGACTCAACAACGCGCTTAATAGCGTCTTCGACTGATCGAATGAAGTGCAGACCAAGCTCTGGCTCACGTTCAGCGTACCAGAGGGCTGCCTGGCGATATTCTTCGAGGGCTTCTGGATGAAACTCATATCTCATCGCCGAATGGAGTCACGCACCTGACGCAGACCTTCGTCTCCGGGAACCGTCTCGACTTTTCCAGTGCGCACTTCATCCCGCCGGCGTTTCGCCTCAGTGATCCACAGTTGCTCGATTCGGCCAAGATCTGCTCCCTCAAGGCTCTCGACGAGAAGATCTGCGAGTCGTGCCCGAGATTCACTCGGCAGCGTCATCGCCTGTTTAGCTAATTGCTCTACGGTCGTAGCCATAAAGATTTGTTCCTTCCGATCGGTGTCAGTTTACCATCTCAGCTTGACTGTTCTCCTGCTTAAGAGACATCACTCGTTCGATGCCATCCTGCAAGCACCTCAGTACGAAGTTGACAAACCCTTTGGTTTGCCAGCTTCGTTCAATGGGCTCGTGCCTGTTAATCGTGATGTTTGCGGATATGCCTTGTATCTTTAGATACGGAAGCGACTCCAGATCTGTCTTCAGGAAAGTAGGATCATTGAACCTGTGGATGAGGCGACCACTTGTTACCTCGTCGTCAAACATCTCCTTCGTCTTCTTTCTCAACACGTCGAGCAGAGTACAAATCTCCTGTTGCGTACCATCATAAAGTTTTGTGCTGCTGGGTGGCTGCTCTGGAAACCTCAGTTCTTGAAGTTCACTCTTGAGGTGCTGTCCAAACTTACGAACCTGATCTTGAAACCAATCAGGGTCGGGGTAATACTTAATCTCAGCGTACCGTGGTTCGTAGTGAGTATATTCAGATAGGAACAGAAACGGCTGCGATGCGTTGGCGGGAGCGCGAAGCGTTAATTTCATCTTGCCAAAACTTCCCTCAGTTACGACCAACGGAGGTCTGGGAGGTTGCTCAAACAGTTCGTATAGATATATCCCGTGTGCCGTTCCGTAGTTCACTGCGCCGCTCTGATATCCCGAGCGAGTTACCATTATTCCAACAGGATTATTTAAGTCTTCAAGTTTTGCCCTGAAAGCCAGTAGTTTTTCTTGTTCTACCGGCCTATTCCAGTCTTTACACTCGATAACCGTTCGATACTTAATCCCTCCGGTTTCACACTCCCAATAAACATCAACTTGATGGTTAAGGAATTTACCGGGAATTGTTAGGTTATGCCGTACCTCAATAGTGCTCGCCTGGTTCTGATCTACCAGCACCTGAAAGACAGCATGTGTGATTTGTTCGTATTCTACGCTCACGATTTAGGCGCTCCTCTGGGTTTCCACTTAATCGGTCAATTCTGGGCCAGCCACAAATTAGTACTCCGTAGCAGTTCGTGCCGCGAATGGTTCATTGAAACTCCGCTTTAAGCTTGGCCAAGGTTTCGGGACCCGGTAGTAAGGAAACCGCTCCACTCTCGATCTCAGCATGGCGGCGCTCAACTTCGGCAGCCCAAGCTTCCTCGACTTCGGGGTCGGCATCAAGCGTAGCTATGAGCCTCTCGACCAATCTCGCGCGTTCGCTGGGCGACAAGTGTAAAGCCGCTGCTTCCAGGGTCTCCACTGTTTCCATTTCTAACGGCATCATCTCCTCCTTTTCCTCGCATCAGTTTAACATCTCTACCGGCTCCGGTTGCAGCCAGCGTGTAACTTGCGCCGGAGTTCTGCCCTTGGGGTACCATTCAAACTGAACCAGCAGCATCGACCGCAAGTTTCTTGACAGCGGTTCGCTGGTTTGTTAAGAACTCTACCCTGCTTAGAACTCATGCAGACTTATTTTAGCCGTGCCACTGGTCCATGCCAGGCTTGTTTTTACCTCTCATTGCCGGTGGCTTTCCCGATTCACCCTCAGGAGGTGCTTAGATGAAAAGTCGAAAGAATTTAGTGATCGTTTTCTTCCTCGCAACAGTCGTCGCAGGTTTCCAAATCAACGCGTTGGCCCAGGCGGTCAACTCGGATGCCAGGGATCCCGGATTTGCCAGCTTGAGCTCCGCCGGCTCGAGCGTTAGATGGGACCTAAGAGCTTCGTACGCCAGCGCCAC
Source organism: Pyrinomonadaceae bacterium (assembly GCA_045403245.1). Lineage (GTDB taxonomy): Bacteria > Acidobacteriota > Blastocatellia > Pyrinomonadales > Pyrinomonadaceae > PSRF01. The sequence goes on along the minus strand of JAXIOV010000206.1, from coordinate 1,855 downwards.
GCTGACCGTCGCGGCGCCCGATGGCCGAATATTCCAGAGAGAGTTCAAAGCCGGAGCTTCGGTGGATTTCAATCTTTCCGATGGTGAAGGCGTCAGATTACCCGATGGCTCGTACACCTACGAACTCCGCTTAACCCCAGTCTCTAAGATGTCCAAAGAAGCCCGGCTCGCAGCCCGTGGCAAAGATGATGATCCGGAATCGGTGCGGGCAGCGCGGAGACCCGTTAGCCAGTCAGACTCCAACCTCGTCCAGTCAGGCTCGTTTTCAATTCAGAACGGGGCAGCGGTCGTTCCTGGTATGTTAGAAGCGGGAGTGCGAGTAACCAAAGAGACGAAAGTAACGGCCAAAGTGACGACCGGCCGTCCACAACTTTCAGGCGCACCCGGCGCGGCGTTGCTCAAGATCCGCGCACACCATCCATCAGCGGCTGCTATGCCGGATTTCGTGATCGCCGACGACCTGATCGTGCAAGGTAGCGCCTGCGTCGGACTTGATTGCGTCAACGGTGAAGTCTTTGGGTTCGATACAATCAGAACGAAAGAGAACAACACCCGGATCCAGTTTGACGACACCAGCACCGCCGCCGGTTTCGCAACCAATAACTGGCAGATAAGAGCCAACAGTTCAGCCAACGGCGGCGCCAGTTTTTTGGCGTTTGTCGATCAGGGAGCCACTGGCAATTCGGAGACTGGAACAATCGTATTCGAAGTCGACGCTGGTGCTCCGGCCAATTCGCTTAAGGTAAGCAGCACGGGCAGAGTCGGACTCAGGACCGCAACGCCGGTACTGGATTTACACGCGAACACGAGCAACACTCCAGCGTTTCGCCTTGAACAAAACAGTAGCGGTGGGTTTACCGCTCAAACCTGGGACATGGCGGGCAACGAAGCCAACTTTTTCATTCGTGACGTCACCGGCGGTTCGCTCCTACCATTCCGCATCAGACCGGGAGCGCCAACCAGCAGTGTAGACATCGCCGCCGACGGCAGAGTCGGAATCGGCATAGCGAGTGCCACCAAGGCGTTGGACGTTGCCAAGACTGGCGCCGATACAACCGCAAATCACGCCGTCATAAAAGTCCGGACAACTGGCACGGTTGCCGGGTTCGGTCCTGGGCTTATTGTGGATGGTTCCTCAATGCCCAGTGGCCGCAGTTGGTCCGTCTTCACAAGTGGCGCGAGCGATGGCGTCGGAGCCGTAGGGACTTTCAGCATTTTTGATGGCACGGCATCAGTATCACGACTGGCCATCCTCAGTTCGGGCAACGTTGGCATCGGCACTACGGCGCCCACTGAGCTTCTTTCGGTGAACGGGAGTGCGAGCAAACCCGGTGGTGGATCGTGGTCAGTGTTTTCAGACGAGCGTCTGAAGAACATCAAGGGCCGCTTTAACAGCGGATTAAAGGCTGTGATGCAGTTGCAGCCGCTGCGTTACGAGTACAAACCGGACAATGCTCTGGGACTTAAAGCACCGGGAGAACACATCGGCTTCGGGGCCCAGGCAGTGCAAAAGATCATTCCGGAAGCCGTTACCAAGACCGAACAGGGTTACCTGCTTGTCAACGGCGATCCCATTCTCTGGACGATGCTCAATGCCATCAAAGAACAGCAGCTCCAGATTGAACAACTTAAGACGGAGGTTCGGCGATTGCGCACGGCCTCGCGCCGTCGAAGATAGGCCCACCCGCGTAATGCGCCTGAATTCGGCGCATCTTTTAGACCGCCTGGCTCCCAATTGTTCGATTGGGGGCCAGTCGGTTTTTAGACATCCAAAAACTTTGCACGGTGTTTTGGTTCTGGCAGCATGCAGGATTCCGACTTCCCAAAAACCCGATAACGGTTTCGAGCCACCAAT
>JAXIOV010000028.1:0-16868 GCA_045403245.1 Pyrinomonadaceae bacterium | reverse complement strand
GTTTTCAGGAGGCTATTTTACGAGTCCGAATCAGAACCGGGAGCCGTAGCGACCGGGTCGTCGCTGCCGCACCCAACTCCCAAGGTTATCCGGCGTCAACTCCCGCAACCGAGGAGGCAGTTAGGGTGACACACGAACAGTTGAGTGCCGCGACAGCGACCCGGTCGCTGCGGCTCCCGGTTCTGATGCAGATGCGACTCGGCAGAGGTGCGCAAATCTATATTTCAAAAGTTTTTCGGCCCGCTGATTTTTGCCTGAAAAAGGTCAGTTTCAACGAGTCGCAGTCAGGAAGGGGGCAAAGCGCAGCGCGCCCCGCTCAAGCTGCATAGCCACTCAATTTCAAATTGAAAATTCAACTCCAGCAAACACTCTGCTACCGCGACGTGGTAATGACCTCGACATCCTTCAACTGCGCGCCATCGTGGATACAATGCGTGGCACGAGGGTTGGCCCACGCGCCCGCTTAACCGGCCGCTCAAGGCTGATTTGTTAAGAAGCAAGCGAGAAGCTAAACTAAAAATCAAAACAAGTGATTACCAAATCTTTTTCTGACTTCGATAGTCGGACTTCAGAATTCTGACTCAATCCATGTCAATCAACGAAAAAATGATCCGCATTGGCATCGTCGGCGCCGGCTTTGCTCGCACGACGCAGATTCCCGGTTTTCAGAATTGCCCCGACGCACGCGTGGTGGCGATTACCAGCCGGCATCGCGAAAACGCTGAAAAGGTGGCAAAGGAGTTTGGTATCGATCACGTCGCTAACGACTGGCGCGAGCTGGTGGAACGCGATGACGTGGACCTTGTCTGCATTGTCACACCTCCCGCGACTCACTTTGAAATTACGCTCGCGGCACTCGATCGCGGCAAAGCGGTTCTTTGTGAGAAGCCGATGGCCATGAACGCAACCGAAGCAGAACGGTTGACGGAACGAGCGAGGGAGATGGACGCCCTGGCGTTGATTGATCACGAGCTGCGCTTTCTGAGCAGTCGGCGAACGATGCGCGCAATGCTGCACAAGGGCGCGATCGGCAACGTGCGTCATTGCCACTATTCGTTTCGTTCAGACTATCGCGGCGTGCTCGATCGTCCGTGGGATTGGTGGTCTGACATCGAGATGGGCGGCGGCACGCTGGGCGCTATCGGATCACACGTAGTTGATTCCTTTCGCTGGATGCTCAAGACCGAAGTCAGCGAAGTCTCCTGCATGCTGTCTACGCACATTGCTGAACGTCCCGACAAAAAGGAAGGCAGAATGCGTCCGGTAACTTCAGACGATGCCGCGAAATTGATGTTTCGTTTCACTGACTCAAGTTTGACGAAAGGCGCCACCGGGACCGCCTCGCTTTCCGTCGTTGAGTCAGGGAAATATGAAAACCATTTGGAAGTTTACGGAAGCACCGGCGCACTGATGGTTGAAGAGGGCGGAGAGCTCTGGCACTCCCCGGCGGGTTCGGGTGCATGGCGGCCAGTGCAGGTGGATCAGGATCCGATGGCGCCCGGTATGCGCGAGAGTAGTTGGTCTCGCGGTTTCACCGCTTACTCACGCGCAATTGTCGAAGCTCTACGGCAAGGTCGAAAAACGGTAGAGGGCGCGGCCACTTTCGAAGATGGCTACCGCATTCAGCTGGTGCTCGACGCCGCGCGCTCGTCAAACGAGAGCGGGTGTTGGGCGGCGGTGGCCGGGTAGGCAGGAAGCAGGTGGCAGGTGGCAGGACGCAGGTGGCAGGACGCAGGTGGGCAGGAGGCAGGTGGCAGGACGCAGGTGGCAGGACGCAGCGCGGGGCAGTAGCCCGACCGTTAGGGAGGGCTTGGCGGCTTGCCGCCTTCCGTGCGGAAAGGCTCTGCTTTTTCCGATTCGTGTTAAGAAAATGAGATTGCGCGGATCTTGACAACCCGGAGGCGTAGCCTCTGATTTGATCGTTGTGATCCGGAAAGGCAGAGCCTTTCCGCACGGAAGGCGGCAAGCCGCCAAGCCCTCCCTAACGGTCGGGCTACTGCCCCGCGCTGCGTCCTGCCTCCTGCCTCCTGCCTCCTGCGTCCTGCCGACTGCTCCTGCCTCCTGCCTCCTGCCGACTGCTCCTGCCGACTGCTCCTGCCGACTGCCGCTGCCTCCTGCTATATTGGCTGCCGCAAAATCTGAACCAGCCCTAACTTCCCGTCAGTCAAATGGTCACAAACACACTCAGTAACCGGCGATCGCGACAGCGGGCTCGCCGGATCCGGGTTGGTGTCGACACCGGCGGGACCTTCACTGATTTCGTTTTTGAATCTGACGGCGACTTGCAGATTTTCAAGCTCGCCTCCACTCCCGAAGATCCATCGCTGGCGATCGCCCACGGTCTTACACAAATCTCGGAACAAACCGGCGTTCCGCTCTCCGAGGTTGAAGTGGTCCATGGCACGACCGTCGGGACTAACGCACTCTTGCAACGGCGCGGAGCCCGCACTGCTCTGATTACCACGAAAGGATTTGAAGACGTTCTGGTCATCGGGAGACAGGCGCGTCCTGAACTCTACAATCTAAATGCAGCAAGACTGCCTCCCCTGGTCAATGACGAGCTTCGGTTGGGCGTCAACGAACGAGTGACTTCGTCCGGCGAAGTTCTCCAGGCTCCTGATGAAAAGGAAATCTCGACGCTCGTTGATCGATTGATGAAAGCGAGGGTCGATTCAGTCGCTGTCTGCCTGTTGTTTTCGTTTGTCCATCCCAAACATGAGCAAGTAATCGTTCGCGCACTTTCCGTGCTCGGCGTGCCGATATCGAGCTCGCACCGGATTCTTCCCGAGTATCGCGAATTTGAGCGCACCTCCACCGTCACCATCAACGCTTACCTGCAACCGTTGATGGGGACCTACCTCAAGCGGCTTGCGAAAAACACGCCACGCTTGCGAGTGATGCAGTCTTCGGGCGGTGGCATTTCGGCAGCGGTGGCCGCGGAGGAGCCTGTTCGCACCATCCTGTCGGGTCCGGCCGGAGGTGTCGTCGGCGCACTGCGAACTGCGCGCGCTGCAGGTTTTAAGAAGATCATTACATTTGATATGGGCGGCACTTCGACTGACGTAGCGCTTTGCGAGCACGACGGGTTGCGACTGACAAGTGAAGCAACGGTAGCGGGGTTGCCCGTCGCGGTGCCCGTTATGGACATTCACACGGTGGGCGCGGGCGGGGGTTCAATTGCCCGCATAGACGAGGGAGGGTCCCTGCGAGTTGGACCGGAATCAGCCGGAGCCGATCCAGGTCCTGCCTGTTACGGTCGTTCAAACCTGCCCACCGTTACTGATGCTCACGTCGTGCTCGGCCACTTTGCCGGCGCAGGTCTGCTTGGCGGCGCGTTTCGTCTCGACGAAGAGCGATCGCACGGTGCCATCGCGAAACTTGCGACGGAAATGGGCCGCGCCGCCAGACGCAAAGTCGGTTCTGCCGAAGCCGCGCAGGGAGTCCTTGCAGTTGCGAATTCCAACATGGAGAGAGCGTTGCGACGCATCTCGGTGGAACGAGGCTACGACCCGCGCGAGTTTGCCTTGCTTCCCTTCGGCGGCGCCGGCGGGCTGCATGCAGTCGATCTGGCAAGGTCTTTGCGCATTCCGAGCGTTATTGTGCCTGCTTACGCAGGTGCACTTTCGGCCATCGGCGTGCTAACCGCCGACGTCGTTAAGGACCAGAGCCGCACCATCATGTCGGAACTGGCGCCGGGCATCGAAAGCCAACTGGAAAAAGCTTTCAAAGAGATGCAACAAACCGCTGTAAGCGCGCTTCGGCGCGAAGGATTTTCTGTAAACAGACATCGACACGAGCGTTCGCTCGCTTTGCGCTACCAGGGCCAATCGTTTGAACTCGAGATTAAGGAGACGGGCAAGAACATCGCCGCAGTCTTTCATCGCGCCCATCTAGCGCGTTACGGATACGCTCAGGAATCAAATGTGGTTGAGGTAGTAAGCGCGCGGTTGCGTTCGATTGGAGTTGTCGAAACGTTATCGCGACGGCGACCCGGCGCTTCGCGTTCCCGGCCGACTGCAAAAGCGGACAAACACGTAGACGCCTGGTTCGAAGGAAAAAAACACAGGACGGCGGTTTATCGCAGGGAGACGCTGAAAGCGGGGGTGAAACTTCGCGCGCCCGCAATCGTGATCGAATACTCGGCGACAACTCTGATTCCGCCGAGAGCTCAGGCTGAAATCGATCGGTACGGAAACTTGATCATTAGACCGGGGCAGTAGCCCGACTGTTAGGGAGGGCGTAACCCGCAGCTCCACAGTCCGTTTTGGAGTGCGGCGGCTAAATGAAGCAGTTTGATCCAACCACGCTGGAGATTTATCGCGCGCTCTTCACTTCTGTCGCAGAGGAGATGGGCATTGCGTTGCGACGCACCGCGTTTTCTCCAAACATCAAAGAGCGGCGCGATTATTCGTGCGCGGTTTTCGACGCTGAAGGTCGCGTGATCGCCCAGGGCGACCACATGCCCGTGCATCTTGGATCGATGCCCATGGCGGTGGCGGCGGCGCTGAGAGAAACGCAGCTCGCGCCAGGTGATGTCGTAGCTCTCAACGACCCGTTTGCGGGCGGCACGCATCTGCCGGATGTGACGCTGGTAAGCGGCGTCTGGGCCAGTTGTAATAGGGGGACAGGGGAAAAGGGAAAAAGGGGAACAGGGAAAACAAAGAAAGCGCGACTATTTTCCCCTTCCCCTTTTCCCCTGTTCCCCCCAATGTTTTACGTCGCCAACCGCGCGCACCATGCGGACATCGGCGGGGCGACGCCCGGCTCGATGGGGCTGGCAACGGATGTTTACGGCGAAGGTTTATCGATTCCGCCAATCCGGTTGGTAAAAAACGGCGCACTCGTCGAAGACGTAATGCGGTTGATCCTTGCAAACGTTCGCAGTCACGCTGAACGTCGCGGCGATTTTCAGGCCCAGATCGGATCACTAAACACCGGTGCGGTGCGGTTGCTGGAAATCGTGGAACGTCGCGGCAAAAACGAAGCCGCCGAATACGCCGGCCATCTGATTGAATACTCCGCCAGGCTGATGCGTCAGGCAATCGGCTCGATCCCGAACGGAGTTTATGAAGCTGAGGACGCGTTGGACGATGACGGCGTTGGCAATGAGGAAGTCCCGATCAGAGTCAAACTCACCATCAAAGGAGCGCGCGCGCGCGTTGACTTCACTGGCAGCTCTCCACAGGTGAGTGGTCCAGTGAATGCGGTCGAAGCAATCACTGTTTCCGCGGTTTCGTATGTGTTCCGCTGTTTGCTGGGCGATGACGTGCCGGCGAGCGCCGGGCTGATGGAGCCTATCGAAGTCATCGCACCGAAAGGAACTGTGGTTAACGCCGCCCATCCGGCGTCGGTGGCGGGTGGCAACGTCGAAACTTCGCAGCGGATTGTCGATGTGTTGTTCAAGGCATTGGCCCGAGCGCTGCCGGATCGGATTCCGGCAGCGAGTCAGGGGACCATGAACAACCTCACGATCGGCGGAATCGATTTGCGGCCAGGGTTTATTGGCAAGGAGTTTTCTTACTACGAGACAGTTGCCGGCGGCATGGGGGCCCGGCCCGGTCGCGACGGCCTGGACGCGGTGCATACACACATGACCAACAGCCTCAACACGCCTGCCGAAGCGCTTGAGTATGCGTATCCGCTGCGCGTGCGTGAGTATCGGATTCGGAGAGGCTCGGGAGGAAAAGGAAAACGGCGAGGTGGCGATGGCGTGATTCGTGAAATCGAAACGCTCGCGCCGGCACGCATGTCGCTGCTGGCTGATCGTCGCAAGCGTAGACCTTATGGTTTGAATGGCGGTGAAGACGGGAGTGCGGGAACAGCTTTCGTCATCAGGGACGGCAAGCGGGAACGAATTCCTTCAAAGGAGAGCCGGGAATTGAAACCCGGCGACCGCGTGCGAATTGAAACTCCCGGCGGCGGCGGATTTGGGAGACAGTAGGCTGCGGCCTGCTCCTGCCGCCTGACTCACGTCGTCAATCTTCGATAAATCCCCGGCATGCGCTCGGGCAGCGAGAGCACATCATCAATAATCGTGTAACCAACCTCGCCGTACAGATCGCGCAACTCCGCCTCCGACTCGCGATCGATCGTAATGCAAAACGGAGTGATCCCCTGGTTCTTGGCCTGCCGCAGGGCTTCGCGGGTGTCGTCGCGGGCGTAGCGCGCGTCGCCGTAGTCGTGGTCGTAGGGACGCCCGTCTGACAAAACAATCAGCAGGCGTGTGCGGGCGTTTTGTTTTGCGAGCTTTGCGGTGGCGTGACGAATAGCTGCTCCCAGCCTCGTGTTGTTCTGAAAAGTGATGCCGCCAATTCGTTGCTTCACTTCGTCTGAATACTTCTCATCAAAGTCTTTCACCACATAAAACTTCACATTGCGCCGGCCTTCCGAAGTGAAACCATTGATCGAATAAATGTCACCAACGGCCTCCAGCGCTTCGCTCATCAACACCAGGCCTTCCTTTTCAATCTCGATGATGCGCCGTCCGGGCCGTGTATAAGGCTGGAGCGGATGGCGTCCAATGGTGCGCGCGGTCGAGGAAGACTGATCAAGCAGAAACGAAACCGCGACATCGCGTCGACGGCGCAGGCGTTTGGTGTAAAGACGTTCGGACTGCTGGCCATCCGCGCGGCGGTCGATCACATAGTCAACGACCGCATCAAGATCATATTCTTCGCCGTCCAGCTCGTTTGTAACGCGCAGCAAGTCCTCCGGCTTCATCAGTTGAAACTGGTGCCGGATTGAAGAAATCACGCCGCGATGACGCTCGCGCGTTTGCTCAACAAACAGGCGATCTCCATGCTTGACTCGCTTTTCCACCACGCGACACCAGCCAATGCGATGGTCCGTCAACTCCCGGTCCCACTCGTCGTAATTGAAGGCAACTTCACCCTCTTCCAAGACTTGCTCCGGCAGTTCAGCTTCGGTCCATGCTTCCGCGCCAGTCAGTTCGTCAGGCTGACCGTCCCCGTCAGGATCGTTCCAGGCGTTGAAAAGTTCGCGCGCGTCGCGACGCTCAGGCGCGCGTTCGCCCTTTCGGCGGTTGAAACTCTCGGTAGCGATTTGGCTCTCATCCGCTTCCGAGGGTTCCTGCTGAGTCTCAAGTTCCTGTACCGACTCATCCGTGGGCGTGATGGATTGAAACAGCGAATATGCGCGGCTGGTGGCCATCAAACTGTCTGCAACCCTGGCGTTCGGACTCGCCAGGTATCCGGTCGCAATCGTCTCCAGCTCTGAAACAATCTGACCGTAAAACTGTCGCGCGTCATCATTGGCTCCGCCCAGAAGCGTTGATTGAAACAGCAACTCAAATGGAACCATCGTGGCAGGCAACTCCGTGACGGCAGGGCGGGTGCGGCGCAGGTATTCGCGAATCAAGTCAAGATCGCGCGACAGACCGCGATACTTGCGACGCAGCAGACGATCGATGCGGCAGTTTTCCAGCGTGCCGAAAATGCGACGGGCCAGCTGAGCGTCGGGGAAGAGTTGGAGCGCCTGGCGGTAGTCGACGTCTGTAGGACAAACATTCCTGTCTGTCCTTTCTGAATCATTAGAAGCAGCATTCCCGTCGGGCGCTTCTGTCTCCAAATCGGGGTCAGGCAGGAATGCCGGTCCTACCAGCTCATCCGCGACTGCAAACGCGTCCCGGGCCTCCGCATTTTCCGGCGCGTACGTTTCGAGGAGTTGAGCGTATGCAGCGCGCAGCTCGACCGTGTCGCGTTCGTAGGTTCCAAACTCTATCTGGCCGGCAGCGTGCGCAGCCAGAACCTTGTAGAGCCGAAAATCCAGTTCATCCTCGCCAAACTCCGATACCAGCGACGGCAGATGAATCGTGCGCCCATCGCCGATACGCGACTCAAGCGGTACCGCCGCCAGCGGGTTGATCTCAACTTCACGGCCCGTCAATGCTTCGACATAGAGCTGGAGCAAGTGACGAACAGTTTCGAGCGACACGCCCTGGCCGCCGCTGCGGAGCGCATCATGGCTGCCGCGCGTTTCCAGCGCGAAGTAACTGCGGCGCGCGCGCGGATCGCGAGCATTGTCTGCCAGGCCACGCCGCGCCCACTCTTCAAACTGTTCAATCGATACAGTTCTTAGCGCCAGCGAACTCGAGCGAAAACAAGCGAGGGCCGCTTCGCCGTCAACCTCTGCAATTTCACGCGCGAGTTTTATGACGCGCGGTCCCAGCCGTGAACCGCGACGGCGATCTGAGTCGCCTGCCAGGCCACGCACAAACCTTGGGCTGCTGCGAATAAACGCAATCACACTGGCGTTGCCGTGGCGGGCGACGGTCCATAATAGTTCTACCCAGTCGTCAAAGATCTCCGGCAACGCGCGGAGGATCTCTCCACCAGTGATCAGCAGTTGCAAAGCTGAACCCCCACCCCGCTCCAAGAAATCAAGTGTGGTGTTCAGCAGTTTAGAAGCATCGGTCACGTTCAGACCCGCGATCGCAGCCGGGAGTGCCGTCCAGGCGTCTGTGGCGATTCCGCCGGCGCGAAATGCAAACTCCGCGGCCAGAGCGATGCCCTTGCGCGTAAGTTCTGGAGTTTGAAGCCGGCCAAGACTCTGGATTACGTGCTGAGTCTGGTGGAGAAAATCGGCGCTGTGTTTGGCCGAGCGTCGGGCGATTTCCGCGGCCACCTCGAGGATGGCTCCTAACAATTCGCCGTCAGTAATTGACCCGGCAAGCGCGGGAATACTCTGAAAAGTCTCGACGGCGATCGACGTTGAAAGGGTGATTTGACGTAAACAAAGATGAAAGACAAGCGGTTGAACACTGGCGGGCACGTCTTGAAGCTCTGCGACACCGCGGGTAAAAAACGAGACGGCAGTTTCCACGTCGCTCATAGCCAGGCGCCGGCCCAATTCGCCCCAGGAGCGCAACTCGGCCGGTTGGAAGATCTCGGCGGCTGCCGGCGCCGCGCGAAGGAACTCAATGCCGGCGCGCAGGGACACTCCGGCGATTGAAGCACTGGTTTCCAGCGCCGCGGTGGATTGATCGAGCGGCAGTCGCGCCAGCTCCCGAGTCAACGCAAGAATCGACCGTCGCTCCTGAGGGTTTGCGGATCGTAAATGTTCACGAAACTCGCGTCCGAATTCGCTCGGTTCACCGTCGCTGTCTGTTTGGGAATCGTCTTTCAAGGTGCAGCAGCTTTGGTCTTTACCGCGAAGCGGTTACGACAGGAAAGCCCAGGGTTGCCGTGCTTCGCGGCTACCCTGGGTAATAACCTTACGAAAGAAAAACAACCCCAATCGGGGTTGCGCCGGTTCACTGGCGTGTCTTGTGGATCCGACGCAACCCCGATTGGGGTTGAGGATCCAGACCCGACATGTGCCCCAGGGTAGCCGCGAAGCGCGGCAACCCTGGGCTTCATTTCGCAACCGCTTCGCGGTAAAAGACCAACCGGCTGTGGGCTAAATCACCGTCGTCACGATCTCGCGAATGCTGCGTTGCAGTTCGCGGTCGTCGGTGATCGGCGAGCACATCGCAGTCTCAGCCGCCCTGACGGGCGGGATGCCGAGGTTGATCAGTTGCGCAGCGTAAATCAGTAAACGAGTCGAAACGCCTTCCTCCAAACCGTGGCCGCGGAGGTTACGGACCTTCTGACCGATCAGCACCAGATCGCGAGCAGTGCCTTCGTCGACTTTTCCCTCGCGCGCGACGATCTCGGTTTCCAGCTCGGGCGGCGGGTAATCGAAATCGATGGCCAGGAAGCGTTGCCGCGTCGACTGCTTCAGGTCCTTGAGAATCGATTGGTAGCCGGGATTGTAAGAAACGACCAGCATGAAATCAGCCGGGGCCTCCAGAATCGTTCCCCGCTTTTCGATCGGCAAACGGCGCCGGTGGTCCGTCAGCGGGTGAATGATCACTACCGTGTCTTTGCGTGCCTCGACTACTTCATCGAGGTAGCAGATGGCGCCATGACGCACTGCCGCGGTCAGTGGGCCATCGTGCCAAACCGTCCCTTCACCTTCCAACAGGAAACGGCCTACCAGATCGGTTGCGGACAAGTCTTCGTGACAGGCTACGGTAATCAGAGGACGCTCGAGTCGCCAGGCCATGTGCTCGACAAAACGCGTCTTCCCGCAGCCGGTTGGTCCCTTGAGAATCACTGGCAGACGAGCGCTGTGTGCCGCTTCAAACAGATCCACTTCACCATCAACCGGCAGATAGTAGGGTTCGTCAACAACGCGAAATTCTTCGATGGCACGTTCGGGCATGGTTAGTTTCGAGTTTCGAGCTTCGAGTTTCGAGCTTCGGGTTTCGAGCTTCGGGTTTCGAGTTTCAGGTTACCGGCATTTGCAGACAACTCACATATCTTGTGGCGCCTTTAGTTTGAGAACCTCTTTGCGCACCTTTGCGCTTCTTCGCGTGCATTACAGAACCGAGCGCGGTAGCGCCGGATGCTGGAAATCAACGTTCGCCAATGCGGGCTGCCGCAGCCGGTTTTCGTAATCTCTTCCTTTGTAAGCCGATGTCCCGAAAGTAGACTCTCGGACCCGGCGCTACCGCGCTCGGTTCTGTAACGATTTGTCGTTCTGCCCTCAATGTCTGACATTGCGTGGCCCTCCAATTACGAAACTGACACTAACGGCAAATCGGCCCACCTGACGTGCAACATTTTCTACTGTATTCTAGGGTATTCATGGGTTAACTCGAAACCCGGAACTCGAAACTCGGAGCTTTAATGAAAATCGCAGTAGCAATGAGTGGCGGCGTGGATTCTTCAGCCGCGGCGGCAATCCTCAAAGAGCATGGCCACGACCTCGTCGGCTTTACGATGCAGTTGTGGAACCAGCGGCGTGGAATCAGCACTGATGAGAATGGCGATCCATTGCCGTCGCGCTGTTGCTCGCTCGACGACGTCTACGATGCCCGGCGCGTCGCCGAAGAGCTGGGCTTCCCGTTCTACGTGCTCAACCTGGAAAAAGATTTTGAACGCGATGTGGTCCAACCCTTTATTTCGAGTTACCTCAGCGGCGAGACTCCGATCCCTTGTGTAGCCTGCAACAGTCGCTTGAAGTTTGCTTCGCTTGAACGACTCGCTTCCAGCCTCGGTTGCGACAAGGTGGCGACCGGGCATTACGCGCGGGTTGAGTTTGATGCTAACGCCAACCGTTATCGTCTTTATCGTGGCCGCAATCCGGAGAAGGACCAGTCGTATTTTCTCTGGGAATTGACCCAGAGCCAGCTCGCGAAGGCAATGTTTCCGCTTGGCGAAATGTCAAAACCGGAAGTGCGCGAGGTTGCTCGTGAACACTCACTGGCGATCGCCGAGAAGGCCGAGTCGCAGGAAATCTGTTTTGTTCCCGACGGTAATTACGCCGGCTTTATTGATCGATATCTTGAAGCGGAAGGCGCCACCGAGCGTCTGCCCGGCCAGGGTGAGATAGTCGACACCCGCGGCGTGCCTGTTGGGCAACACCAGGGCATTCATCGCTTCACGGTGGGACAACGCAGAGGGATCGGTGTCGCCGGCAAGACGCCGCTTTACGTTGTCTCGATCGATGCAAACAGGAATCGCGTAGTCGTTGGAAATGATCAGGAACTCGCCGGCACCGAGTTTACCGCCGCAGGTGTTAACTGGATTGCTATTGATGGTCCTGAGGGTCCGTTGCGCGCTGACGTTCGCGTTCGCTACCGGCATACTGCCGCTGCCGCCACGATCACTCCGCTCGAACACAATCGCGTGCGCGTTGAGTTTTCCGAGCCGCAACGAGCAATCACGCCCGGCCAGGCCACGGTGTTCTATCGCGGCGATGAGGTGGTAGGCGGCGGGTGGATCGTTAAAAGGGGAACTGGGGAAGAGGGGAACGGGGACACTGGGGAAAGGGAAAAGGGTAAGGGGTAAAGGGAAAAGGTGAAGACGATTCGGATCCGGCGGCACCTACCACGAACCTCTATGTAAACGATCCAGTCAATCTGTAACGATCCAGTCAATCTGTAACCATTCAGTCAATCTGTATACACGCAAGGGTTCTGCCCTTTCCCCTTTACCTTTTTCCCCTTTTCCCCTTTTCCCCTCTCCCCCTCGGGCTAAACCTTTTCCATCCCCGTTGCGTACTCACAATGAGGGAAAAACCCTTCAAAACGTTGGTAATTTAAGAAACTTAAGGCAGGAAATTCTATGGCTATGTCGCGTACGAGAAAGACCCTTCTGATTGTTGGCAGCATTGTAGTTGCGCTGGTGCTGGTCGCCATTATTGGAATCGCTGTTTTGGTTGCCGCTTTTCGAGATCGCGAGCCTCCTATCGCAGACAACAGTGTGCTGACCCTTCGCGTAGCGGGCTCATTGCCGGACTACCTTCCTGACGATCCGTTGCGAAAATTCTTTAGCGGGCCCGACCAATCACTCTCGAATTTCATCCTCAATATCAAGAAAGCCAAAGCCGACAAACGTATCAAAGCGATTCTGCTGGACATTGATATGTCGGGAGCCGGCTGGGGCAAATCAGAAGAAATACGCGACGCCATCACCGACTTTCGTTCCTCGGGTAAACCTGTTTACGCCTATATGGAGTATGGGTTGAACAAGGAGTACTACATCGCCAGTTCGGCTGACAAAATTTATCTGCCGCCGCCCGGAGAGCTTTTTATCACCGGGCTCGCCGCCGATGTGATGTTCTTCCGCGGCTCGCTGGACAAACTCGGTATTTATCCCGACATGTACCAGATCGGTAAATACAAGACTGCCGCAGACACGTTTACGCGCAAGGAAATGTCTGATGCGCATAAAGAGTTCATGAATTCGCTGATCGACGATTTGTTCAATCGCTACGTCGAGACGGTTGCAAAGGCGCGCGGGAAGTCGGCGGACGACATGCGCGCGATCATCGATGGCGCGCCTTACAGCGCCGGCAAGGCTAAAGAAATTGGACTAATTGATGGCGTCGCTTATCGCGATGAACTGGAGAAGGAGATCAAAACCAAACTCGGCTACAAGGAGTCTGATCGGCTTCGCCAGGTTCGTGGCGGCGAATATAACGACGTACGACCTGAATCTCTGGGTCTGAATGAAGGCGAAAAGATAGCGGTGATTTACGCAACCGGCGACATCGGTTCCGGTAGATCTGAAAACAGTCCCTCCGGCGATCAGTCGATTGGCTCGGACACGATGGTTAAGACGCTCAACGACGCGCGCGACGACAAGAACATCAAGGCGATCGTGATTCGCGTTGACAGTCCCGGTGGCTCCGGACTAGCTTCAGATATCATCTGGCGCGCAGTTGAATCGGCGAAGGAGAAGAAGCCGATCGTGATTTCGATGAGCGACGTGGCCGCCTCGGGCGGGTACTACATTTCCACCGGCGCCAACAAGATTCTCGCCCAGCCTTCAACAATTACCGGTTCAATCGGCGTCCTCGCCGGCAAGCCGGTTGTCAAAGGCCTGTATGACTGGCTCGGAATCTCCAATCAATATGTAATGCGAGGCAAGCACGCAGGCATGTTTCGCGAAACAGAAAAGTTCAGCCCGGAAGAACGCGCGAAGTTTGAAGAATGGATCAACAAGACTTACTACGAAGACTTCATACCGAAGGTAGCCAAGGGCCGAAGCAAAGATACTGTCTACATTGATTCAATTGGCCAGGGACGGGTGTGGACCGGAGCGCAAGGCAAGGACAATGGACTGGTCGATGAGTTTGGTGGACTTGATCGCGCGGTGGAGGTGGCGAAAGAGCTGGCGAAGATCCCGAAAGACAAAGGTGTGCAGCGTGTGATCCTTCCCTATCCGCGCACGCTCCTGCAGGAGTTGTTTGACCTGAACAGCGATACGCGAAGCAACGATACGCAAAAGCAGCAACAGCAGGCGGTCATGGCAGCATTACCGGAAGATGCCCGGCGCGCGTTTCGTTACATGAGGCTGCTCGATCGGATGAAGGAAGGCGAATCGATGCTGCTGATGCCGTTTGATCTAAGGATTAAATAACCTTCAGCAGGTTCAGTTAATCGGGGCAGTAGCCCGTCAGGGAAGGCGTCAGCGCGGGGCAGTAGCCCGACCGTCAGGGAGGGCGTCGGCGGCTTGCCACCCTCCGTTCGGAAAGGCTCTGCCTTTCCGGTTGACTGTCAATCAATCTCAGAGGCTACGCCTCAGGTCGGCTAATGGGCGCAGCCTTACTCTTAAAATAGCGAATCGGAAAGGAGGAGCCCTTTCGCACGGAAGGCGGCAAGCCGCGACGCCCTTCCTAACGGTCGGGCTACTGCCACGGCCAGCCTGGCCGGCCGCCCAGCCTGCCTACTGCTCCTGCCTACTGCCGACTGATCTTTTCCATTCCGCCCATGTAAGGTCTGAGCGCCTCCGGGATCAATACTGATCCATCCGCCTGTTGGAAGTTTTCGAGGATCGCAATCCAGGTTCGGCCAATCGCCAATCCCGAACCATTCAACGTGTGTACAAACTCCGGCTTCGCTCCGCCGGCGCGACGAAAGCGAATCTGCGCGCGCCGCGCCTGAAAATCGACGCAGTTTGAGCACGAAGAAATTTCCTTGTACTCACTATACGACGGCAGCCACACCTCAACGTCGTAAGACTTCGCCGCAGAAAATCCCAGATCACCGGTAACGTGCTCCACTACGCGGTGCGCCAACCTCAGCTTTTGCAGAATCGACTCTGCGTCGCGGGTCATCGATTCCAGCTCCTCCATCGAGCTTTCGGGCAGCGACAACTTAACCAATTCGACTTTTTCAAACTGGTGCTGGCGATACATGCCTCTGGTGTCACGTCCATAACTGCCGGCCTCGGAACGAAAGCACGGAGAATAAGCTGCCCACTTCATCGGCAACGCTGACGCATCCAGAATTTCCTGACCGTGGTAGTTCGTGACCGGCACTTCACCGGTAGGGATCAGGTAGAGCTGGCGTTCATCAGTCAGTTTAAAAAGATCTTCTTCAAATTTCGGCAGCTGGGCGGTCCCATACAACGTTTGAGCTTTGACGATAAATGGTGGCAGCGTTTCAGCATATCCGTTCTCACGCGTCTGAACGTCGAGCATGAAATTGACGAGCGCCCGGCTAAGTCGCGCGCCGGCGCCGTTGAGGATCGCGAACCGCGCTCCCGAGATTTTGCCGGCGCGCTCGAGATCCAAAATGCCCAGCTCGGTTCCCAGATCGACGTGGTCTTTCGGCGCGAAGGCGAATTCTGGTTTGTTTCCCCACCGGCGAATCTCAACGTTTTCCGATTCGTCCTTGCCGACAGGCACGCTTTCGTCAGGAATGTTTGGCAACGACGCCAGCATGTCGTTCATGCGTTTCTCGGCGTCGTCGCGCAGCCGGTCGAGCTCCGCGATCCGTTCTTTAAGCTCGCCCACTTCTCTCCGGCGAGATTCAGCTTCTTCCTTTTTTCCTTCCTTCATTAACCCGCCAATCTCTCGACTGGCGGCGTTGCGGGTCGCGTTGAGCTGGTCTGAATCGGCAATGACGCGACGTCGTTCGGCGTCAGCTTCGGCGAAATCGTCTAGAGCTTCCGGCGGCACGCCACGCGTCTGCAACGCCGCGCGCACTTTTTCCAGATTCTCTCGGACGTGGTTGAGATCAAGCATTTGTTCTATTCTCGCAAAGTATGGTAAGAGAGACGACCGTTATTGAAATTGAGAATGTACCGTCAAATCATTGAAAAACGCCAGTTGGCCCAATTGACAAGTATTAAGCTTTTTGAGTCCCTGCGCAGAATCGGGAGCAGTAACCCGACTCTTGGGAAGAGCGCGGCTTGCCGCCTTCCGTGCGGAAAGGCCCTGCCTTTCCGATCGACGTCAATCAATTCAGAGGCTGCGCCTCCGGGTCGCCAAAATAGGCGCAGCCTTCTTTCTTAAAACACGAATCGGAAAGGCAGAGCCTTTCCGCACGGAAGGCGGCAAAGCCGCGACGCTCTCCCCTGGCGGTCGTGATGCTGTCCCGAACGAAATTTGAGATGGCTAGAAAAGTCCGCAAAGCAGTTTTTCCTGCCGCTGGTTTAGGCACGCGTTTTCTCCCGGCCACGAAAGCGTCTCCGAAAGAGATGTTGCCGCTGGTCGATAAGCCATTGATTCAATACGTCGTCGAGGAAGCGGTCGCTTCTGGAATCGAATCCGTGATCATCGTCACCGG
This sequence comes from Pyrinomonadaceae bacterium, assembly GCA_045403245.1. GTDB lineage: Bacteria > Acidobacteriota > Blastocatellia > Pyrinomonadales > Pyrinomonadaceae > PSRF01. The sequence goes on along the minus strand of JAXIOV010000028.1, from coordinate 784 downwards.
TCGCGGCAAGGCCGCAATCGAAGATCACTTCGACGTTTCGTTTGAACTGGAAAAACTTCTGGAGGAACGCGGCAAGCTCGAAGAACTGAAGGCGATGCGGGCCATCTCCGAAATGGCACGCGTGGCATATGTCCGGCAACGCGAGGCGCTCGGACTGGGCCACGCGGTTTTGCAAGCACGCGACCTGGTCGGTGACGAACCATTTGCGGTGTTGCTGAGCGACGACATTATCGACTCCAGGACGCCGGCACTGCGCCAGTTGCTCGACGTCTACGAGAAGTATGACGCGCCAGTGCTTGCTACTTTTGAGGTTGAAGGGGAAGCGATTTCGCGTTTCGGAGTTCTGGACGTCGAAGAAGTCGGAGAGGGTGTTTACAAAGTCAAGGACATGGTTGAAAAACCGCCATTCGCCGAAGCTCCATCTAACCTGGCCATCATCGGGCGGTACGTTTTAACGCCCGACATCTTCGAGGAACTCGAAAACACTGCGCCGGGCGCGATCGGTGAGATTCAAATCACCGACGCAATGCGATCGTTGCTCCGCAAACGTCCGTTCTACGCGGTCCGCTTTGAAGGAACACGACATGACGCCGGCGACAAACTCGGTTTTCTGATCGCCAATGTCGAGTTTGCATTGAAGCATGACGACCTTGCGTCGGAGTTTCGGGAGTATCTTCGTTCGTTGAAGCTATTCTGAACTTTGGAGTGCGGGGGCGTGGCGCCGCATTGGCCAGACGCGTCACCCGCCAACTTAGTTTGTAAATGTACGTTGAAAAAACGGCAC
>JAXIOV010000029.1:0-49362 GCA_045403245.1 Pyrinomonadaceae bacterium | reverse complement strand
TGTCGGTTGCAGCTAAACAAAAGCCGAAAAGACTTCGTTAGACAGTAGTGCTCCGGCGAGAGTGAGCTTTATCAAATCGCCGCTGAATTCGATCAATCCGGCTTCCTTGAATCGTTGTAGATCGGCTTCGTGTTCGGTGCTCAGGTCATTCCCGAACGATTCCCGATACTGTTCCGAGCTAAGCCCGCTCATCATGCGAAGCCCAAGAAACACCGCTTCGGCGCGTCGATCTTCATCGTTTAGATTGCGGCGCTCGACGATTGGACTATCCCCTTCCTTAACGACCTGCGCATAGGCAGCGACGTCGCGTTCATTAGCCCAGCGTCGAAACCCGCCATCGTAAGAATGAGCTGAACATCCAAAACCGTAGTACGGCGCGCCGGTCCAGTACTTGGTGTTGTGCCGCGACTCAAAACCGCGCCGGCACAGGTTTGATATTTCGTAATGCTCGTAATCAGCCGCATCCGCGCGGTCGAGCATCACCTCATACATCTCAGCGGCAAGATCTTCATCCGGCTGCGGCTGGATACCGCGACGAATGTGGTCAGCAAGCGGAGTTCCCTGGTGAACTTCAAGCAAATAAAAAGACAAGTGTTCCGGGCTGAGCGCAAAGGCCTCATCGAGATTTCGCTTCCAACCATCCAGCGTCTGCCCCGGCAGGCCTGCAATCAGATCGAAACTCACATTGTCGAACCAGGCATCGCGAAGTTGGCGAAACGTCTGGCGAGTTTCATTTGCAGTGTGCGACCGGCCCAGTCGGGCGAGGTCGGCGTCGTCAAATGTCTGGGCGCCGAAACTTGCGCGGTTAATTCCGAGACTCCTAAACGATTGCAACGCTTCCGAAGTCACGCTGCCGGGATTCATCTCCATCGTTATTTCCGCGGCGGCCGAAACTGTGAAGTGTCCATAGACCGCCTCAAGCATTCTTGCCAACTGGGCGGGCGTAACCAGCGACGGTGTGCCGCCGCCAAAATAGATCGTGTCTACCGGATTCGCTTCTTCAACTTCCTGCCAAGCCGCGATTTCGTTTACCACGCTCGAGACGTACGTTTCTGCGAGCGCCGGTTCATACCTTCCGGTGGCGAAATCACAGTATGAGCAGCGCGAGCGGCAAAAAGGTATGTGAATGTAGATTCCAGCTTGCTTCATACTAGTGCTATCCGCAGATTACGCAGATTACACGGATTCTTCAAACCCTTTTCACAGTCCCCTGTCAGTTGGTAGGGCGCGGCTGGGCTAACGAGCAACTAACAACTGACTACTGACAATTGACTTTTCACTTGATTCTTCTCAGACTCCCGTCGCCGCTGATTGATTTGCTCATGCGCTTACTAATTCGTTCAGCCTCCGCAAATGCTCGCAGAAAGTTTTCACCCAGAATCTTGCGAATGTCCCTTTCGCTGTAACCGCGCTTCAAGAGTTCATAAGTGATGTTTGGCAACATCGAGACGTCCTGGGCGCCTTCCGGCATATCGACTGCCCCATCGAAATCCGCGCCGATGCCGACATGATCGATGCCTGCTACTTTCACGATGTGGTCGAAGTGATCGATCAGTTTAGAGATTGGCAAGGGCGGTAATGGACTGGAAGCGTCGAGCTTGTCACTCTCTTCGGCCCGACGTTCCGGGTCGTCCTTATACTTTTGATTGATGGCGTCCTGTTGCGCCTTCAAGCGCCGATCGCGATCCTCGCTCTGCGGAGTTACGGTCGTTGTGTCGACAAACACGCTGTAAAAATTTACATGGACTACTCCGCCGTTCTTGGCAATTTTGCGCAACAGATCGTCGGGAATGTTACGCGGCACACTGCTGAGTGCGCGCGCGGAAGAATGGGAGGCGATAACCGGCGCAGTGGAAACATCGAGCGCGTCGCTCATCGTCTTGTCCGAGACATGGGAAACGTCGATCAGCATGCCCAATCGGTTCATTTCCCGGACAACATCCTTGCCAAAGTCACTCAACCCGTTGTGCTTCTTATCGCCACGAGCAGCATCGGCCCAATCGTTGGTGTTGTTCCAGGTGAGGGTCATGTAGCGCACGCCGAGCCGGTGAAACTCCCGCAACGCAGCGAGCGAATTCTCGATCGCGTGGCCTCCTTCGATCCCCATCAACGCGGCAACTTTCTTTTGTCTCTTGGCGCGGCGAATGTCTGCGGCCGTCGTCGCAAGCATCAGATCGTTCGGATGGCGCTCAACTGACCGGTAGACAGAATCGATCATGTCGAGCGTGCGGCGCGCTGCCCCGCCATTTGCGACGTACCAGGGTTTGATGTAGAGCGAAAAGAATTCCGCCGTCAGTCCTCCCTGCTTCATGCGAGCGATGTTGGTGCGATAAGGGACCGGGGGTTCACCGCTGAGGTCAAAATCATCGTTAGTCATCGGCGTGGTAACGTCGTTGTGCGTGTCAACGACGATCGCCTTGCGATGAATCGCGAGTGCTCGCTGCCAAAGCCTTTCGTCGCGGGGCGCCTGGTCAGGGACAAACGAGGTCGATAAGTTGCTACTCCGGGCCGGATAGCGTGAATTCTTGCTGACGGCGACGGCTGGCACGGTGAACGAACACAGAGACGCCAGCATCAGGCAGACAACTGCCGTGCTGAATATCTTTTCTAGATACATGATGTACCTTTCAAGGAAAGTGTTTTGCAGGGAGTTAAAAGCAGCGCCATAGTGCAGAGAAGGACCGTCAGGCGTCAAGCTAAAGCCTAGGAATTCGATAAGGACTGGGTGGATGCGGCCTCCGGCATCTGACGTGGTAGGTAACAGGCACATCCCCGGAGCACCTCGACCAGTCGCCGTTTTGGCCCGCGGCGGCTCGGCGTCGCGTGGTTCAGCATCATTCAACTAACAAAATGCCGCAACGTTGGCGCGAGCGTTTTTTTCAAGCTTGCCTCCCCAATCCTGATTGCCATGCGCGTGAGTTTGTCCTGCGACGAGAATCTCCTGGTCGCGGAAAAGCAGGCATTACGTGTGCCTCAGCATCAACTACCCAAGCTGCCCCCTGGTACTGCCTGTGGTAAGCCACATTGAACCCTTTGAATGGGAAATCAAGAATGACTGGATGACAAAACTCCTTGCCACCGTGTCCCTGGCGTGCCTGATAATCCTCTTTGGCATCGTTAACATCGTGGTCCCCCTGAAACTCCACGGTGCCAACAATTCAACTCAATTACCGTGCCCAACGCCATCCCCATCGGAGTTGCCGATTAGCACCGAGCCTCTCACGCTTGAAGAGTTTTCTCCTTATGAAATTCGAGACTTCGTTAACTCGCATCGCCAAGGTGATCTGACATTCCTTTGGGAGAGATTGAATCTCAAGACCATCAACGTCGCAGAACAACAGCAGCTTGAGCCTGACAATTTTAACTTTCTTACAAATTGCAACGATTGCGATGCCGCATTATTTCTTTGTGAATTGGACGGCGAACCTGGGAATGAGGCCATTGTCAGGATTCAGGACCAATCCATGCAGGCAAGCCGTTTCTTGATCTTCAAAGAACTTGACGAACCGGCCGGCGAATGGAAGTTGATGGGCCATATCGATGAAATGTTGAACAAATATCGAATGGCCCAACACACGGTGGTAGTCAGCGGTGGGAAGTCGTGGCTGATCATTACCGGTCAAGGCGCCTCAGGAAGCGGAGTGGCTCTTTATGTCAACCGCGTCTTCCTGGTCAAACCAGACGGCCTAAGAGCGATCATGGCTTATGTTGCGGAAGGTTCCCAGGCAGGATACTTCGGCGCGCCCTCAAGGGAGTTTTTCTCGAGCGTTCAATCGTGTGAATTAAGCGACGACGTGGCGACAGTCAAAATACGGTTTTCGGCCAAGTACTTTTTTCACGATTACTCCAACCAGTTTGCTCGAGTTCACCTTTTCACCAAAACTCAAAGCGCAGTGTTTTCGCGACGGCTCGACGACGACGAAGCCAGACTTGACCGGGAAGTTTCGGAACTGACCGAAAGGGAACTTAGTGATGTTTACTACATCGACTCGCTCAGCGATGAAGAGTTTCTGTTGTACAACTACGAAAACCTGGCCCGAGTGGCCAGCGGACAGGACGCTCCGAGAAAACAGTGGTTGACGCAGTTCCTGTCAACCTGCCAGAAAACATCCGAACGTGAGCGACTGGAGGCCCTGTTGAAACTCTGAACTCCAGAAAGGTTTAGACTCGATCATGTCATCTACACGCCAATCTGCTTTACAATCAGGCCAGAACGAAAGTAGTACTTCGAGTATGTCAATATTAATTGCGGAAGATAACGTTGCCCAGCGGCACTACCTGCGAGAAATTCTCGAGAAGGAGTTTCCGGCGCACGGCCCGGTGGTGGAAGCTGCCGATGGCGAAGAGACGGTGAAGCTCGCGTTGGGCGAAAAACCGGCGGTCTGCATTCTCGACATTCAAATGCCGAAGCTTTCCGGCGTTAAAGCCGCGCGTGCGATCTGGCGCGACTTTCCGACTGCCCGGATCATTTTCTGGACCCAGTTTCCTCACGAAATCTACATCAATGAGATCCGGAAGATCGTTAAGTCAGTGGATCCACCGCCGGCTTACGGCTTTATCCATAAGAACAATCCCGAGTCGCGCTTCCTGCGTTTTGTGGCTGCGGTGCTTGAAGACGGCGCCGACATGATCGACCCGGCATTCAAGGATTCATTCAAGCGCCCGCTGCTCACTGAGTTTGAATCGGAAGCGCTTTACTATCTCGCGCTTGGACTTTCCAATTGGGCCATCGCCCGCAAGTGTTCGTTGAGTTTGCGTGGAGTGGAGAGCCGGCTGGCAACGCTGTACGAAAAACTCTTCGTCTCAATGGCCGAAGGAACCGAACACGAAGCCTACGAAAAACTTGCTTACAACGTTCGCACCCGCGCCTTTTTCGAAGCGCTGCGGCGCGGCTTGCTCAACAATGACGAGTTGGAAAAAGCCGCGCAGGATTTGGAAGCCTGGATCGAGCGCGATCGGAAACGCTATCTCGAAGAACTGAAGAAGGAGGCCGGCGTAAAGAAAAAGTGACCGTTATTTCACGCCAGGAAAAGCTTCGTTGGGCCAAGGCACTGCCATCGAGTAACTGTTTTTGACTGCAGGAGAGACTGTCATTTCAATCTTCCAAGTGGACAACAGTTGTTATCGTGTGCGGCGCGCTCTTCGTGTTTCTGTCATCTGCCTGCTGCTGGGAGGCAGCTGTCTGCTGCCTTCGTTCTTTTCCTCGGCGCAAAACGAAGCCGGTCAAGCACAACCGGGTCCGTCACCGAGTGCCTCGCCATCGCCTTCACCGTCACCCTCGCCATCCCCGACACCGGTAACCGGTCTGCATCAATGGGGTGCGGTAACCCTGTTTCACGGATTGCCTTCAGATCGCGTGCGGGCCATAGCTCAGGGGCCGGAGGGCATGATGTGGTTTGGCACTGAGGCCGGCCTGGCAAGATTTGACGGGAGACGAACGCGCCGATTTCTGGATCCAGAATTGCCCCCCGGCCGCGTGTTATCACTTCTAACGGACAGTTCGGGCACGCTCTGGATCGGTACAGACAACGGTGCTGCCCGTTTGTTCGACGGCAATGTGCAAGTCGTAAAAGGTCTTGAAGGACAAACGATCAACGCGATGATTGAACCTGAGAACGACCGCATCGTTCTCGCGTCGGAACAGGGCATGGTGTTTGAGTGTCGAAACAAGTCCGGAGGCGGAGTCGACGTAAAACCACTCCTCGCACAACCGCTCGAAAGCGCTGACCGCGATCGTCCCGGGCCGCTGGCGCTCACCAGTCTGACCGTGGCACACGGTACATTATTCGCCGGCTCACTGAGTCGTGGCTTGCTGGCAATTGAAAACGGCGCGGCGCGAGAGATGCAGGCGCGGCGGCCGGCCTTCTTCATCCATGCGCTGGAGACCGATGCACGGGGACAACTATGGGTCGGCACCAGGAGCAGGAAGGACGAACCCAGCCTGCATTCCGGCGACGACATTGCCCGGTTTGCCCGGGCTGATGAAGTGACCGGCACCGTTATGGTGGCGCGCTCAGGACACTCCGACGACGTCTGGGTTGGCACTGACGGTCGGGGAGTTTTTTATTTCCCTGCTTCGAGAAAACCAGTGCGCCTTACTTTCGATGGAACCGCAGGCGGACTCCGTTCAGATCATATTTTCTCGATCTTTGTCGATCGTGAAGACGTCGTGTGGTTTGGCACTGACCGGGGTGTTTCTCGTTACGACCTGAATGCGCCGCGAGTCGAAAGTATAGGCGACAGCGCTGAGAGCAATTTTGTTCGCACGCTCTACCAGGCGTCGAGCGGTCACCTGCTGGCCGGAACGAATCGCGGACTCTTTGTGTACGATCAGTCTGCTTCCCGTTGGGACCTGGTCAGCGATCTCGCGCGCAACATCATCTATTGCCTGAATCAGGACAGCTCAGGAAGACTGCTGGTTGGTTCGGCCGGCGGCTTCTATGTTGGCCCGTCGCTTTCACCGTCGACCAAACTCGAGTCGGAAACGTTTTCTCGTCTTGAAGCCAGCTCAGGCAGCGCTGATGCAGTTGGAAGCATACGGGCCATCGCGTCTTTTCGTGGTTCGATCTATATCGCCAGCTACGGTCGGGGTCTCGAACGTCTCGACGGCAATCGTCTAACCAGCATCTGGACCAACGACACCGCAATTACTCGAGAAGTAATCAGTCTCGGACCCGATGGAGACAAACGACTGATCATCGGCACTGCAAAAGACGGGCTCGTGGTTTTTGACGGCCAGCAGGTGAAGCCCGATCCCGGGTTCGAAAAACTCAGTGGCGCGACGGTGAGATCGATCGAAGCCACCGGGGACATCGTTGCCGGCCAGACCCTCTGGTTTGCGACCAATCGCGGTGTTTATCTCTGCCGGCCAGGCACCGAATGTGTTCTCGCCGCGCGTGGTTACGACGCCAGAAGTGTGACGAAGGTCCCCGAGACGCCGGGAAGAGTCCAGAATGAAGTGTGGTGCCCAACCACCGGCAGCGGCCTGCTGCGCATCACGCTGAATGAACAACTTGGACCGATCGTTTCACAGCTTGATGCGGAACAAGGTCTGCCATCGCAGAATGTTTTTGCCGCGCTGCCACAGAGCAAAGGGAAAGGCGACGAGCTGCTGCTGATCGGCACGAGTCGCGGTGTCGCTCGATATCGTCCCGGAACTCACCCGCCAACACTTTATGCTTCACGGGTCATCAGCAAGCGCGTTCACGCAATTCCCGAATTGGCCTCCGGACTCTATCTCGAGTACCCGCAAAACAGTTTGCTTTTGGATGTCTGGGTAATCAGCAGCCGCACCTTCCCCGAACAGTTTCAATATGCATTTACTCTAACCAACTCCAATGGAACGGAAATCAGGAAGATCCTGGGACGGGATTCTCAATTTGTGATGGGGGGATTAGCTCCCGGGAAGTATCGGGTTACGGCGAGGGCCTTCACGAAGGATCTCGTTTCATCCGGTCCGCTTTCATTTGAGTTTACTATTGCCCGGGCGCCATTTCCCTGGACCTCAACCGCGCTGGCGATCCTGCTGGCGCTCGCGTTACTGGCGTTGCTTTGGGCCATCCAGGAACGCCGGCGCATCACGCGCACCAGCGCGGCGCTGGTTAGCGCAAACCGCGAGCTGGCCGACGCGAGGTACAACCTTGCCAACGAAGCCGAGCGAGAGCGCCGGCGCATCGCTCGCGATTTGCATGACCAGACACTGGCCGATCTGCGGCACTTGATGTTGCTGAGCGACCGGGTTTCGGAAAACGGCGGCGACACCGCCGGCGACAAGCGACTGGATCCGGCAGTGTTGCGCACGGAGATTGAATCGATCTCTCAGGAGGTGCGTCGCATCTGCGAAGATCTCAGTCCCTCGGTGCTGCAAAATGTCGGTTTCGCAGCGGCCCTGGAGTTTGCTCTATCTCACGCGGTCCAGGGCGCGCCGGCGGAGAAGCAGTTTGAGTATCAATTCGTTTGCGATGAAAGCCTCGAGGAGAATGCCAGGTTGGCGCCAAATGTGCAGATGCAGGTGTACCGGATCGTGCAGGAAGCGGTGAACAACATTTGGAGACACGCCGGCGCCACGCACGTCAAGATGAGCGTGGGCTCTACTGACGCCGGTGACTTTGTCTTGACCCTGCAGGACAATGGGCAGGCTTTTGATCCGGAGGATCGCAAAGATTCAGGCCGCGGACTCGCCAATATGCAGGCGCGCGCGAGCTTGATCGGAGCGGAGATTTCATGGGAGAAGGTCGACGCTAGGGGGACATTGTTTACTTTGCGATTGACTTCCGCGGCCACGCCGGCAAGATGACGGGCCCTGCATGATGCACGAGATCATCGAGTCTTCCTGCGGCTTGCCGCCGCACAGTGCGGAATGCCTTTGGCTTTCCGCTGCGTGCCGCTTATACCCTTCTTTCCTGAGGCTGAGCCTCAGGAAAAGAAATTCAATAATTGCTAACCGGAAAGGCGGAGCCTTTCCGCACTGTGCTGCGGCACAGCCGCACTGCTAACGCTGCTCAGCCACTAAATCCAACCAGATGGACCAATCACTCTTACGCCTTCATCTAAATGTCGAATCAGCGCTCTCTTCAAACAAACCCGTAGTGGCTCTCGAGTCCACGGTTATTGCTCATGGTCTGCCGCGACCCAGGAATCTTGAAGTCGCGCGTCGGCTGGAAAAAGTTGTTCGCGATGAGGGCGTCGTTCCAGCCACCATTGCCATCCTCGACGGCGTACTTCGCGTGGGCCTTCACGACGGCCAAATTTCTCTGCTGGCGGAATCTGACAACATCAACAAGGTGAGCATTCGGGATCTTCCGATTGCGATTGAGCAGAATTGGAACGGCGCAACCACGGTTGCCTCCTCCACGTGGATTGCAAATCGTGCCGGTATCAAAGTGTTTGCCACGGGCGGCATCGGCGGTGTTCACCGCGGATCGTTGCCGGATGTCTCGGGCGACCTGCCGGCATTGGCGACAACGCCAATCATCGTGGTCTGTTCCGGGGCGAAGATTGTTCTGGATCTCCCGGCCACGCGTGAATGGCTGGAGACGCATGGTATTACTGTGGTTGGTTATGGATGCGACGAAATGCCGGCATTCTATTCGCGTCGCAGCGGCTTGCCTGTTGACGTTTGTCTTGATTCACCGGTTGAAGTAGCGAACCTGTTCCGCGCCCAGCTGGCGCTGGGTCTTGAGCGAGCTTTGCTGGTAACGGTTCCCGTTCCTCAGGAGTTTGAAGTTCCGGCAGGGAATCTTGAAAAGGTCTTAAACTCCGCGCTTGATGAAGCCAAACAGAAGCAAGTCGCAGGTCGCGAGTTAACGCCATTTCTACTTTCGCGCATGGCCGAAGCGAGTGAAGGCTCAACGGTCAGGGCCAACATTGCGCTTCTGGAAAACAATGCTCGCGTGGCTGCGAAGATTGCGAGAGAGCTTGCAGTTTGAGCCGGGCGTTTGTCGCCAATCCAAAATCCTGAAACGATCAACGAAATTACTTACAACCCGATAGTCGCTACTCCGCATCTCACGGCCGAATCTGAAAAGCTCCTCCCCAGGCGTTACAGTTCGTAAGTCAAAATCCCCAAAAGCGAATTCGGAACATCCTGTTCCGATTGGAGTCCAACTATGCGCACTTGACCTTGAGCTTCTCTCCCCTGGCTCTCCGTTCAAATCAGCAATTGAAAGGAGATCGCCTATGTCTGCCAAGGATTCGTTAGACCTCATCAACATCACTTCACCCTGCCTGAGCCATTGGAATGAAATGATCGGCAACGATCAAATCCGTTTCTGCCGGCACTGCAATCTCAAAGTACACAACATCTCAGAGATGACGCGCGTCGACGCCGCTCGCCTGGTTTCGCGCGCCAAAGGCCGTCTCTGTGTTCGCTACTATCGCTCAACAGGCGGCGACGTTGTGACGCAGCTTCCACGCAAGCTGCATCAAATCAGCCGGCGAGCTTCGCGAATCGCCGCCGGAGCCTTTAGTGCCGCGCTAAGTTTGTCCACGGCAGCTATCCAGAGTACGGCTGCGACTACCAGCAGCCCGGATCAACGCAGCGTCCTGACGGAAAGTTGGAGTGGATGGACGCTCGGAGGAACCGTGACGGGAAAAATAACTGATCCGAATGGCGCCGTGATTTCGGGAGCTGGTGTCTCTATCTCCAACAACCAGGAGAAATTAAACTTTTACGCGTCCACCGACTATACGGGTGAATTCAGGTTTACCGGACTCGCTTCCGGCTTTTACCAGGTGAAAATCACAGCTCCGGGCTTTACCGATGCAGACACCGGGATCTTTGTTGAAGCGGACAGCGAGACGCGAGTAGATCGCATGCTTAGTATCGCCGGCCCTGAAGCAGAGGTCCTGGTCGAGTCAGATCGTGTCGCGTTAATGGGCGCGATTGTGATGGTCGAACCCGGCGACCCCTTCGTCAAAGCGGCGCAGGATGACAATCTGGAAACTCTCACGGCGTTGATTGCCGGTGCAGATGTCAACCTTCGCGATAGTAGGAGCCACACGACGGCAATGGAACATGCTGTCAGAAACGGCAATCGTGAAATGGTTCAACTGCTGCTAGCACGAGGCGCTGACGTAAACGCCCAGGAAAGCAGAGGGCGGACCGTCCTGATGATGCTAGATGACGATACGACCAGCGATCTCATCTGGGACTTGATCAACGGCGGCGCTCGTTTAGAAGTGGAAGATCTGGATGGAACTACGGCGCTAATTGAAGCAGCCTCGTCCGCGAATCTCGAAATTCTGAAAACGTTGCTGGATGCAGGCGCGAAGGTGGCAGCCAAAAATAAGAAGGGCCAAACCGCGCTGATGAAAGCGGCCGGCAGTGGTTTGGTAAATCATGTTCGCGCGCTCGTCCTGGCCGGAGCAGACTTTAACGAACGTGATGCTGACGGTAAGAACGCGCTGGATTACGCACTTGAAGACAATCATTTGGCGGTAGCGAGGTTTCTGCGTTCACGAGGCGCGCAAGAGAGTGTTCCCAACATCGAGAAGTAACAATAAGGCTCGGGTGTGTTACGCTATCCCTCCCTAATTTAGAACACTCAGGAGGAATCAATGGCAGAGGATAATGTGAACGTGTGTAAGAACCCGCCGTGTGGTTGTGCGGTTACAGACGAGAAGTATTGCAGTGCGGCTTGTGAAGGTGCCGGCGATTCGGTCCAGATTGACTGCGACTGCGGCCACGAAACGTGTGGCGGAGATTTTTAGGATTGCTCAAGGCTTGACGGCGGCTCTGCCGCTTACTGATCTGCATCGAGCATTTCAATCGCTTTTTCACCCACCCGCCAATTGCACAAACTGCGCCGCCAGCTTTGGTCCCGTGCCTTCGTCTTCGTGTTTGAAAAAGACGAAGGCTTCTTTCCACTGCTGCTGGTCGATCTTACCCAGCCACTCTTTCAAGTTTTCCTCTGAATACAGTACGCGCCGGAGTCGCAAATATCCCCAGTCGGCAGTCTTGTCGATGTGGTTCACCGGCAGGTCGTCAGTATCGGAAACAACCAGGGCGTGGTTCCGGCTTCGCAGCAGATTCAGAACATCGTCGTCAAACCAGGTTGGATGCCGAAATTCGAAAGCGGCCCGCAGCGAGTCGGGCAGATCGTTCAGAAAGGCTCCCAGTCTTTCCAGTTCCTTTTTCATGTTTGGCGGCAGCTGAAACAACACGACGCCGAGCTGACCCTCGAGAACCGAAGCCACATCCAGGAAATACTTCACCTCGTCGGTGGTTTCTTTCAACCGCTTGAAGTGAGTGATGCGTTGCGGGGCCTTCAGAGAAAATCGGAAAGTACCCGGCACCTGCTCTTTCCAGTTTTCCAGCATGCTCTTCTGTGGCACGCGGTAAAATGTGTTGTTGATTTCAACCGTGCTGAGTTGCGTGGAATAGTAGGCGAGCATTTCCTTCGCCGGAATTTTTTCCGGATAGAAACTGCCTTTCCATTCCTTGTAGCTGTAGCCGCTGGTGCCGACGAGTAGATTCATGGAGCGTGAATGTGCCGATGGGTTTCGCGCGTTCAGGGCCAATGCTTCACCAGGATGTTGGTCTGGTTGTCTTCGACAACAAGAGTGACTGTTACCTTCTCGTTTTTCATGACCACGCTGGAGGGAGTAAGCCGCATGGTTTTGTCCAGCTGGTGTCTGGTTTGATACCAGCTTTCGACCCGCTCCAGTGGATCCGTTGTCCTCAATTGGATAGCGCGACCTCCGTTTTTGTCAGTCACGTCGACAACGGTCTGCGCCCCGGGATAGAACAGAGTGCTTTCCGAAGACGAGGATTGGCTCGCCATTTCGGTGTGGCCCGTCAGCCCTTGCTTCTTAACCACGGCAACCACCGCCACGGTCACGATAACGATCAGAACGATCATCAACGCACCCAGTGACTTCCGCGAGAGACCCGGCACTGGCGGCGAACCTACGGTCATCGAGTGTGGCGTCGCAGGTAAACCCCTTCCGCCGCGATCCGGACTGGTGGCCCGAGGTTCAAGTCGCTGCGTGGTGACATCACCGGTCGTATTGAAGATCGCGGTCGGCTGTTCGGAACTGTCGCCGGCAATATCACCGCTGATTGAGGCGCCGCACGTCCGGCAATAATTGGTACCCGGCAACAACTCAGCTCCGCATGAATTACACTTGAGTTCAGTCATCGCGCCAACTCTTGTAAAACCGCTCGACCCTGGGTGCCAACAGTCCCGGCGACGTAATAATTCGCCTCAAGAAAAAGCTTCCAAATCATGGCTGCAACTCGTCTGGCAATGGATGTCCGCGCTGATTCGCCATACTGCCGCCAAGCCTCTGGCGCGGTCAAGTGGTTATGTGGTACACAAGGCTGCCGTAGATAGCTGATCACCCTCCGGAACCAGATTTGGATAGTAAATCCATGGCCACGACAAATATCGAATCGCTTCAACAGGAAGATCGAGTCTTTCCACCTCCTCCGGAGTTTTATGCCACGGCGCACATCAAGTCGATGGAAGAACTAGAACGCTTGCGTTCCGAGGCTTCAGCTAACCCGGAAGGCTTCTGGGCGCGGATGGCTGAGGAGCTTCACTGGTTTAAGAAGTGGGACAAGGTTCTGGAGTGGAACCCGCCGCATGCGCAGTGGTTCGTCGGCGCCACGACCAATGTTTCTTTCAACTGCCTCGATCGTCACGTCGCAACCTGGCGACGCAACAAGGCGGCATTGATCTGGGAGGGCGAGCCGGGTGAGCAGCGGACGCTTACTTACCAGCAACTGCACTCCGAAGTTTGCAAGTTTGCCAACGTGCTGAAGCGGTCTGGAGTTGAAAAGGGTGATCGAGTTGCTCTTTACATGCCGCTCATTCCGGAGCTGGCGATCGCCATGCTGGCAGCATCGCGCATCGGCGCCACGCATTCGGTAATCTTTGGCGGTTTCTCGAGCGCGGCGCTGGTCGATCGCATCAACGATGCGAGTTGCAAGGTGGTAGTTACCGCTGACGGCGGTTGGCGCCGCGGCAACGAGGTGAAACTTAAAGCGGCAGTGGACGAAGCCTTGCGCGAAACTCCGTCGGTAAAAAGTTGCATCGTTGTGCGCCGCACCGGCACGCGGATTCACATGGAACCCGGACGCGATCACTGGTGGCACGAACAGATGTCAATCGCCTCCACAAACAGCGCCGCCGAAGAGTTGGACAGCGAGCACCCGCTCTACATCCTGTACACCTCAGGCACTACCGGGAAACCCAAAGGCATCCTGCATACGACGGGAGGCTATCTGCTTCAGGCCCACCTGACCACGAAGTGGATCTTCGATATCAAGGACGAAGACGTCTACTGGTGTACCGCCGACATCGGCTGGGTCACCGGCCACAGTTATGTCGTCTATGGCCCACTTTCAAACGGTGCTACCGTGTTGATGTACGAAGGCGCGCCTAACCATCCCGAGCCCGATCGTTTCTGGGACATCATTGAACGCCACAAGATAAACATTCTCTACACGGCGCCGACCGCAATTCGCGCTTTTATCAAGTGGGGCGAACAGTGGCCTTTGAAACACGATCTCTCAAGCCTGCGTCTGCTGGGGACAGTTGGCGAACCGATCAATCCCGAGGCGTGGATGTGGTACCACAAAGTGATTGGCAAGGAGAGTTGCCCAATTGTCGATACCTGGTGGCAAACGGAAACGGGAGCAATCATGATCACGCCAATCCCCGGAGCGACATCTACAAAACCGGGAAGCGCTACATATCCTTTTCCCGGTATTGAGGCCGACGTGATGACTCGCGACGGAAAACCGGTTGCGGCAAACGAAGGTGGCTATCTGGTGATCAAGAAACCGTGGCCGTCGATGCTGCGGACGATCTGGGGCGACGACCAGAGATATCGAGAGCAGTACTGGTCGCAGATCGAGAACATCTATTTTGCCGGCGACGGCGCGCGCCGCGACCAGGACGGCTGTTTTTGGATCATGGGCCGCATTGACGATGTGATCAACGTGAGCGGCCACCGGCTGGGCACCGCCGAGGTTGAAAGCGCGCTGGTTTCACACTCTGCCGTAGCGGAGGCAGCAGTTGTGGCCCGGCCTGATGATCTAAAGGGCTCGGCCATAGTTGCGTTTGTAACGCTTGAAGGTTCCCACCACGCTTCGGATCAGCTGAATGCGGAATTGCGCGCGCACGTCACCAAAGAAATTGGCGCGTTGGCCCGTCCAGACGAAATTCGATTTACCGACGCCCTTCCCAAAACGCGCTCCGGCAAAATCATGCGTCGCCTCTTGCGCGAAATTGCCACCAGTGGCTCAGTCGCGGGTGACGTGACCACGTTGGAAGACTTTTCTGTCCTCGAGAAGTTGCGAGCGGACGAAGAATGAAACCGGAGTTTCATCACAGGAGTTGAAAAGATGACCCGCCACATGGAATTTGAAGCTCGTTCAGGACCACGTTATTTAGTATCATTCGAAGTGCGTGCAGAATGGGACGATCCGGGTGGGTCACACATCGTTGCCGAAGGCACTACCGAAAACGTAGGACCGGAGGGCACGCTCGTTCATTTACCCCAGCGACTTCCCGACGTAGGCAGTCGCGTGCGATTGGAAGTCCAGGGTGAAGACGGAAAGAAATTACAGGTAGTCGCGGAAGTACTACGGATCGAGCGTAACCCCGGGCACCCATTGGCGGCACTTCAACTTCTCGGCGAAACCGACGAATGGAAAGGATTGATTTGGGAGCCGGCTGCCCCACGCATCACGGCCCCACCCCCACCTGCGGAAGAGGATCTTGGACCAGAAGACGAAGAGGACGAGGAGGATTTCTTCGCTAACTGAAGGGAGCCTGGAAATGAATACCCCCGACTCAGCGTTACCCGATCACGAACGACGAAAATATCCCCGGTATTACGTTAATGCTCGCCTGACACTGGCAATCGACGATGAAAGCCTGAGCGAATCGATTGGGATTGGTGAGCCAGGAGACATTAGTCTGGGTGGCGTCAGGGTTTGTAACCTTCCGGCCTGTCCAAATGTGAGAGTTGGCGATCGACTTGGGCTGTTGTTAATGGATCATGAAGAGGCCTTGTCTCTGCATGGCGAGGTGGTGCATCACGGCACGCCCGACACGTTTGGGGTTGAGTTTCGGATGATCTCCGGACCACAGCAAAAAGCTATCGGCCAAATAATTTCCCGGCTCTACGCAAGTCCCTCGACAAACTAGTGCAAAATCAGGAACCCAAAGAAGTCGCGAGGACAAGCGCCAGCACTCCCAGCGAAGCCTCGTGGCTGCAAACCCGAACGCTCCTTCGAGTGGCGCTGGTCGTACTGCTTACCTACTATACTTTCGAAGTAACGCGTTGGATTATTGTAAAGCTCACCGGCGTTATTCTGCTGCTGGTGCTATCGGTATTCTTTGCTTACTTCGTTTCTCCGCTGGTTGAATTCCTCCGTCGCCCGATCGGTGTAGGTGCGCGGAAGTGGGTGCTACCACGAACCGCAGCGATCGCCCTCGCCTACTTCATTATTATCGCAGTCATTGTGGTTGGAGTTTATTTGCTCGCTCCGCGGCTGGGAAACCAGTTTCCTGAGTTTACGGAACAAGCGCGCAGCTACTGGACACTGGTAGGCGAAAAAACACAGGGATGGGTGGGCTACTTTCGCTCGCACCGAATGCCCGGCCCACTGCTCGACGCGGTGAACAACGCCGTTCCAGCCGTGATTGAAAAGGTGAGCCTGACGGTGAGTGCCGTGCTCACCAGCATGGCGGGATGGCTTATTTACATTCCGTGGTTGATTCTTATTCCGATCCTGAGTTTCTTTTTTCTCAAGGACGCCGAGAGCTTCCGGCGCTCCGCTCTGCAAATGCTCCCTCGAGGCCGCTGGCGCTGGCGCGGTGACGAATTCTTTCAAGACATCAATAGCACGCTGGCCGCCTACATCAGAGCTCAACTAACCGCATGCCTCTTCATCGGCGTCGTCTGCGCGTTGGGCTTTACAGTTCTCGGCGTCCCGAGTCCTCTTGTCTTAGGCGTCTTG
Organism: Pyrinomonadaceae bacterium; assembly: GCA_045403245.1. GTDB lineage: Bacteria > Acidobacteriota > Blastocatellia > Pyrinomonadales > Pyrinomonadaceae > PSRF01. The sequence continues at coordinate 32,885 of JAXIOV010000029.1, read as the reverse complement.
GCCGGAATATTTGAATTCATTCCACTGGTTGGACCGTTGTCGATTGCAGTGTTGGCTGCGCTGGCGGCAATGCTTCATGCAGGTACTGGTTCGGCTTTTCTCGTCTTGTTGTTTCTTGCCGTGCTTCGCATTGTGCAGGACTACATCATCTATCCGCGGTTGATTGGCCAGGGAATACACTTGCATCCGCTGGCGGTAATTCTTGCGATACTCGCCGGTGCCGAATTGGCAGGTGTAGCAGGCATCTTTCTCGCGATTCCCGTAGTTGCGATCCTGACAGTCAGCTACCGTCACTGGTTGGAGCATCGGGGCAGCGAGGGACTCGCTGACCTGTTAGAACCTCAAAGCGGAGCGATGGCCGCGCCGCCCATGAACGAGGTTGATCGTCGGGAAGATTCAAGTCAGGTTGAATTAGACGCGAACACCACCCCGGAACAAATGGCGCGCGCCCGCCCCGATCTCACCACGGGCGAATTGAAAATGCCCGCGGAGTAGTACTCTATTTCTTCCTCAGAATGGCCGCAGAAACCAGCGTAATTATCAAACCCACGGGAAACGGCTCGATGAAGGTGAGGGCTGCGTTAATAAACGGGTTGGCCAGCAGGGTTTTCAAGTGGTTGAGTTTCTGAATCTCGGCATCCAGCACCTGTTGGGTTGCACCAGAGGCTTTTGCGCTCTCGATCGTGTACTGGATCATTCGGTCACAAAAGTCAGGCATCAGCTGGTAGTAGATAAACAGCCAGGTTGCTACGTAGAAGCACGAGGTAATCAGCGTTATCAGAATGCCGACGCCGAACGCCTTCCCAAAGGTGATTGTTCCGTGTCCTAAATTGTCCCGATACGAACGAATCCCGAAAAACACCATCAGAAATGCCACCACCATCGTCGTATAGCCGACGATCATCGCCCGGTCAAAGCCAATCTGATAAACAAAAGGAAGCGTGGCCAGCATCATTACGGCCATCATCGCGCCGGAGATTAGCCCGAAAGTTAAGACTGTTTTTTTCATGAGAGATTCAACCTCGCTCGAAAGAAGTTTGGTAAAGCGAGCAGGAAGATACTTTTCCACACTGGCCTTGTCGTCATACTTTCGGGTGATTTTCGCGCTTGAACCCGGAAATAATACTTTTGGATGGTTAGATTTGTTAGATGGGACCGCTGGCCTAAGGGATCAATCCCATTTCCTTCCCAAACTGCACCGCCTGAGTCCTCCGTTTTGCGCCCAGTTTGTCGAACAGCCGACTGGAATGCGACTTGACGGTGTGTTCGCTGACAAAGAGTCGCTCGCCTATCTCGCGGTTACTGAGTCCACTGGCGATCAGCTCGAGTATTTCCAGCTCGCGCCTGGTGAGGCTGAGTTCGCGCACCCGCTCCTGGTTTAGGGTAAATGGCTGCCCGGCCGGGATGAGCACTTCCTTTTCGACAATCACCTCTTTTTTGCGTGTCAGCTTGAGGCCGAGCCAAATACCGAGCGCCGCGAAGACCCCGGCAATCAATCCACCATAAATCTCAATAGAATGTTCAACGACAAGAAAGCGATACTCAACCAGTTTTAGCAGGGCGATAAGAACGCCGCCCACCAGACCGTAAATGAGAATGTGTCGTTTCATCGTCGAACGCAGGCCATTTTGGATGATTGACGGGGTGGCACTTGCCTTCATGTTATGGCCGCCGCGCTGCGGCTTTGTTCCATCAGGTCGATGAACCGCCGGAAGTGATGTTCAGCATCGTGAGGGCCGGGCGCAGCTTCCGGATGATATTGGACGGAGATAATCGGCAGCGTCTTGTGACGCATTCCTTCCACGCACCGGTCGTTGAGATTGATATGCGTCACTTCCACATCGGAAGGCAGGCTGCCGGCATCAACCGCAAAGCCGTGATTGTGCGAGGTGATTTCAACGCCTCCTTCTTTCAGATCTTTCACGGGTTGATTTCCACCACGATGTCCGAAGACAAGTTTGAAAGTCTTGCCTCCAAACGCCCGGCCGAGTAATTGATGTCCGAAACAAATGCCGAAAGTCGGCACTCTGGTGCCAACCAGCTGCTTAATTTCGTCAACTTCCTTTTTCATGGAAGCTGGATCGCCGGGCCCATTTGACAAAAACACGCCATCCGGTTTCATCGCCAACACCGCCGCCGCCGGGGTTGATGATGGAACTACCGTAATGCGGCAACCCAGCTGCGACAACTCGCGCAGCGAATTTCTCTTGACGCCAAAATCGTAGCAGACCACGTGAAAGCGTTCGGCAGCTTCGGGGGCAACTTCATAATTCTGCTTCGTGGTCACCACACTTGCCAGCTCGCGGTTTTCCATCGAAGGGGACCGGCGCGCTTTCTCTACCAGACTGGAATCGTCGAGGTCTATCGTGGAAAGGCAGGCACGCATTGCTCCCTTGTCACGAATGTGGCGGACCAACGCTCGCGTATCGATACCTTCAATCGCCACAATGTTCCAGCGTTTCAAATAGCTGTCCAAACTTTCCTGGGCCCGCCAATTGGAAGCCATTCGGCTTGCTTCCCTCACTACGAAGCCTTCAACCCACGGCCGCGATGATTCTTCATCCTCGCTGTTGACGCCGTAATTGCCGATTAGTGGATAGGTCATGCAAACGATCTGTCCGGCGTAGGACGGATCCGTGAGCACTTCCTGATATCCGGTCATTGATGTGTTGAAGACCATTTCACCGCAGGCTTCACCTTCAGCAGCCCACGACCGGCCACGAAACGTGCGGCCATCTTCGAGAGCGAGAATTGCGGGTAGCGGATTTTTCATGACGGTTTGAAATTACAGAACCGGGCGCGGTAGCGCCGGATGATAAATCACTTCCGTGCTAACGATCGAACACTTGCCGCGAGCCTACTGCCTACTGCTCACTGCCTCCTGCCTGCTGCCTTTCAGGAACTGCTGAGCCTCGTTCAGCCAACGCTTATCGGCCCGATACTTGTAGGCGGGCGCCGTCTTAACTGCTTCTATGCAGGCTTCCATCGAACTGGTGGCCTCGTGGCGATGGCCCAGCCCGGCGTGGGCGCGGCCCATCAGGTAAAGCGCTTCCGGATCCGAAGGCCGGCGGTCAAGGAACTGTTCCAGGGCATTCCGAGCATCTTCAAACTGGTCTGCCGCGAGATAGGTCGCCCCGACTTCCCTCCAGATCTCGTGTTGTGCATGCGCGGGATGACGAGAAACGACCTGCTCGAAGTGCCTAATCGCGTCGGCAAACCGTTTTTGCTGACGCGCGATCCGGCCCAACTGATAGTGTGCGTCGATTTCGTCTTCATCGATCTGCACTGCCCGCTCAAAACGCTCGCGGGCTGCCTCCAGCTCGCCACGCTCTTGATGAATGAGACCAAGGTTGTAGTGGGCCGAAGCATCGGCAGGATTTAGTGTTGCTGCTTCGAGGTTCTGCTTAAACGACTCACGGGCGCGCTGCGAACGGAGCGCAGAGCTAATGTAGCCACGTATCAACAGAAAGAGAATGATGAGCAGAAGCGGCGACGCCAAAATGGGACTCAGAAGCAGCAGCAAAGGTGAGACGAACAGAGTCATCGTCAGTCCTACAAATGAAATTGCCGTGGCGCGAAGCGCTGAGACTCTAAACACTTCTCTTACCGCAACAACAGCGCCGATGACAAAGACAAAGAGTTTGACGGTGCGAAACAAACCGGCGGCAACCTGGATAGGATCGCTAAGGGAAACTCGTAACTGTGCGCGAAAGTCCGGCGGCAGCCGCGCCCAGGTATCGATTTGGGATGCGGACTGGAGCGATTGCGCAACGTAGCTGGCTTGTATTCCGCTGAAGTGAAGAAAGATCGCAACCGGGATGGTAAGGATGTTTGCAATTACCAGAGCGTAAAGAAAACTCGACGCCAGCGAGGCAAACTCCTGTTGTAGTAACAGGGTGAAGCCACCTCTCCGCTCAAAGATGTTTGCTACGAATGCAATGATGGGAACTAAGACTGCAACCAGCAACAGCGCGATTGCTGATTGAAATAGAATACTCAGCAACGTCATCCGTCCGGACTGAGGAAATGCCCAATCTCCAGCCAACCCGCTTGTTACAAGGAAATAGAGAAACTGACTGACCAGCGCCATCAGTCCGATGGGTGCGAGGGGAGCGCGATCGCGCACTTCACGGAGTCCGCGCGCGGGCGCGTAAAAAATCATCAATACCAGCCGTAACCAATCGAGCATTGTCAAAGTACTCAAAAACTCGAGTTAACGGTCCTCGGGAATATCGCGCATTTCGTCACGGTTTGGGTGCTGGGCGGAAGGAGGTGGTACCGGCGATAACTCTTCGTGGTGGATGATGCTTGCCGAGGTCAGTGGCCAGTAACGAAACAACGCCTTGCCATAGACATATTTCTTGGGCACCAACCCCCAACTCCTTGAGTCGCTGGAATTGTCGCGGTTGTCGCCCATTACGAAATAGTAGTTTGGTTTTACAAAGACCGGCGCCTGACTCTTGGGCGACACGTTGAAGCGCGGATCGAGGTACTGTTCGTTAAGCTCGGCGTTGTTTACTCTCACCACGCCTTCCCGCACTTCGATCGTGTCTCCCGGTAAACCCACAACCCGCTTGATGTAACTCTTGGACGGATCGTCCGGAAACCAGAAAACGACGATGTCGCCTCGCTCAACCTTTGGGGCCCAGCGATATTCCTCATAGTAGATTAGTTTATTTACAAAGATGCGCTCGCCGTCGTGAAGTCTTGGCAACATGGACGTGCCTTCCACTTTCACCGGCTGCACAATGAATACCACCACCAGCGCGGCAATCATCAGAGCGAATGCCAGATCTCGCAAAAGCAGCCGGCTCTCGGTCCAGAGACCGCGTCCGGAAGCGTCTTCAGGACGATGAACTTGAATGTCTTTGTCGTCTCCAACATGAATTCCGCCAAACGGCGGCGGACGACGAGTTTTGATACCGAACATCAGTTGATAGCCTTACAAAATTCTGTATTCCGCATCCATAAAAGTGTGGCGTCAATGCAACACTTGAGGTTAGCTTTCACCTACTTGCTTGTCAAACACGATATCGGTTGTCCGGTAACAGTTGACAGTCTTCATTGCGCCTCTCTATCATCGCTCCCTGCAATTTCGGCTCTAAATATTCTCCCCTAGAGACGCGAATGGAGGCTGAAAGCCGTGATCAAACTAGACATCATCAATCGGGTAGCTGAAAAGACCGGCGTTCCTAAGATGAAAGCCGAACAGGCCGTGGATGCCCTCTTCCACTCTATGAAGGAAGCGCTCACCCGTGGTGAACGAATTGAACTTCGCGGCTTTGGGGTATTTGTGGTAAAGCCTCGCAAGCGTGGCGTCGGGCGCAACCCGAGAACAGGTGAGGAAGTGGCAATTCCTTCGGGCAAAACTATTCGCTTCAAGCCGGGCAAGGATCTTCAAGTAACTGACGGCGAGGCGGGCAGCGAAACAGGTGCTGAGGAACTGGACTTCTAGAAATAACAACTAATCAGGATTCAAATTCCGAGGCTAGAGTATTGGACGACTCCAAGCTCTAGCCTCAATTGCGCGCTCCGGCCATCGATGTCAGAATCCGCACGAGTAATTCCATCATTCGCAGACTCGCGAGGCATTCCGCTCAGGCGGCAATTTGATCGTCCCGGCGCGCGCGAGTGGATACGCCATGGGGCGCTCTTCCTGACTACATTCCTGACAGCCACATTCGCCGGAATCTACACGGCAGCCCCGCCGAGAGAGGTGCCTGAACCGGTCCTGTCAGGACTGCTCAGCTACTTTCTCTATATCCCGCAGTACTACATGGCGAGTGTCCTGGTTTACCTCTCCTATGCGGTGGACCATCCGCAGATTCTTTTTGAAGGGATCACTTTCGCGGGCGCCTTACTCACGATCCTGCTCGCGCATGAGATGGGCCACTACCTGGCCTGTCTTTATTACGGTGTCAGCGCCACTTTGCCCTTTTTCATCCCGGCGCCGCCGTTGTTTCTCGCTGGGACGTTTGGCGCTTTCATAAAGATGAAATCCCCAATCCCGTCACGTCGCGCCCTTTTCGACATCGGCCTGGCCGGCCCCCTTGCAGGTTTCATCGCCTTGTTACCGGTCGCCGTGATTGGAGTCTTCCTTGCCCAACCGGCGCCGGTGATACCGGATCAACAGGTAATCTACTTCAACGACCCGCTCCTGCTTCGAATAATTGCAGGCTTCAACGGGACGAACCTGAGAGACGCGGCCCTCAACCCTTTCTACCTGGCGGCCTGGATTGGGTTACTGGTTACGAGTTTGAATTTAATGCCGGTGGGCCAACTCGACGGTGGGCACGGCACTTTCGCTCTCTTCGGCCAGCAGGCGCACCGGCTCATTGGCCGGGTTGCGTTTGTGACAATGGTGGTGATCTCGGTGCTGGGCTTTATCTGGCATGGCAGCCCAAGTGGTTTTGTCTATGCGGTGCTGCTGGCGGTGATGTTGAAGGTCCGGCATCCGGCGCCGGAACGGATGGAACCCCTGGGTACTGCGCGTACCGTTACGGCTCTCATTACCTTGATCGTTTTTGCTCTCTCCTTCTGGCCCTTCCCACTTACTTTGACTTGAGCGACGGCAGTAAGGATTCAGCTGGATTCAACTGCCGGCAATAGACCTTTTATCTCACGAACAACTCGATGGACCTCTTCCTGATCGGCCAGAGCGATCATGAAAAACTTGTAACCCTCGTGGAAGCAGATCACACCGTTTGCAAACAGCCAGACCGTTCCCAGAAATGGGTTGCCGCCTAGTATCCAACTAACCGGCGCACCCGCGATGCCGCCAGGTTGCAGGATTTGAGCAAACATCGCGGCACCCGCGGCGCAACTTACCGCTCCAAGCAATGGAGCACCTACATACTTTGTCATGTTGCGCTCAAACTCAACCCGTTTGCGTTCGGCCTCCGACAACTGTCCCTGCCGGATGAGCTCTTCCTGCTTTTTCAGGTAGCTGTCAAACCGCTCGCTAAGCTTGCGTGCTCCGAAAATGGGCAGCGCGGAATGGGTCAACCAATGAGGGTGTGATCCAAGCAGTACAACATCGAGACCGGGCAGGGCCGCGCCCATCCGGACGCCCATGATCACCGAAAACGAAACCAGCGCCGCTTTTCCCGGGTTCTCGGTGACCCACTCTTTTGCTTTGAGGATTCCTGCGGTGGCCGCGCTTGAAGCCCGTGTTACCCGGGCTCCGGTATCATAAAGATTTGACGCTCGGTCGTAATAAGTCTTGGCGTCATCGAAAACTTCGCCGGCTTTCTTGCCGGCATCGCCGGCAGCCTCACGAATGACTTCGCCTGCCTTCCTGGCGCCGCGAGTCGCTTCGTCCGCCGCCCGCCGGGCGCTGTCGCCAATGTCACCGCTCTCAGCAAAACGTTCGGCTTCCGCGCGGAGTTTCTCGGCGCGCGAAGATATGGTTTGAGCGCCCGCTTTAGCCGCTTCGCCGGCGGCTCGCGCACCCTCGTCAACCAGATCAGTGATGGCGTATTTCTCGTCAATTTCGCGCGCTTTGCGGCGCACCGTTTTGTGCCATTCGTCAAGTTTTTCTTTGTAGTCAGCCATATATTTCCAGAGTTTTAGATTGCTTTCAGCTTTTGTACGACTGAGACTACCCGAGGGTTCATCCGATCATCATCGGGAGCTCTGGGCTCCGGCGCCCGGCACTCGCCGGAAAGCCCTTCAGAACAAGCAGTTTGCTAGAGATTCCCGCCTAAAATTGCAATAGTGTTGCGCGCTCAAGGTCTTCATGCTAAAGTTTGGTCCATTCAGAGATTGTCCGCTTTGTTTTTCAACCGCCCTGGTAATCGCGATAGCACAATAGCTGAAGAATTCCAGACCCCGGATACATTCATCAGGGTTCCCTTACATTACCTGAGTCCCGTCAAGCGTTAGACCATGGAGAAGGACGTTCACATCGTCAAACAATTCTGAAGGCCTTTGTCTCAAACCTCCTAATGTGTGACCCATGAGTGAAATCGAAAAGAAACTTAAGCCGCCCAAGCGTGCTCACGATCTGTCCCCAGCAGATCGGGCTGCGATAATTCGCAACCAACTGGGGTTTGGCCCTAGCCTAAGTGACGAGCTGATATCCCGATTCGCCGAGAGTTCGAGGGTAATTGATGTTCGGCGCCGGCGCTTCGTCTATCGCGCCGGGGAACAGGCTGACGCCTTGTACGCCATCATCAGAGGCCGGATCAAGCTTTGCCGCATCGAATCCCAGTCTGATCGGGAAGCTGTCATTGATATTCTGCCCGAGGCGTCTCTCTTTGGCGAATCGGCCCTCTATTCAAACGCCGGTCGCCGCGAAAATTCCGCGGTCGCTTACGAAACTTCCACTTTGCTCAGAATCCCAGCCGAGCATTTCAAGGCAGGAATGGCCGAAGACGAACGGCTCCACGATTACACGTTTCGATTAATTGGCCAGCGTCTTGAACATGCCGAACGACGACTGGCTGATTTTGCGCTCAATGCCATCCCGGCGAGGCTCGACAGATTGCTGGCAGATTTCTCGGATCGCTATGGGGTGCGGGAATCTGAGGGGGTTTTGATCGATATTCCTCTGCCCCACCGCGAGATTGCATCAATCGTGGGATCTACTCGAGAGAGTGTCACGGTTCGTCTTAACGCCATGCGCCGGGAAGGCACGATCGAGTTTGTAAACCGCCGGATCCTGGTCAAACGCCCCGAGGGCCTTTCCCGCGAAGCGCCGTTGATCAGCTAGGGCGAGCCGCAGTTTTGATGAAGTGTCCCAGTTGCAATAAGCCTGTTCAGTGGGAGACCAATCCGTACCGGCCATTTTGTTCTGAACGCTGCAAGCTTATCGATTTAGGCAAGTGGGTGAGCGAAGAGTATCGCGTGCCCGGTCAGCAAGTCCCCACGGAGGACCACGGAAAGCACGACGATCATCGTGAAGATGATCTCGACAATCGGGACTGAGATTCAGTTCTTCAAAAACAACAAGCCGGCGGCCTCCCACTACCGCACACCCGGCTCTAAACCTCAACCGCTACTATCGCCATCCTGTACTTGTCCGCCAGAGCAATCATCTCGTCACGATCAAACATCAGAGTCTTACGGGCGCTAAGACAGAGACAGGTGGCGCCGGCCTGCGCCATCGTTTCAATAGTCGGCACGCCCACCACCGGCACATCAAAACGCATGTCCTGATCCGGTTTCGAAAGTTTCAATACAGTCACTGGGCCACTGCTGAGGTTGAAACGTCGCCGGCTGCTTTTACTGCTCCCCATTAGTTCACCTGCCCGCTGAATCGTGGCATCGGTTCCTTCCATTGCCTCAATTGCAACACACGCCTTTCCACGCACGACGAGCGTTTGACCCAAATCAAGATCCGCAATGTGGCGCGCTATTTCCAGGCCGTAATCGATGTCTGCCTGCTCCGCTGAGGTTGGTTTGCGTCGCGTCAGAGTTCCGACGCCAGGCAGTTGGTCCTGCAGGAAGGTAGTGGAGTCGATGAGCTCGATGCCTTCGCTGCCAAGTTCGTCGGCTATGCCACCAATCAACGAGGCAGTATTGCGGCGTGGAAGCTTCAAGAGCATCTTCAACATGCGCGCATCGGGTACCGCGCGGCTGAAAATCTGCACATGCTTCACCTGGCCGGCCATGATGGCTTTTTCGACTCCCTCACCTTTGAAGAAGCGAATCATCTTTCCGAGTTGGCCGATCCCAACCCACGCCAGGCGTTCCACTCGTTGTTCGATTGCAGGGTCGGTCTCTTCCCGAATGGCCGCTACGGAGAGCGAGACACCTGCCTTCCGAGCCCCTTCCACAACCATGAAAGGAAACTGTCCGTTGCCTGCGATTAGACCGTAGCGCATTACTAAACGATGAAGGGTGAACTGTGAATTATGAAGGATGAAGGAGGCAGGATGAAGGCGTAAGAAATGGCAAATCTCTTCCTCATTCTTCCGCCTTAATCCTTCATCCTTCTCACTTGATCACGCCTCGGGTTGAGGACTCAATAAACTGCACTAACGCTTCCACCTCGGCGGAATCCTGGATCTCTTCGTTGATTCTCTCCAGGGCTTGAGAAGTATTCAGTTTTGACGAGAGGAGAAGATGAAACGCACGATGCAACGCCTGAATCACCTCAGCTGAATAGCCGCGTCGTTTCATGCCGGTTGTATTCAAACCATAACAACGCGCGTGATTGCCGACAGTAAGCGCATAGGGGAGCGCGTCTTTTACGACAACCGAGTAACCGCCCACATAGGCTTCGCGGCCCACGCGGCAAAACTGGTGAACACCCGAATAGGCGCCGACGTTGGCATTGTTTTCAATCAGCACATGACCGGCAAGCGTGGCGGCGTTAGCCATGATTACTCCGTCACCGATAATGCAGTCGTGAGCCACATGAGCCTGGGCCATGAACAGGCAGTCGTCGCCTATCTGCGTCAACATTCCGCCGCCTGCTGTACCACGATGAATCGTCACAAACTCCCTTATCTGGTTGCGCCGACCGATACGCGTTTCGGAAGGCTCTCCCCCGTACTTCAAATCCTGAGGAGGGAGTCCGATCGAAACAAACGGAAAAACTCGAGTGCCTTCTCCAATAACGGTGCGTCCATCGATCACACAATGTGACTCCAAATGCACATCGTCCTTCAATTCGACTTCGGCACCGACGATCGAATATGGGCCAATGTAGCAGCCACTCCCGATCCGGGCTTCAGGACTGACCACTGCCGTAGGATGAACGTTGTTTGGCTTGGTAGCGACCGCCATAAGCTTATGGGGAAACAGGGAAAAGGTGGAAAAGGGAAACCCTCAGAGAAAAACAATGAGCCTCAATCATTCCCTGCTCCTTTTTCCCTTTTTCCCTTTTCCCCTGTTCCTTATTTCCCTTTTCTTAAACCGCAGAACCACGATCTGCGATGACGCTCATGATGTCGGCGTCGGCTGCGAGTTGTCCGTCCACTTTTGCTTCGCCGCGCATACGCTGCACACGGGATCCGATGCGCAAAGCGGTGACTTCAAGAGTCAACGTGTCGCCCGGCACCACCGGGCGGCGAAAGCGGGCTTCCCGGATACCCGTGAAGAGCACGAGTTTCCGATCACGGTCCTCGATTTCGCGTAAGGCAAGAATCGCTCCTACCTGCGCCAGCGCTTCAACCACCAGCACGCCTGGCATCACCGGCGCTCCCGGAAAGTGTCCCTGGAAAAACGGTTCATTGATGCTAACCTGTTTGATCCCTACGATCCGTTCGCGCGGAACCAGCTCGATGATTCGATCGACGAGCAGAAACGGGAAACGGTGGGGCAGGAGCTGTTGGATCGCCTGGGAGTCGAGAACAGTTTCCATGAGTAGAATGAAGAGACGCGGGACGCGGAACAAACTGCCGCATCGCCGCGTCTTAAAAGAGTAGCCGGCCCGCCGAAACTTACTTTGGCGGTGCTGTGGTCACTGCCGCGGTCGCCGGGTTCTTGCTGTTGAAGTCGTTGATGAAAGCCCGGGTGATATCCAGGGCATCCGCAGCGTAAACCAGGGGCACCTGGCTGCCATCAATGAGCACGTTGATGTTGTGCGCCTTGGCATAAACTTCCAACGCCTTGCCGATATCGTCCTGAAGAGGCATGAACATTTCCTTGCGGCGTCGTTCATAAGCGGCCTGGGCGTCTTCGCCCTTGCGCTGAAAATCTTTCTTCATCTGATCCAATTGGTCCTGCTTCTGAGCAATCGTCTTTGGATCGGCAACTGGCGCGGTTTTGGCGATGTCGTCAGTCAGCGCCTGGATCTTCTGCTGCAATGCCTGCAGTTCGGTCTGACGCGGCTGGAATTCTCGATTCAAAGCGGTTACCGCAGTATTGAATCGAGCGATCCCGGTTTTCGCATCGAGGAAGGCCTCAGAATAGATGACGGCAACTTTACTCTCGGGAACATTCCCGGAGGACGTTGCGGGAGTTTGTGTGGGCGCAGGCGCTGCCGGCCTTGTTTGCGCCAGAGCGGGTGTTACAGCCAGGCCCAGCACAAAAGCAAAGGCGATTAGAAATCTCTCTATCTTCATAACTTTCTTGTCTTGCTCCTTAAATAACAGAGGCGGTAGGTCAACCCTTAGTTGTTCAGACCACCCCGGTGGTTGGCTTTAGGTGGTTAAAAAGTGCGCCCGACGCTGAAGCGAACGACTTTCTTTTGCTCGTTAAAAAAGAAGGGAAAGCCGTTAATGACTTGATCGTTCCTCGCCCGAGGATTATACGCAAAAATCAGTCGAAAAGGCACGTTGATGACCGGAACCTGGACGCGTACTTCCATACCAAGGCTGGCTCGGAAATCGCCCAACTTCGAGAACAGGCTCTCGGAAAGTCTTACGGCAGTATTGGTTTGCGCCTCGCCACGCAAAAAGACCTGTTGAAAACCAAACGGCAGTCCGGTGGCGGGATCAAAAGATCCCAGATTTCGCGCATTATCGAGTTCAGTGACTGTCACCAGGCGATTGTCATGCAGCACCAAGCCTCCGGTCAGGGGAAGGAACGCAAGGGTTGTATCGGCCTGGCAGGCAGCCAGCGAGGAAAGGTTCACCGGGACTAGCAGGCCGACCCTTTCACATATCAAGCGACCGGTCGAACTCAGGAAGGGCTGATCAGCAAGGAAGTTGCTCGAGAACACCTGGTCCCTCTTGCTACGCAGGTTAAAGGCCGAGCCCACATCGGCGAAGGCTGCAAGTCCTACAGTGCTGCCTATTAGGGGAATGCGGTATTCAAAGTTGCCGAGCACCTGGGAATCGGCGCCAACCGGGTTAAAGAATCGGGGCAACCGGACAGCGTTATTTCCCGTCGGTCCGGTAAAGACACCGATTAAGGCCGCGCTGGGCACTACTCCCGCCACCTCCACCGGATCCCCGAACGAATTGGAAGCGACCACCACGTCACGCGAGGTAAAGAAGGTGTCGATTGGGGCTAAGGGAGTGATCGAACGGACGTTGTACCCTCGAATACTAAACTCGTCGCCAAGGAAGAACCGCTCGAAGATGGGCACGCCGTCAACAAAAGCCAGCGATTGGGAGTCTCTGATTTTGGCCGTAGTCGCAAAGCTGCCCACAGTTCCGGCGAGTATGCGGAACCCGAACACCTCCGGTCGCTCAGAGTTCTTCCGCCTGAGCGCTATGAATTGCGAGTAAGACACCGTCGGCTGATATGTGCGCACGTCGCCACCAAGACCTGCGACCGCCACCTGAAATGACAACTCTCTACCGGCAGTCGGATCTACGCTTGCGTTGCGGGTGTCATAGGTAAAGCTCACCGCGCCGCGACTGGTGATAATGTTGGACTGTGCGTAGATCACCGGAATGAAGTTAGGACTGTTGGGGTCGGTATTGACCTCTGGATCCTCCACCGACGAGGTGGAAAAGTTGTATGACGCCCCAATCCTGGAAAACTGCGTAAAGCGACGTTTACGGTAAAACTCAGACAACGGTGCACTAGCGAACAGTGAGCCACCATATGAGGTGCGCGTGAAAAGGTTTTCCTCGCTGACATTCAGGAAGTCGATAGCGCTACCGCCGAGACCTTGTTGAGCAGCAATATTGGTGGAAAGAAAAGTGCCCTCGCCAAAGAACTTCTGCGTGTAACCGAATAACGAAAAGCCGGCCGTGATGGGACGGTTCTTGATGTACGGCTCGGTGAAAGAAAACTGAAGATATTTTTGCCGGTTGCCGGCGGAAACATTAAGCGAGAGTATTTCGCCTCGTCCGAGGAGGTTGTTCGTCGAATATTCGAGCCCGAAGAAAGAACCACCAATCCCGGAAAGACCGCCGTTGAATGAGATTTGTTGGCGGCCACGCTCGGTAACCTTCAAGTTGATATCGACCGTGGCTTCTTCGTCGTTGGTCTTGAAATCCGCGTCCTTGTCTTTGTCAATCGGATCGAAGTAGCCGAGCTGGTTGAGCTTGATGACCGAATACTCCCAGGCGTTCTGGTTGTAAATATCGCCTTCGTTGAGCAACACCTCGCGACGGAGCACGTTGTCGCGAGTAAAAGTATTGCCGATAAACTCCAAACGGCGCAGAGAGAACTGCTTGCCTTCCTCGATCGTGATCACGAAGTCGACGATGCCCTCGTCAGGTTTTTGCGGGTTGTCTTTGAAGGTGGGGGTTGGTTCAGCCGTGTACTCAATGAAACCCTGCGATCCGTAAACCTTTTTCAGGTTCTCGAACAGGGCCTTGCCGATCTTTTCACCATTCGCGATATCGCCCTTGCCCAATCCGATGTAACCGCGAATTGCGTCCTCGGCGAAGATCGAGTTGCCCTCGATCTTCATCTCGCCTATCCGGTATACCTTTCCCTCCACGATGGGAACCGTAACGCGCAGCCCCTCGTCTACCGATGAAATGAATGGTAAAGGCAGGATCGGAAAGCCAGTGCGCCTGCGTCCGACACTATCAACTCTTGGCTCTCCGTGGCGTCCCTGGAGATAACCCTTGGAGCGCATGTGGTTGTCAACATTGCGCAGGTCGTATTCCAGTTTCTCCCGGTCCAGGATGTCCTGACCCTTGAAGCGGGTGATGAGTCCGGCTTCCTTCACCAGTTTCATGGAGCCGCGAAGCTTACCGTCGCTAAAATTGGTATTGCCTTCGAATTGAATCTCGACTACGCGAACACGGTCGCCCTCATCAATCACAAACGTGAGGGCGGTAGAAGTTGCCGAAACCTCATCGCGTCGTTCTTCGATAGTCGCATTGGGATGGCCGTGACTGGCCAGCAGTTCTTTCAAAACCCGGATTGCGTTCCGCGCCTTGACCGGGTCGTAGATGCTTTCTTTGGAGATACCCACGCGCCGTTCACGAAAAGCCTTGAGCACATCCGATTCCGCCACGCTTTTCAGCCCCTGAAACTGCAGATCGCGGATGATGGGGAGTTCTTTGACCTCAAATATGATGTTGACCCCTCCCCGAGCGCCTTCCTCGGTCAGGACTCGAGTGGCTGTCTTGTCAAAGAAGCCCAGGGCCAGGATTGCCTGCAGGTCACGCTGAACTTGTTGTTCGTTGTAAACGTCGCCCTGGCGGGTCTGAACGTAATAGAGGATGTCGTCTTTTCTCAGGCGCCGGTTGCCGGTGATATCTACTGATTCAACGACGCGTTGGCTCTGCTGCGCATTAACAATTCGCGGTGCGGAGATGGTGGAAGCCAGCAGGAGAATTCCGCTCACTAGGATGAGCAAAAACCCGCGATATGAATGCATAGGCGCCTTTTCCCTCGGACGTTCTTACCGGATATCGGGTACTTCGGGGAGTCTAGAAACGGGCTATAAACTTATCGCTAATGAAAATAAAGGCAAAACTTTAGTAAATGGCTCTTTGCCAACCAGACTGCCAATTGATGGAACCGTTGGATTCAGAAGTCTGACAGTCTCGTTGCCAGAGGTGGCCAAACCTTATCCAGCAAAGTCGCGCATTATATCGGACGAGCGTCGCAAAAGTAAAAAGGCAAAAGAAAAAGGACAGCGGGGTGGATCCCCGGGCTCTGGCCATGCCCTTTTCCCTCTGCCTATTGAATTTTGGACTGTTATCAGACCCTTAATGGATCAGGAGTGCGTCGTCAGGAGCTTCGATGCCCACGGGCCGGTAATTCAGGTCATCACCATCAAGAAACACCTCGATCAGGGACGCACCAACCAAATGACCTTGAATCAGCGCTTCCGAAAGTGGGTCTTCGACGTATTTCTGCAGGGCGCGGCGCAGCGGCCGGGCGCCATAAGATCGATCGGCGCAGGTCTTTTTCACGATCCAGCGCTTGGCTTCATCAGTCAGCCTGACTTCAAACCCGTGGCGTAGCATTGTCCGGTTGATTTGTTCGACCTGAAGCTGAATGACATCGAGCAGTTCGTGATCGAAGAGTTCGTCGAAAATGATGATCTCGTCAAGCCGGTTGATAAACTCCGGGTTGAATGTTTGCCGCACTGCCGACATCACCATTTCTTCCATCTTCTCGCGGGTGGCGTCGGTCGTGCCCTGGAACCCCATCGTGCCCTTCTTTTGAATGAAGCGCGCGCCGATGTTGGAAGTCATGATGATGATCGCATTCTTAAAGTCGACGGCATTGCCGAGCGCATCGGTGAGAATGCCGTCCTCAAAGACCTGCAACAGCACGTTGAAAATGTCCGGATGGGCTTTCTCGATTTCATCGAATAGCAAAACGGAATAAGGCGCCCGTTTGATCCGTTCGGTCAGCTGGCCGCCTTCTTCGTGTCCGACATACCCCGGAGGAGATCCGATCAGTTTCGACACTGAATGTTTCTCCATAAACTCAGACATATCAAAACGGATCATGGAGCGTTCGCTGCCAAACAGCACCTGAGCCAGCGAGCGGGCGACTTCAGTCTTGCCAACACCGGTTGGACCCAGAAACAAAAACGATCCCACTGGCCGCAACGGGTTTTTCAAACCAGCGCGCGATCTGCGAATGGCCCGCGCCAGTGCGGAGATTGCGGGTCGCTGCGAAACGACACGCTCATGAAGTTCGACTTCGATACGCAGAAGTTTTTGTGTTTCCTCTTCCTTCAAAGAGGTCACAGGGATTCCCGTCCAGCGGGCAATCACTTCTTCCACATCATCGCGAGTCACCTTCGCGGAGACGAGAGCATCATCATCGTTGTCCTGATCTGCAAAGTTGGCATCCCGGCCCTGCGACCAGTCGTTGATCTGGCTCCAGTCTGACAAGTTTCCCTGTTCGCGCCGGACTCGCAACTTCACTCGGGCTCCCGCTTCGTCGATTACGTCAATGGCCTTGTCGGGCAGGAAGCGATCAGGAATATATCGATTTGACTGGTAAACCGCGGCCTGGAGTGCATCATCGGTGTAATGCACCTGATGAAAACTCTCGTAACGCTCTCTAACGCCCTGGAGAATCGCGACCGCTTCTTCTTCCGTGGGAGGCGGAACCTTGACGGCCTGGAAGCGGCGCTCCAGTGACCTATCTTTCTCGATTGATTTTCTAAACTCCGCGGGCGTAGTTGCGCCGATGCATTGAATCTCGCCCCGCGACAGGGCGGGCTTCAGAATGTTTGCGGCATCCAGCGAGCCTTCAGCAGAGCCGGCGCCAACCAGTGTGTGCAGCTCATCGATAAAAACAATGTAGTGCGGATTCTCGACCAGCTCGCGCATGATCTGTTTCAAACGCTCTTCAAACTGGCCGCGGTATTTTGTGCCGGCGACAATCAGCGAAAGATCCAACGAAAGGATCCGCTTGTTTTCGAGAAAGGAAGGAACGTCGCCACGAACAATGCGTTGCGCCAGGCCCTCGACGATCGCCGTCTTGCCAACGCCCGGCTCGCCGATTAGCACCGGATTGTTCTTGGTTCGGCGGCACAGGATCTGGACCACTCGTTCGATTTCTGCTTCGCGCCCGATTAGCGGATCGAGTTTATCGCTGGCAGCGTCGTCGGTCAGATCGCGGGAAAACTCAACCAGGTGTGGCGTGTCTTTCTTTTGCGAGCTGCGCGCATCCGCTCCCGACTGACGCGCAATCTCATCGCGAACCGCGTTAAGACGCAGGCCACGTTCGTAAAGAATCTCTGCAGCCATCGAACGATCTTCACGCAGTAGCCCGAGGAGCAAATGTTCGGTGCCGATGTGGCGGTGTTGCAGGCGATCGCTTTCCTCGTGCGCGTAGGCAAGCACCCTCTTGGTTTCCGGAGCCAGGGGTAGCTCGACCGAAGTTGAAATTTTTTCCCGCAGGAGTGTCCGTCCTTCAATTTCCTTGCGGATGGACTCGATGGAAACCTGAGCTCGCGGGAAAAAGCGCCCGGTCAAAGTCTTATCCTCCCGCATGAGACCCAGCAAAAGGTGCTCAGGTTCAATTGCGGGCGCGCCAAATTGTGACGCTTCATAGCGAGCGAAAAAAATGACCCGGCGTGCTTTTTCGGTATAGCGTTCGAACATTCGTTTTGTCGCTGAAAACGGCGATAATGATTACCATGCCGGGCGAATACCTGGTTCGCCCGGCATTGAGCGCATTATAACCCATCAGTGAGAGTGCCAAAAGGCTTGTTTGGTTTCCCCTGAATAAAACAATAAAAGGCGCAACTGGCGCCTTATTTCAGATGAGATTTATGGGACGGGTATTCGTCCACCCCTCAAAATCAGGGTCCGATCACAACAACGCGACAGTTTGGTGCTGTGTGTTGCGATAATCACCACCGCGGGACCCGATTTCGCATAGGAAACAAGGTCTTGAGCAATCTGATCGCTAATTGCCTCGTCAAGATTTCCGGTGGGTTCGTCAGCCAACACCAATTCCGGGCGGGCAATCAAGGCCCGGCAAACTGCTACTCGCTGCTGTTCCCCGCCTGACAGAGAGCCGATCAGATGTTCAGTACGATCACCCAGACCTAAGCCTTCGAGCGCTCGCACCGCGAAAGAGAGCGCCCTTCGCCGGCTCATCCCGCCAATCATCAGTGGCATACAAACATTTTCCGCCGCGGTGAGATCCTGAAGCAAATGATGAAACTGGAAAACAAACCCAACCTGGCGATTGCGAAACTGCGCGAGTGCCGCGGGTCCGGCTTGTTCGATGGCGAATTCACCAAACTTGATGTTCCCGTGATCGGCCTGCTCGACACCGCCCAGCAGATGCAGAAGGGTTGACTTGCCGGCGCCCGACGATCCTTGAATCGCCAGCGATTGGCCGGCTCTCGCTGAAAACGAAACGCTTTGAAGAACGTCGATGCGCCGGCCGTTCGGCGAAACGAAACTCTTTCGGAGATCGGTGACGCGAAGTCCAAGGTCCAAAGTCCAAGGTCCAAAGTCCGGTTGCTCAACTTGAATATCAGACTCTAGATTTCTTTTTGAAGCAGGGCTTTCTTCGCACGACGCCGGACTCCTGTGCATGGAGTCTGTTTCGATACCGGACGTTGGACTTTGGACTTTGGACATTGGACTAGTCGACGATTTTGGACATTGGACTTATTGCCTATTGTCGAAGCATCTCTGCCGGACGAATACGGGCCGCCGCTCGTGCCGGGTAAATCGTGGCCAGGGTGCTGAGCATCAGCGCTACCAGCCCGGCAATCACTACATCGTAGAGATTGGTGTGCAAAGGCACGTTGGTGATCGAATAGACATCGGCCGGCAGGCTGATCAGCTCGTATCGATTAGCAACCAGAGTTGCGACCACTCCCAGCGCGACGCCGAACAGCGCACCCAATGCTCCCACGATAGCGCCCTCAATGACGAAGATACTCATGATGCTGTTCTTCGTTGCGCCCATCGCATTGAGGATGGCGATGTCGCGACGACGTTCCACCACAACCAGGATCAGAGTTGTCGTGATGTTGAGCGCGGCGATGAGGATTATGAGAGCGATGACGATGATTCCAATCCGGCGTTCGAGAGCCAACGCCGTAAACAAGGGACGGTTTGCTTCCTGCCAATCAACAGTGCTGTAAGAACTCCCCAACGTCTGCTGAATTCTGCCGGCGACTTGCTTCACGTCGTAGATGTTCTCGACCTGAACACCAATTACTGAGGCGGTATGATTCCCTCCGGAAAAAACGCCGGCTGTTTGGAGGGAGACGTAGATCCAGGTGGAGTCGTATTCGAATAGACCTGATCGAAAGGTCCCGGCTACTCGTACTCTTCGGCGGGGGGTCGTTGTAAGTCCGGGCTGTGTAACTGTCACTTCCGCGGTTTCCCCGACCTGCACTCCGATTCTCGCCGCCAATTCGGCGCCCAGGGCAACCTCGGGTATTTCGTCCGGCTTGTTTGCCTTTAAAACCGGATCGATTGAACCGATCACCAACGAACGCGCGATGTCATCCGTGGTTTTTTTCGAGGAGTCGTCGAGCCCGCGAAGTACGCCGTATGCGACTCCTCGCGGCCCAGCAATCACTGCGCCGTCATAGGTCGTACCACTTGCGTTGATGACTCCCGCTACGCCGGCAATGCGGGCCGCTACCTCGCGATAATCCTGCATCGGCCGGCCATCGTTTCGCACCACTGTCAAATGGGCGGTTCCGCGCAGGATTTTGTCACGCATCTCATCGCGAAACCCGTTTGCCAGCGCCAACGCTACGAGCAGCGAGGCTACACCAGCCGCGATACCCAACACGGCGATGACAGTCGTGGCTCGCGCCAATCGCCGCTTTCGACGCGAACGCAGTTGACGCAGAGCCAGGAATAGTTCGTAGCGCATGAACACGAGAAGTTTATCCACAGATTACGCAGATTATATAGATTAGAGTTTGAAACAGTGGGCTAGTGTTATAGGACTGCTGCAAATTCTAATCTGCGGATAGCTCCGGCTTTACCCCCGAATTCGAGGACACTTCTTCAAGTCGTCTGGCCTGTTTTCCGGAAGCAGTCTCTCGAGGTTGGGAAAATCGCTTGCGCTCAGGTCATCCCCTGGCCTGATCTCGTAGATCGTATCGGTCACGCGACGAAACCTGAAGCGCTGCTGCAGACTGACAATCGACGGAATCTCATCGCGCTGCCACCCGCAAGGCAGCCACCAGCGCTGGTCAGTGTCGAGGAAGACACGTCGATTGCGATTCAGATGCTTCTCCACCAGCGGAACGAGATTCTCGTCGCCTGGCCAACCGCCACCGGTACCTATTGTTTCCCATGCACCCAGGCCGATCGCTTTCCAGTAGGTCACGGCGATGGTTTGAGAACCCGAAATCATGATCGCGTCATGCGGCAACTGGATCAGTTGCTCACGATAATGCTTGCTCATGACCCGCCGCTCGCTAAACTGCCGGCTCGCTGGGCTAACGAGAATAGTGAACCCAATTACGAGCCCAACTAAGACAACGACGCACGAGGAAAACGCAACCGTCTCACCGAAGCGCCGGCTAAGTTTGCGGATCAGGAAATCAGCGGTTAAAGGAGCCAGAGCCGGAAGCCCGGTCAAAAAATATCGCCAGTTAACGGTGGTGCTGTAGTTAAGAAACAAGAGAAGATCGGCAAACAGACCAATCGCCGCGAGCAAGAGCATGGGTGATAGTCGTCGCCACCGCCACTCACTTCGAAATGCGAAGGGCAGCGAAACAAAAACCATTGGAGCGCTGACAAGAAAGTACGCGAGATACGGCCAGAGATTGCGGAGAGTGACTGGATGTCGCGCGGTTTCCCGCTGCATCGACTCGCGCCAGCCATACCAGATGCCGCGATAAAAATCGTCAGTGAGAAACCAGTAAGCAAACCACCCAAAGGTCATCACCAGAAACAGAAGAAATGATCCTGCCACCACCAGCAGCTCGCGGCGGCGAAGCTTCCATCCGCAGACCAGGGGCGCCAGGATCAGCCACGGTGCATATAAGCCGATCGTCTCGCGAAGATTCATGCCCAACCCAAGCAAACCAGCCCCAAACAGGACCATCCAGACACGCTCGCGCTTTAATCCTCGATAGTGAATCAGAAGCGCCGTAGCCAGCAGTAAGACCCCCGGCACATCCGTCATCACCTGTCCGCCGTAGAGCACAAACACCGGCGAGAACACCACGAAGAGGGCGCTCAGCGTAGCCGTATAAAGGGAGCCGGACATTTCGCGCGCCAACAGCCAGCAGGCAATTACTGCCAGCGGAGCTTGTGCCACTACGGCGTACTTGAATATCAGGTATGCATTTTCGGGTTGAACGTTAAAAAGGAATTGGGCCAGTCTGAATAACGCGTGATTTTCAAAGATGAAAAGATTGCGACCCAGCGCCATGGAAGACGGGTAACCTGCCAGAGAGAGCATCGTGTAGTCGAGACCGTCCCAGTCGCCGATGAACGGATCGACAAACCAGAGCACGAGCAGTAGAGACACGAGCGCGGGAATCCCCCAGCTCGGCCAGACCCTCCAAAAGGAGGTATTCGAATCAGCGGGAATCGAGCCAGCCACAATTGACGGGGTTTCAGAGTTATTAATTATTTGAGGAGTGCTTGTCGTTGGTTATACCAGGTTCAACGAGTTGCGGTTTGACCAAAGGAGATGGTCTTTTTACCATTTTTACGCGATTGCCCTGCGCATTGTACTCAACTTCGTCCATGATGTTGTAGATGAGCAGCACGCCGCGGCCGGAAGTCTTGAACAAGTTAGCCGGATCACAAGGGTCGGGAATGGATTGCACGTCGAATCCTTCGCCTTCGTCTTCGATGGTGAAGCAGGCCTCCTTGGGTGAAAGCTCTGCGGTCACGCGTACGAGCTTTGACGGATCATTCTTGTTCCCATGCTTAACCGCATTTACGAACGCTTCGTCGAGGGCCACATACAGATTGGAGCCTTCCGGAGCAACCAGTCCCAGCTTGGCAACGCGCTCGAGCAGGTACTGCAAAACCCCATTCATCAGCGCCACATCGCTGGGAAGTTCAAACTCAATTTTTTCGTGGGTGTTTGAAAGCACGGTGGGATCGTCAATGCACCGAAGTTTGTAAGATAGTGTTTGCTCTACAATCTCCCGCAATTCGTCTCGATCGTAAGAGGTTCGAAGGTAGTTGGCTGCCGCAACCTTGAACGCCTTGACGATGGCCGGCTCGGTAGCGCTTGAGTTTATCGAAGTTAACAAATGGCGGCGTTGGAGTTCGCCGTGCTGGCCATTTGGCGAGTAGGTTGACTCCCCGTCTTCAGTCAGGTCGCTGATGATGAGATCGAATTGGTCGAGGTCGTTGCGTCTAAGTGCCTCCTCCCGATCACCGGTCACCACCGCCTCGTGGCCCAGGTTGCCGAGCACGCCCTGAAGCATGGCCCGCAGCTCATCATTGTTGTCGACAATGAGAATCCTACGTTTCGGCATCCGACTCCAATCTGCTGGTGATCAAGCTGAGGAGAGATGGAAGTGCTTAAATAAGCAGCTTCCAGGAACTTATTACGAACTTTTGGTCTGCTGCGTTCGAGAATATATCACCGGGCAGGGAAAGTGATAAGGGATCAGCGACGGCCTAGGTCCAAAGTCCAATGTCCAATGTCCAATGTCCGCGGGTCAAAGTCTATCTCTGACTCAATGTTCGTCGTGTGTCAACTAACCTGAAAGCTATCAACCCGGCTAAACCAGACTTGGACTTTGGACATTGGACTTGGGACCCTCGCATGGGACTTTGGACATTGAACATCGGACTGAATACACTACGCCTCCGTCCTTACCGCATGGCCAAACACGGCAAACTTCAAATAACGCTCGAATACGCACTTGCGCGGGCCATTCTTTCCGGCCTCGGCGTCTTGCCGCGCCGCATTGCGGTTGGAATCGGACTGGCCATCGGGTGGGTTGCTTACCACCTGCCGGGCAAACTTCGACAAACCGGTGAACGCAATCTGGAAATAGCTTTCCCCGGTCTGCCGGAGAACGACCGTCGTAAACTGCTTCGTGGCTCGTTTTCGAGTCTGGGCCGGTTGCTGGGTGAATTTAGCCAACTCCCAAAGGCAACTCCGGACTCGTTGCGCCGGCTCATCGAATATGATCAAGTGGGATTGGCCCACCTGCGCGAAGCGGAAAGAAACAAGCGAGGAGTGATCTTTTTGACCGGCCATCTGGGCGCCTGGGAGATGTTGAGTTTTGGCTGGTCGGCGTTGGAATACCCGATTAGTTTTCTCGTGCGACCTTTGGACAACGCGCCAGTAGAACAGATGATTGAGAAGGTAAGAACGAAGTTTGGGAACAGGGCCATTGATAAGAAAAGCGCCGCTCGCCAATCGCTACGGGTATTGCGCGAAGGTGGAACGTTGGGCATCCTCTCGGATCTCAACACGCAGCCGTACGAAGGCGTGTTTGTACCCTTCTTTGGAAAACTCGCCTGCACTACCGCCGGCATCGCGACCCTGGCGCTCAAGACCGATGCCGTCGTGATTCCGACCTGCGCAGTGTGGGACCGGACGCGCCGGCGCTACTTTTTTCATGGCGATCCTCCGGTTGAGCTGATCCGGACCGGCGACCACGAAAAGGACATCGAAGTGAATACGGCGCGGTTCGCAGCCGCGATGGAGCGCATGGTCCGGCTCTATCCGGATCAGTGGCTATGGATTCACAAACGATGGAAGACCCGGCCGCCGGGCGAGCCGGACATGTATCATTAGGCAGGAGCCAGACGGCAGTTTTCTAGGCAATGGGCCGACCGAGACAATGATCATCGATAGGATTGTGCTTCTTCCTGTGAAGAATAATCTCGACGTAGCCCACGTTCGGAGTCTGGATGGGAATCTCAGGTCGTTGGCCAATGACACCTACGGTCCACAGCATAGAAATCAGCCCGGTCATCAAACAGGCCGAGAACACAAAGGAAAGTGCTTTTCTCATTATCGTGGCTCAGAGCGGTTACTATTTCGACTCCTTTAGACCCCTTAGCGGGCCAATTTGTTTCCGCTATACTCATCTCTGATTCTCAACCAGACATCTATGCAAGCTTCAGCGCAACGAGAATTCAAAGGTGCACGTCCTGCCGAGGAAACAGTGGCCCGCGCTTACGCGTTTGCCGACCTCTCTTCGTATTCCACAAAAGAGCGATTGCTGATACGCGTGGCAGACGTCGCCTTTTTTGTGCTGATCAAACTAATAGGCAGCACGATTCGGTGGCGGGTGGAGGGCTGGGAAAACTGGGAGGCTGCGTCCAGCGACGGCCGGCTCCCGATCTACACTTTCTGGCACAACCGGATATTTCTGGGGACATATTTCTTCCGGAGGCGCAACATCGTCGTCATGACCTCGCAGAGCTTCGATGGCGAATACATCGCGCGGTTTATTAAAAGATTTGGCTATGGTGCGGTGCGCGGATCGAGTACCCGCGGGGGCACCGGCGCGATTGTGGAGATGGCCCGGCTGATGCGCGCTGGAAGGTCCACCGCTTTTTCGATTGATGGTCCGAAGGGCCCGAGATATGTCGCCAAGATGGGTGCGGTGTTGTTAGCGAAGAAAACCGGCCAGCCGATTCTGCCATTCACAATCACCGCCAGGAATTACTGGACGCCCGGGAGAAGTTGGGATGGCTTTCAAGTGGCCTGGCCGTTTACGCGTGCGCGCCTGGACATTGCGCCGGCAATCTATGTTCCCTCTGACGCTGACGAAAAGACTCTCAACGCCAAGCGTGACGAGCTCCAACGCGCGCTCGATGAGGTCAACAAGCATGGCGCTAAAGCGATCAGCCAATAGTGGAGTCGGACGTTAGATTGACGTGCGACTTGATCATCCAAAATTAATCCGTGATTGCAGTTATGTCTCAACAATCTGATCCATATCGCGCCGGTTACGTCGCCCTTATCGGCCGGCCCAATGCCGGTAAGTCAACCCTGCTGAACCGCCTGGTCGGACAGAAAATCGCCGCAGTTTCCGACAAGCCGCAAACGACCCGCTTCAAGATCCAGGGTGTGCTCACCAGACCTGAAGGCCAGATTGTTTTGGTTGACACTCCCGGCGTCCACAAGCCGGGATACGAGATGAACCGTCGCATGATGACCACGGTTCAGGACGCGCTGCTGGGAGTGGATCTCGTTTGTGTAATTCGCGACGCCGCAGTTTCCACCGGCGCCGGCGATCGCTTTGTTCTTGAGTTGATCCAACAATCCGGCAAGCCCGCCCTGTTGCTTCTCAACAAAGTGGACAAACTTAAAGACAAGGCCGCGCTGCTACCGCTGATAGATTGGTACAAGGACGAGTACCACTGGCGAGAGATTGTTCCAATCTCGGGACTGAAAGGAACGTCGGTCGATTCGCTGCTTGACCAGATCATCAAACACCTGCCTGAGAGCGAACCGCTGTTTGCCGAAGACGAGCTCACGGATCAATCGATGCGCACGCTGGCCGCAGAGATCGTGCGTGAAAAAATTCTGGAAACCACGAAAGAAGAGATTCCTTATGTAACTGCAGTGGTAACTGAGAAATGGGAAGAGGTACGTGAAGACTTCACCCGCATCCACTGCGCGATTTTCGTGGAACGTCTTTCACAGAAAAAAATCGTGATTGGGAAAGGCGCTGCTCGCCTGAAACAGGTTGGCACGCGCGCCCGCCATCAAATTGAAAACCTGCTCGGTCATCGCTGCCATCTGGAACTGTTTGTAAAAGTAGAAGAAGACTGGCGCAACCGTGACCACTTGTTGGATGAGATGGGAATAAACGGTTGACGCTTTCGCTGGCGTTCCACGCTGCGTCAGTAATTTGAGAGCAAGGATTCGCAAGGAATCCGGCAAATAATAAGGCCACTGAAAAAAGCGTCTCGCCTTCGATCGACTCTACCAATAGTTCAAGCTCGGCAGAGATGTCCCTGAGAAAAAACTCACGCTTCTGCGCTCTCGCCGGCGGCGCGGAAGATGTCGACCAGAGCCATCGCAATCGCCGCCACCACCGGTCCCAGCACGATCCCCAGTACTCCGAAAACCTGTAATCCGCCGAGGACGGCGAAGAATATGAGAAGCTCGTGCATCTTCGTCCGGCCGCCGACTAGTTTTGGCCGTAAGAAATTGTCGATCATGCCGATGACCAGCGTGCCCCACAGCACCAGGAAGATTGCTTTGCCATATTGGCCGGTGGCCGCAAGATAAATGGCGGCCGGCACCCAAACGAGAAACGCTCCCAACATGGGAATCATGGAAAGGAAAACCATTGCCACTCCCCAAACAATCGCCGACGGCAATCCGAGGAACCAGAACGCCAGTCCGCCAAGCGTTCCCTGAATTATGGCAATACTAAAAACGCCGTACACGCTGGCGCCCACGACGTCGCGAGTTCTGACCATGATTGCTTCCGCTTGTTCCTGGTCGAGCGGCAACGCGTCTCGAACCTTTTCGAGGATGCGATCGCCGTCGCGGAACAAGTAGTACATCGTGAAGACTACAAAAAACATCTGCACGATAACGCCGACTAGGCCACCGAGAAATCCCAGCGTCCTGCCTGCAATCGCGCCGCTGACACCTTTTAACCGTTCGATCAAGTAAGCCTGGGAACGGAGCTCTTCGATATCGACATACTGACTTAGCCAACGCAAGGGTCGTCCGCTAAGAGGCGAAGCGGGATCGAGAACATAAATCACTGCCGCCTGAAGGTTTTGCACTGCTCCTGAAGCTTCATTGAGTACTGCGAAAGTAACGAACGCGACCGGCACCAGAATTATGAGAATAACCAGGAGGCACGAAATCAAGGCCGCGAGTGAGGGGCGCTTCGTTTTGCTGAGGAGACGTAGGTGGACCGGATAGAACACGATTACCAGGACCGCGGCCCAAGCAAGCACGCCAACAAACGGCCTGACCATCTGCCAGCAGAGATACAGCGCGATTGCCGTTACGCCCAGCAATAACCACCAGCGAATTTGAATCTTACGAGAGGTCACGCAATAGAGGCCTTCTGATCAATCGGTGGTAACGCTTGCTTATAGCACCCGGGTGCCGGCAGGGCGAATTAGAAAACGATGGAAAGAATCAACCCGGGATGGCTAAATTTTGACCGTCCCTTCATTCCGCCGCCAGCGCCGAAGTTTCGTTTAGCGCCCGCATTCTAAACCGTTACTAGCCATGCAACCAGAGATTTCCTTTTCTGGCACCACTTTGCGCTGGCACAGGTTGATTTCCAGCATCCCGTCCAACCGCGCCCGGTTCTGCAATTACCTCGCTTAAACATAACTGATCCATTACGCGTTTTCTGAAGCGCATTTGCGCGCCGAAGCGCTGAGTTAGCAAGTGGAGATTGGGAGTGGTAGCGAGTAAGCTGTGCCTCGGAGCTGAAGGTTTCGGGATCGAGTGGTCGAAGAAAATGGACACAAATCGATCAGCAAAGGAATGGTATGCGCTGGATGTCTCAGTCGAAACAGGCGCGCGCGAAGCTGTCGAATATGCCCTGATGGAGGCCGGAGCGCTGGGCACCGAAACAAACGACCGACAGACTTCTGTTCACCTTCCAACCTCGGCCGAATGCGCCGAGCTGGATTCTGTGAATGGGAGTCTTGTACAGATAACCGGGTATTTCGATGGACTGCCACCACGGGAAGAAGTGCGGGCTCAGCTTTTCGACGCGTTGCGCGTTTACAGTCTACCCTCGCATTCGGTTCGAGAGATGAGGCTGCGCGAGGTGCCCGACCAGGATTGGCTAGGCGAGTGGAAGAAAAGTTGGCAACCCGTCGAAGTGGGGGCGCGATTCATTATCGCGCCGCCGTGGGCGGAGATTTCCGAAGGCCCCGGCCGCATTCTCATCCGTATCGAGCCAGGCATGGCGTTTGGCACCGGAACACATGAGACGACGCGGTTGTGCCTGGTGGCAATCGAGAAATACTTTACCGGCGGAAGCCTTCTCGACGTCGGAACGGGCACCGGCATCCTCGCAATTGCTGCGGCGAAGCTCTTTCCAGGGGCGCGAATAGAAGCTTGCGATACCGACACGGAGGCGGTCGAGATTGCACGCGAAAATGCGCGCTTGAATGACATTGCCGAGAGGATTAACTTCCGCGTGGGAACAGTTGAAGATCTAACCGCTTCCGCCGACGTGGTCTGTGCGAATCTTACCGCCGACGTGATCCTTGACCTGCTGCCGTCACTTGTCGCCGCGACCTGCGGACGCTTGATTCTTTCGGGAATACTTGGCTCGCAGGTTGAAACGCTGTTGAACCGTCTCGCTGAAGCTGGAAGTGACCAGCCTCGGGAAATCGCGACCGATGGCGAATGGGTGGCCGTCGTTGTTTGAAGTTCAACCTACATGACCGCTAACTTAAAGCTAAGTAGATCATGACTCGCCGCAGATTCTACGCGCCAACAGATGCCTTCAGCTCCAGGCGAGAGACAGTGACCCTGGCTGAAGATGAGGCGCGCTATCTTCGTGAGGTTTTGCGACTCAAGCCTGGCGCTGAAGTTTTCGTCTTTGATGGTGATGGAAAAGAGTTTCAATGCCTGGTTGAAGAGAGCAGGCGCGATAGTGCGAGGCTCAAGGTTGTGACCGAAGTGCAGGCCACCAGACCAGAGTCGCCGTTGGGGTTAACACTGGCAGTCGCCTTAATGAAGGGTGAGAAGTTTGATCTCACCGTACAGAAAGCAACTGAATTGGGCGTGACTCAAGTGGTGCCGGTAACAACTCGTTTCGCGGACATTCGCTTGCGTGACGAACATGATGCGGCAAAACGCGTGACTCGCTGGCAGCGAATTGCGCTCGAAGCGGCAAAGCAATCCGGACGCGCGCGGGTCCCTAAAATCCGTCAACCCGAGCCTTTCGAAGCCTTCATCCAGGAATCCCGACCCAACGTTTCTCGCGTGATGTTTTCCGAGCGAGATGGCCATGCCATTGAGAAGGCCGGCAACGATCTGCCCACGAAGCCTTCGCAGATGGTGGCCCTCGTCGGACCGGAAGGCGGTTGGGCTGACGAAGAAATCGCGCTGGCCAGAGACGCCGGCTGGACGGTGGTCACAATTGGCGGGCGGACGCTGCGCGCCGAAACCGCGGCGATCGCTTTTGTTGCGCTGCTGCAGCACTTATTCGGGGATCTGAAGTGAAAGATTCGGCCGCTCACACTTCAAAATAGCCGCATTCGCCGCTTTCTTAAGTCCCGACTTGCACGCGGGCGGAGGATGCCCGATAATCCACTTGATGATTGCCTTTATTCACAACACCATTGGCCCTGTTCTTTTAAGGAGAGCATAAAGAGTGAAAGCGGAATTGCAGGACTTAGTCGCTTTACAAAACCTGGATACAAGCATAAGAAAACTACAAGTAGAGCTGGAAGCCATACCTGAAAGGCGCGCTCAGATCGAAACCGAGTTCGATCAGCGCGCTTTTGAAATTAGGGCGCTCGAAAACTCGCGTGATGAAGCCCGTCACACGCGGGCGCGCCTCGAAACGGAAGTGGCCGAGCAACGCACGCGCGTCGAACGCGCCGAGCGCAATTTGATGTCATCGAAAAAGCCGGACGAATACACGGCAGCGATCCGGGAAGCTGACGCAGCGCGCAAGCAAATCTCCGCTCTGGAGACGCAGATTCTCGAACAAATGGAAGCGCACGAGAAGTCCGAAGCTGCTCTCAAAGAACGCGCTGACGAGATCGCGTCGCTCAACTCCGATCGCCAAGCCCGGCTGCAGTCGTTTGACGAAGAGACTCGCCACCAGGCCGAGAGGCTGGAAACTTGTCGAGGTGAACGCGAACGATTGATCGGCGCTTTGCCAAAGCCCATGGGCTCGCTCTACATGCGGATCAGCGCGCGAATACGTGACGGAGTGGCCGTCGCTGAAGCGCGTAACGGAGCTTGCATGGCCTGCTTCATGGCCTTAAGACCTCAGGCAATGGCCCAGGTGCGACGCGGCGAAGAAGTGGTTACGTGTGACAACTGCAACCGCATTCTCTATTACTCCAAAGAATCGGCGCCGGCCACCGCGGCGCAGGTGCAACCAAAAATGGTCCACACCTAAAAGTCTTCTTTTTCAGATTTCCAACATTCCTACTGGATCCCGCCCGGCGAGGGTTCTCGTAAATCATGAAGGTGCTGGTAACGGGTGGCGCGGGTTATATCGGCAGCGTCGTCACTGAAGAACTGGTCAAGGACGGTCATCACGCCGTCGTTTACGACAACCTTTCCAAAGGCCATCGTAAAGCAGTGGTGGCCGGGGCCGAGTTTGTCGAGGCCGACATCTCGGACGCGCCGACGCTGCGGGAGACGCTCGCCAGATGCAACATTGAAGCGGTAGTTCACATGGCGGGCGACTCGCTGGTGGGAGAGTCGTTCGAGCAACCGGACAAGTATTACCGGAACAACGTCGTAAACGGATTAACTCTGCTCGACACGATGCGCGAAGCGAATGTCTCCGGCGTGGTCTTCTCTTCTTCCGCGGCCACCTACGGCCAACCCGAAAAGCAGCCGATCGAAGAAACCGCTCCGAACAATCCGACTAATCCGTATGGTGAAACAAAGCTGGCCTTTGAACGCGCGCTGGCTGATCGTTCAAGTGCCAACGGCCTGCGACACGTTTCGTTGCGATATTTCAACGCCGCGGGAGCCAGCGAAAACTTCGGCGAGGACCACGACCCTGAAACGCACCTCATTCCCATTGCGCTGCAAGCAGCTGCTGGAAAACGTGAGTTTGTGGAAGTCTTTGGCAGCGACTATCCAACCACTGACGGCACCTGCATCCGAGACTATATCCATGTGGTTGACCTCGCGCGCGCGCACGTCCTGGCGCTCGGCGCGCTTCACCAGGGCAACCGCATTTACAATCTCGGTTGTGGCGGTGAGGGCTATAGTGTCAACCAGGTGATCGAAACCGCTCGTCAGGTTACCGGAAAAGAGATCAAAACCCGGGTTGGATCGAGGAGACCGGGCGACCCGGCCGTTTTAATCGCGAGCTCCGAAAAAATAAAGCGCGAGCTCGGATGGAACCCGGAGTTTCAGGATCTGCGGCTGATAATCGAGTCAGCCTGGGGCTGGATGCAGACGCATCCGAACGGCTATGCCAGCTAATTCTGCAACGTTCATGTCAGAGTAAAAGTGCCTCCCGAATGATCTGCGGGAACTCCTCATACCCGAAGGCCAACGATATCGAATGTAAACTTCACCTTGTCGCGAACACGAACTAACCCGTGAAACGCTGAGGTGGCTTTCACGTTGAAGTCGCTGCGCTCGATGCTGAACTCACCAATTGCGCGCAAGGTGTTTCCTGTCACAGTAACCTTCGCCGGAATTCGAATCCGGCGAGTCACGCCATGTAGCGTGAGATCGCCGTCAATTTTCAGATCGTATTGGCCGTTGCCCAGCGATCTGCCCTTTACCTCCGTGCTCTTGAAAACAATCTCGGGATATTTCTCGGGTTCCAGGACGATCTCGCGCACTTCCTTATTAATGATCTGTTTTTGCGGTTCAGTGAAAGCGTCACTCGTCTCTGCCAACGAATCAGCTTTCACAGTCAGCTGTAGTGAAGCGGGAGTTATGTTGTCCGGCGTAATCTGTGCTTCGCCAGAGAACTCGCGAGCGGCTAGCAGGTGTTCGTGGCCTTTGAACCAGAGCAAGCCACCACGCAACCCGCGGGCGATGAATTTGCTCTGGCCTGAATCCAGCCTGAAGCGAAGCGGGGCGTTCGACTGTGTGGCTGTGGTCACTGTCGGCGCTGCAGCGACCCCTTCGGGTAGTCCCAGGGTTCCGAGACTCAACGCAAGGCAGAGAAGTGCTAACACAGCCCTTGGCGGAGGGGCAGTCAAACCACGGCCAAGCGCATGATCGATCGAATACCGGTTGAGACTCACCAACCACATCAAGACAGAGTTGACGAAGGCATATTGAAGATTGTGCGCGACTGTTGAGAAATCGCCCAGCATCACCGTACCAAAGGTCAGTGCCAGCAAAAGTAATCCCGAGAGCAGCAGCGCCAGGGTCGTAAATAGACCGAGCAGGATCAGTAAACCAATGATCACTTCGGCAAAAGGCAGCACATACCCAAACGGCATCACGAGTAAGGCCGGCAGTTTTCCCGCAAAGCGTTGATTCATCCCGCCGACAAAATTGCCGAGCCCTCCCATAAATTTGCCGACACCGGCAAAGAGAAGAATTACGCCTAGTGTTGCCCGGAAAAAGGAGTAAGCGAGTTCGCGATGGTTTGTCATTCTCGAAACCTCCTGCAGTAGCGCCCGTTGATGCGCGCGCCAAAACGGCGCGGCATCTGCCAGGCGAAATTAAGGGGACAAAGGCAAAAAGGCTTAAGACTTGAGAGATCAGGTCCGAGTCTGATTAGAATTCGATTCCGAGGGATTGAGTTGCAAAGTTATCGAAAAAGTACTCAATTTGCAAAAGAGAGTGACTCACGAGGATCGGTGGATCGCTTTCAGAATCGGTACGCTAGCCGGCGCGGCCGCATCAGAACCGGGAGCCGTAGCGACCGGGTCGTTGTCACACCTCTCAACTGAAGTCTCAGCGGCTGCATCAGAACCGGGAGCCGTAGCGACCGGGTCGTAAGTCGCAACACTCCACTGCAGTCTCCGGGGCCGCATCAGAACCGGGAGCCGGAGCGACCGGGTCGGAAGTCG
>JAXIOV010000186.1:0-17488 GCA_045403245.1 Pyrinomonadaceae bacterium | reverse complement strand
GTGCTTATTTCGACGGACCCGCCGGAAGTTTCTCATTCAAATAACGTGTCAACAACCCATACAGATTCAGCGTGGTGCCGCGGCCCTCGTTGATGCTGTGTGATCGGTTCGGATAGGGCATGATGGTGAACGTTTTGTTTGCCGCTACTAATTCATCGACCAGTCTCTCCGTCGCCTGGTAGTGAACGTTGTCGTCGCCCGTCCCGTGCGCAATCAAGAGCTGGCCCTTCAACTGACCTGCAAACGTAACCGGAGAACTTTGCTTGTATTCCTCGGCGTGGTCCTGCGGTAGGCCACAATAGCGTTCCTGATAAATGGTGTCGTACAGCCGTAAATCAGCCATCGGCGCCACCGCCAGGCCCACCTGATAAATGTCCGGGTAACGAAAGAGCGCATTCAAAGTTGCTGAACCGCCGCCGCTCCAACCCCAGATGCCGATGCGGCTCGCGTCAACGAAGGGCCACTTGCGAATCTCGCGTACTGCGTTGGCCTGATCCTGAGAATTAATAATGCCCATCTTGCGATAGATGATCTTGCGCCAGGCACGACCGCGTGGCGCCGGCGTCCCCCGATTGTCAACGCTCATCACGAGGTAACCCTGCTGCGCCAGCATCATGTGCCAGCGCAGATTGGTGCCACTCCAGGCATCGACCACAGTCTGGCCCCAGGGTTCGGTGTAAGCGTAAAAGAGAACGGGGTAGCGTTTCGTCGGATCGAAATCGTGAGGCTTGATCATCCATCCATCGAGCTGAACGCCGTCTCCGATGTCTACTTTGAAAAACTCGTGTGGTGTTTGTTTCAACTTATCCATCCGCTCCTGTATTTCGCGATTGTCAATCAAGGTGCGGACGACGGTGTGTTGCGGCACGCGGACCATCTCAGTGGAAGGCGCTTTCGTGAACGCCGAAAAGAAGTGAATAGCGAGATCTCCGCGTGGTGAAAAGTTGTAGGCATGTGAGCCGGGCTGTGAGGCAGGCGTCAGCCGTTCCATTTGGGTGTTTCCCTGCAAGGGGGCACGGTAGAGATAACGGCGCGTGGCATCGTCAGGAGACGCTTCGAAATAGATCCAGCCATTTCGCGCGTCCACCTTCTCAACATTGATCACGTCGAATTTGCCGGGCGTGATGTTCTTCACATCCCGACCGTCGCGCGAGACCGAATAGATATGCCGCCAGCCATCGCGTTCGCTGGCCCAGAGAAAACGCCTGCCACCATCAATCCATTCTGCATCACCGCGGGCAAGTCCTTTCTTGTCCCAGTCGAGATCACCCCAACTGACATCGACCCAGGTGTCGTCCTTCTCAACCAGAATCGGACGCACCTTGCCGTTGCGAATGTCGCCCAACATCACCGTGTCTGTGTTCTGCAACCGGTTCAACTGCTGGATGACCACTTCATCCGAACTCGCCGCCCATTCCATGCGGGGCAGATAGTTATTACGCGCATCGCCGGGAATATCAAACCACCGGGTGGCGCCGCCCGAAGCTCGCACTACCCCGACTCGCGCGGCTGAATTAGTGGTGCCGGCTTTCGGATATGGGAAGGTAATGATTTCAGGATACAGACCGGCCGAGTTGTTAATGAGTTTGAACTCCTGCACGCCTTCGGTGTTCAGTTGCCAGTAAGCGATGTGTTGACCGTCTGGACTCCAGCGCCAGCCGTCGCGACAAAACAGCTCTTCTTCATACACCCAATCAAAAGTGCCGTTGACGAGGTAGCGAGCCCCGTCATTCGTCACCTGGGTAATGCGAGCGCCACGAGCATCGAGGTCTTCAACATAGACATTGTTTTCGCGAACGTACCCGACCTTTGATCCGTCAGGCGAGAATTTGGCAAACATCAGGGTTGAGGGTTTCGCGTTGGCGCCCCCGAGTTTCCAGAGGCCCGATCGCTCGAGATCGAGGATCCAGAAATCGCCGCGGGTGTTGCTGCGCCACACTTTTTCCGAGTTTGTGAAAATGAGCAACCTTCGCTCGTCATGACTCAGCACAAACTGCTCGACTAACAACGGGCTCGTCGCTCCACCCGGAATGAGTTTTTCGGCAGGAACTCTAACGGTCCGTTCGCCGCTGGTCGCGTCGTAGCGCACAATATCAACTGCGTTTTTGTGATCTTTCGAAGGCTCCAACGCCAGGTAGCCGGTACCGTTTTCCTGCCACTGGATCGGGCCCAGAGACTTAGTCTGATAAGTGAAAATGGAGTCGAGGGTAAGCAGCCCGTTTGGCTCGGCGGTTGGCGTAGTTTGTGCAAACAGTGCCGCAGGTACGAGCAGTATTAGAAGGGCGATAATTAATCGATGGTTTCGTTTCATTTTTGATTTGTGTCTCCGAAGAAAATTATCCGCAGATTACGCCGATTACACAGATTAGGTAAACGACGAGCACCGTTGATTGGTTTCTAAATGTGCTTACCTAACAGAGGGTCCTCGAAGTAACCGCGAGCGCAGCTGCCAGAACCGTGTCACGCGAAACACGTGGACGACCAGCGTCGTGGAAAAAATTCCAGGAAACTGTTTATGGTCAGGACCTGTTTCTGCGTAATCTGTTTAATCTGCGGATGCACCTTTAAATTCGTCGTCCGATCAGGTTTGCGATGGCGGCCACCAGCTCGGAGGGTTCGACGGGCTTGGCAACATGCAACTGGTAGCCGGCCGCTAAGGCACGTTCGCGATCTTTCGGGGTGGCATAGCCTGTCAACGCAATGGCCGGTGCGAGTGCGCCGCGTTCCTCCGGAAGCGCTCGCACCTTTCTCATAAACTCGTAACCATCTTCTCCCGACATCCCAATATCGCTGATCAGAATGTCCGGCGGTGTTTCGCCCATCGCCTCCAGCGCTTCGGCGGATGAACCCGTCGAAGTAACCCGGGCGCCGTGTCGCCGTAAGACGGTACTCAGTAACTTGCGCGAGTCTTCGTCGTCTTCAACCAGCAAAACGCGCACACCATCGAGTCTCGCCAGACTGCCGCGACCTCTTCGTTCGTCGACCAGGCGCTTCTCGCGCGGCCTGGCTCTTCGTTCCTCGGCCAGCGGCAGATCAACCGTAAAAGTTGCGCCCGTGCCAGGGCCGGCGCTCGCCGCCGTCACATTGCCGGCATGCAACTCCACCAGGTGACGAACAACGGCGAGACCCAGACCGAGTCCACCCTGCCGACGCGATATCGATCCTTCTGCCTGGCGAAAGCGATCAAACACAAAAGGCAAAAACTCCGCCGTGATGCCCTCGCCCGTGTCGCTCACTGTCAGCCTCACCACGGGGTCCATGCATGCAACAGTCGCCGTGACGCTGCCGCCGCGCGGCGTAAACTTGATTGCATTGAGAATCAAGTTCCAGATCACCTGGCGCAATCTGTTTGGATCACCCTTGACCAGACATCCTTCCGGCTGCGCCTTAATCCTGAGCTGAATATTCTTGGCCTCGGCGGTGGGACGCAAAGCGTCGTTAGCCGCCTCAACGATCGGAGCAAGATTTATCGGATGAAGGTCTAGCCGCAGATTACCGGTGATGATGCGGGAGACGTCGAGCAGGTCGTCGATGAGTCGAGCCTGCGAGCGCGCGTTGCGTTCGATCGTTTCAATTGCCCGACCGACGTTTGCGTCGTCCACCTCGCCGTTGCGCAACAATGTGGCCCAGCCAAGGATTGAGGTAAGTGGGGTGCGAAGTTCGTGTGACAGCGTCGCCAGAAACTCATCCTTGAGACGGTCGGCTTCTTCCGATTGGCGCCGGGCGTCGCGTTCTCGCAGCAGCGCAGCGGCGCGTTCCTCTTCCGCAAGTATCCGGGCCGTCACGTTGAGCACGAGCGAAAGCACAGAGACAAGTTCACCTGATTCGTTGCGCAGGACCGAGTTATACCATTCGCAATACAGCACCGTGCCGAGCTTGGTATAGTTGCGATTGCGCAACACGCCCGAGAACTCGGTGCCGTGGCGCTGGCGGTTCGTTACCTGCTTCACCGCGTCGGCGTCTTCGTCAAAAACAAAATGCCAGTCGCCAACGTGCTTGCCAATTACTTCTTTGGCCTTCCAGCCAAACAGCCGCTCCGCCGATTCCGACCAGCGGGACACGCGGAAATCGCTGTCCCACTCGATTACCGCCAACGGTGAATTCTCCACGTGGAAAGTCAGCCGTTGATGGGCTTCCTGCGCCTGCTCCTCGGCGCGCTTGCGTTCGGTAATGTCGCGAACGATTGCGATGCCGCCCGCAATCCGATTGTCCGCGTCATAGAGTGGAGCGTAGTAGCCGCGAAAGAAACCTTCTCGCCCCGTCTCGGGAATCGTGTACGGCCGGTTCTCGGAGACGGAACTTTTCCCGGCGAGGGCTTCATAAAAACACTTGTCTTCGCCAGTCTGCTTTAGAAATGGAAATACTTCAAACGCGTTCTTCCCGATGACGTCGGCGCGCTTCTTGCCGGAGATGCGTTCCATGGCGTAGTTCCAGGCGGTATAGCGGAAGTCGCAATCAAACGCGACGATGCCGTCCACGCTCGCATCGAGCAGGCGCTCGGAAAACAGATCTTTGGGAAACGGGTGGTTCAAGGCCAGGGTACGCCGGGTAGCGCAGCTGAATCGTAAAACGTGAGCAGGTTATTAGTACAGCAGTTTGTGCGCAGCGGGAAGTAACGACGGTCTTGAAATATTGTCATTCGCAGGGCGCGTGATAAGATTTGGACCCCTTGCAACTCAGCGAACCAGGGTCGCTTCGTCCTTCAACAGATTAGACGTCAATTTGTTGGCTTCCCGGCCACATTCTTCACCATGGAGAAACTGAAATGAAAGTCAGTGTATATCACAACGGCGATGACGTCTTCATCGCATGGAAACCCGATGGCTTTATTCCTGAATGCCGAGGCTTTGCGCTGTTGCGCCGCCGAAACGGTGTGGAAGAGACCGTGTCCACCTGGGTGGGCTTCGAGAAACAGGAGCACAAACCAGGTGAACGGCGAGCCTCATCAAACTGGCCGATCCAGAAATACCAGTGGACCGACTACATGGCCGATCCCGGCGACAGACTACAATACCGGGTGGTGCCGATGGTAGGGCCGGACAAAGACAACCTGCGCTCAGACGAGGACACGGCGAGCGATTGGACGAAAGAAGTCGAGCTATCTCACGAAGTGACGCCCAAAATCGAGGCCTATTTCAACCGCGGCATCGTGGCCTCGCAGTGGGTGTCGCGGCGGCTCGGAATCACGGCGGAGGACCTGAAGTCAAAAAGGCTAAAAACCGTGATAGAGACGCCCGATGATCCGTTTAGAAATTACCTCACCGGGCCACTCGGGGCGCGCCTGTTTAAGTTGTTAAGCGACGCCGCCAAAGACAAGCGTGAAGTTTATGCGGCGCTGTACGAACTTGCTGACAAACAACTCGAGGCTGGACTGAAAAAGCTGGGCAAACGCGCCCACGTGGTGCTCGCGAACGGTAGCGTGAAAAAGAAAGGCGAGGACCAGAACCAGCCTGCTCGCAACGCGCTGGCTGGCAAGATCGACCTGAACGATCGGATGGTTGCGCCCCGAGTTCTTGGCCACAACAAGTTTCTCGTCATTTGCGATAAGAAGAAGAAGCCGAGGTGGGTTTGGACCGGAAGCCAGAATTGGACCAAAACCGGTCTTTGCACGCAGGCGAACAACTCCTTATTGATCGACGATCGTGGCCTGGCACAAAAGTATAGAGAACAGTGGGACTTGCTCAAGGACGCCGGCGATGAAACGCCTGCCGAGCTAAAGGAAAGTAACAGCAAACCGCGGAATAGAAAGGTGGGGGGCGCCGCGATCCGTCTCTGGTTTAACCCGACTATAGATCTTGTAGATCTCAACGAAGCCAGCAAGATAATCACCGGCGCCAAAAAGGCGATTCTTTTCCTGATGTTCAATCCCGGGCCACAAGGCACTCTGCTCAACAGCATCATTAAAAAGGCGCGCGCCAAAGCAACAGGCAAGCGCCTTTACATCCACGGAGTCATTAACCAGGACCCGAGCACCAAAAAGAACCCGGTCGAACTTTTTGAGCAGGGCAACAAAGAGGAGGCGGACTTCGACGTCCTGCTACCGGCAGCAATCGACAAGGCCACCGAGTGGTTTGCCAGGGAAATGAAAAAGCTGCCTGAGACTTTTGCAATGATCCATAGCAAGGTAGTGCTGGTTGATCCGTTTTCGGCTCATCCGGTGTTACTGACGGGTTCACATAACCTGGGACCGAAAGCGAGCGGCAAGAATGACGAAAACCTGCTGATCATTCGCGATGCGCCTGGATTAGCAGCAGCCTACGCCGCGAATATTATGGCTATCTACAATCAGTATCGTTGGCGATTCCGGCGCCATGGCCAGCCCAAGAGCAAACGCTGGAACGGTCTCAAAGACAATGACACATGGCAAGAGGGATACTTGAAACCAGGAAGCCTGGGTTTGCGTGAGATCAATTTCTGGGTTGGGGCATGATCTTCGACCTATGCCTTTGGGTAACCAGGTTTGACGATTGTTTCGTCAACGCTTAGGATTTCGGCACGCAATATTTCAAAACGTTACGTTTCTAAATCGTTGGATTTGGAAACCTGTCTACCACTACAGGGACAGACAAGAATGTCTGTCCTGCCTAATTCGGGAGAGCAGAAAATGTCTCAAGCAATTTCGCAAAAATACGAGACGCTGATTGTCGAAAAGCGTGGGCGCGTGGCCATCATAACCATCAATCGACCTGACAAGAGAAATGCACTCAACATCAAGACCCGTGAAGAGGGTGCAGCACTGCTGGAAGAGTTACGTGCCGACGAATCCGTGGGCGTCGTCGTGATCACGGGAGCGGGCGATAAAGCGTTTATCGCAGGTGCGGACATTGCCGAGTTTGCCGGGCGCACCGCGATGATGCAGCGCGATGTGATGACCGCGCGTTCCCTATTCAACGCCATCGATACTTTTCCCAAACCGATCATCGCGATGATCAACGGCTATTGCCTCGGCGGAGGCTGCGAGCTGGCGCTGGCCTGTGACATTCGGATTGCGAGCGAGATGGCGTCGTTTGGACAGCCGGAAATCAACCTGGGCATCATTCCCGGAGGCGGCGGCACGCAACGGCTGACGCGGCTGGTGGGTGAAGGCAAAGCGATGGAAATGATTCTGACGGGCGAGATCATCGACGCGAAAACTGCCTTTGCGATCGGGTTGGTCAATCAGATGGTGCCGGCGGACCAGCTCGAGGCCAGGACGATGGAGATGGCCAACCGCATCGCGGAAAAGAGTCCGATTGCTTTGAGTCTTGCGAAAGAGGCTGTGAAACTTGCTTCACGCTCGACTCTTGATGAAGGCTTGCGACGGGAAGTGGATTTGTTCGCGTTGTGTTTCTCAACGGAAGATAAGAACGAGGGCGTGGCCGCGTTTCTGGAAAAGCGGAAGCCGACGTTCAAGGGGAAATGATCTCGACGCAGCTTTGAGTTTTCGCCGCGTAGCGTCGGTTTGAAGTTAGCCGGCCCTTTCCGGGGGAATAGACAAAGAAGTGTTTCGCGTCGCGTAGCGACGCCTGAAACTCGGGGGATTTCAATCGTCGCTATCCGACGAGCAAAGGTAACAACCTGATCCCGGCGTGTGAAACGCCGGGCTAAACTCACGCCGACGCTACGCGTCAAAGACAGATGAGATACATAGTCATCATCGCCGGCATTGTCCTGGCAGCGATTGGTGGTGTGATTGCCTACCGCGCTCTCTTTCTTGAACCTACAGCGGCCGTTGTAATCACCAGCAGCGGCGAAGTGCGCGACTTGCCAAACTACGCCCGCATCATCGGCGGCAGCCTACTCCTGGTACTTGGCGCCGCGATGGCCTTCGTGGCGGCGACGAGAAAGAGATAGGAGCAGCCGGCCGCCTGTTTCCCTTTCACCCTAAACTCTGCCTCATACGTTACCTGAAAGTGCCTTCTTGACCGGATTCATTGGTCAGACTACCTTCCTGCTCAACGTTTTTGTCGCCGGGCGAGCCTTCGTTAACCACGCAAGCATGCTGGAGTGATCGGGCCGCGGACTCGATAACCGCACCGCAGATCGAGCAAGCGCGGAGTAAATGGTGACTGAGTAACCCACCGAAACAGGACATTCAGACAAATCGCGAAGATACAGTTATGAACGCGCTCAAACATTTCCGTACCTTTCTCCTACTGTGCAACCTGTTGGTCGCCTCGCAACCCTTTGAAGGGTTCGCACAGTCGAATTCAAACGCGTCGAAAAGAAACCTTCAACAAACTCCCAGGACACGAGATGGGCAACACGATTTCGACTTCAATATTGGCACCTGGAAAACGCACGTAAAGCGCCTGTTGCATCCCTTAACTGACTCCACTACCTGGGTTGAATATGAGGGTACTTCTGTGGTCCGAAGGGTTTGGAATGGCCGCGCCAGTCTGTTTGAGCTCAAGGTTGATGGCCCGGCAGGTCATATCGAAGGTGTGGGCCTGCGTCTATACAATCCCCGATCCCGCCAGTGGAGTCTCAACTGGGCCAACAGCAACGACGGTACCATGGGCCCACCCATGATCGGCGAGTTCAAGAATGGGCGGGGCGAGTTTTTCGATCAGGAACCATTCCAGGGTCGGGCCATCTATGTTCGAAATAGCTTTTCGGACATCACTCCGGTTTCGTGCCGTTTTGAACAGGCATTCTCGGATGATGGGGGTAAGACATGGGAAACGAACTGGATAATGACATTCATCCGGGTGAAAGATGAATCGGACAAGGCGCAGTCAAGTCTGCCGCACATCAGGCCGTGAGATCCCGGGACGGCGATACGATTCGTCGGCCATGGAGGCATAGGATTTGGCTTGCCCACTGTTTTTGATTATGACGCTTGTTGGCCGGCATGGCACAGAACAACAGCAAGTCAGTAGACCGCCGTGGATTAATGGAGGCGTCAGCGAAAACCAGGACCGGC
This sequence comes from Pyrinomonadaceae bacterium, assembly GCA_045403245.1. Classification (GTDB taxonomy): domain Bacteria; phylum Acidobacteriota; class Blastocatellia; order Pyrinomonadales; family Pyrinomonadaceae; genus PSRF01. Next base: position 8,583 of record JAXIOV010000186.1, on the reverse strand, counting down.
CACCCGAATCGCAAGGTTGGTGGAAGATCATCCTGCCGAAACGCGAAATGACACCACTGGCTTGACTCGGTTTGGAACGCTAGGCTAGTCTGCTTGAAGGATTTACGATTGAAAGTCTTCACAAAATGGGGCCGTAGCTCAGCTGGGAGAGCGCATGACTGGCAGTCATGAGGTCAGGGGTTCGATCCCCCTCGGCTCCACCAATCCCGATCAAAAACTTACAGATACTCGAATTATCGAAAGCAGTGGATTTGTGTGCCTATAGTTTGCCTGGTTCGATAATGGCGCGGATTTCTCTGTAAATAGAGGCATCCTGCCCAATCAAAACGCTAAGACGAAAGTTCATAGAGGGATCTCTTCATTGAGGAGCGTACCTGGAGAAGTTAACCCCATCCTTTTCATTCAACAAAGCCCAACAACATTTCGCGGAGAACTATCGTTTCTGAGTTAACGGCTCGCCCTTTGACAAAGCCAGCTCATCCTCGCATTCGTCCCGTTCATCCCTTCAACCAAAGTAGATCGTCAGCTTTGAGTTAGAGTCCGCCATGATCGCCAGAGTCCTGGCACAAATTTGAATCTTGAAATACTGCGCAACGACGATTCCTTCACGTCCCTCTATCGGAGGGGGAAGAGTTGAAGTGCGAATTCAAATAATAGGCCACCGCTTAGGAAAAACTATGCGAATTCAAAAACTGCTTTGCGCAGCACTGTTCGTTGTCGGCCTGCTCCCAACCACAAACGCGATGGCGCAGGATCGCGCAGCGGAACAGAAGCCACTCGATGCGACGTCGTGGGGTGTTGTTTACGACGTGCCCGCTACGGCGCAGGTGAAAGTCACCCGTAACGTGCCTTACCTGCGCGACGCGCAAGGCACGCAGGCCATTGACATCTATTCGCCGCCCGACTTGAAGGCCGGTGAAAAGCGCCCGGCGGTCGTGTTCATCAACGCCGTCGGTGATCGCGCCGACTCTAAGGTCAAGGACTGGGGAATCTACAAGACCTGGCCAAGGTTGGTGGCGGCGCACGGGCTGATTGGGGTTTCGATGGATGCCGATGGTGCGCGTATTCAAGATTGCCTGCGTGGCGTTTTCGACTTTCTTACCAGTCAAGGTGGCGCTCATGACATAGACGGAACGCGGCTCGGGTTGTATGCCGCTTCCGCCAACGTGACCGGCACCATGCAGTATCTGGCGACCGACACTGCCGCGAAAGGCATCCGCGCTGCCGCGTTGTATTACGGCGGAGTTCCAGCCGGCAATCTGCGCTCGGACTTGCCCGTACTCTTCATCGTCGCCGCCGGCGACGCACCGCGGATGGGGCCGGGCCTCAATACTCTCTGGCAACGTGTCGTCGAAAAGGGCGCGCCCTGGACGCTCCTCTATGCCCGAGAGTTGCCGCATGCCTTCGACGCCTTCTCCGACAATGATGAGTCGCGCCGCATCGTGCAGCAGAGCATCGCTTTCTGGAAGTCACATCTTGAAGCTGTCCCACAACCTCCCTGGCAGAAGTCAGTGGCGCGCGAAATCCTGGCGGCTAGTTTCGCCCAGGACCACCAACGCGTCGTGAACTTGCTTGCTGACTGGATCAAAGAAAATCCTAAAGACTTCCAGGCGTACCTTATGAAGGCGCGGAGCCTTCAACAACTCCGCCGATTTGAGGAGGCCGGCGCTTCATATGAGAAAGCGCAATCACTCGGCGCCGACGCCAACGGTGTTTTGTTAAGCCTGGGTCAACTCAGGGTCGCGGAAGGACGGTTTGAGGAAGCGACCCAATTCTTCACTCGCGCCATTAATGCTGGACTACGCGGGAGTTTTGTTTACGGTCAACTCGCCCGGGCGCAACTAGAGGTCGGTCGTAACGAAGAGGCGGTTCAGAATTACGAGAAGGCTCTCGCAGCCGGCATTCCGCAGGGCGCCCGTGCTCTTGCTTACTATAACCTCGCTTGTGGGTACGCCCGGCTCGGACAAAAAGAAAAAGCTCTTGAGGCACTTTCGAACGCAGTCAACGAAGGCTTCACCGATCGCAATCAATATGAAACGGATCCAGATCTTGCGTCCGTGCGCTCTGAGCCACGCTTCCGGGACATCCTGGCGCGTCTGCCGAAGTCTTAGAACGAGGTGGCGGTGATTGCCGCGCCAACAAATCATTGAACCGGCGCGAATTCAGCGGGTCTTCCATCGGCGAGAATCGGATGCCTGGTCCGTTGCTTACCCGCCGGTTAATTTCACCGTTAGGCTGCCAAAATCCGGGAGAGCAAGCACAAAGATAAGAATCGTCAGAAAACGAAAGTTGTACCTCATGAAAAACAAAATATTGTTCTTCGCAGCAATTGGCGTCTGCTTTATTTCGATTGCAAGTATCGGCGCAAGACAACTCAAGAAAGATATCCAGTTGAAGCAACCGGCAGGCCCACCAGAGCATGCCAAAAGAGTAGAACCTGATCGGATTGATTTCCTGAAGGGACGAAGGGTGGATACCGTCCGTCTGACTTATGATCAAGCCCACGGCGAACTGGCGCCACCTGACCAGATGGATGCCATCGCCAAAAAACTTGGTTTCGAGGTCCAAACCTCCGCCCAACCTATCAGCGCGGAGTCTCTCAAGGGCGTCCGGATTCTGTATCTCCGCGCTCCGTCAAAGAAGTTCGCTGATGCTGAGGCGAAAGCAATAGTGGCGTTCGTGAAGGGCGGTGGTTCTTTGTTATTGGTGCTGGACGAGGAGAGGCGGCAGTCTTTGGAAGAGACGGGCGTCAATAACATCATTGGTCCCTTTGGGATGAGGCTTACTCCCGACACCGAGTACCTGCACAACTGCGGCGCCATTGCTAAAGCTGGGGAAATCAACAAGGTGGACCGCGAATTGCCCTTCAGCGGCGGACGTGCTGTCGAGGGCGGTACGGCATTCGCATTTCAACTCGACAAAGACGGCAGACCTGCGCAGCCCTTCGGTGCTTATAAGCGACTCAACAATGGCGCACGCATCGTGGTGCTTGCTGAAGGGATGGCTTCACTGTTCCTGGGCGTCGCCGATGGTGTGAGGCTGACGGGCGTTCCTCGTGACGCGACCCAAACTACCTACTGGGGCAAGGACAGCAGCATCTTCATGGAGGAGTTGCTGATGTGGCTTTCCCGGTAATCGGTCAGCCAGAGTCACGAGCTTTCGTGATTTATGTTACGTCGCTTAACAACGCGATCAAACCCGAGCCGCGCAAGCGGGTTTGTTACCTACGCGGGGGATGCAGGAGTCAGACGGGCCGTTCGGTTACTTCAACTGAGCGGTCAGGGTAACTATTGAATACTGATATGTGGCAGTGGGATGGGAGCGTTGGACGGAGATCAAGACAACCGGCGCCAGACCGGGCAAGCGATTCATATACGCGATGGCGTACGACGCTGCACGTAGCAAGATCGTCCTTCACGGCGGCAGCGACGGACAGAAGATTTTAGATGACACGTGGGAATGGGACGGCAAGCACTGGACGCAGATCAAGTAAGCTGAATTTTGAGTGACGAGATGACCGAGCCCCGGAGTCTAACAAACGCAACAGCAAAGAAGCGTACTCGGCAAGATTTGGTTCAGCGAAAAGCAGGGGATCACAAAGCTCAAAGCGAAATATCGCGCGGATGGAGCACAGCCCTCAAACACTCAATACGGTTGGATATTGGTGTAAAATGAAACAAACCGGTCGACTTGTTTGCGCACGAAGCGTCGCGGCATCCCTTAAAGTGACAATGCCAGAGACGTTTGGAACTTAGAAAAGCTTGCAGTCATCAAAGTGTCGACTTGATTTGCTCGCGGCACCGATAGGAGAAGAACGAGATGAAACTCATTGTTGCAGGGCTCCTGTTAGCGATAGGTATAGGCTCGGCTCACTCCGATTCTGATTTCTCCATGGTCACCTACTTGCGCGAACATTCGCAGACGCCGGTAGAGTACATGATGATCAAAGCAACGTCTCACCGCATAACAATCATCGGCGAAGCCCACTGGCTTAGGCAGGACGTAGACCTGGTGACGCATTTGATTACACCCCTCCAGAAAGCCGACATTGACTTGGCGGTTGAAACTCTTAATGCCTCGGAACAGTCTCGCATCGATGAGTTAATCGCAGCGCCGAAATGGATCGAGTCGAAAGCCAACGCGATCATGCGCGCCGGGGAATGGCCCTACGAACAGTACCGCGGCCTTTTGCGCGCCGCTTGGTTTGCAAACCAGGGAGCCGAGCGCCGGCTCAAGATACTGGCCATTGGGCCGCCACCGAATTGGCGGGAGGTCCTATTGCCAAAGGGTTCAAGTTACGAGCAATTCATGGCCGATCTGGTAACTGAGCACCATAAGCAAACGCACCGGCGGGTGGTGGTCTACTGCGGTTCGCACCATGCTTTCACGCGCTACTACCAGGCAGAGTTGGATAATGCAGGCAAGGCCAGGGCATATATGGATCGGATGGGCAACATCCTTTCGCGCCGGTTCGGCGACGAGGTGTTTCTCATCTCGCTGCATAAACCTATCTGGTGTGGAAGTCCGGCACAGCGATCCTACTGCTTACCGTTTGGAGGTCGGCTTGATTGTGCGGCAGCCAAGCTGGGTCGGCCGGTGGGCTTCGACGTGGTCGGCACACCAGTCGCCGAGTTGCGGTTTGAGCCGGCTGATTATTACACGTTCGGTCATCCAGGTCTGCGTTTCGGCGATTATACGGATGGCTATATATGGTCAGGACCGATCGAATCGTTTCGGCAGGTCACCATTATCCCGCTAAGTGAGTATGCTCCAGATCAAGCGGCGTTGGCGCAGGTGGCCAGTAACAACCCCTTCAACAATGAAAAGAATGTCAGCGTTCAGCGACTCGAGGAAATATGGCGCCAGAAGACGGTTGCCAGTCGCGACATCCTGGCGATGCGAGGGTGGAAGGATCTTGCCGGCTGGCAGTCGGGTTGTGAAAAACGCTGACCCGTGAGACGTTAATCATGAGATTCGGATCGAAACAGGAGTTTGTGGACAGGGTAGCAGCAGAGCGGCGGGCCTTCGTCGAACTGGTCAGCTCAGTAGCAAGATCGCGCTACCGCGAAACAGGGGTCTGGGGTGATGGCTGGACCATCAGTGATCTGCTCGCCCACCTCACTGAGTGGGAGCAAATGTTTCTGGGATGGTATCGGGTCGGCCGGAATGGTGGGCAGCCCAGCATGCCCGCGCCAGGTTTCAAGTGGAATGAGACACCACGGCTGAACCAGGCAATCGTGAAGAAGCACAATAGGAAACCGATCAGCAGGGTGGTAGATGAATTCGAGGCCTCTTATCACGAGATATTCTCTCTTATCCAACAACTCTCCGAGGAAGAGTTGCTTGTGCCGGGCCACTTTGCCTGGACAGGAAAATATCCTCTGACGACATATCTAGCGCCGAATACCTGCAGCCACTACCGTTTTGCCTTTAAAGTTCTCAAACGCTGGCCCCAAAGACCTGCACAACGTGAAAAACTCGCCACTTATCAGGGCGTCAATATGAATCGCTAACAGGTAATTTCCATTTCTCTGTAGCAGACCGACAACCGGTTTTCCTGGCAACGTTCTTCGACTTCGCCGTCAGGACTGGGTTGGAAGAAAGCATTCAACTAGCATGGGAAGCTGGCGACAGCATCCAGGAAGTACTGCTGACTTCTTGGTGCAAAGACTGGCTCAATCCTGCCCGAAGGTGCGATCTAATGGCGGCGCCATTTTGTCTCAGGAGTGCGAAATTTACCCCAGCGCTGCGGAAAGAACCGCGTTTATCTACGGGTGGCAGCCCTATCACCAATGCCTACGCCGCCCACGCGCGCACCGTCGCCACAGCGCCAGGAATGCGGATCTCGAACAGATTTACCCACCCTGCTTGCCGGTTTCACCCTCCTGTAATCTGACCGCCGAGAGCAACAAGTTAAACCACAAGTAATCACTGGCACCTCCCCGTCAGGAATGGATTTTGCACAGGCATATCTAATGACGAGGGGTTCGAGTTGTGTTTTGACCGTTTGTGTCTTCCTTCCGACCCCCGAGAAAGGTTAGTTTCATGTCCCCCACTATTAGATCATTCCAATTTCGAATCGCATTTCTTGTTTTTGCTCTCTCCCTGACCGGCGTCGTTGCAGCGACGGATAGCCTCGGCCAATTGGCGGCAGCCAAGTCAGGCACTCTTCCCGGCAAATTCCGCAGCGCCAACCCGCAAGGCTCGGTGCCCCAGTCCATCAACGCTCTACCAAAGATCGCTTTCGCGAGCGTCCGCGACAATGGCAACCACGACATCTACCTAATGGACGCAAACGGAAGCAATGAAATCAGACTCACAACGAGTCTGGCCTACGATGATCAGCCTGCCTGGTCTCCTGACGGAAGTACGTTGGCGTTCATGACTAATCGTGACGGCAATTTTGAAATCTATTCAATGCCCGGCGTTGGTGGTGTGCCTACCCGTCTCACAAATAACCCAGCTGGCGATGGCTTTCCGGCCTATTCACCTAATGGAACAAAGATCGCATTTGTCCGCGGTGATCTTCGCAATCCCAGCAGCTTTGAAATCTGGGTAATGAACGCTGACGGGAGTAATCAGGTTCGTCTGACGAATGATTCAGTGATTGATGGAGTTCCATCGTGGTCGCCGGATGGAACGCGAATCGTGTTCATGAGTGGCGGAGCCAGCGTTTTCGATCCTAATAGTTTTGAAATCTACTGGATAAATGCCGACGGCAGCGATCGAATAAGACTAACCAATAACAACGTCGTGGACGGGCAGCCCTCCTTTTCTCCAGATGGAATGAAGGTTCTGTTTGCTAGTGGTGACGCGATGAATCCGGATGGCATTGAGATTTATGTAATGGATCCTCTTGGATCAAATCGCGTACGACTGACTGACAACACGGTAATGGACGCCTTTCCCGTCTGGTCGCCCGACGGAAACAGCATCGTATTCGCCCGCGGCAGTATTCCCGAAGAAAACAACGTCGAGCTTTACATCATGAATAGTGACGGCAGCAACCAAACAAGGCTGACTACCAACGCTGCACTTGATTGGTTTCCGGCATGGCAACGGATTCAACCGCCACCAACTACCATTCAGTTGAGTTCCGCCACCTATAGCGGAACTGAAGGCAACGCCAACACAACTTTTACTGTAACGAGGACCGGCAATACTGCCGGCACCGCGACCGTGAGATACGCAACCAGCGACAATGCCGGTCCGAACAGCTGCAATGCCGCTACTGGCATTGCGTCCGAACGTTGTGACTACGAAACCACTGGCGGGATTTTGACGTTCGCGTCCGGCGAAACCACCAAAGTTGTTTCAGTTAGCTTAATTGATGATGCATTTGCCGAAGGTAACGAGACTTTTAGCGTCAGCCTGTTTGTAGCTACTGGAAGTGGGGTTGGTTTAGGGTCGCCGGCCACCGCTACCGTCACTGTCACCGACAATGATTCGATTAACGGCCCAACAAATCCCCTGGATAATACGGATGCGAAGTTCTTCGTTCGCCAGCACTATATTGATTTTCTGAATCGCGAGCCTGACGCGAGTGGTCTCGCGTTTTGGACAGATCAAATCACCTCATGCGGCAGCGACCAAAAATGCCTTGAGGTTCGCAGAATCAATGTATCAGCCGCATTCTTCCTCTCGATCGAGTTCCAGGAAACCGGATATCTTGTCTATCGAGTGTGCAAAGTTATGTTTGACCCTCCTGGCATGCCCGTGTCAACACACTACGCTGAATTCCTGGCTGACACGCAGGAAATCAGCCGAGGAGTCGTCGTGGGCCAGGGGAATTGGGAACAACAACTGGAGACGAACAAAAAAGCATTCTTTGAAGAGGTGGTGCTTCGTTTTTGGTTTACGCAACGCTATCTCAGTTCAAATACACCGGCGCAGTTTGTTGACGCTTTATATGCAAACGCTGGTCTAACCCCATCAGCTTTAGATCGAAATTTCGCCATAGCCGAATTTGGAGGAGCTACAAACACGGCTGACACTCTAGCCCGTGCGCGAGTACTCCGACGAATTTCAGAAGACTCCACGCTCAAACAACAGGAGCTCAATAAGGCGTTTGTTGTGATGCAATATTATGGATATTTGCGGCGAAATCCTTTCGATCCGCCGGAGCCGACGCTCGACTTTCAGGGTTACAACTTCTGGTTGAGCAAGTTGAATCAATTCAATGGAAACTTTGTTAATGCAGAAATGGTGAAGGCGTTTCTTGTTTCCAGCGAATATCGCCAAAGATTTGGGCCATAGTTTTTCTTACCAATACGGTAATGGCGCTGAATGGAGATTCGGGTTGCCTAGACCCACAAGCGTTGCTCGTGTGAAACGGGAAGGAGTTGAAACTGACAATGATAAATATTCGCCGGATCCTATGCCCCACCGACCTGACATCGGAATCAGAAGAAGCGTTGCGTTATGCAGTAGCCCTGGCCTCTGCTTACGAGGCAAAGCTTTTTCTTCTGTACTGTGGTGAAGGCCATTCAGGCACCAACGGTAAAGCGGGTGCCGCGGCGGATGATGAGGCAGAGCCGTTGTTCACGGCATCGCTCGCACCTCACCTGGGATTGAACAATTTTC
>JAXIOV010000157.1:0-16113 GCA_045403245.1 Pyrinomonadaceae bacterium | reverse complement strand
TAGCGACCGGGTCGCTGTCGGGGGATTCAACTCTGTTTGTGTCACACCGTGACTTGCCTCTTTTGTTGCGGGAACTCAGTAGACTGCGCAGCCATACGAGTTGAGTGCGGCGGCAAACGGCCCGGTCGCTACGGCTCCCGGTTCTGATTCCCCAAACAAGACAAATAAACGATATTGCTCTTTTCGCCCGTTCTGCCACAGAATGGTGCGAATCGTAATTCGGCAATTGGCAATTGGCAATCGGCAATGAGTAACGATCGCTTCATCGACCAACGCAAAACGGCCTGGCAGCGGCTCGAAGATCTGCTCAAGCTGTTTGATCGCAATTCGCTGCACAAGCTTACCCGGCACGAAGTCCGGGAGCTGGGCCGCATCTATCGCCGCACTGCTTCGGACCTGGCAATTGCGCGCGCGGAATCGCGTGATCCTCGTCTCATCAACTATCTAAACAGTCTCGTCATCCGGGCGCATGGCCGCATCTATCAGGCAGACTCGGAGGGCGGATCTCGTATTCGCAAGTTTTTTACGCAGGACTTTCCTGAGACGTTTCGCCGCACCTGGCGCTACACGGCTCTCTCATTCAGCGTATTTGCAGTGTTCAGTGTGATCGGGTTTCTGGGCACTGAGTATGATCCGGAGTTTTCTGAACTCATCGGCGTGCCACCGGCTTTTCGCGAACTTTACATCGAAAACAAAGTGCACTGGTGGGAAGATCTGAATGAAGCCAATCAGGTGGGCGCCAGCGCGATTATGACAAACAACGTGCAGGTTACCATTTACACTTTTGCTCTTGGCGCGCTGTTCGGGATCGGCACTCTGTATATCCTTGCCTATAACGCCGCAACCATCGCATCCGTGCTCTCACTTACTTACCAGGCTGGTTTTGGTAACGACTTGTTGACGTTCATGGTGGGACACGGCGTGATTGAGCTTAGCTGCATCTTCATTGCTGGCGGCGCGGGCCTGTTGATCGGGAGCGCCTTGCTGGTACCCGGCGATCTATCTCGCGCGGACGCGCTGAAAAGTCGCGGTAAAGATGCGGTCAGGTTAATGGTGGGCGTGGCCGTATTGCTGGTAATAGCGGGGATTATTGAAGGTTTTATTTCGCCGGCGCCAATCAATCCGAATATCAAGTACAGCGTGGCAGCGATTACGGGCGTGGCGCTATATTCGTATCTGTTGTTCGCCGGCCGCAGCGATACAGGGGAAAAGGGAAATAGGGGAACAGGGTAATGTCCTTTGCCTCAAGAAGTCTTCAGCGCTTTGATGTGATTAAAGAGGTAAGCGCTCAGCTTCATGACATCTTCTCGAAGTGATTCGTAAGTCTGAACATCTAAATATCCAACTTCTAAGGCTACCCGAAGCAAGCTTCTTACTTCTCCCGCAGAACCCTTCGCGAAATTCAGAAACTGCAAGTACTCCTTACGAGAAGCCCGTTCAAAGCCCTCTGCGATGTTCGTCGGAACAGAAACCGATGCCCGACGGACTTGATCTCGCAGGCCAAAGTCTCTGTTCAACAATCCGCTCGCCGTCAAAAGATACACTCTCTTGACCAGCTCAATCCCCATCTGCCAAACCAAAAGATCCTCAAAGCTACGTACTTTTCTCCTTCTTTCCATGAAATCCAACCTTTCTGAGGGTGAAAAGACGATCAAAGTTGTAGCGGTGCCGATATCGATTTCCCCTGTTCCCCTGTTCCCCTCTCTAGAGCAGCCCCCTCTCCTTCACCTGCAAATATTTTTCCAGGAGTGCCGGCGCGAGCGCAGCCGCCGTCACATCTAACGCCAGCCCACCCTGTGATTCCACCAACCTCAGCGCAGCCTCACGCAAGTGCATGATTTCTTCCGCCACTGACTGCGTAAACAGATCGCGCGCATTTTCAGGCGCATTGCTTACCACCGCTCTGAGATCGCGATCGGCGATGGTGACCACCAGCGGAAGGTGACGCGGACGCACCAGTCGCAGCGAAGCCAGCAACTCTTTTGAGCTTTCTTCATCAACCAGGTCCGTCAGCAATACCACCAGCGAGCGCCGTTTGCTGTTGGCGGCGATAAACTCGAAAGCTCGCGAGTAGGATGGCTCAATCATCTCCGGCTCCACTGAATACAACGACTCGAGCGCCGCATCCATGTGTTCCCGGCCGCGACTCGGCGGCAAGAAGCTCTTGATCCTCCGCCCAAATACCATCAACCCGGCATTATCGCCGGCGCGGGCAGCGGCTGACATCAAAGCCAGTGCCGCATGGACCGCGGAATCCAGTTTCGTTTCCTGCTCAATTCGCGCGGTCATCAAGCGCCCGCCATCGAGTACGATCAGGATCGTCTGGTCGCGCTCAATCTGGTATTGGCGCGTAGTCAACTTCCCTCGCCTGGCGGTCGCGCTCCAGGAGATATGCCGGAGCTCATCACCACGCACGTAGTCCCTCATGGATTCAAATTCGCGCCCTTCACCGCGCCACGATGTTTTTCGGTGGGATGCGACAACTGACCGGGCACCGAGTGCTTTCAACTCCGCTTCGCGCGCGCGTCTCATGTTTGGATAGACCTTTACGCTGGTGGCTTCCCCGGCCCGGGTTTGAACCCACACCAATTTCCAGCGCGAAAGAAAGCGCACCGCGACCTGTCCAAACTCAAAGCGTCCACGTTTCGGCGGGGTCAGACCGTAAACCAACGCCGCCGACGTCTGTGCAGGCACATTCAGGATTGCCCCGCGGAGGCCGGCCAATTTCATTTGCGGAGGGTACTCGTCTTTTACTGCGACTGAGATTGGATGGGCACCGGCATTCAGAACCCGGACGCGCACTTCGGTTTCGGCGCCTACCGCGAAGCGCCCGCCAAACTCACGAGTAATGCTTACACTTTTGGGTAGCTTGCTGAGTCGAGCATCTAAAATTGCGACGGCGATCAAGAGCAGGTCATACGCCAGGGCCACCCAGCGCCACCAAGGCCGCCCCCACGAAAGCGACAGGATGACGAAACCGCCGGCGATCATCAGGTAGAAGAGTTTACTGAAGACGAAGCGCATGTTTTCGGGTCGTTGAAAAAAGCTTCTACTTCACTGCATGGACGCGAGGACGACACCCCTGCCGCGAGGCCTTGTTGCTTAGCGCGCGCTCACACCTTAATGGTTGTAACGGCGAATTGCCAGATCGTTTCCACGAAAAAATGAAAAAACATCCCTGGCGCCAATTCGAAAATCCGCATTCGATCCAAATTCCGAAATTGAAACTATCGTTACTCGTATTGGTGCATAAGGCTTTCGTTGGTTCTCTTGAATAATAAGACTCACTAACGCCGAGTGGAACAGAAACTGCCTAATGCCAAAGTCCCCCAGACAAGGCTTTCGGGCTTCGAAAAAAAAGAAACAACTTTCATGGAGGTCAGAATGGCAAGTCTAAGAATTTCTGCCAGTGCGATTGTATTGTTGTTTGTACTGAGCATGACCGCGCTGGCTCAAACCAGCAAAGGCTTTGTGGTGGGTACAGTCCTGGATCCGAATGGTGCTGCAATCGAGGGCGCCACGATCAAGATCACAAACGCTGAAACAGGAGTGGTCCGCACGACGGTGAGCCAGGATAACGGAAGCTTCCGTTTGGATGCTGTCGATCCCGGCAGTTACACAGTCGACATCAGTGCAACGAATTTCAAAACCGCAACCCGGACCAGCGTTTTAGTCGCAGCCGCGCAAACCGCTGATGTTTCCGCTTCGCTTGAAGTAGGAAACCCGAACGAAATAGTAACGGTTAGCGCGGAGAACCTGATTGAACTACAGACCGCGGATGGAACGCGCGTCAATACGCTCAATCAGCGCGAGATTACCGAGTTACCCGTAGTTGGTCTCAATCCCGTCAACCTCGTGTTTACGCTTCCCGGCGTCGTCGATCCAGGCGGTCTGGCCGGCGGATTCGTCCAGGGCACGGAGTTTTCAGTCAATGGTTTGCGCCCGCGCGCTAACAACCAATTGATCGACGGCCTCGAGAACAACGACAACTCGATTACGGGTCAATCCTATCAACCGACAGTCCGTGATGGTTACTCCGAAGTGACTATTCTCGGCAGCAACTTCTCCGCCGAGTACGGACGTGCAGGCGGCGCCGTGGTCAACGTGATCACGCGTTCTGGCACGAACGAATTTCACGGATCGTTTTACGATATCAATCAGAATTCTCTTTTCTCCTCGCTCACACCCTTCCAAAAAGCGATTGAAGGACTGACGGACGTTCCGAAGTTCAATCAGAACACTCTGGGAGGATCAATCGGTGGGCCAATCAAGAAGAACAAGCTCTTCTTCTTCGGCACCTTCCAGGCGGATCTATTCCGCGCGGGTGGAGCGTCAGGCACAGCAATTACTCCGACCGCAGCAGGCGCCGCCCAGTTGCGCGCGCTGGTTGCTCCTGGTGTAAACCCGGCACTCGACCAGTACTTGGCGATTGTCAATACGTTCCTGGCCCCAACCGCCGACAGAAACATCGGCATCGAGTCAGGAGCCTCTCCGTTGACGTCCATTCCATTCGGTCCAGCGTCGCGGAGCAGTGCACAACCGGTCAACACCTATGATCTCATTGCCCGCGTCGACTGGACGCCAACATCGGTTGACAGCCTCTCGTTCCGTTACCTGCGTAACGATCAGGTTTTCAACAACCAGTTTCCGGGAGGTCCGGCAGACGGTGTTGCTGGTAGTCAGTTCCCCGGCTTCGAGGTGGACGTTCCGGGCATAGCGGACAGTTTCTACGCGAGCTATGTTCGTAATTTCTCGGCAAACACGACCAACGAGTTTCGCTTTGGCAGGAACGCTTTTGACGTGCTTTTTGCTCCGCGCGATTCGGCCCTCTCTAGTGGAGGACCACAGATCGCGATCAACACCGGTAGCATTTCGGTCGTCGGACTCAGCGCAGTGTTCCCGCAAGGGCGAAATTTCAGGAACTACCAGTTCCAGGACACCATCACCCATACGCTGGGAAATCACACCTTCCGCATCGGCGCCGACATCCTGGCGCAGCGCGGCACGCAGTTGGTGCCGATCAATACGCGCGGAACCCTGACTTACAATTCAGGCGGTGGATTCACTGCGCTTGGAAACTTCGTGCAGGGCTTTTCCGGCCCGGCGGGCAACGCCAGCAAGGTGTTTGGTAATGGCGCTGAGGTTTCAGACGTCACCAACCAGGCTTACTTCATCAACGATAACTGGAGAGTCAGGGAAAACCTGACGTTGAACCTCGGCCTTCGTTACGAAAACTTCGGCGTGGTCTCCAACAATGCTCCATTCCCGGCATTCGGTGGTCTGTTTGCAGATCCGATGACTCGGGTTGAGGAAAAGAGAGACAACAACAACTTCGGCCCGCGAGTCAGTTTCGCGTACACGCCGAGATTCTGGAAGAGTTTGCTTGGCGAGAACCGCACGGTCATTCGTGGCGGTGGTGCGGTTAACTATGATGTGTTCTTCAACAACATCCTGAGCAACACCGTAGCTACTTTCCCGAACTCACTCGGTGGCACGACCACAGCTCCAAATAGCGGTCGAGGTTTGGCCAACTTTGGCGCCCAGTCGCTACCGACGAGTCCGACAATCAATCCGCGCGCAACCGTCAACACGGTGGATCCCAAACTGGTCAATCCAATGACTTACGTTTGGAACTTCGGAATCCAACGCGAATTGCCCGGACGAAACATCCTTGACGTTGCTTACGTCGGCTCTCGCGGTACACACCTGTTTATTAATGAGCAGGTAAACCCCGGCATCAACGGCGTGAGGGTCAATCCAGCCAGGGGTAGCATTACAGTGCGTACCAATGGCGGTGATTCCAACTACCATTCGATGCAGGTCCGCTTCGAGCGAGGCTTCAGCCAGGGTTTCCTGTATCGTGCCGCGTACACCTTCTCAAAGGCTATCGACAACACGAACAGCGAAGTGTTTGCCCAAACGGGCGGAAGTAGCGTTGGTTCAGATCCGTTCAACCGGCGCGTGGATCGTTCAGTGGCAAACTACGACGTACCACATCGCTTTTCGCTGGTGGCCCTCTGGGACTCCTCGAGCCGATTCAGAGACGGCTGGACGGGCAAGCTTCTTAGCGGCTTCACCTTTGGCACGATCTATCGCATTCAGTCGGGTAATGTCGAAACTCCGTTTATCGGCGGCGCCGATCTTAATGGCGACCTGAATGCTCTTAACGATCGACCGGTTTTCAATAACCCGAGTGCTCCGCCAGACTCAGTCGCGTTCTCAAACGACTTTTTCGGCCTGACGGGCGCAGATGCATCTCCAACCGGTTGGGTGGACATAAACTTCAACCCGATCGCGTTGAGTGCAGCTCGTTACTTTGTTGACGACTTTACCCGGACGGGATTGGCCGGACGCAATACGTTGCGGTCTCCGTTCGTGCAACGTTGGGATGCGAGTTTGAGCCGGGCTTTCAAAATCCCATTTACACCATGGGAAGGCGATCGCTTCGAAGTTCGGTTTGAACTCTTTAACGTGCTGAATCACCCAAGCTTCCAGTTTGATAATTTCTGGAGCAACGGCGATGTTTTCAACACTGACTTCAATCAGCCTCGCGAAAACGAGGGCACAAATCGTACCGCGCGCATTCAGCTCCGGTACAGTTTCTAGTCTTTCTCAAAGACTAGACCTAAGAAGGGGGCGGCTCAATGAGCCGCCCTTTCTTGTTCGGGTTGTTATCTGGGAACCTCTGCACTGCGGAGGATATCGGTGATCACAGCGTCGGGAGTGGCGCCATCCAGCTCCGCTTCTGCCCGCAGGGTGAGTCGATGCCGGAGTACCGGGCGGGCGACGTCCCGAACATCGTCAGGAGTGGCAAATCCTCGGCCGCGAATTGCGGCCAGTGATTTCGAGCACAAGAGCAGCGCCACGGATGCGCGCGGGCTGGCACCATAGTGAACGAATGGATGATTGCGCGTGCGACGAACAATGTCGACCGCATAATGTTGGACCCCGGGTTCCATTCGCGCCGTGCTTATCTCCCGGCGACAACGAGAGACGGCATCCGCATCGCTGAGTGGTTGAATGTTGACTGCATCGAGTCGTCGCGCATTGAAACCGGCATCCCAATTGGCCACCACCTGCCGCTCGTGTTCCTCGCCGGGGTAGTCGAGCAGGATCTTCAACATGAAACGATCGAGTTGCGCCTCGGGCAACGGATAAGTCCCTTCATACTCAATCGGGTTTTCAGTTGCCAGCACTGTAAAGATAGGCGAAAGCTTGTGGCCTTCTCCGTCAATTGTGACTTGACGCTCTTCCATCGCTTCCAGCAACGCAGCCTGCGTCTTCGGCGGGGTGCGATTGATCTCGTCCGCCAGCAGTAAGTCCGTAAAAACTGGCCCCTGGCGCAAATTGAAAGTAGACGTCGCAATGTTAAAGACGTTGGTGCCGGTAATGTCAGAAGGCATCAGGTCGGGTGTGAATTGTATGCGTCCGAAGTCGGCGTTGAGGATACGCGCCAGCGTCTTCACCGTAAGAGTTTTGGCAGTGCCTGGAACGCCTTCGATCAGGGCGTGCCCTTCTGCCAACAGGGCGACGAGAATCTGTTCGATCGGTTCATCCTGGCCGACAATCACCTTGCCGAGTTCGCGACGGATGTGATCTACAGTTTGGGAGACATATTCGCTCATCTTCGTTTTTTATTGGCCTTCTGATTTGGTGGCTTGAAGTCCCAGAGCTTTGAACCTGCTAGTTTGTACTTCGAAATCTGTTCTTTGCAAAGCGCCACACAAGGTTCCAGTTGACTGGCTGATCATTTTCACGGTTGGAAGTGCGTCGAGCAATCGTCCGTCAAATGTTCTCCGCCGCCTGTTTGACTTCACGCGAGCGCATGCGCAATCCCAGCGAGCGTTCCACTTCCCGCAGACGCTTTACCAGTTGGACGGATTGACGTTCGCTTATTGCCGCTCCGTTTATCGCTTCTTCGGCCTGTCGCATTAAGGTGGACAACTGGTGGGCGTCCAGAGATGAACGCGCCGCGACGCGTTCGGCGATCTGTGAGCGCGAACTGTTGTAATCGAGACCGGCATAACGCGCGAGCACTCTTCTGGTTCGCGAATAGATGTTCTCAATGGCTAGATCGAAAGCCCTGGCTCGTTCCTGCAATTCGGCCATCGACGCTACAAACTCAAGACTCGATCTGCGATCCACGGCCGGCAGGGGCACCGGGCGAGCAAATCGCCGCCCCCGCGTCCACAAGATCAGCAGCACCAGCAAAATCACCTGTCCGAAAATTGCCAGCACCGGGGTGCCCGCAAAATAGCCGGCGAAAGCATTCTGGGCCTCGGCACGACCCTGGTGAAACTCGTCAAAAGCGATCAGTCCGTCAGAACCGGAGACGAGATTAATCGCAAGTTGAAGGTTGTCCTTCAGTGCAATGCCTCCGTTTGAAACGATGTAGGGATCGCTAAGCAAGATCACCCGGCCGCGCCCATGTGGATAGTCGACCAGTAAGACTGTTGCGCCCTTAATCAAATGGACTACCGGCGCCGGCGAAAGCGCGGAAACCAGGCCCTCGAGATCTTGAGGCGACGGTGGCGATGGCTTGGGGCTCCGTCGAGCGCCTGGATTGACTGGAGAAGGGCTGGCAGATGAGTCAGGCTCGGCTGCGGAAAACCTGATTGACGAAAAGTAACGCGATGGCATCACCGACTCAACGTTCCCGGTAAGTGAGGTTGGTTGCGATGGACGAATTGGATCCATCCCCTTCGTCATTTGTTCCGAACTCCACGGATCGATGCCAAGATCCGAAAAGGCAAGATAATCAGTAGTGACACTCCAATCGCCTGAACGAGGCAATAGATAGTCTTCCGGCCCGCGGTCGATGATCACCAGCCGTCCGCCCCGCGCGACCCAGTGCAACAAGGTTTCGGCCTCTTCCTCTTCAAAGGGGACCCGAGGCACGCCAATCAACACGAAAGTTCCCACCCTTCCGCCGCGATCGCCAAGCAACTGATCCGGCGGCTCGCGCCAGCGCATCACCTTGTAACCCGACTCACTTAGGAGATCGTAAAATGCGCGAGTGCCGGTGGCGCGGGCGTTGTAGGTGGAACGATTTGGAGCAAGTTCCGAATCCGAACGCTCTTCCTCCTGAACGAACGACCAGGAGTTGATCGCTATCAAGACTCCGACAGCTACCAGGATCGCCACGATGATTCCAAGACGTTGCCGCATCGTTTTAAGGTGCTACTAAGTTCTGAGTGCTGAGTGCTGGGTGCTCAGTACTCACTCTTCGACATTCATGAACGCTTACCGCGATAGCGTCTGCTCGTAAGCGGCGCGAAAGGCGCGCCAGTCAGTTTCGGTGGCGTTGGTAAGCCCGTACCAGTGTTGTTCAAAGCTCTCTGTCAGCGTGCGGACGTTTCCGTACAAGGGCTCAAGGTCGCGAACCGAGCGCAGGTAGTCGCGATTTGTTTTGTGTTGCGCCAGGCTGATTAACTTTCGGTCACCCAGTTCCACCAGCAGGGCGATGTAGGCTTTGCGGATGGCGGCGCGCAGTTCGCCCTGTCTCGCCAAACGCTCTGCGTCAGCCAGGAGATCTACTGCAGATTGATCGGGCTCCAGTTTTTCACCCAGGACAATTCGGGCGGTGGGTTTCGCCTTCTTTTTTGCTTTCCGCGAACTGAAAACACGTGGCAGAAAAATTTTTGCTGCATATGCGATGACGAACAGGGCGAGCGCAATCACGAAGACTTGCGCAATCTTGCTGAAAATTCCAGCCGTGCCTGGCGTCAACTGCTTGGGTTTGGGAAACAGATCCTTAATCCACTCCAGCAGTCGTTTAACCATGCGCGTCAACGCAGACTCCGTCTTCACTTTTCGGGCGTATTCGGCTCGAGCCAGGATCTCAGCCAGTTTTCGGGAGTGTTCTGCCTTGTTGTCGCTCACGCGCTGCGCGCTTTCAACTTCCGCAACTCTCTGCTCGATTGCCTGAAGACGTTCCGTGATCCTTCGTAACGTGGCAGCGCGCTTCCCGTCCGGTGTGGACGAGAGTGTGTCCAACTCATAATGTAACCAGGTGTAATTGACTTCCAAACTGGATCCGTTCCAGTCAACACTCTCTTTTTTGGGCAAACGACCTCGCACGAAGTCGATCGTTTGATTGTGGCGAGTTTGGTAGTCAGACTCGCTTTCAGTTTCATCGGCCTGGGCCAGTGTATCGAGGGCGCTGACGGCCTCCTGAAGTTTCTTATGGTATTCGGCCAGGGTAATGGCTTGAACTGATTGGCCAGCCAGAAGCAAGAGACCAAAGGTGAGCAAGACGCGGGAAAAACAGAAGCGATGACTTGCGATTCCGGAAGACAAACTGCGCTGAACCATTGGTGACGTTTGGCTCACTGCTGCGATTCCTCAACCCAGACCAAGCACACTTCCCGACCTCAGCGGAGGAGGCGGCATAGACGGTGGCGCACCTGCTTTTGATATTGCGGGCGCCATTGGCGACTTGAAATCAATCGACGGCATGGCCTCGAGTCTCTGCGAGGCCATCAGTTCGATATCATAGCCCTCATGCCTGACCCTCTCATCAACATACATCAGCGAAAGGCCGAGCATCCAAACAGGCGCCAGGATGATTTTGCTCAAAGGCTCGAGGACGCTGTAGGCCATCGCGTACCACATTGGCCACTGCGTTGCATTCCAGGGTAGTGGATCGATTCCATTCAAATATCCATACCAGCCGAGCGGGGCTACCAAAACCATCAAGGCGGAATAGGTAACGAAAATAATGAATATAACCATCGCCATCAGCCGCCGAACATTACCCCGCGCCAGCGTGAAGCTCCGGCCGACTGACTCGAAAACCCGTTTCCCCTCCACCATCAGTACCTGAAGCGCGTAGGCAACTTTTCCCGCCAGGAAGAAAAACAAACCAAGAGCGACGGCCGTGGCGGCTATCGCGCCGAGTGCCCCAGCCAGCACTGCAAACCAAAGGGGTGCCGCCTGTCCGAGAAGTACCGCACCCAGGCCAACGAAGATAATGACAAAGTACCAACCAGAAAATGCGAGAGACAGTGAGATGGACAGCCAGACCAATATAACGAACGACGCGCCCAGCAACGACCAGAATCTCGAGCGTACGGCGGCATAGGTGGTTCGGGCGAGCACAGGTTCGTTCCAAAGGAGGTGCATGACCAGATTGCGCGATGCGCCGCCCATCACCATAAAGCTAAGAATGTGGCCGGTGACGATCACCCCAAAACCGAAGATGCCCAGACAAATGTAGAGTGCCAGTTCGAGATTGCTGCTGGTATCAAAAACACTCCGCGATGCGATAGTCGTCAAGACCGAACCCACTGCCGAAATGAAGACCGGCGGCGCGGCTATACGCATCAGTACCAGGAGGTGGCGGCGATAGAGTCTCACCGCGCGATCGATTAGGTCGCCCGCTCCCAGAGGGACGATGGGAAGATCATTTAGCGCGGCATGCGGCATACGTATTTGGCGCGAAAGTTGAGCGCGCTTTTATCATACCGCATCAAAACCGAGTTTAGACATGAATCAGCTGACAAGGTACTGGAAGGTTTCGTTTCCAATTCCTCATTAGCACCGCTGGCTAAGCCCTGGTGAAACTCAGTGTCTTAAGCAAGATTTAATCTGGCGGTAACTCCGAGTTAGCACGTCGACCGTCTAATCGCATCAGGTATTCATTTACGAGTGGTTCGAATTTCTGAGCCGTTGCCTGGTACTTGTTCAGGGGAGTATACGCAGCGGGTCGACTACGGAGACGAGATCGCGCTCGGCAGTGAGTATTCCCGCCAGCAACACCTGGCATGTCCGGTAAACGCTTCCTCTGGACGTGTCACGGTTCCGCAAAGAAGAATGCTCCTTTATTTTGCCTCGGCGGGTTGACCGGCCTGCCGAGGCTTTTGTTTGCGAGAAGCGCGGACGCCTTTGGAGTGCGGCGGCTTGACGCGCTTTTCGAGTGGCATGAAGGCAGTACGACCCTCGGTAGCGCGTGCGTTCGGCTTGCGGTAGCTCGTCATGTCTGCTTGCACCAGCGCGTGGCTCTTCTGACATTATCCGGCGGGCTTTGCTCCGCATCGGCGCGTGCCTCTACTCACATTAGCGGGTGGCTCTAGTCGCATTTGGCGCGTGGGCTTCGCTCCCACTTCATAGTCTCGACCTGCTTTTTGGATACCAACCGAATTTTCCGTTAATATCACCGGGCAATTCCTGAACGTAGGACAGGCATTCTCCGGGGTCCCCAGCGGGGCAGCCCCGCTGGGGTGGTCTGGCCTGTCATGACAGACTGGAAAGTCTGTCCTACTTGTGCCCCTGTAGCTCAACGGTTAGAGCAGCAGACTCATAATCTGTTGGTTCGGGGTTCGAATCCCTGCGGGGGCACCAAATATCTTAGTTTCCGCTCTGGGTGACTTTCTTCATGCGCCCACCCAAAATGGGCGGATTCCCGATCACGGTCCAAAGCGACCGCGGTATTCGGTCGATACAAGGAACGACTTTACCATTTCCGAAGTAATGAAGTTGCCGCCAGCGGAATTCAACTTGTCTACCCAGAAATCGAAGCCCGCAAAGTTGCCGTCAGGCGCGTCGTTTGGATTTCTTCTCAAGTAGCCGAAATATTGCATCTGCACAAAGCTGCGATTCATTTCCCGCTGTTGGAAGACAGCGTTCTGTGTGACATCAAGCAGCGCTCGGCCACGCGCTGCGGCATCGGCCGCTGTCATTGCGCTGCCGAACTCCGCGATCGCGTCACCACGCTCGCTTGACGTCGGCGTGATGCCGGCCTGCAGATATAGCTGATTGACATACTGCGTCGGACTGTCGGTCGTCGGATAGAGTCCAACAAACTCCGCGCGCGTCACAAAATCTCTCATGAACGCATTGCGATTGTTGTTCAAGATCTGCTCCCAATCGCCCTGTCCGACGATCACCCCGCTCTGCAGCGCTTGCGTGTCGCGCTCGAACTCTTCAAACGCCGGCATGTTGTTGGTGGCCGGCCGATTCAAAGCCGCCACGTAGAAGTTGCGCACCAGAATCCCCGTAGTCTGGAACTCGATGGAAAGGAAGAAGGCCGCCGAAGCGTTGATGCGTTTCAGATCGGTGCATTCCGGCTTGGGCGTGCAGTTATTGATCTCGCCAGACCAGAACGCGAGGCCCTCGGGGTCGGCATCACGATTCAGGAAATCACGATACTGCTGACGCACGAAGGCATCCGTGTCGTCGTTGGCGTTGGGCGGCAACGGAGTCGTTCCATCAGTGATAGTCACCGTGGCGCTTAATTGGGCACCGAAATTTGCGCCGGTGCCACTGAGCTTAGACAGATTAACGGTGAACAACTCAGGCCCTTCGGTATAAGAGTCCTGGGTAATCGGGATGATGAAAGTCTTCTGCGTATCTGTGGGTGCAAACCTCAACGTGCCCAAGGTTAAACCAAGATCGCAGCGTGACGATGCCAGCCCAGTATTGAGTGTGCTGCACACGTCAGACGAGCCCGTGTCGTCGGTCGCATAGTCGACGCTGACGGGAACCGAAAGGTCACCGGTGCGATTGACCGTGATCGTGACGAATCCCGTATTTTCGTTCACGTTGTAGTTCGATTGGCTTAACGTGATCAGGGTGCTACTTGCGATCGTGAAGCTCTGCGCCACATCGGGGGCCGGGTCGAAGTTGTCGTCACCTGCTTGCGAAGCGGTGATCGTGCACGAGCCGGCGCTGGTGATGTGCACTGTATTGCCGCTCACTGTGCATTGACCGCTGGCGGCAAAGCTGACAGGTAAACTTGAAGTCGCCGTTGCGCTCACCGAGAAATCCGGGTCGCCGAACGACTTGTTTGCCAATGCGCCAAACGTGATCGTCTGGTCGGCATTGGCGACTGTCAGCGTGAAACTTGTATCGGTAGTGGCGCCGCAGTTGTCTGTTGCGCGGATAGTGATGGTGTGCGTGCCAGCCGGAGCAGCATCATTGATGGAAACCACGCCGCTCGCACCAAGAACGCTGATGCTGCCTGTGAACGTCCCGCTTGATTGCGTGACGACGGAGGACACTCTTCCATTATCTGACGGCCCGGTTGCTGGATTGATGGTGAGTAGCTTATTTAGAGCGACAGTTTGATTTTCGTAAGTCAGCGTCGGCGCGGTGTTGGCCGTCACGGTGACATTCAGAGTATCGGTCACGGTCGAACTTCCATCGCTCGCTTGCAAACTAAAGGGGGCAGTTGCTGCTCCGCAACTCGCAACGATGTCAGCCGTGACATTGCCGTCCGAGTTGATGATGTTTGAAATCGTCACACCATTTGCCGGATTTGCGGAAGTAACTGTGATGCTAAGGCCGCCGTTGCCACCGTAATTCGTGACCGTGGCAATCTGTGAATTGATCGACGCCGACCCTTGCTGCACCGACACACCAGCTGTCGTCAGGATTGTTGGAGCGTTGAGCAACACCGACACGGTGTCAGAATCAACGTTTGCCACAGCCAGATCGGGCTTGCCATCTCCGTTCAGATCGCCCTTCGCAATGGATACCGGACTGTCGCTGGTTGGAAAGTCCTGTCTGGTTGAAAAGCTCGTGGTGCCTGCGCCTGGGGTAGTGGTGTTTAGAAACACCGAGACGTTGTCGGAATTAGAGTTCGAGACGGCCAGGTCGAGCCTCCCATCGCCATTTAGATCACCAACGGTGATGGAAGTCGGGTTGAAGTTCGTGTCGAAGTCTTGTTTGGCTGAGAAGCTGGGCGTGGCTGCACCGGGCGCAGTAGTGTTGAGCAACACCGACATGCTGTTGGGGATCAGACTCACGAGAGCTAGATCAAGCTTCCCATCACCGTTCAAATCGCCCTCGGAGACGGATATAGGTCGGACGCCGGTGGAAAAGGCGTGGAGAGTGGAAAAGCTGGGAGCGGCAGCGCCCGGGTCAGTGGTGTTGAGCAGCACCGCCACAGTGTGGGAATTAAAGTTGACGACTGCCAAATCGAGTTTCCCATCCAGATTTAGATCACCGATCGAGACTGATCGCGGGCCATCGCCTGTAGCGAAATCCTGTTTAGCCGCAAAGCTCAGCGTGGCAGATCCAGGGGCAGTAGTGTTGAATAGGACCGACACGGTTGCAATTAAGTTTGCGCTTGCAAGATCAAGCTTGCCATCCCCGTTCAGATCGCCCACCGTCAGGAATAGCGGGCCGTCGCCAGTCGCGAAGTCCTGTTTGGCAGCAAAGCTGGGCGTGGCCGCGCCCGGCGCGGTGGTGTTGAGAAGCACCGACACGTTGTTTGAATTAATGTTCGCCACGGCGAGATCGGGCTTGCCATCCCTGTTCAGATCGCCCAGCGTGACGGATACCGGCGCGATGCCCGTGTTGAAGTCGTGTTTGACGGCAAAACTGGACGTGGCCGCGCCGGGGTTCGTGGTGTTGAGCAGCACCGACACGGTGCTGGAACCAATGTTTGCGACGGCCAGATCCAACTTGCCATCCCCGTTCAGATCGCCCACCGAAACAGATCGCGGGTTGGCGCCCGTGTCGATGTCCTGTTTGACCGCAAAGCCAGGCGTTGCAGCACCCAGATTCGTAGTGTTGAGCAGCACCGACACGGTGCTGACATTAAGGTTCGCGACTGCCAGATCAAGCTTGCCATCTCCGTTCACATCGCCCACCGTGACGTATAACGGGGCATCGCCAGTTGCGAAGTCTTGTTTGGCGGCAAAGTTGGGCGCGGCGGCGCCCGGGGCGGTGGTGTTGAGCAATACCGAGACATTGTCGGAATTAAAGTTCGCGACTGCCAAGTCCAACTTGCCGTCGCCGTTCACATCGCCCACCGTGACGGATATCGGGCCTGTGCCCGTGGCGAACTCCTGGTTGGCGGCAAAGCTGGCCGTGGCGCCGCCGGGCGCGGTGGTGTTGAGTAGGACCGTCACGGTGTCGAAAACAAAGTTCGCGACGGCGAGATCGACCCTGCCGTCCCCGTTCAGATCGCCCATCGTGACAAACGCCGCGCCGTCGCCCGTCGCGAAGTCCTGAATACCGGAAAAGCTGGACGTCGCACCACCCGGAGCGGCGGTATTGAGCAGCACCGACACGTTGCTAAAATTGAAGTTCGCGACCGCCAGATCAAGCTTGCCATCTCCGTTCAAATCACCCAGGGCTACTGATAACGGACCGTCGCCCGTGGCG